>NZ_DATMRK010000001.1:0-34614 GCF_035566375.1 Collimonas sp.
CACCACGCCAGAGCTGGCAAAACCCCGTTGACCGGCAACCAGATTTTTTTGTTCGTCGTGGCTGTATGCCAGCAGCACGTTGTAACCGTCTTTATCCAGATCGCCGAAGCCTTTGGAGATGCCGACATTGAAACTCTTGCCGCCCGCTTTCGTCGGCGCATTGTAAGTGGCAGTGACGTCAGTTGAGGTTGAATTTTTCTTGAGAATGAAGTTGACAACACCGGCAATCGCGTCGGAACCGTACAGTGCGGAAGCGCCGTCGGTCAGGATTTCGACGCGCTCCACGGCTGCCAGCGGAATACTCGCCAGATTGACCGCGTAGTCGTTGTTGTTGATCGCCGATTTGGCCATCCGCCGTCCATTCAGCAGCACCAGGGTATAGCCCGAGCCCAGGCTATGGATCGAAGCTGTCTCAACGCCAGCGCCGCTACCGTTGACAGAATTCGACGAAGGAACGAAGCCCTGCATCGCAGGCAGAGCCTGAATCAGATCGGCAACGCTTTGGGCGCCGGTCTTTGCAATATCTTCCTTGGTGAGCGTCTGTACCGGCAGCGCTCCTTCTTTGGTAATCCGCTTGATGGATGAGCCAGTAATTTCGACTCGTTGCATTTGTTGCGGTCCATCGTCTGCCTTCGTCTCCTGTGCCTGCACCGAGTGAGCCAACAACCCCACCCCAACCACTACGCTGCCGGAAAACATCAGTCGTAGCAAATGCGGCAATCTTCTTTCTTTTATCATAACAACTCCCTATGGGTAAGTTTCAGAGTAGAAATTTACAGTTTTGTAAAAACCAAACAGATTTGTTAATCGCCTTCTGAGCGATGCCTCGGAAACCCTTGCGAAACTGAAAACAGGTTTCTTCCGCGGTCATGCTATTTCTTGCGGAGCCGTTCTCGAATGGCAATTTGTGATGCCACTTGAGAATATTTCCACAGACACACTAAGCAACAAACATGCCACAAAACATATCAACACTGAGACCATGCCTCTCCAAGTGAAACATCGGCAACTGCGCGCCAGCCTTGGAGGAGCGATCGCTCGGCGCTTAAATTACAGCAAGGAAATTATTTTTGGTAAGGGAAGAATGCAGGTGTAATCGGCAAGCAACAATTCGCCCTCGAAACAGTAACAAGAGTAAAAGTTGTGCCATTCGGAAATGATTTGGTGCATAGTATGGCCCCCGAGCGGGAGCCCGGGGCCTGATCGCTGACAGCTCGACAACAGTTGTCGTTTTGTATCAGTGCATGTCAACGAGTCATATCAACGAGTATCAACGCTTGGTTCTTCATTGATTTTGAATCGGTCGGCAAGATGGAACTCGCAACCGTAATGAAAATTAAGCGGGCAATTTTGAGGGCGCGCCCAAAATTGGGAATGGAAAATGCACCGAAAAGATCGTTCCGCCCGCGGCGCCAGGCTCGACAGTAATTCTGGCGCCATGATCTTTGGTGATGTCGCGCACAATCGCCAGGCCTAAGCCATTGCCGGCAACGCTATCGTCAAGACGATGGAAGCGGTTGAAAATCAACTCTTGCTCGGACGGCGCAATTCCCGGGCCGGAATCCTCCACCGCAAAGATGCCTCCGTCCTTGCCATGCTGCGAGCTGACGGTCACCCTGCCGCCGCGGGGAGAATAGCGGATCGCATTGTCGATCAGGTTGTCGATCAGATCACGCAGCAGGAAATGATCGCCCATCACCCGTGTCGGCTGCAGGTCGAAACCGAGGTCGATATTCTTCTTGTGCGCCTGTTCGACAAAATGCTGGATCGACTCCTCCACCAGCTTGTTGAGTTCGACCACCCGCAAGCGCTCTTTTTCGAACTTGGCCGGCTCGGCGCGCGCCAGCGTTAACAGCTGGTTGGTCTGGCGGATCATGCGCTCGGTGGAAGAAGTCATCAGCACGATCGAATGCGCGCTTTCCGGTTCGTCGACATGCTTCTGCAGCAGCCATTCGAGCTGGGTCCGGAAACCGGCCAGCGGCGTGCGTAACTGATGTGCAACATTGGCAAGAAAATTCTGCTGCGCCTTGGCATCCTGCTGCACCTTGTCGAGCAGGCCATTGATGGCTTTGACGACTGGACTGAGCTCGAACGGCACATGCCGTTCATCCAGCGCCGACAAATCATCGCCGCTGCGCGCGTTCAGATCCACCTTCATCTTCTTCAGCGGCAGCAAACCCTTGCTGACCGCCAGCCAGATGGTGGCAATCAGCAACAGCGCCAGCCCACCTTCCAGCAGCAGCAGCGCCAGGAAAATCTCCGAACGGATATGCGTGCGCTTGCGCAAGGTTTCGGCGACACCGATGAACACCGGCTGGTTGCCGATCATGGTTTTCAAGGCCACGATACGCACCGGCTCGCCCCGCATGAAACCGTCATAGGGCGTCGGATCGTTGAGCTGCTCACGCTGCGGCAGCACCGGAAAATCGGCGTCGCCCGCCAGCAGCTTACCTTGGCGGTCGCGCACCACCAGAAAAATCGCGTCGAAATGATCGACCCGCAATACCTGCTCGGCTTGCTTGGACAAATCGATTTCAACTTCTGCGCCCGCCTCATGCAAGCGCGGGATCATGGCCCAGCCGGCGTCCGCCAGGCTCTGGTCGAAGGCAATCTGGGCCGGAATCCAGGCTAGCCAGTAGGTCACGCCGGCGCCGACGACATTGACAATCAACAGCGGCACAATCAGCCACTTCAGCAGACTAATGCGAATGCTGGACATGCTCATGCCTCGATTTTTTCCAGCATGTAGCCAAAGCCGCGTATGGTCCGGATCTCAATCCCGGCGTCGGCAATTTTCAAGCGGATTCGCGATATGTAGACCTCAACCGCATTCAGGGTCAGTTCCGCGCCCCAGGGCAGAATCGCATCGATAATCTGCTGCCGGGATACCACGCGCGAAGCTTGCTGCAACAGATATTCCAGCACCGCCCACTCGCGCACCGACAGATCGACGGTCTTGCCATTGATTTTTGCGCGCCGCGACGAGGTATTCAGCGACAAGCCGCCCAGATGCATCTCCAGCGGTTGCGGCGCGCTACGGCGCAGCAGCGCGCGTACCCTGGCTACCAGCTCTTGCGTCGCGAACGGTTTCACCAGGTAATCATCGGCCCCCAGCTCCAGGCCGTAGACCCGGTCTTGCACTGAGTCGCGTGCGGTCAGCAACAGCACCGGGACGTGGCTGCCGCGCGCGCGCAGGCGGCGGATCACTTCAAAACCGTCGATACCGGGCAAACCGATGTCCAGCACCACCACCGAAATTTCCGTGCGTTGCAACAGTGCGTCGGCGTCGTTACCGTTCTGCACCACATCGACCACCATGCCGTGGCCTTTGAAGATGCGCAAAATGCCATCTGCCAGCACCGAATCGTCTTCTACCAAAAGAATATGCATTGCATCCTTCATCATTCCTGAAATCCGCCCCAAATCGGGGCTTGGCCGACTGGCCATCAGATATTGCTTTTATTGCAAAATCTTATGCATTCTTTATGAACAGCACTAATTTTAATCGGTCGCTGCTGCATGCAACGTGGTCCTGCGATAATAAACGCTTGACCTAGAGTGCACTCTAACTTCTAAACTTTATTCCATGGCCACTTCCATCACGATCCAACAAGCTGCGACAGCCACCGGACTCAGCATCCACACTTTGCGCTATTACGAAAAGATAGGTTTGATCGATCCTGTCCCGAGGCAAAGCAATCAACATCGCCTGTACCGCCAGGAAGACCTGCGCTGGATTGAATTCCTGCTCAGGTTGCGCGCTACAGGCATGTCGATACAACAGATGCTGCGTTATGCGGAATTGCGCAGATTGGGGGAACAACTTGGCAGTGTGTCTGAGCGCAAGGTATTGCTGGAACAGCATACGGAAGCGTTGCAAGCTGAACTGTTGGAGTTGCAGGACACCCTGGAGATGTTACGCGGCAAAGTTGCGTTTTATGCCAGCCTGGAACAAAAACTGAAAGTATCCGACTACACATAATTCATTTGGGGAATCGCATGGAACAAAGCATTTACGAAAGAGGTTTACAACGGCTCAAGGAAGTCGACGATATTGCCGGCGAAAAGGTGATCGACAGTCTGGCCGATATATCTCCCGACCTGGGGCGTTATGTCATCGAATTCGGTTTCGGCGAAATTTATTCCCGGCCTGGCCTAAGCTTGCAGCAACGTGAACTGGCGACAGTAGCGGCGCTGACCGCAATGGGTACCGCGCAGCCGCAATTGAAGGTGCATCTGGCAGCTGCCTTGAACGTCGGCCTGTCGCGTCAGGAAATCACCGAAACGATTATCCAGATGGCGCTGTATGCTGGCTTTCCTGCGGCATTGAACGGCATGTTTGCAGCGAAGGAAGTATTTGCTGAACACGATAAGCTGGCTCGCTCCGCTTGATCAGGACGGAGCCGCAGCACAGATTCCAGGCAACACTGCAGCAGATAGCGAGCCATGTGCGATTTTCAATACGGTTCCTGGAACGATAATCCGGGAAACATCTTGCATGTGAACACTCGATAAAGTGTCCGGTTGCCAGACGCTGCGGCCATGTTGGCGGCCCTCGCAGCACGCGCTGTCTTCTGCTGTGAATGAAGTCTAAGGGAGCTGCGCGGCGAGCAGGAAATACTGATTCGGGATACGGGTATAAGAAAAAACGATGGGGTGGCCTCCTTGGTGACGCCGCACCATCGTCAACCGCAGTCAAGCTGGCCGCGCCAGGATCTTTGCGTGCAGCCATTCACCGCTGCGGCACAACTCATCCGTCACTTCCAGCACCAGACGCTCGACCGCCGCTGCTGCCGTCGTCAGCGGGATATTCTTCGAAGAACATAGAGCCAGCGTGCGCGACATCTTTTCGCCGCTGATCGAGTATGCCGTCATCTCACCACGCTTGATCTCCGGCAGCAGCGGCGCTACCGGCAAGATAGTGGCGCCGATATCCGCCAGGATGGCCGATTTCATGATCGTCACCGAACTGATTTCGATCACGTTGCCGAGCGCCAGACCCGCGGCCCTGGCGACGCTCTCGATGCGCGGCCGCACGCCGTGCTGCATGCCGGGCAGTATCAGCCTGGCCTTGACAGCACGCGCGAAAGTCACCGAACGGCGGCTGGTCGCATACTGAGAACCGGTGCGCGTGATAAACATCATCTCTTCTTCTACCAGCGGTGTAGTGGCAAACGAAGTCAGCTGGCCGTCGTCGAACAATACCGCCAGGTTGATGCGCCCGGTCTTCAATTGTTCGATCAGATTGCCGGTCAGTTCTTCCGTCAATTGCAGCGAGATGTCCGGATATCTGGCGCGCATTGCCGTCAGCAAAGGCAAGGCCAGGATGCCGGAGGCGCTTTGCGGGATGCCGAGGGCGACGGTGCCGGCCGGCTTGTCGGTTGATTGAGCGACAGCCGATCTGGCGTCGATCACCTGTTTCAGGATCGCCTGTGCATGCTCATAAAAAATCTTGCCGGCGTCGGTGGCAATCACGCCCTGTGCGGAGCGATGCAATAGTTGCGCAGCCAGTTCATCTTCCAGTTGTTTGATCTGCTGCGTCAAGGCCGGCTGGGCGATATGCAAAACCCGCGCGGCGCGCGACAGCGAACCATGATCGACGATGGCGACAAAATAGCGCAGTTGACGCAATTCCATAAAACGCGGACCTCAAGATGTGTGAAGACGGTATTTAACAGCGCGGTATTTAACAGCGCGGCATTTAGCAGCGTGTTGCAGTGTAAACGACTTCCTCCTGCCGGAATGGCATCGCCTCGTAGCCATTCCGTTGCTGTGCGACTACAATGCATTTCAGCTAACCAGCCAGGCTGAAATCTTCAGCTGTCGTTTCTTACAACTAAACCAATAACAGGTAGAGAGACATGTCAGATAATTCAAGCGCAACCAGCACACCCGCCAGCAGCGCATTCGAAACCGCGACCTACGCCAAAGTAACCTGGCGCCTGCTGCCCATGCTATTCCTTTGCTATGTCGCCTCCTATCTGGATCGCGTGAATGTCGGCTTCGCCAAGCTGCAAATGCTCAACGACCTGAAGTTCAGCGAAACCGTCTACGGCCTGGGTGCAGGGATTTTCTTTCTCGGCTATTTCATCTTTGAAATACCCAGCAATATGATTCTGCACCGGGTCGGTGCCCGGCTCTGGATCGCCCGCATCATGATCACCTGGGGCATCGTCTCCGGCGCCATGATCTTTGTCGACAGCCCCACCACATTTTATGTGATGCGCTTTTTGCTTGGCGTTGCCGAAGCCGGCTTCTTCCCTGGCGTCATCCTGTATCTGACCTATTGGTACCCAGCCCATCGGCGCGGCAAGATGACCGCGCTATTCATGACCGGGGTGCCGATATCCGGCGTCATCGGCGGCCCGTTGTCTGGCTGGATCATGAAAGCCATGCCAGGCGTACATGGCCTGGCCGGCTGGCAATGGATGTTTATCCTGGAAGCGATTCCGTCCCTGCTGCTGGGCGTTGTCGTGATCTTTTATCTGCAAGACCGGATTCGCGGCGCCAACTGGCTGAGCGAGGCGGAAAAGCAATTGCTGGAATCGCAGATACAGGTTGAAAGCAGCCAGAAACACCAAGCTTCGCTGGGCCAGATGTTCGCCAACCCGCGCGTGTGGCTGATGGCGCTGATCTACTTTTGTTTCGTCATGGGCCTGTACGGCGTCAGCTTCTGGCTGCCGACCATCATCAAGACTACCGGCGTCACCGACACCTTCAACATCGGCCTGCTGACGGCGATTCCCTACGCTAGCGCAGCCATCGCCATGATCCTGATCGGCCACAGCGCCGACAAGCGGCGCGAACGGCGCTGGCATGTGGCGATTCCGGCGCTGCTAGGCAGCATCGGCCTGATCCTGAGCACTGTGTATGACCACAACACGCTGCTAGCCATGTCGGCACTGACTCTGGCGACCATAGGCATCATTACCGTATTGCCCTTGTTCTGGAGTTTGCCGACCGCGTTCCTCGGCGGTATGGCGGCGGCGGCCGGGATTGCGTTGATCAATTCGCTGGGCAATCTGGCCGGTTTCGTCAGCCCTTACCTGGTCGGCTGGCTGAAAGACCAGACCCACAGCACCAATAGCGGCATGTTTGTGCTGGCGGCGTCGCTGGTGCTCGGCGCTTTGCTGACGCTCTCGGTGCCGAAACATCTCGTGAACAAATAATTGCGGCAAGCAATCGCAGCAAAATAAGAAAACCGCAAAGTGCTTGCATTCAAAGTCGGCTTGGATAATAATTTAAATGAGAATCATTACTATTTAAATCACTCGATCAAGGAGTCGCCGATGAACCACAGTTCGCGCAATGCAGCAGATCCAAATTCGATCTCGGCCGAGGACTATCGTACGCCGCCAGAGCTCCTGATCTCGGCGGTGCTGCATCTGATCTCTCAATACAATATGCACAACCTGGCAAACGATGCCTGCGTACAGTCGGCCAGGACAATTGAGCGGCACTTGCGCACCCTGTCGGACTGGCCTGAACTGGCGCCGGTGCTGCGCGCCACTTGTCAGCAACTGTCAGAGCAATGGACCTCGATGATCGAGCGCGCCTTGCCGAAACAAAAGACTGAGCGTTCGGCATTTATCACGCGCCTGATTTCCGGCACTCGCGCCCTGTAGCGTAATGCGTAATGCTTCTTGTTTTAAGCGGGTTTCAGCAGGATTATGAAACCGCAAAAGTATTCCCCGGGAAGGGAGTAAATCCGTCTCTTGCCTGCTCTGAAATGGTTGTCGCCAACGACCTGCCCGTTGCTGACGATGGCCGCCAAGTTTCAGTTCGTGCATCTGACGGAGTGTGTGTCCTTATCGGCATTAGCCAACACTGTAACGGTCTCTCCTCCTGAAACAGTCGATAGCCAAGCCGTTTTTTTCCTTCAGAATCAGTGCAATCCTACGCTGCCGGGCGGTGTTGTCCTACAATGGAAAAGCCGCGGGCGACGTACCATCGAATCAAATGCAAGCTCATTCAACACTCAAAAAAAGGAGCGAATATGTTTACCACTCTGCACCTGACCCCCATCGTTTCGCTGATCGCCGGGGTATTGATTCTGGTGATTCCGCGCCTCTTGAACTACATCATCGCCTTGTATCTGATCGTCATCGGCTTGATTGGCTTGTTCGGCACGCGCTAGGGCGTTCCATGGCGAGATGCCAGATCAACACGGATTTATCGATATTTTGGGCCTTGCATCAAGCGGCGCTTGACAAGCCCTGACTTTATCTCTTACATTAAGTCCATGTTTTCCACCCGCATCCAATCCCGCTCTCTACCGCACATTGCCGGCGCCCTGCCAGCAATGCTGCTAGTGCCGCTACTAGCGCTATCGCTACTACGCGCACTATGATCTCGCCCCCGTTCTGACGGGGACTCCAGGCAACAGCGCCTGACAAAGAAATCAACGGTAGTAAAACTGAGATTCGTGAATGAATCTCGATTTTAAAGAGCAAGATTCCATGTACTCCAAGCCACTCCGCAATACCTGCACTACTTTCTTCCGCTACAGCAACGCGTTCGCCGTCAAGCGTCTGCTGGCCTTGCCACTGCTACTGCTACTGCTATCGCTAGCGATCGGTTGCCTGGCCTCGCGTTAATTTCCGAGTGGCAGTCAGGCTAGCTTCCAGCCACCGCAAAATCCCGTTTGGTTTTTTTTCAGCACAATCACTAGCTCCCAGAGAGGCTTACCATGATGTTGCACAACCCCGCTGTCAAGTATCGCCCGTTCCCGCCGATTCCATTGAGTGATCGCACCTGGCCCAATCAAATTATCAGCGCTCCGCCGATCTGGATGAGCACCGATTTACGCGATGGCAATCAAGCCTTGATCGAACCCATGGACGCCGATCGCAAGCTGCGTTTCTTCAAGTTGCTGGTGAAGATCGGACTCAAGGAAATCGAAGTAGGTTTCCCGTCCGGCTCGCAAACCGATTTCGATTTTGTCCGCAAACTGATCGAAGAAAACCACATTCCGGACGACGTCACCATCATCGTCTTGACCCAATCGCGCGAAGACCTGATCCGCCGCACCGTCGATTCGCTCAAGAATGCCAAGCAAGCCATCGTCCACCTGTATAACCCGATCGCTCCGGCCTGGCGCCGTATTGTGTTCGACAAGAGCCGCGAAGAGGTCAAGGAAATCGCCGTTTCAGGTACGCGCCTGATCAAGGAATTGACCGACGCCCGCCCGGAAACCCAATGGCGCTACGAATATTCGCCGGAAACCTTCAGCATGGCCGAGCTGGATTTCTCGAAAGAAGTCTGCGACGCCGTGGTCGAAGCCTGGCAAGCCAGCCCGACGCGCAAAGTCATCCTCAATTTGCCGACCACGGTCGAATGCAGCACACCGAATGTATTTGCCGACCAGATCGAATGGATGCACCGCAACCTGGCCCGGCGCGACGCCGCTATCATCAGCGTCCATCCGCACAACGACCGCGGCACCGGCGTCGCCGCCGCCGAGCTGGCTGTGATGGCCGGCGCTGACCGAGTCGAGGGCTGTTTGTTCGGCAATGGCGAGCGCACCGGCAACGTCGATCTGGTGACCTTGGCTTTGAACCTGTACACCCAGGGCGTCAATCCGGGGCTTGATTTTTCCGACATCGACGAAGTGCGTCAATGCGTCGAAGACTGCAACCAGATTCCGGTCCACCCGCGCCATCCGTATGTCGGCGACCTGGTATTTACCGCGTTCTCCGGTTCGCATCAGGATGCGATCAAGAAAGGCTTCGCCGCGCAAAAAGCCGACGCTATCTGGGAAATCCCTTACTTGCCTATCGATCCCGCCGATCTCGGCCGCAGTTACGATGCCGTGATCCGCGTCAACAGCCAGTCCGGCAAAGGCGGCATGGCTTATCTGCTGGAACAGGAATACGGCTTGGCCATGCCGCGCCGCCTGCAAATCGAGTTCAGCCGTGCGATCCAGAAAGCGGCCGATGCGACCGGTAAGGAAATTGCCGCCAGCGACATCTACAGCATCTTCAAGCAAGAGTATCTGGACAAACAAACGCCGTATGTATATCGCGGCCACCGCATGAGCGAAGATTCGAGCCAGGCGCAAGCGGTCAAGATCGAAATCGATATCATGCGCGACGGCCAGGTCCAAACTTCCAGCGGCCACGGCAACGGCCCGATCGACGCTTTCGTCAATGCGCTGGGCCTGGATATCAAGCTGATGGATTTCCATGAACACGCGATCAGCGCCGGCGCCGATGCACAAGCCGCCAGTTACATAGAACTGCGCCTCAACGACGCCCCCACCGGTTTCGGCGTCGGCATCGACGCCAATACCTTGACAGCATCGTTCAAGGCGATATTGAGCGCGGTGAACCGCCAAATTGAAATTGCCGGCAACGCGGCCAATCAGGAAATCGTCAGCAGCGTTGCAGCGGCCTAGTTTTATTTGATTGTCGTGGCAATCCCACGGCAATCACTTTGCAATAGCCTGGGTATTATCGTACTGCAGGCTTGCATCAGGGTTGCAGGATGCCAGTTACAAGCTGGTTCCTGCGCACTACTAGCGACACTGTTTTATCTCGAGCTGCTCGGCATTGCTTCCATTCGCTTCCACAGCATCATGGCCTGCCATCGATTGGTATAGCGCCTTCCAAGAAAATCATTCCCGGCATGATTCTCAATACATCATGTAGCAAATATGTTGAGCTGCCCGTAGACTAAATTGCCCCAACCGAGGCATAGTCATGCATCATTTCCAGGGCCATCCAAGATAGAAAAATGACAATGCGAAATACTGATGCGACACAACAAACGACATCGTATTAAAGCCATTGGCTGGCTACGTGCCGCGGTCCTCGGGGCTAATGACGGCATCATATCGACTGCAAGTCTCATTCTTGGCGTGGCCTCAGCTCATGCCGCACACGGACACATCCTGCTCACAGGCGTTACCGGACTGGTTGCTGGCGCCATGTCGATGGCAACAGGAGAATATGTCTCGGTACACTCACAGGCCGACACGGAAAAAGCGGCCTTGGCTGAAGAGAGCGCCGAACTCAAAGAAGATTTCCAAAGCGAGCACCGGGAGTTGACTGCGATCTATGTGCGTCGTGGTCTCGATCTGCCGCTTGCAAAACAGGTGGCCGAACAGTTGATGGCCCACGATGCACTAGGCGCTCACGCCCGTGATGAATTAGGCATTTCTCAAACCACCAGAGCGCGGCCCTTGCAAGCGGCATTCGCTTCTGCCTGCAGCTTTATCACGGGCGCCGCCTTGCCGCTGATCGTTGCCGCAATTGCCCCGCACGCGCAACTTATTCCTGCGGTGGCCATTGCGGCATTGTTATCTCTGGCCTTTTTAGGCGGCCTGGCGGCAAAAGCCGGTGGCGCGAAAATTTTCCCTAGCGTGATGCGCATAACCTTCTGGAGTGTCTTGGCGATGGCGGTAACATCAGGCATCGGCGCTCTGTTTGGCGTTGCCGCATAAATAATCTGATAGTGATAACGACACCAACCCCGCTCCAATTTGAAGCGGCAGATCTTAACGGTACAATACCTGACGTTTACGCGGTCGTAACAGGAGGAACCAGATACGTAAAATTCTAGCCGGACGCTGCTGCCCATCCGCCTTGTCAGTACCATAACGATGTTTCATATTTTTCTCGAAAAAATGCAAACCATAAAAACCCCTGTGTACTCCGCGCCAGCGAAAGTTTTTCACTGGTTGACCGTGCTTCTACTTGCAATCCAGTACTCTATCGGTTGGTTGATGCCTGACATAGGCCGCGATACTCAGCCAATCGGTTTGATCAGTTGGCACCTGTCAATCGGTGCGTTGATCGTACTGCTGGTTCTGCTACGGTTGCTATGGCGCTGGACGCACCCTGCACCCCCAGTGCCGCAAATGCTGTCGCCGCTGTTGAATATGATTGCACGAACTACCCACTGGCTGCTTTACTTTCTGTTGATTGCATTTCCTTTAATGGGATGGGCCAATGCATCGTCGCGTGGCTGGTCTGTATCGTTGTTCGGCGTAGTACCGTTGCCGCCGCTGTCATCAAAGGGCTCGCAACTCGGCCATACACTTGGCGATATGCACCAACTGTTTGTGTGGGTACTAATCGCCGTAGTCGCATTGCATGTTGCGGCCGCGCTGTATCACCACTTCATCGTCAAAGACGACACTATGCGGCGCATGCTGCCTGGGGGTTAGCGCTCCCCGCCGGATCAGGAATTACCCTCGACATCCGCGCAAGCGAATCTCGACGCCCTAAATTGTTTAGCAAGAAATTCTTCTTGAGCCAGGTACCAGCATGTCCGCCAACTATCTACCAAAAGTACGGGATCAGTATGAATCCCTGCCTTACCCGCCTTGCAATCCGCAAGACGAAAAAAAACGATTGATAAAAACATGGCTGGAAAGCCTGCCGATGATCAACCACTATTGTTTTTCAGGAAAACAATCGTTTAAGAATCACTTTCGAGTCTTGGTAGCAGGTGGCGGAACTGGGGACGCAACAATTTATCTGGCCGAACAATTGCGCGACACCGACGCTGAAATCGTGCATGTGGATTTGAGCCAGGCGAGCATAGCGATTGCCCGAGAGCGGGCAGATATAAGGGGGCTGAAAAATATCACCTGGATCCAGGATTCACTGTTGAACCTGCCCGAACTTCAATTGGGCAAGTTCGATTACATCAACTGCAGCGGCGTCCTGCACCATCTTGAAAATCCCGATGCCGGCTTGAAGATGCTGCGTGCAGTGCTCAAAGACACTGGAGCCATGGGCATCATGGTGTATGCCACCCATGGCCGAACCGGCATCTACCAGATGCAAGAGTTGATGCGTTTAGTCAATCGCGATGAATCCGACGCAAACGCCAAGATCGACAATACGAAAGAGATTTTAAACACCTTGCCTGCTTCGAATTGGTTCAGGCGTGGCGAGGAACTGCACCATGACCATAAACTAGGCGATGCCGGCATCTACGATCTGTTGTTGCACTCTCAAGACAGAGCGTACACAGTGGGAGAATTGTTTGACTGGATCCAGGATACGCATGGTCTTCACCTGGAGCTTACAGACGTTGGACGAGGACGCTCACCTTACCTCCCACATATGGTCTTAGGCAAAAAGCCGCCAAAGAATCTAGAGATTATCAAGAAGCAAGCACTCCGCAGGCAATATGAAATGGGCGAGCTGCTGATTGGTAACGTCATCACCCATTCATTTTATGTTACCCGATCGGAAGCTTGCAAAGCGCCATACGGCGACGCCGATTATGTTCCGTTTTTCTTTCACGAACCTTTAACCGGCCCGCTGCTGGCCCAGATATTTAGCACAAACAAGGGGCGCCCTTTCGCTCTTAACCATCAGCACTCAGGAGTTGGGCTGACGGTAAACCCCGGAAAATATGGCGCAAAAATCTTGCGTCACATCGACGGCAAGAACACCTTCCAACAGATCTTCGACAGCATCAGGGCAGAACCGGAATTTAGCCACGCAGCGCCGAGCAATCAGGATTTTTTCGCCGATTTCTTTGAGTCGTTCGACACGCTGAATGCATTGGAGCGACTGTTACTGCGGCACGTAAGCGGTTGATCAAGACTGCAACGAAAGAACATAAAATACTCTCAACCACTTCGTCTCAATCTAGGAGCCTGCCGTTTGCCCACTCCAACCTGGCAAATGCGAAGCTGCCTGACTGTGCGCAAGCTGCATCGCTTCCGCCAAGGCTTGGCTCTGCTGGTTCCTAATCATCTTGGCTGAAATACGGCGACGAAAAAAATCCGCCCACAAAAATTCGGAAAACGGCTGCTGATCTTTCGGGAAACCTCCCGCCTGCCGGACCTCGCCTGCGAGGCTTCGATAGGGATCATCGACCAATTCAGTGATTTTTTTGGGTATTGCGTCGAAGCCGCATCGTTGACCCTTGGCGTCGTAAGGATGCACCCATTGATTGTGATCCATTACCACCCAAAATTCATCGATATTCAGTGCACTCAAATCTTTGAGCATGATCAGCTTTACGGTTTTTATGTCTTCTTCAATCAGAGATAAACCCAAGTGATGATGATCAACGATGTAATAGCGATCTTTGGGGCCAAGTACGCCGGGAAAACAATGGTTTTCCATATAGGCTTTGCGATATTCCGCTTCAAGATTTTTCCAATATAGGCGTTTCTGCTCTACCTCGGCCATTCCTACCGTGATTTGTGTGGGACGAAGTGATTTCAGATCTACCTCAATCAAATGCGAGTGATGTGCGTGCATAAATTTTCCTCTTCAAGTAAGGTCAAAATGACAGTGCAAAATCAAATTGCAATCTGCCGCCCGATCAAAATCACGCTATCCTTCGGTAGCCGGAAGTAATCGCTGACGTGCATGGAATTCCGCTCCATCAGCGCAAAAGTACTCCCCTGCCACTCCGCCAATCCTTGCCCATCTTCGCGTGGGACAACTTCAATATGGCCGACGTAATATACGGCATCATCAAAATCCAGGCTGTGATTTTGTAAACAAGCTTTTTTCAACACAGCCGGAATATCCGGCCTCTCCATAAAGCCAAACCTTGCTTTTGCACGCCAATAATTAGGCTGAACCTCGGTTATTGTCAAACGTTCCGATTCATCAATCCAAGGTATCGATTCAGTAATGGCGTTCACGACAAACAGGTTTTCGTGCAAAGCCCGATTATGTTTTACATCCCATATCATGACGGGCGGCGTAGCGCTGTCGGTCCTGGACAAGAACACAGCGGTGCCTGGCACGCGGGGAATATTGCGTGACTTTAGCGATGCCATGAATTCATCCAGCGGAACCGCCTGTTGATCCAGGTTTTGCAAGACGGCGCTGGAGCCGCGATGCCATATCAGCATCGTTCCAAAGACCAGCGACGCCAGTAACAGCGGAACGTAGCCGCCGTCTGCAACCTTAGTCAGATTAGCCAGGAAAAAGGCTGTATCGACGCAGATGAATGCTCCTGCAACAACGCCGCTCCTGAATAAACCCCAGCCCCAGATTTCGCGCATGGCGATGAACAGCAATCCGGAAGTGAGCAACATGGTGGCCGCGACTGCAATGCCGTATGCGGAAGCCAGATTGTCGGATTTTCGGAAAGTCAAGACAAGACCGACCGTAACAATCATCAGCAGCCAGTTAACAATGCCGACATATATCTGGCCGTATCCCTCCTCCGAGGTTTGCTTGATGCGCAAACGTGGCAGCCAGCCGAGCTGGATTGCTTGCCGGGTCATCGAAAATGCGCCGGTAATGATCGATTGGCTGGCGATAATGGTAGCGACTGTGGCCAGCACGACAAATGGAATCACCAAGAAATCCGGGCATAAGCGGAAGAAGATATTGTCGGTGGTCGGAGTGCCCTCAAGGACCATGGCGGTCTGGCCGGCATAATTAAGCAACAAGCTGGGCAGCACCACCCCCGACCAGGCGAAGCGGATCGGGCGTGAGCCAAAATGCCCCATGTCTGCATACAGTGCTTCTGCTCCGGTCACACAAAGGAAAACACCGCCCAAGATGAGAAAGCTTGTATAGCTGTTCGAGAACAGGTAGCGCAAGCCATACAGCGGATTCAAAGCCGCCAGCACGGCTGGATGGCGGGTAATCCCTATAACACCCAGCACCGCCATGGCAACGAACCATAACAGCATGATGGGGCCAAAGGTTTTACCAATACGCGCGGTACCGAGCGGTTGAATCGCGAATAATGCGATGAGTATCGCCACCGCCGCAGGCACTATATAAGGCTCAACTGCTGGCGTCGCAATCTTCAGCCCTTCCAGCGCAGAGAGTACCGAAATAGCAGGTGTGATCGCGCCGTCGCCATAGATTAATGCAGCGCCGAATAAACCAAGGGCCACGATAAGTGGCCGCTGGTGTTTTTTGATGCCGAGCAGGGACATCAACGCAAGAATACCGCCCTCGCCATCGTTATCGATACTCATGGCGAATATGACATATTTCACCGAAGTGATCATAATCAGCGTCCAGACGATGAGCGACAGTACGCCGAGCACGACATCATGAGTGGGCGCCCCGCCCGTCATGCCCAGCACAGTCTTAAGCGTATATAAGGGGCTGGTGCCGATATCGCCAAAAACAATGCCCAATGCGGACAACCCTAATGCCGATACGCCGGAGCGACGAATCGAATTGCTGGATGCAGGCACGGATGGTTGGTTCATAGCGCTAAATTTTTCCAATAAAATGAAAAGCATTACGTAGCATTGAGGACTATTCACAGTGCAAACGCACTCTATCATTTGATCAGACAGAGCTGACGCTGCGCGGCATCTTCCAAATGCAAAAACCCCGCCTTCGCAAAAAGACGGGGTTCATCAACAGTCTGCGCGCTACCAAGTAGCGGGTTTCTATTCAAATCTAACCAATCAAGCCATTGCCACTGCGCTAGTCAGATCGCCGATACGTGTGCGCGCTGCGGCAAAGCCCGCCTCTTTCGCTTCGGGACCGTAGTTCAGGCCATCGGCGCGAACCACTTCGATCTCGGTGATTCCGATAAAACCGAACACCAGTTTCAGGTAGTCTTCATGGGCGACGCCGGTAGGGCCGCCTGCATGTTTGCCGCCGGTGGTCGAGACGATCACGACGCGTTTACCCTTGGCCAGACCTTCCGGACCTTTTTCGCTATAGCGGAAAGTAACGCCGGCAACACAAATCTGATCGATCCAGGCTTTGAGCTGGGTCGGCACGGTGAAGTTGTACATGGGCGCGCCCAGTACGATCACGTCGGCCGCCAGGAATTCGTTGAGAATCGCTTCGTTCAGTTCCACTTCGAGCTTTTGCGACAGATTGCGTTTTTCCTCTGGCGTGCCCTTGGCTGCAAAGGTGGCGCCGCTCAAATGGGCGGTGACGTCTTTGCTGAGGTCGCGGTAAGTCAGTTCAAGATCGGAATCCGCCGCTTGCAGCGTTGCCACCACTTCACGGGTCAGTTGGCGCGAAGCCGAAGCGTCGCCGAGGATGCTGGAATCAATATGTAAGAGTTTCATGATATATGCCGTTCGATTAAATTAAGAGTGGGTCAAAATCTATAGCGATCCGTATATCCCGATGCCAAAAGAGTTTGATTTACCTGGTTCTCAGAACCATTGAACGCATCCTACCCGCGCATCTAAAATAGAACTAGATAGCAAAAACAAGATATATTGTTCCACATACAGAACAGTGGACAACCATCATGCAAGATCTGAACGACCTATATTTTTTCGCCAACGTAGTGCAGGAAGGCGGTTTCACGGCCGCCGGGCGCAGCCTGGGCATCCCCAAATCGCGCTTGTCCAGACGCATCTCCGAACTGGAAAGTCGCCTGGGCGCTCGCTTGCTACAACGCAACACACGTGGCATCGCCTTGACCGACCTCGGCAATCGCTACTACCAACATTGCCAGGTCGTGATTGCTGCGGCAGAGGCGGCTGAGCTGGCGGTTACCAGCTCATTGGCTGAGCCAAGCGGCACGGTACGGGTAGCTTGCGTGGTGCCGATTGCGCAATCTGAAGTGGCCACAGCACTGCCGGCGTTTCTGGAACGCTACCCGAAAGTGAATATCGATTTACTGTTCACCAACCGCCGCGTCAATCTGCTGGAAGAAGGAGTGGACGTCGCGGTACGGGTAAGAGCCACCGATGACGAAGATCCCAATCTGGCAACCCGGCGGCTGCGTGCCGCCTCCGCCGTGCTGGTGGCGACGCCGGAACTGATGTCCAGATATCCGCTTCCGCAGCATCCGCGCGACTTGGCGAAACTGCCCTTCCTGGGCGCCGCCGAACGCGATCGCCGGGTCCATCTTTTGCTCGACGGTCCGAATAAAGAACGCTACGAACTGGTGGCGGAACCGAGATTGGCGGTGGAAGATTTTGCGCTACGCAAACGGGCGGCGCTGCGCAGCCTGGGTTTAACCATGCTGCCGGCCGATTATTGTGTCGAAGAGTTAGAACAAGCTGCGCTTATCCGTGTCTTGCCGAACTGGACCATGCCTGCCGGCCATGTGCAAGTGGTCTATCCGACCCAGAGAGGTTTATTACCGGCCGTGCGCGTGTTTGTGGATTTCCTGATCGAACATTTAAGCACGCAGCAGACCGCTGCTGATGCTGGTCCGCGCTGACTCAAGATGATTCAAGTTGACTCAAGAACGCGCCAGGCGAATCCCGCTGAACTGCCAGCGTGCAGTTGCCGGAAAAAAATTGCGATAACTCAGGCGCGCGTGGCCGTCAGGCGTGGCAGATGAAGAACCGCGCAATACATACTGATTCACCATGAATTTGCCGTTGTATTCGCCCACCGCTCCCGGCAGCGCGCCATACCCTGGATATGGCGCATAACTGCTGCTGGTCCATTGCCAGGCCACGCCAAAATAGTCTGCTCCGTGATCCGCTCCTGGCTCTTTTCCTTGACTGGCTGCCGCACACTCCCATTCCGCCTCGCTAGGCAAGCGCGCACCAGCCCAGCGCGCATAAGCCTCCGCTTCGAAAAAGGAAAGGTGGCTGACTGCCTCATGCAAGGCCAGCGGCTGCAGGCCGTACAAGGTAAATTCGCGCCAGGCAGAGTCGAACTGCGCATGCGCAGTTTGCCAATAGAGCGGCCGCGTCAATTTTTGCTGTTGCACCCACTCCCAGCCGGCCGCCAGCCACAATAGAGAATTCCGGTAGCCGCCGTCCTCGACAAAAGCCAGGTATTCACCGTTGCTGACCAGCCGCGACGCCATGGAAAAGGGTTCGACAAACTGGCGATGACGCGGCGTTTCGTTATCGAAGAAAAATCCCTGCCCGGCATGCCCGATCTCGACAATGCCAGCCTCGAATGACTGCCATTGCAAAGCTGCGGCTGTAGCTGCAGCGGCCCTATCGCTCGCTTCCGCCGCCGCATTGGATGGAAAATAGGGAGGAAGCAAAGGATTCATGGCCAGCAAATGCTTGATATCGGTCAGCAATAATTCCTGATGCTGCTGCTCATGCTGCATGCCAAGCTCGACCAGTTCAGACACCTGCTGCGCCTGCTCCGGCGCCAGCGTTTGCCCTAGCAAAGCCAGCAGCCGTTGATCGACATTCTGCCGATAGGCTTGCACTTCGGCCAGCGAGGGTCGGGTTATCAGGCCGCGTTGCGCGCGCGGGTGCTGCTCGCCGACTCCCTCATAATAAGAATTGAACAGAATCCGGAAGGCAGGATGGAAGGGCTGGAAGTTGGTTTCAAACCGTTCCAGAATGAAGGTTTCAAAAAACCAGGTGGTATGCGCCAGATGCCACTTCGCCGGGCTGGCGTCAGGCATCGATTGCACGCAGCAATCTTCCGTCGACAGCGGCTGCACCAGCTTGCCGGTCTGATCGCGGATCGTGGAAAAATTTTTTGCCAGCTTGTGCATCGCGCTCCTGTCTGTGTATTTTTTCTTAGGCCGCCTGGGCATGGCAAACCATGAACCAGTTGTGCGGATCAAACCAGGTCTGCACTTTGCCGAATCCGGCTTGTTGCAGCATGTCGATAAATCCTTGCCGGGTGTATTTATAACTGCTTTCGGTATGGATGCTCTCGCCCCGCGCAAAACACCGCATGCCGCCGTGCCGCCAATGGACGGCGAGCTCATGCCTGGCTTCCAGATGCATTTCTATGCGATGTTGCTGGCTATTGTAGAAAGCCCGATGACGCCAGTCACGCGGATCGAAATCGGCATCCAGCAAACGATTCAGATGATGCAGAAGATTCAGGTTGAATGCTGCGGTGACGCCCAGTGAATCATCGTAGGCGGCATCCAGGATCGCCTTGTCCTTGACCAGATCGACCCCGATCAGCAGGCCGCCGCTATCGCTGCCGCCCGCGATAGCTTTGCGGATCCGCCGCAGGAACATCAGTGCCTCCAGCGGCGCGAAATTACCTATCGACGATCCCGGATAAAAAAACTGCCGGCCATCCAGCTCCAGCGCCGCCGGCAGTTCCAGTTCGGCAGAAAAATCCATGCCAAGGCAAGTCATCTCAATCTGCGGGAACTGCTGCTGTAGCGCGCTCACCGCTTCCGTCAGGAACTGCACCGAGATATCGATCGCCACATATTGCCTGGGTTGCAGGCTCGGGAACAGCCCGGCCGCCTTGCTGCAATTGCCAGCCCCCAGATCGATCAGAATCGCATCGGGTCCGACGGCGTCGGCAATCTGCTGCGCATGCAGCGCGAATATGGCAGCTTCGGTGCGGGTCGGATAATACTCAGGCAGCTCGCAGATGGCTGCAAACAAGCGTGAACCGAGAACGTCGTAGAGATATTTAGGTGAGGTATGTGCGTGCGCTGCCAGCAGGCCGGCCGCCAGTTGCTGTTGAACCTCATCCTGTGCCAGGCAGTTTTGCGCCACTTGCGGCAATTGAGCCAAAGGATTCTCCTGGGATGCAATTATTAAAATTACGCATTCGACTACGGGAATTCAAGTTCGCTCCATCGAGATCCTGCGCTATCGCGCAACATCCACTACACTAGCAAGCTGCTTTCAGAGCTAAGCACGCTGTACAAAGTATATCGATATTCTATTAAGGGTTGAAGTTCCCGTTCAAGAGAATGCGCACTTAGCCCGCACTTAACCGATCCGTAGCCGATCTCTTTACCGATTGCAATACAAATGCATGAAATATTGGCACAAACACATTTCCCCGCTGGGTCTTTTCCTTGTATCAGCGTTGCCAGACGCAAGCTTGCTGTAAATTGCGTGACCCACCATTGCTTACCAACATGACAATCAACACTTCCAAAGAACCTCAAAAACGCAGCCTGGGTACGCTCATCGGACTGCTTCCCTTCCTAGCCCCGTATAAACGGCAGTTTGTGATGGCCGGCCTGGCCCTGCTGGTGGCAGCCGGGGCTACTCTGGCGATTCCCTATGCGTTCCGGCAAATGATCGACCTCGGCTTCAGCACCGGCGGTATCCAGGGCGCCAATCATATCGACCTGTATTTCCTGGCCTTGTTCGGCGTCGCCTGTGTGTTGGGTGTGGCCACCGCAGCCCGCTTCTACATGGTGTCCTGGCTTGGCGAGCGGGTCACGGCCGATCTGCGTAGCGCGGTCTATTCACACGTTGTGATACAGAGCCCGCAGTTCTTTGAAACCACCAAGACCGGAGAAGTGCTGTCGCGCATCACCACCGACACCACCTTGATCCAGGCGCTGGTCGGCACCAGTATTTCAATGGCCCTGCGCAACGCCCTGCTGTTCACCGGCGGCATGATCATGTTGTTCATCACCAGCGCCAAGCTGAGCGCGATCATCCTGGTCATGCTGGCGCTGGTGGTGCTGCCGATAGTCTGGTACGGCCGCCGCGTACGCAAGCTGTCGCGCGCATCGCAGGACCGGGTCGCCGATGCTTCGGCGATGGCTGGCGAGATCCTGAATGCGATGCCGACCGTGCAGGCCTTCACCCACGAGCATATTGAAGCGCAGCGTTTCGATATCTCGATTGAAAACGCTTTCGGCACAGCGATGGAACGCATACGTGCGCGTTCTCTGCTGACCATGATGGCGATCCTGCTGGTGTTCGGCGCCATCGTGTTTGTACTCTGGCTGGGCGCCCACGCCGTGGTCCAGGGCCGCATGAGCGGTGGCGAGCTCGGCCAGTTTATCTTGTACGCTGCCTTGCTGGCCGGCTCCATCGGCGCCCTGGCCGAAGTCATGGGCGACGCCCAGCGCGCCGCCGGCGCTACCGAGCGGCTGCTGGAATTATTGGCGGCGCAGTCGCCGGTGCAATCCGTGCTGCTGCCGGATACGCTGCCGCCGCGCACCGCCCAAGGCGCTGCACTGACCATGGAAAACATCAGTTTCCGCTATCCGTCACGACCGGAAAATGCCGCGCTGTCCGCTATCTCGCTAGACGTCCGGCCGGGTGAAACCGTTGCCCTGGTCGGCCCTTCGGGCGCCGGCAAAACCACCCTGTTCCAGCTGCTGCTGCGCTTCTACGATCCGCAACACGGCAGCATCAAGCTCGATGGCGTCGATATCAAATACCTTGAGCTGCATACCCTGCGCAACGCCATCGGCATCGTGCCGCAAGAGACCATCATTTTCTCAGCCAATGCGATGGAAAACATCCGTTACGGCAGGGTCGGCGCCAGCGACGCAGAAGTCATCGCTGCGGCAAAAATGGCGGCCGCCCACGAATTCATCGAGCGCCTGCCTGAGGGCTACCAGGCCTTCCTCGGCGAACGCGGCGTGCGTCTATCCGGCGGCCAGCGGCAGCGGATTGCGATTGCCCGTGCGCTGTTGAAAAACCCGCCGCTGTTGCTGCTGGACGAAGCCACCAGCGCGCTCGACGCCGAATCTGAACGTGCGGTACAGGGCGCGTTGGAAGCAGCGATGATCGGCCGCACCACCCTGGTCATCGCCCATCGCCTGGCCACCGTGCAGCGCGCCGACCGCATCATCGTGCTGGAACACGGGCATATAGTCGAAACCGGTACGCATACCGAACTGGTTGCGCAAAACGGCTTGTACGCAAGCCTGGCGGCGTTACAGTTCAACGGCCTGGTCGACGCATAAGCCGACGCATAAGCAAACTCACAGGATAACCATATGAGCTTTTTATTTTCTCCACTGAAGTTACGCAGTGTGACGTTGGCGAACCGGATTGCCGTCGCCCCGATGTGCCAATACTCGGCGCAAGACGGCTTCGCCAATGACTGGCATCTGGTGCATCTTGGCAGTCGCGCAGTCGGCGGCGCCGGCCTGATTATCTTCGAAGCCAGCGCGGTGCTGCCGCAGGGCCGGATTTCGCCGCAGGATCTCGGCATCTGGAAAGATGAACATATCGCGCCGCTACGCCGCATCACCCACTTTATCGAGCAACAGGGTGTGGTGGCCGGCATCCAGCTGGCGCATGCCGGCCGCAAGGCTAGTGTCTGGCGTCCTTGGGAAGAACAGCAGGGCCGTGTCGATCCTGACCAGGGCGGCTGGCAAACCGACGGGCCGTCGGCAATTCCGTTTGACGCCAGCTATACCACGCCCAACGCGCTCACCATCGATGGCATCCACGCCATCGTCAAGGCGTTTGCCGATGCCGCGGTGCGCGCTGAGCAAGCCGGTTTCAAGCTGGTCGAGATCCACGCTGCGCATGGTTATCTGCTGCATCAGTTCCTGTCGCCGATCAGCAATCACCGCACCGACCAATATGGCGGCTCGTTTGAAAATCGCGTACGGCTGACGCTGGAGGTGGTAGCTGCGGTGCGCCAGGTCTGGCCGGAACAACTGCCATTGCTGGTGCGCCTGTCGGCTACCGACTGGATCGACGGCGGTTGGAATGCCGATGAAACCGTGGCCTTGAGCCGCCTGTTGCGCGACGCCGGGGTTGACTTGATCGACGTCTCCAGCGGCGGCAATATCGCTGCCGCCACTATCCCGGTGGGGCCCGGCTATCAGACCCAGTTCGCAGCCAGAGTCAAGCATGAAGCAGGCATCGCCAGCGGCACCGTCGGCATGATTACCGATCCCGGCCAGGCCGAGCACGTGCTGCGCACCGAACAAGCCGATCTGGTGCTGATGGCGCGTGAACTTTTGCGCGATCCTTACTGGCCGCTGCACGCTGCCGACGCCCTGCACGATGTGACCTCATGGCCGCCGCAATACATGCGTGCAACTTCGCGCAAATCGCCGCAGCGACCGAGCATCGAGTACGGCGAAAATTGAAGTAAAGCTTGAAATAACAGCAGGGATAAGGATACAGCGAGGATTCAACGAGGATTCACAGCAAGGATTCAGCGCCGGGTCCGCCTCTGTAAGCCATCGCAGGATTTACAGGGCGGGCTGACTCTGTTTTTTTCCCGATTTGCCCAGATCGGCCGACACCTCGGCAATCAGGCGCCGCAGCCACACCACATCCGGCGCCACGTG
Organism: Collimonas sp.; assembly: GCF_035566375.1. Classification (GTDB taxonomy): domain Bacteria; phylum Pseudomonadota; class Gammaproteobacteria; order Burkholderiales; family Burkholderiaceae_D; genus Collimonas. The sequence continues at coordinate 23,842 of NZ_DATMRK010000001.1, forward strand.
TGAGCGCGCATGCCACAGCATGTAAAAACGCATCTTCGGCATGTCGAACGGCAACGTAAACATGCCGATCGGCCAATCCTCGACAATCCGCTCGGCAAACTGCCGGCCGGTGGTAAAAATCAAATCCGATTTCGCCAGCACATGCGGCACCAGCGCGAAATACGGGATCGTCACCTGCACGTTACGCTTCAAACCTTGCTCGGCCAGAGCGGCGTCGATGCCGCTGCGATGTCCTTCGATATAAGGTGTCGGCGCCAGATGCGGCATTTCCAGATAATATTTCAGGGTCAGGCCCTTCTTGGCTACCGGGTGGTCGCGATGCATCATGCACACCACATCGTCATCGAATAATTGCGCCAGATGCAGATGCTCGGGCGGATCAGGCCAGTTGCCGATCACTAGGTCAAAGCGGCCATTTTCCAGTGCGTTGGCGTAATCCAGATTGGCGTCCAGCGCATGCACCATCAGGCTGGCGCCGGGCGCGCGCCGGCGCAACTGCTCGATGATGGATGGGATCAGCAACATGTTCAGGTAATCCGGCGTGGCAATATGAAATACCCGCGCCGTGCTATCGGCTTCAAAGGCCGCGACCGGCGCCGCGATTCTCTCGATGACTTCCAATCCCTGCTTCGCCAGCGCCAGCAATTCCTGCCCGCGTTCGGTAGGCACCATGCCGGTCTTGCCACGCACCAGGATGGCGTCGCCGGTCAGCTCACGCAAGCGCTTGAGCGTATTGCTGATGGTCGGCTGCGATTGTCCCAGCTTGATGGCGGTGCGCGACACACTTTTTTCTACCAGCAAAGTGTGCAAAACGCGTAGCAAGTAGGTATCGAGATGGTGGTTGGTACGGGATGTCATGGGCGGCGCTAAAGTTGAAATGGGGATGCGAACGTTCAGACAAGAAAATTGCACAATAAACCTCACTAGCATAACGGATATGCATAAGCGTGGGTAGCCGTCGCAAAAGCATGACAGGCGTGACCTCAGGTATCGAATCGGCATGGCTCTGATATTGCACGGAAGCAAAATCCAGCCAATTAGACGACTGGTCTAATTTGAGCTAGAATAGACAAATCATGAGAGCAAAATACGACACCACCAAGCGCCATATCCTGGACGCCGGACAAAAAATCATTGCTGTCAAAGGATTCTCCGGCGTCGGACTCAGTGAGATATTGAGTGCGGCGGCAATACCCAAAGGTTCCTTCTATCACTACTTCGGATCGAAGGAACAATACGGCCGGGAGTTGATGCAGCAGTATGTCGACGACTACCAGCAGGCGCTGGAACAAGTCCTGCAAATTGCAGTAAAGCCGGCGCAGGAGCCGGCCCGCGAACGGTTGCTGCGTTACTGGAGCCATTGGCGCGATACGCAATCCGGCGCAGAAGCGATGGACAAATGCCTGGTGGTCAAGCTCAGCGCCGAGGTCGCCGATTTATCGGACGACATGCGCCGGGTGTTGTGCGAAGGCACACGACAAGTGATGGCCAGGCTGGCCGATTGCATCGCCGAAGGAATAGCCGACGGCTCTCTGCGGCTCGAACTGGAACCGCAAGAAACCGCGCAAATGCTTTACCAGTTGTGGTTGGGAGCCAGCCTGCTCGCCAAACTCCAGCGTGATCGCAGTCCTCTCGAGAGCGCCATGTGCATCACTTTAAATGTCCTGACACCACCTGCATCAAGCTAAGGCGCGCTACAAGTTCGCACATTATTTTTACCGCTCGACTCATCGAGCGCTCTACTTCCCAAGGAACCCGTATGCTGAATTTTGAATTCTACAATCCTACCAAAATCGTCTTTGGCCGCGACACCATCGCCAAACTGGACCAGCTGGTGCCCCACAACGCGCGTGTGCTGATACTATACGGCGGCTCCAGCGCCCAGAAGACCGGCACCCTGGCCGAAGTCAAGGCCGCGCTCGGCAAACGCGAAATCCATGAATTCGCCGGCATCGAACCCAATCCGAGTTATGAAACACTGATGCAGGCCGTGGCGCAAGTGCGCGCCGAGAAAATCGACTTCCTGCTGGCGGTGGGCGGCGGCTCGGTGATCGACGGCACCAAGTTTGTCGCTGCTGCGGCAAATTTCGATGGCGAGCCGTGGGACATCGCAGTCAAGCGCGGCGCCAACATCCGCAGCGCCCTGCCCTTCGGCAGCGTGCTGACCTTGCCGGCAACCGGTTCAGAAATGAATAACGGCGGCGTCGTTACCCGCAAATCGATACAAGCCAAGCTGGCGTTCCACAGCCCGCTGGTATTTCCGCAATTTTCGATTCTCGATCCGAGCAAGACCTTCACCCTGCCGCCACGCCAGATCGCCAACGGCGTGGTCGATGCTTTTGTCCACACCGTCGAGCAATACCTGACCTATCCGGTGCAAGGCCAGGTGCAAGATCGTTTTGCCGAAGGGCTGCTGCTGACTCTGATCGAAACCGGACCACGCGTGCTGGCCGAGCCGGACGACTACGACGCCCGCGCCAACCTGATGTGGGTAGCCACCCTGGCGCTCAACGGCCTGATCGGCGCCGGCGTGCCGCAAGACTGGGCCACCCATATGCTGGGCCATGAATTGACCGCGCAATACGATATCGATCATGCCCGTACCCTGGCCATCGTGCTGCCGTCGTTGCTATCGGTCCGGCGCGAAAGCAAACGCGCCAAACTGCTGCAATACGCCGAGCGCGTCTGGCAAATCACCGAGGGTGACGAAGATGCACGCATCGACCTCGCGATCGAGCGCACTCGTGATTTCTTCGAAAGCCTGGGTATCAAGACCCGACTGTCCGACTACGAGCTGGGCCAGGCAGCGGTCGAAACAGTACTGGTGCAACTCGAACAGCACGGCATGACCAGGCTCGGCGAACACCAGGACCACACGCTCGCGGTCAGCCGCAAGATCCTCGAAGCGGCGCTATGAGATCGACGCTTAACTGATTCTGCACGCGCCGGCAAAACAGCGCCGGCATTCATTCCACTCTAGGAGTAGCGAACATGCCACAAAGCAAAACCGTCAACCGCCGCATCTTGCTAGCCTCGCGTCCGCACGGCGCGCCGACTGCCGAGAATTTCAAGCTCGATCAAAGCCCGCCGCCTGTACCCGCCGCGGGTCAGGTTTTGCTGCGCACCGTCTACCTCTCGCTCGATCCGTATATGCGCGGCCGCATGAGCGATGCACCTTCCTATGCGCCGCCGGTCGAAGTCGGCGAAGTCATGGTCGGCGGCACGGTATCACAGGTAGAAGCATCAGAAAATCCTGCCTACACGGCTGGCGAGCTGGTGCTGAGTTACAGCGGCTGGCAAGACTATGCGCTGTCCGACGGCAAAGACCTGACCAAGCTGGATCCGAAACTGGGCAAGCCATCCTATGCGCTGGGCCTGCTCGGCATGCCCGGTTTCACCGCTTACATGGGCTTGCTCGACATCGGCCAGCCGCAAGCCGGCGAAACCGTGGTGGTGGCAGCCGCCACTGGCGCGGTCGGCTCGGTGGTCGGGCAGATTGCCAAGCTCAAGGGATGCCGCGTGGTCGGCATCGCCGGCGGCGCCGACAAATGCAAATACGCAGTGGAAGAACTGGGGTTCGACGCTTGCGTCGACCATCGCAACGCCGATTTCCCGCAGCAGCTCGCAGCGGCCTGCGAAAAAGGTATCGACGTGTATTTTGAAAACGTTGGCGGCGCCGTATTCGAAGCCGTACTGCCCTTGCTGAACCTGCACGCCCGGGTGCCGGTATGCGGCCTGATCGCCAACTATAACGCCACTGGCAAACCGGAAGGATCTGACCATCTGCCAGGACTGATGAGCAAGTTGCTGGTACGCCGCATCAAGATGCAAGGCTTCATCATCTTTGACTACTACCCTCGCTATCTGGAATTTTTCAAGGAAATGAGCGGTTGGGTCGCCGCCGGGAAAATCAAATACCGGGAAGATATCGTCGGCGGCCTGGAAAATGCACCGCAAGCCTTTATCGGTCTGCTGGAAGGTAAGAACTTCGGCAAGCTGGTGATACGCACCGGCGACGAATGAGCGTTCCGACTATTGCTAAATAAAAAGGAATTCGCATGAACATATTAATGGTACTGACCTCGCACGATCAACTGGGCGACACGGGTAAGAAGACCGGCTTCTGGCTGGAAGAATTCGCCGCCCCCTACTATGCTTTCCTGGACGCCGGCGCCGATATCACGCTGGCGTCGCCGCACGGCGGCCAGCCGCCGCTGGATCCGAAAAGCGATGAACCGGACGCCCAGACCGAAGCCACTGACCGCTTCCGCAAAGACAGCGTCGCACAAGCCGCACTGGCCGCGACTATCAAACTGTCGACAGCGCAAGCGAAGGATTATGACGCTGTGTTTTACCCAGGCGGTCACGGCCCTCTGTGGGATCTGGCGGAAGACAAGGATTCGATCGCACTGATCGAAACCATGCATGCAGCAGGTAAGCCAGTCTCGGCAGTCTGTCATGCGCCCGGCGTTCTGCGTCATGCGCGCGCCGCTGACGGCACACCGCTGGTCAAGGGCAAAAAGGTCACCGGTTTTTCAGACAGCGAAGAAGCCGCTGTGCAACTGACCGATATCGTGCCGTTCCTGGTGGAAGCCGAACTGAAACGCCTGGGCGGTAATTACAGCAAGGGAGCGGACTGGAGCAGCTATGCGGTAGTCGACGGCAACCTGATCACCGGCCAGAATCCGGCGTCTTCGGTTGCGGTGGCGGAGCTGGTGTTGAAACTGCTGGGTTAATGTCGTAGCTGGAAATAGCGACCGCAATCGGATGTACTCCGTGGTCCGTTAAAAGGGGGGCAGAGTAATTTTCGCAAAATGCCGCAAAAAAAACTCTGTCCCCATTTAACTAGGGCTTATTTAGTGCCGAATATGCGGTCGCCGGCATCGCCCAATCCAGGGACGATGTACGCGTGCTCGTCCAGATGTGAATCCAGGCTAGCCACATACAGCTTGACCCCGGGATGCGCATCCTGGAACACCTGCACGCCTTCGGGTGCAGCCACCAGCGCCAGGAAAATGATTTGCTCGTCGCTGACGCCGCGCTTCTTCAACACATCGACCGCGTGGACTGCCGAATTACCAGTCGCCACCATCGGATCGCACACGATAAAGATCCGCTCCGCCAGATCCGGCAAACGCACCAGATACTCAACCGGCTGATGCGTTTCCGGATCGCGATATACCCCGATATGGCCGACCCGCGCCGACGGCACCAGATCCAGCAAGCCATCACTCATGCCGATCCCGGCGCGTAACACCGGCACCACCGCCAGCTTGCGGCCGGCAATCACCGGCGCCTCCATGCTTTGCATCGGCGTCTCGATGTGCTGCGTGGTCAAAGGCAGGTCGCGCGTGATTTCATAGCCCATCAACAGCGTGATTTCGCGTAGCAACTGACGGAAGGTGCGGGTTGATGTTTCTTTGCTCCGCATGTGCGTCAGCTTATGCTGAATCAGCGGATGATTGAGAATGAAAAGATTGGGGAAACGTGGGTCGCTGAGCATGATCGGCAAATGGGTAAAATTGGCGGATGGAGAACAGACAGGACGAAATCCGGGTTCAACATCCTAAATAAAAAAGGGAGATTTCTCTCCCTCGTTTCTGCAACATTCATTCAACTGTTTGTTCTACCTTGGGTATCAGCAAAGCCAGTATCTGCTCTAGTTCGTGACGCACTTCGACCAGATTGACTTCGTTTTGCTTAGCCTCGGCGGCGGGTTCGACTTCAGCTGCGCCGCCAAGGCGGCCATCGAGCTTGTTGCGAGCACCGCTGATGGTGAAACCATGCTCATACAATAATTCGCGGATGCGGCGAATCAGCAGCACCTCGTGATGCTGGTAATAACGACGATTGCCACGTCGTTTGACCGGCTTAAGCTGGGTGAATTCCTGTTCCCAGTAACGCAGCACATGCGGCTTGACGCCACACAGCTCGCTTACTTCGCCTATGGTGAAATAGCGTTTGGCCGGAATCGGCGGCAATACGACAAGCTCGGACTTACTAATGCGATCGTTCATGAATTAGCTGGGAGAGCGGCGGCAAACTGTTGGATAGGCTGGATTGGTTGCAGGCTTGCGGCTTCAACCATGCCCTTGAGTTTTTGACTGGCGTGAAACGTGACCACTCGGCGCGCAGTGATCGGAATTTCTTCCCCGGTTTTAGGATTCCGGCCCGGGCGTTGCGGCTTGTCGCGCAACTGGAAATTGCCGAAACCCGACAATTTCACCGACTCGCCGCGTTCCAGCGCGTCCCGGATTTCATCGAAAAACGTTTCAACCATGTCCTTGGCTTCACGCTTGTTGAGGCCAACCTGTTCAAACAAAAGTTCAGCCAGTTCCGCCTTGGTCAATGTCGGCAAATTCTTTTCTGCCTGCGAACGAGCTTGCGCTTCGCGCATCGCCCGATTCAGATCGGCGTCCAGAACGGATTCAAATTCTACTGTCTGCATATTGTTCATTCTGTTGTTACGCCCCTGTCTTTTTGGGATTGCTGCTGCCGGCGCGGCTGCCGGCATTTGCTGCAGGTTTTATTGTCACGAGAGCCACTTAACTGCGTCACCTAACCACAGATCAAGTGCGCAATTTCGCTGTTGGCACCTTGCTGACAGCAGCGATCAAAGCCGCCATTGCGGCCTCTACGGTGTCATCTTGAAGGGTGTTTTCAGTATCTTGCAAGGTAAAACGGAAAGCAAGACTTTTTTCGTCATTTTCCAGTCCTTTGCCATGATATTCATCAAATAAAACAATGGCTTGCAGAATCCGGCAGGCGGGATTGCCCTGCTGCTCGGCAGCAAAAACATCCAATAAATCCTGCGCATAAACAGCTTGTTTTACCACCACGGCAAGATCACGCACCACGGCTGGAAATTTCGAAATTTCAACATAGGCCGGCACTTGCCGTTGCTGCAACGCCAAGCCGTCGACTTCGAACAAAACCGGCGCCAAAGGCAGTTCATATTTCTGTTGCAGACGCGGATGCAGCTCACCGATGAAACCGACTACCTGGTCACCCAGCAGCACTTGCGCCGAACGGCCAGGGTGCAACGCCGGGTGTTCGATTTTGGCGAAACGCAAAGTCGCAGGTGCAAACAAGGCTTCCAGATCCGCCTTCACATCGAAGAAGTCGACAGTACGGCTTGCCTGCCCCCATTGCTCGTCGGCTTGCGGGCCGTAAGCCAGGCAGGCTACGCGCTTAGGCTGCTCGAACCCAGCCACCTGCAGCGGGCCGTTCTGGACTTCCTGGTTACGCATGTAGACGGCGCCGGTTTCAAAAATCCGGACCCGGTTCAGCTTGCGGTTGAGATTATATTTGACGTTGGCAATCAAGCTTCCGATCAGCGTCGAACGCATCACGCCCATCTGGCTGGCGATCGGATTGAGCACCTTGATCGGCGCCAGATTGCCGGCGAAATCGGCTTCCCAGGCTTCTTCAACGAAGCTGAAATTGATCACTTCCTGATAATCCAGGTCCGCCAGTTGACGACGGGTGGTGAACAACGAGCGCTGGTTTTCCGGCGCGATATACATGGCGTTCGGCGCCACCGGCGGCAAGGCCGGGATATTTTCAAAGCCGTAGACGCGGGCGATTTCTTCGATCAGGTCTTCCTCGATCTCGATATCGAAACGATACGACGGCGGCGTCACTGAAAACACACCGTTTTCTTGCGTGAACGCCAGTCCCAGACGCGTAAAGATATCGGCGATCTGGCTATCCGACAAAGGCACGCCGATAACCCGGATCGCGCGCGAAGTACGCACCTTGACCGGATCACGTTTTGGCAGGTTGACGCTTTGATCGTCGATCGGGCCGACCTGGGTTTCAGGCGTACCGCAAATCTCGATCAGCAAGGCGGTGATGCGTTCGATGTGTTCAACCGTGGTCGCGAAATCGACGCCGCGCTCGAAACGATGGCCGGCGTCGGTCGAGAAGTTGAAGCGACGGGCGCGGCCCTGAATCGCTTGCGGCCACCAGAATGCTGCTTCCAGATAGATATTTTGCGTTTCCAGCGAGACCGCGGTGGCGTCGCCGCCCATGATGCCGGCCAGCGATTCGATTTGACGATCGTCGGAAATCACACCGATCCAGTCGTCGACGCTAACGGTATTACCGTTCAACAGTTTCAACGATTCGCCTGCCTTGCCCCAACGGACATCGAGGCCGCCGTGGATCTTGTCGAGATCGAACACGTGGGTTGGACGGCCCAGTTCCAGCATCACGTAATTGGAAATATCCACCAAGGCCGAGATCGGGCGCTGGCCGCTGCGCTCCAGGCGCTGCTTCATCCATTGCGGGGTTGCCGCCTTGGCGTTCAAGCCGCGGATCACGCGGCCCGAGAAACGGCCGCACAAATCCGGCGCCGAAATCTTCACTGGCAATGTTTCAGCGCTGGTCGCAGCGACCGCCTTGAACACAGGTTGCTTCAGCGCTGTACCGGTGAGCGCCGATACTTCGCGCGCCACACCCAGCACCGACAGGCAATCCGCCTTGTTCGGCGTCAGCTTGATGGTGAATTTAAGATCGTTCAGTTGGTAATAATCGCGGAAATTCTGACCGACCGGCGCATCTTCAGGCAATTCCAGCAAACCGCCCTGGTCGTCCGACAGTTTCAGCTCGCGTGCCGAGCACAGCATGCCTTGCGACTCAACACCGCGCAATTGGCCGAGTTTGATCTCGAACGGTTTGCCATCCGCACCCGGCGGCAGGATGGCGCCAACCATCGCGCAAGGCACTTTGAGGCCAGGCCGCACGTTCGGCGCGCCACACACGATATTGAGCATGGCGCTGGCGCCGACGTCGACCTGGCAAACGTTGAGGCGATCGGCATTCGGATGCTTGGCAGTCTCGACCACCAGGCCGACCACGACATGGGTAAAGGGCGGCGCAACCGGCTCGACCTCTTCCACTTCGAGACCTGACATGGTCAGCAGATGGGATAATTCGTCCGAAGTCATCTTCGGATCGACCATGGAACGCAGCCAGCTTTCAGAGAATTGCATAGGTAAAACCTTCAAAAACCTTTAGTCACAGAAGCAAGGAACGCTGGATTATCGAGGCACGATGGCAAATCAATCTCAGCGTCTTCGGCGTGGAGCTCGCTTCAAAAATCAGCTCAGCTCACAGCTTAATTCACAGCTCAATTAAATTGTTTCAGGAAGCGCAAATCGCCTTCATAGAACAGGCGCAGATCGTTGATGCCGTAGCGTAGCATCGTCAGGCGTTCGATACCGGAACCGAACGCGAAACCGATGAACTGTTCCGGATCCAGCCCCATGTTGCGCACCACATTCGGATGCACCTGCCCGGCGCCGGATACTTCCAGCCAGCGCCCTTTGAGCGGACCACTGCCGAACGCAATATCGATCTCAGCCGAAGGTTCGGTGAACGGGAAATAGGACGGACGGAAACGCACTTGCAAATCGTCGGTTTCAAAGAACGCCTTGACGAAATTCAGGTACACGCCCTTGAGGTCGGCGAAACTGATGTCTTCGGCAATCCACAGGCCTTCGACCTGATGGAACATCGGCGAATGGGTGGCGTCGCTGTCGACGCGGTAGGTACGGCCCGGCGCGATGACCTTGATCGGCGGCTTGTTCATGCGCGCATAACGCACCTGCATCGGGCTGGTATGAGTGCGCAGCAGCAGTTGCTTGCCTTCGCTATCCTTGCCATCGATATAGAAGGTGTCCTGCATCGAGCGCGCCGGATGATTTTCCGGGCTGTTCAACGCGGTAAAGTTGGTCCAGTCGGTTTCGATCTCGGGGCCGTCGGCCACATCGAAACCGATCGAACGGAAAATTTCTTCGATACGCTGCCACGAGCGCATCACCGGATGGATGCCGCCGACGCCACGGCCACGGCCCGGCAAGGTGACGTCGATCGCTTCCGCATTCAGACGCTCTTGCATCTGCGCGTTGGCCAGTGCATCACGGCGCGCATTCAGCGCGGCTTCGATCTGCTCTTTGGCGTTGTTGATGACTGCGCCCTGGACTTTGCGCTCGTCCGGCGCCAGCTTGCCCAGTCCCTTCATCTGCTCGGTGATCTGGCCGGTCTTGCCGAGATACTTGGCCTTGGCATTTTCCAGCGCGGCGGCATCGATAGCGGCAGTGAAATCAGCTTGGGCTTGCGTTACTAGTTGTTCTAGGGAGTTCATGCAGTTTTCCTGCTCCAGTGGAAGCCGAAATACGCCAACAAACAAATTGGCGGTTAAAAACACAAACGGGGCACAAGGTGTTGACCTCTGCCCCGCTCGGGATTGCCGCGCCGCAGAACTATGCGGCGGTGGCAAAACTACGCACTAAGTTACGTAAATGAGTTACGCAAATAACTTACGCAGCGATGTTGGCCTTGACTTGATTGACAATCGCAGCAAACGCTGGCTTGTCCATCACTGCCATATCAGCCAGAACCTTACGGTCCAGTTCGATCGAAGCACGCTTCAGACCGTTCATGAATACGCTGTAGGTAACGCCATGCTCACGCGAAGCGGCGTTGATACGAGCGATCCACAATGCACGGAATACGCGCTTCTTGTTACGACGGTCACGGTATGCGTATTGACCAGCGCGCATGACTGCTTGCTTGGCAACACGGTAGACTTTACTGCGGCGACCGCGGTAACCCTTGGCAAGGGCGAGAACTTTTTTATGACGGGCACGAGCTGTAACCCCACGTTTTACTCTAGGCATAATAACTCCTTAGTATGAGGTTAAGCGTTCGGCAACATGCGCGAAACGGATACCATGTTGTGGTCATTGACCCCAACGGAACCGCGCA
>NZ_DATMRK010000002.1:0-97696 GCF_035566375.1 Collimonas sp.
CACCACGCCAGAGCTGGCAAAACCCCGTTGACCGGCAACCAGATTTTTTTGTTCGTCGTGGCTGTATGCCAGCAGCACGTTGTAACCGTCTTTATCCAGATCGCCGAAGCCTTTGGAGATGCCGACATTGAAACTCTTGCCACCCGCTTTCGTCGGCGCATTGTAAGTGGCGGTGACGTCAGTTGAGGTTGAATTTTTCTTGAGAATGAAGTTGACAACACCGGCAATCGCGTCGGAACCGTACAGTGCGGAAGCGCCGTCGGTCAGGATTTCGACGCGCTCGACGGCTGCCAGCGGAATACTCGCCAGATTGACCGCGTAGTCGTTGTTGTTGATCGCCGATTTGGCCATCCGTCGTCCATTCAGCAGCACCAGGGTATAGCCGGAGCCCAGGCTATGGATCGAAGCTGTCTCAACGCCAGCGCCGCTGCCGTTGACAGAATTCGATGAAGGAACGAAGCCCTGCATCGCAGGCAGAGCCTGAACCAGATCGGCAACGCTTTGGGCGCCGGTCTTTGCAATATCTTCCTTGGTGAGCGTCTGTACCGGCAGCGCTCCTTCTTTGGTGATCCGTTTGATGGATGAGCCAGTAATTTCGACTCGTTGCATTTGTTGCGGTGAATCGTCCGTCTTCGTCTCCTGCGCCTGCACCGAGTGAGCCAACAGACCTAGCCCAACAGCGACGCCGCCCGAAAACATCAATCGTAGCGAACGTGGCAATCCCCGTTCCTTCATCATAACCAAACTCCCTATGGGTAAAAGTTAGAGTTGAAATTTAAGTTTTTGTAGTAAATCTAAACACGATTTGTTAATCGCCTTCTGAGCGATGCGTCAAAAATCTTTGTATAACAACGACAAAAAAAGATTTTCTTTCGCGTGCAAAACAACAGTATTGACTGTTAATTTCTGGAGCAATTTGTAATTGTTTTCCAAAAATATTTCCACACATCTTCACAAGCAAAAAACATGCCACACAAAGCAATGCAGCTAAAATAGTGTATCCTAAAAAAAATAAAACATCATTTAATTTCAGTAACACCGGCGATACTGTTGCTTATATACGGCAAATAACAAATACGCATACGGGTATGCAAAAAAACGCATAGGCCTGTTTAACGGCGAAAGTACGCCATTTCTTCTTTAAGAGAAGACGCAATAAATGATAATTAAACAACTGTAAAATAACAAAAAGACAATAAAGCAAAATCGAAACTATGCGGAACTTTAAACAACTTAAGCTATCGTGCATTGCACCAATAATGCTCATTTGCAGTATCGCAAGTGCAATATTTCCTGCGCATGCGGGCAATAACCCGGCTGATCCGTCCAAAGTGGTGCGCGCCGTGCTCGAAGCTGCGGATGATGGTTTCGATCCGGTGCGCACCGTTAACGTCTATTCCAATTGGATAGCCGAAGCGATTTCTGAGCGTTTACTGACTTACGACTATCTGGCGCGTCCAGCCAAACTGGTGCCAGGGACAGCGGAAGCCATGCCGGAGGTAAGCGATGGCGGAAAAACCTATGTATTTCATATCAAAAAGGGAATTTATTTTGCCCCCGATCCCGCATTCAAAGGGGTGCGCCGCGAACTGACTGCCCAGGATTACGCCTACACCTTCAAACGTTTTCTGGATCCCAAGAACCGCTCACCCTCAGCCAATGTCTTGCAAGGCAAGATCGTCGGCATGGATGAATTGATCGCCAAGGCGCAGAAAACCGGCCGTTTCGATTACGACGCGCCGCTAGCGGGTCTGCAAACTCCTGATCGTTATACCCTGCGGATAGTGCTCAATGCGCCCGACTACAATTTCCTGTACCTCATGGGATTCACTGCCTTCGGCGCGCAAGCGCGTGAAGTGGTCGACACCTACGGCGACCAGAGCGGCGCCCACCCGGTCGGCACCGGCGCCTACATGCTGCAGAAATACGTACCGCGCAGCAAAATCGTGCTGGTCGCCAATCCGGAATACCGCGGCTATACATGGGATTTCAAATCGTCCGGCAGCGCCTGGGACGACCAGCTGGTGCACGATATGAAGGGCAAGAAAATGCCGCAGGTCGGCCGGGTCGAAATCAGCATCATCGAGGAAGAGCAATCGCGCTGGCTGGCTTTTCAAGGCCAGCAAATCGACCTTGACTACTTGCCCCAAGCGGCAGCGCCAACGGTATTGGACGGAAAAAAACTGAAACAATCCTTCGTCGATCAAGGCATCCGCCTGAATACCGTAGCTGAACCAGGCGTGGTCTACACTTTCCTGAACTTCAAAGATCCCGTCATCGGTGGCAGCAGCCTGGAGAAAAACGCCCTGCGGCGCGCAATCGCCATGTCTTACAACGTCCAGGATGAGATATCCCAGGCCCGTCTCGGCTTGGCGGTTAAAGCAGAAATGCCGATCCCTGAAGGCGTGGAAGGCCATGATCCCAACTACCGCAGCAGCATCGCTTACGACCCCGCGCTGGCAAACAAATTGCTTGACCGCTTTGGCTATAAACGCGGGGCCGATGGCTATCGCACCCTCCCGGACGGCCAGCCGCTGACTCTGAAAATAGCCACAGAAGCAAGCGCGATCAGCGTGGTTTTCTCGGAAATATGGAAGCGCGGGCTCGACAAAATCGGTATTCGCGCCGATTTCCGCGTAAGCAATTTTGCCGACAACCTGAAGGCCGCGACCGAATGCAAACTGATGATGTGGAATGGTTCTTGGACCGCGGACTACCCGGAAGGCGATGATTTCATGCAACTGCTATATGGCCCCAATGTGGGGCAAGGCAACAACGGCTGCTATAGCTCGCCTGCCTTCGACGCTCTGTATGTCAAAGCCAAGGCAATGCCGCCAGGCCCGGAACGCAATCAGTTATATATCGAGATGAGCCGCCAGATGGAAGCTGATACCGCCTGGGTGCTCACCGTGCAGCGCCTGCGCAACTGGCTGATCCGGCCATGGATCAAAGGTTTCAAGCGCCACCCTATCCTGCAGGCCGACTGGCAGTATCTCGATGTTGAAAAACATTAAGCGCTTATTTATATGCATCTATCTTTTTGCGCGGGATTCTGTAGTATGCCGCCTTAACCTGGAACAGACGGCTGCCATCGGCCGCAAAATCACATACAACAGGAGACAAACACCATGTACAGGTTCCAATTAAACAAAATAAGTGTATAAGATAAACTCTTATCGAATTACTAAGTAACAAGGTATTGATCACGCGTTCACTTACCGGTGAATTAGCGCGATGTCATCGGAGATGACACTATTTTGAGCAAAAGATAAGCAATCTTAAGCGCATATAGAAAATAACCACCTGCTCAAAAGGCAAAAAAATGCATCGAAAAATGTCGAATTCAGTCAGATTCAAAAAGATATTATTAGCACAACTACTCGCGTTTACGGCAATCGCGGGCAGCGCAGCCGGCGCCCATGCAGGCACCAATCCAGCCGATCCGTCAAAAGTAATACGTACCGCTTTCGAAGCTGCCGACGATGGCTTTGATATGGCCCGCACCCAGAATTTTTATTCAGGATGGGTAAGCGAAGTGGTCTTTGAAACCTTGCTTACCTATGACTATCTGGCGCGGCCGGCCAAACTGGTGCCGGAGACAGCGGAAGCAATGCCGGAAATCAGCGAAGATGGCAAGACCTATACCTTCCACATCAAGAAGGGCATTTATTTTTCTCCCGACCCGGCTTTCAAGGGTGTGCGCAGAGAATTGACTGCAGAGGATTACATCTACACTTTCAAGCGCGTTCTTGATCCGAAAAACCGTTCGCCGTCCGCCAATTTTTTGGCCGGCAAGATTGCCGGGCTTGACGAGCTGGCGGTACAAGCTCAAAAAACCGGTCACTTCGACTATGAAGCGCCGATAGCCGGCCTGCAAGCGCCGGATCGCTATACCCTGAAGGTTGTCCTGAATGCCAAGGACTACAATTTCCTGAACGTAGTCGCCTACAGCGCCTTCGGCGCAATGGCCCGCGAGGCTATCGACGCCTATGGCCAGCAAACCGGCCAGCATCCGGTGGGAACCGGCCCTTACATGCTGGAACAATATGTGCCGCGCAGCAAAATCGTTCTGGTCGCCAATCCTGAGTATCGCGGGTACACCTGGGATTTCAAGCCCTCCAGCGACGCCATCGACAAGCAGATCATCAAAGATATGCAAGGCAAGAAAATGCCGCAAGTCGGAAAAGTCGAGATCAGCATCATCGAAGAAAATCAATCGCGCTGGCTGGCATTTCAGGGAAAGCAGATTGATTTCGACAAAATGCCCGACACGGCGGCTTTAAGCGCGTTGGACGGTGAGAAGCTCAAGCCTGAGTATGTCGATCAAGGTATACAACTGCAGCGCGTGGTCGATGCCGGCATCACCTATACCGTCTTGAACATGAAAGACCCGACCATAGGCGGTTATAGCAACGAAAAAATTGCACTTCGGCGCGCGATAGTAATGGCGTACAACAATCAGGAAGAAGCTTCCTTATTGCGTCATGGCCAGGCCCTTAAACTGGAAATGATCATTGCGCCAGGAGTCGGCGGCTACGATCCGGCATACCGCAGCAGCATCGATTACGACCCGGCCCTTGCCAACAAATTGCTCGATCACTTTGGCTACAAGCGCGGCGCCGATGGCTACCGCAATATGCCGGACGGCCAGCCCTTGCTGCTGAAATACACCAGCAATCAAGGCAGTATTTCCCAGGAGCAGTCGGAACTGTGGAAGCGTGGACTGGACCTTATCGGCATCAAGACCAAATTCATCGTCAGCAATTTTGCCGACAATCTGAAAGCAGCGACCTCTTGCGAATTGATGATGTGGGGTGCGGCCTGGAATGCCGACTACCCGGAAGCGGAGAATTTCCTGCAATTGTTGTACGGCCCGAATTCCGGCCACGGCAACCACGGCTGCTATCAATCGCCAGCTTTTGACGCCCTCTATGTCAAAGCCATGGCCCTGCCCTTCGGTCCCGAGCGCAACCAGGTCTACCAGCAAATGAATCGACAATTCGAGGCTGACACAGCCTGGGCTCTGAACACCACCAGAATCCGCAGCTGGCTGGTGCGGCCATGGGTCAAAGGTTTCAAAAAACACCCGATCATGCACGCTGAATGGCAGTACATCGATGTCGAAAAACACTAATTCATCGCATAGGTAGTAATAAGACACCCTGCTGCGGCAAGCAGATGAAGCCTGCCGCAGCTCCAATTTAGCTAGAGAGATATTAGAAGGAGGCAAATGGTATGAACTCGCTTTGGTTACGCGGGATATTGGTTGCGTGTTTAGCGTGCGCCTTGCCGATGAAAGCATCGGTAGCGGCAGCGCCAATTTCACCGGCCGATCCCGACAAGGTATTGCGCTTTGTATTCGTAGCGCCAGAAACCGGTTTCGATCCGGCCGTTACCCGCGATTTGTATTCGCAGCTGGTCAATCAGTCGGTCTTTGAAACCCTGTTCGCCTATGAATACCTGGCGCGGCCGGCGCGGTTGATGCCGTCGGCAGCGGCAGCGCTACCGGAAGTCAGCCCGGATGGCATGACCTATACCATCCACCTGAAAAAAGGCATTTATTTTGCCGACGATCCGGTGTTCAATGGCAAGAAGCGCGAACTGACCATGGCCGATTTCGTGTATTCGTTCAAACGATTATTCGATCCGCAGCTGGCTTCGCCGCAAACCTGGCTGCTGGAAAATAAAGTGGTCGGCCTCGACGAACTGGCCGCACAAGCCAAAAAAACCGGCCATTTCGACTACGACGCCAATGTCCCCGGTTTCGAACTGCTGGATCGCTATACCCTGCGCATCCACTTGAAACAGCCTGACTTCAACCTCGGCATGATCCTGGCGCACCAACCGACCAGCGCGGTCGCCCGCGAAGTGATCGAAAAATATCGCGATGCCCAAGGCACCGTAATGGGCCATCCGGTCGGCACCGGCCCCTACATCCTGAGCCAATGGATACGCGGTTCGCGCATGGTGCTCACCGCCAACCCTGACTATCGCGGCTACACCTGGGATTTCCAGCCTAGCAGCGATCCTGGCGATGCCGCCATCGTCGCCAAAATGAAGGGCAAGCGCATGCCGCAAATCGGCCGCGTGGAAATCAGCGTGATGGTGGAAGACCAGTCGCGCCTGCTGGCGTTTGAAGGCGACGAAGTCGACATCACCGAATTGCAGGGGCCGCTGGCGCCGCAAGTCATGGCCGGCGGCAAGCTGAAGCCGGAATTTGTAAAAAAAGGGGTGCAACTGTCGCGTATCGTCGACCCTGAAATCAGTTATTTCTACTGGAATATGCAAGACCCGGTACTCGGCGGCTTGAGCAAGGAAAAAATCGCCCTGCGCCGCGCCATCGCTATGGCGCACAACGTCCGTGAAGAAATCAAGGTGGTCTGGAACGACGAAGCGATCCCGCTTGAGTACCCGATTCCGCCAGGCGTGGTGGGCTACGATCCAAACTACAAGAGCAGCATCCAGTACGAACCGGAAGTTGCCAACGCCCTGCTCGACAAGTTCGGTTACAAGATCGGCAAGGACGGCTACCGCACCCTGCCGGACGGCAAGCCGCTGGTAATACGTTACTCGGCCAGAGCCGATTCCAACGGCCAGCAGCAATCGGAAATGTGGAAAAAAACCTATGACACCATCCACATCCGCATGGTCGGCGATCTGAAAACCTTCCCTGACCTGCTCAAGGCAGAAAAAGAGTGCCAACTGCAAACCCGCACTGCGCCATGGATTGCCGACTACCCTGACGGCGACAACTTCATGCAATTGTTCTACGGCCCGAATGTCGGCCAGAATAATAACGGCTGCACCAAGATCCCCGAATTCGACAAGCTCTACGCCGCCTCACAGAAACTGCCGGACGGCCCCGAACGCGACCTGCTGTACCACAAGATGGCGCGCATCCTGGAAGTCGATTCGCCTTCACGCATCGGTTATGCCCGTTACCGCAACATGATCGCGCAGCCGCGGGTGATCGGCTACAAGAAGCACCCGGTCATGCCTACCGAATGGATGTATTTCGATATCGAAAAACGCAAATAACGCTACAACAATACGACGGAGCGGAAAGCCGCAGCGCCTTCCGCCCGTATTCCCGCTAACCATTAATTCTTACTAAGCTCATATTTGAGGAAATGCATGAAACCATCATCATTTTTCTTGCCAGTCACCACGGCGTTATTCACGCTGATGCTGAACCAGGCAGCCGCCCAAGACACGCAACGCCCGTTGATTCCCTTGCTGAAAGCGGAACAGATTCCAACCCTGTGCAAGGACACCCTGACCAGCTTACGCAAGCGCGTATCCATGTTGGAGAAATTGCCGGCGGCGCATGCCAAAGACAGCAAGAAAGTGCTGACCGAATGGAACGACCTGCAAATCGCCCTGGAAGACCTGCAAGGCCCGGTCGATATCCTCAACAACGTTTCGCCGGACGCCAAAGTCCGCAGCACCACCGAAGCCTGCCTGATTGAAACCAACAAGTTCGCTACCGATCTGCTGCAAAGCGAAAAACTGTACGCCCGCTTCAAAGCCATCCAGCCGACCGATCCGATCGAACAAAAACTGCGCCAGGATATCCTCTACAGCTTCGACGACACCGGCGTTTCCCTGCCCCCGGAAAAGCGCGCCAGAATGAAGGCGATCCTCGACAAGCTGGGTGAACTGAGCCAGGAATTCGCCCGCGATATCCGCGACAACAACCAGAAACTGACATTCACTCCGGCAGAACTGCAAGGCATGCCGGCCGCCTATCTGGCACGCGCCAAGCGCGATGACAAAGGCAATTACCTGCTCGGTTTTGATTACCCCGATTACAAACCCTTCATGGAATCCGCCGACAATAGCGACGCCCGCCGCCGCTATCAAATCGCGTTTGCCAATCACGGCACACCGAAGAATCTGGATATCCTGAAGGAAGCAATGAATCTGCGCCATGAAATGGCCGCATTGTTTGGATTGCCAAGTTATGCTGACCTGGTGACCCGTCGCCGCATGGTTAAAAACCCGCAAACCGTCGACAAATTCCTGACTGAAGTACAAACCGCAGTCACCCAACTGGAAATCAAGGAAATCGAAGAGCTGCGCGTATTCAAGTCGGAAACCCTGAAGACGCCGCTGGCCGATACCAAGCTGGAACGCTGGGATGCCGATTACTGGCAACAGAAAATCAAGCAAGCACGCTACAACGTCGACCAGGAAGCCCTGCGCAAGTACTTCCCTACTGATGCCGCAATCCCCTGGATCCTGCATGTCTCCAGCACCTTGTACGGGGTCGAATTCAAACGGGTCGAAGTCCCGGTCTGGAACCCTGAGGTGCAGTACTACGACGTTATCGACAGCAAGAGCAAAACCCGCATCGCCGGCATCTATCTCGACCTGTTTCCGCGTGAAGGCAAATACGGCCATGCCGCCGCCTGGGGCACCCGTGGCGTCAGCACCCTGGCCCACCGCACCCCGGTTTCAACCCTGGTGACCAACTTCGATCGCAATGGTTTGAACAGCGATGAACTGGAAACCCTGGTGCATGAATTCGGCCACGTCTTGCATGGCGTGCTGTCCAACACCAAATATGTGGTCCAGGCCGGCACCAATGTCGAACTGGATTTTGTCGAAGCGCCATCGCAAATGTATGAAGAATGGGCGCGCCGCAAAGAATCGCTGACCCTGTTGGCCGGCTTCTGCAAAACCGCTTGCCCAACCATCGACGACGCCCTGCTGCAACGCCTGACCGCCGCCCATAATTATGGCCGCGGCATACGCTACGCCCGCCAGCTGCTGTACGCGAGCTACGACATGACCATCCATAACGGCAAGGCCGACCAGCAACAACCGCTGGCAGTCTGGCAACAAATGGAAGGCGCAACACCATTGGGCTACGTGCCTGGCACCGAATTCCCGGGTCAGTTCGGCCATCTGATGGGCGGCTACGCAGCCGGCTATTATGGTTATATGTGGTCGGAAGTGCTGGCGCTGGACATGCTGTCGCGCTATAACGGGAAACTGATGAACCCGGACGTCGGCCATCTGTATCGCCAAGACATCCTGTCGCGCGGCGCCGAAAAACCGGCTAGCGAGATGGTCAGCAGCTTCCTCGGCCGCGAGCCGAACAGCAAGGCGTTCTTTGCTGAAATTTCAGGCCGGCGCCTGCATTGAGCCAGATTAAGGAAACATCATGACCGCTTATATCCTGCGCCGTCTCTGGCAAATGCTGCCGACCATGCTCGGCGTCATCGTACTGGTATTTTTCCTGTTCAACTGGGTCGGTGGCGACCCGGCCTATATCCTGGCCGGGAAGATGTCGAACCCGCAACAGATCGCCAACATCCGCACCCAGCTGGGCATCGACCAGCCGTATTACATCCAGCTATGGATTTTCATCAAGCAGATCGTTACCTTCAACTTCGGCAATAGCTGGAGTACCGGCGAATCGGTGGCCAACGTCATCATGACGCGCCTCGGGCCATCCATGACTGTGCTGATTCCGCTCACCATCCTGGAAACCCTGATCGCCGTGGCGCTGGCGCTGGCCGTGGCTTTCATCCGCGGCTCCAAGACCGACCGCATGGTGATGGTGGCTTGCACCGTCGGCATGTCGATCAGTATCCTGGTCTACATCATCCTGTTCCAATACTGGTTCGCCTACAAACTGAGCTTGTTCCCGGTGCAAGGCTGGGGCAACAGCTTCGCTGAAAACCTGTTCCACTACTCGGCCCTGCCGATCCTGATCATGCTGGCGGTGAGCATCGCCCCCAGCTTGCGCCTGTACCGCACTTTTGTGCTGGATGAAGTCAACCAGGATTACGTCCGCACCGCGCGCGCCAAGGGCGTCAAGGAACGCCGCATCCTGTGGGTGCACGTGTTGCGCAATGCAGCGATCCCGATCATCACCAACGTCATGTCGAACCTGCCGGCGCTGCTGATCGGCGCCTTCCTGATCGAACGCTTCTTCTCTATCCCGGGCATAGGCCGCGAAGTAATACTGGCGGTTGAACGCAGCGATTTCCCTGTGATCAAGGCGATTACGATTTATGTTGCCGCCGCCACCATGATATTCAACTTGTTGACCGATCTGCTGTACCAAGCGGTCGACCCACGCGTTCAACTGAAGTAGGAGCCGCCATGACACAAAGTATCCACCAGGCCCCTACCCAAGCGACGCCTGCAACCACTACCGTAACTCTCGCCGGCGGCCCCGCCAGCGGCCATTCCCCTGGCCTGTGGGCTCTGGCCTGGCGCCGCCTGCGCGCCGATCATGTCGCTATGGCGGCGCTCGCCGTGGTCGGCGTGTACCTGGCGATGCTGGCGCTGTCAGCCAGCGGCCTGATCGCCGGCGACTGGTCGAAAGAAGTTGGCGTCAACTATGCGCCACCCACCTTCATAGGCGCGCAAACCGACGCCGAACGCGGCTTCAGCGACAACGACACCGCCGTCGAGGCGCCGCCGCCGGAAAATCCGGTCGATCCGCTGCGCGACATCTTGCGTGATCTACGCAAGAGCGGCACCGCAGCGCCAACGCCGCCGGTGATCGCCAACGACTACGGCATCGCCGATCCGCTGGCAACCGAAATGGCTGAAATCCGTGCCGAGCTGGCGAAAAAAGGCACTAGCGCGACACTGATTCGCAAACCGACGCTGCCGTTCGGCGCCGACAAGTGGGGCCACGACATCATCAAGAAAACCATCAAAGGCGCGGAAACCTCGATCATCGTCGGCCTGGTTGCGGCGCTGCTGGCGGTTGCCTTGGGCACCCTCTTCGGCGCCGTATCCGGCTACTTCGGCGGCTGGATCGATGACGCTTTCAACTGGTTCTACAGCATCTTCACCTCGATCCCCTACCTGCTGCTGATTCTGGCCGTGGCCGCGGTGCTGCAGCAAAAAGGCGTGACGGCAATCGTGCTGATCCTCGGCCTGACCGGCTGGACCGGCACCTACCGTCTGATCCGCGCCGAATACATGAAGCACAAGGCACGTGAATACGTGATGGCGGCGGACGCCATCGGCGCCAGCCACTGGAGCAAGATGTTCGGCCATATTTTCCCTAACGTCAGCCACGTGTCATTGGTGCAGTTGTCGATCTCGGTGGTCGGCTTCATCAAATCGGAAGTGATCTTGAGCTTCCTCGGTTTCGGCGTGCCGGTCGGCGTCGTGTCCTGGGGCAGCATGCTGAACGAAGCACAAAACGAATTAATTCTGGGCAAGTGGTGGCAGCTGGCGGCTGCAAGTATCGCCATGGCGATCCTGGTAACGGCGTTTTCGCTGTTCACCGATGCGCTGCGCGACGCCCTTGATCCGAAGCTGAAATAGGAGACCACATGGATTCGACCAAGCACAACCATCCAGCGGACCACAGCGCACAACCGCTGTTGCGCGTCCGCGATCTGCGCATCAGTTTTCGCACCGATAAAAAAACCATGGTGGAAACCGTCAAGGGAATTTCCTTTGATATTCCGCACAACACAACCGTCGCCCTGGTGGGCGAATCAGGCAGCGGCAAATCGGTCAGCTCGCTAGCCGTGATGGGCTTGCTGCCAAAAGACAATTCCAGCATCGCCGCCACCAGCTGCATCGAGTTCGAAGGCCGCAACCTGCTCGCCATGTCGCAAGACGAACGGCGTGACATGTGCGGCAAGGAAATCTCCATGATTTTCCAGGAGCCGATGACTTCGCTTAACCCGGTCTTCACCGTCGGTTTCCAGATCGGCGAAGTATTGAAACTGCATATGGGCATGAACGCCAAGCAGGCGCGGGCACGGGCGATTGCCTTGCTGGAGGAAGTCGGGATTCCATCGCCGGCGACCAAGATCGACGCCTATCCGAGCCAGATGTCGGGCGGCCAGCAACAACGCGTGATGATTGCCATGGCAATCGCCTGCGAACCCAAGCTGCTGATTGCCGATGAACCTACCACCGCGCTCGACGTCACGATCCAGAAGCAGATCATCGACCTGATCGAAGCCCTGCGCAAAAAGCACAAGATGTCGGTATTGTTCATCACCCATGACCTGGCGCTGGTCGGCGAAATCGCTGATGAAGTGATCGTCATGCGCCACGGTGAAGTGCGCGAAAAAGGCGATGTGCGGCAAATCTTTGAAGCGCCGCAAGACCCTTACACCAAAGCCTTGCTGATGTGCCGTCCTTCGCTCGACACCCGCCCTTGGCGCTTGCCGGTGATCAGCGACTATATGAACGGCAACCATGGCGACAATCTGGACTTAAGAGAGCGCAGCCGCGGTTGCAGCGGCCAGGAAGATACCTTGCTGGACGTGCGCAATTTGGGCAAGAGCTTCTATTTCCGCGAGGGCTTGTTCGGCCGCAAGGAATTTAAAGCGGTGCAAGACGTCTCGTTCAAGCTGGCGCGCGGCAAGACCCTGGGCGTGGTGGGTGAATCCGGTTCTGGCAAGACCACCGTCGGCCTGACCCTGATGCGCCTGCATCAAGCCACTGCAGGACAAGCGCTGTTCGAAGGCAAGGACATCATCGGCATGTCCAACCACGAGTTCATGTCTTACAAGCGGCGCATCCAGATCATTTTCCAGAACCCCTACGCTTCGCTCAATCCGCGCTTCACCATCGGCCAGATTCTGCTGGAGCCGATGCGCATCCACCAGATCGGCAGCGATGACAACGAGCGTACCGAGATGGCGATGCAACTGCTGCAAAAGGTGGGCTTGCCGCCGGCTGCCTACCACCGCTATCCGCATGAATTCTCCGGCGGCCAGCGGCAGCGGATTGCAATTGCGCGCTGCCTGACCATGCGCCCGGAAATTCTGGTGTGCGATGAATCGGTGTCGGCACTGGACGTTTCGGTGCAGGCGCAAGTGCTGAATCTGCTGCAAGACTTGCAGGAAGAATTCGGCATGAGCTACATCTTCATCTCTCATGATCTGTCGGTAGTCAAATACCTGGCCGATCAGGTGATGGTGATGCATCAGGGGAAAGTGGTGGAACTGGCCAACTCGGATGAGCTGTATCACAATCCGACGCATGCTTACACCCGCCAGTTGCTGAGTGCGATTCCGCGCGGTTTGCAGAGCTAAACAAACGGGCATCTGTCCGTGACTTAAAAAAACGGAGTACAGCAAGCGCCGCCAAGCGCATGCTGTACTCCGTTCTCGTTTATGCCATGGGGGCTTGCAATCAGCTGTCTTGTTTGCTGTCGACCTTGCGCACCACCGTATCCGTCGGCGCCAGCAAGTGGCCCTCAGCCTGCAGGCGCTGCTGTTTTGGATGCTGACTTTGCCGTCAACATAAAAAAAGCGAGCAGCATAGCCCAGACAGCTTGTACCAAAACAATCAAACCGAATCCGTGTGCATCCATATGTACATGCCCGCTGAGCAAGGCGATCAGGCCGCATGCACCCGCCATGCCGCCCGCGATTCCCAGATATCTTTCAATTTTCCCGCAGCGGATCAATGCCAGCGACCACAGGAAAAACGCGCAAGAGGAAGCAACAACATATACTTTTGCCAATGCCTGGTTCAGCTGAAAATTGTATTGCAGCGCCATCAGGATCATTTGCCGTTGCGCGTCATCGACATTGAGCGCCTCCTGCAACAGGCTCGGGCCGATCAGGCCGTCAGCCACTGCGGCGAGCATGAGGGCTATCGAGGCGAAGCAATAAATAATGAATGCGCTGAGTCCGGGGAGATTTTTCCAGCCGAGGCGGCTGGATACGCCGAAAAATCCCAGAACAGTCACTGGAATGCTTGCCAAGCCAAGCACATGCGTCGCAATATTGATGTGATTGACTCGTGTGATTGCCTCAGCCGGCGCATGCAGGTCGATACCGGTCGGATGAATCGACATGGTGACGATACCGGCCGCCATGCCGATGAGCAGGGCAAGTGAATGAATTTTTTGATTCGTCATGATTGATTTTCCGTTTTACCAGACAGGTGGGATCGCAGTGCTTTGCGATAACATAGGGATATGCAGTATTTCGTTTAAACCGCTCGCCTTCAATCGACAAAAACGAATTTATGTCTGATATCAAACAGAAATCTGAAACTGTCTTGGAACCAGGCGACCGGCGCTCCCGGCGCACCCGCCACGATCTTGATTCCGCCCTTACCAAACTATTGCAGCGTCGTTCTTACGATGCGATTCGCGTCAGCGATATTGTCAAAAAAGCCGAAGTCGGACGAGCGACTTTCTACGCCCATTTCGATAACAAGGATGAGCTGTTGCGCAAGCAATTGGGCGACGTCATGAATCGCCTGGTCTCCGTCTCCGCGAATCTCCCGGGATTGTTGGACGCAACGGCTTTGTTTGTTCATCTGCGCCAGGCGCCGCAGATGTATCAATCCCTGATGCGCGGCACAACTGCTCCAGGCGTAGTGCGGATGGCGCAGGAAATACTGGAACAACGATTGACGACAGCCCTGTCCGCGAGCGCTGAACCGCCGGCTAGCCTGCATGCCCGCTTCATCTCGACCTCCTTGTTCACGGTATTGGCATGGTGGAGCGAAAACGGTATGCAGCAGTCACCCGCGGAACTGCAGACAATTTTTTCCGGCCTTTTTTCGAGCCAGGCATGACATCGCAAGAAAACCAGGCCGCCTACGCCAGGCGCATGCACCATGTGCTTGAATATATCGACCGCCACCTCGATCAGACGCTTGAGCTGAACACACTAGCGGAAGTGGCCCATTTTTCTGCGTTTCATTTTCACCGCCTGTTCTCGGCATGGATGGGCGAAACCTTCGGCGATTATCTGCGCCGCCGCCGGCTGGAAATAGCGGCAATGCGCTTGATCGCCCAGCCGGGCGTGCCGGTGCTGGAGATTGCGCTGTCGGTGGGCTTCGGTTCGGCCGAAGCGTTTGCCCGCGCCTTCAAAACCAGGTTCGGCTGCAGCGCCACCGAGTGGCGCCGGGGACAGGCGGAGCGCTGGGCTTCCCAGCTTGAAGCAAGCCACAACGGCACATCTTCCCAGAACAGCAATCCTGATCAGATGCATGGCAAGCAGGATCAGGCAGGCAAGCTGCGTCCGGGCCATCATGGAAACTCCCCAACAGCCACTACGGAGATTCTCATGAAAGTCAAAATCATTGAACGGCAAGCAGCCAAAATCGCCTATATGCGTTACACCGGAGCATACGGCCAGCCTATCTCGCAATTCTGGGTCAAGACTGTCAGCCCATGGATGGAAACCAATAATCTGTTCGGCCGTCCGCGCTACGGTATCAGCCATGATGACCCCGCCATCACCAGCCCCGAAAAATGCCGCTACGATGCTGGCGTTGAAGTGCCGCCGGATTTTGTCGCCAGCGGCAAATCATTTACCACCACCATCCCCGGCGGCAGTTATGCCGTGACCCGCTATATCGGCGACGGCCGGGATATCGGCGAAACCTGGACCGGCCTGCTGCGCGACTGGCTGCCAGCCAGCGGCATGCAGCTCGATGCCCGCCCTTGCTTCGAGTACTATCCGACAGACGCTACCTGCGATGCACAGACCGGCGCATTCGAGTGCGATCTGTGCATCCCGGTGGTGCCGCTTTAGCCTGGCTTCAACGCCCGCTGCCAAGCCAGTGCAGCCGCCAGCGCCAATCCAGCCGAGGCCCACAGCACGATCTGCAAGCCAAGCTGGAATGGATGGCTGGCGGCGATCACACCGCCGAACAGCGCGACACCCAAGGCGGCACCGGTTTGCCGCGCTGAATTAAGCACGCCGGCAGCCACCCCGGCGCGCCCCGGTTCGACGGCCGTCATCAGTGCGGCGGTCGCCGCTGGCGTGATGAGGCCGGCCGCAAGACCGATGGCCGGCAGCGGCAAGGCCAGCAGCCAGTAGGACGATGCCGAAATCGACCACAACAAGCCCAGAAATCCGACGGCGTAACAGCCAAGCGCCGCAGCTACCAGCCGGCGCGGCCCGTAGGCCTCGACCAGACGATTCGACAGCATGCTGCCGGCGCTCACCAGCGCCGTCAACGGCAGGAAGGCGAGCCCGGTATGCAGTGGCGAATACGCCAGCACTTGCTGGAAATACAGACTGAGCACAAACACCAGGCCGTAAAATGTCAGCGCCGAAATCATGGAAACCAGAGCCGCTCCGGAAAAAGCCCCAATCCGGAAAAAAGACAGCGGCAACATGGCTTGCGCCCGGCCGCTTTGCAGCTTTAGGAAGACGCCGCCGGCAGTCATGCTCAGCACTATCCCAGCCAACACCGGCAAGCTGCGCCAACCCAGCACCGGCGCTTCGATCAGCACCGCGATCAATGCCGCGAGCGTCAGGATCGCCGCGCATTGCCCGCCAAGATCCAGCGGCCTTATTTGGGTAGGTAATTGCGGCGTAGGTAATTGCGCCGGCTTGTGGTCGCGGCCGATGCGCCATGTCAGCCATATGCCAAGCAAGCCGATCGGCAGATTCGCCAGGAAGATGCTGCGCCAGTCGAACAGATGTATCAGGACGCCGCCAACCAGCGGGCCAGCCGCCATCGCCGCCCCGCCGCAGCCGGCCCATATGCCAATGGCGGCAGCGCGCTCGCTGGTTTCCGGGAAGGCCTGTTTGATCAAAGTCAAGGAAGCCGGCAGCAACAAGGCCGCGCCGCATCCTTGCAATACGCGGGCCACGATGAGCACACTCAAATCGTTAGCCCAACCGCAGCAGGCCGAGGCCAGCGTGAAAATCGTCAGGCCGGCAAGATAGATCTTCCTGGCGCCGAGACGATCGGCCAAGGCGCCGCCGCTCAACAACAGGCTGGCAAAACTCAGGATGTAAGCGTTGACCACCCATTGCAGGCCGGCGATGTCGGTGCTTAAAGCGGCGCCGATACGTTCCAGCGCAACGTTGACAATCGAGGTATCCAGAATCACCACCACATAACTGAGGCTGGTTGCCGCCAGCACGCGACGCTGCATGAGCGCGTGGCCTGGCGCGATCCAGAGCGTGCCAGCGTCTGCAGTTTTTTCCATGCTCATCCTCATCTGCCCTTGGTTTATTGGAGCTTGAGTGTAGTCTCGGCTGCCGGCCCGATGCTTCGTCACGCGTCGAAGCATGGGGACAGGTTTCGCTTCTATACTGTTGCAGAATTGTTGGAGGTCTACCATGTGCCCGCAGCCGAATATCTCTACCGTCGCTTTCCTGATTGCCGATCCGGCGCGCGCCGCCATGCTCATGGCCTTGTTCGATGGAGAGGCGCTTCCCGCCGGCGAACTGGCCCATGCGGCGGGCGTCACCGCGCAAACCGCCAGCGCCCATCTGGCCAAACTGCTCAACGGTGGATTGCTGGCCTGCGAACAGCAAGGCCGGCATCGCTACTATCGCCTGAGCGATGTCCATGTCGCCGCTGCGATCGAACATCTGGCCGCCATCAGTTCGGTGGCGACGATCAAGCGCAGGCCGTTGAATCGCGCCGCGCAAGAACTGCGCTTCGCTCGCTGCTGCTACGATCATCTGGCAGGACAACTGGGGGTTGCGGTGACACAGGCATTGCAGCAGCGCCTGTTTATTGTGGCAGGCGCGGATAAGCAGTTTGAATTGTCGGCAGCCGGCAGCGCCTGGTTCGCCGCTATCGGCGTCGATCTCGCCGCGCTCAAGCCGACGCGCAACGGACTAGCCCGGCAATGCCTCGATTGGACTGAGCGCAGCCATCATCTGGCCGGCCCGCTCGGGGTGCAGCTGATGCGCGCCTTATGCGCCGCAGGATGGCTGCGGCGCTCGCCGTCGTCGCGCGCTGTCCAGGTCACGCCGAAGGGCTGGGCCGGCTTGAAAGCGCAACTCGATATCGATCAGAATTCGGCTGCGCTGATCGCTCATCGGACGTGAAACGAAAACAGCGCGACGGCCTCACGCAGCGGCGATCCTGAGGATGGTTTCGTGCACCGCTTGCAACAGCAACTCTTCCAGCCGATTCACCGCCGGCCCCGCCATCGTCTGCGCCCGATACAGAGACAAGCCGATCTGCGGCAGCGCCGGCAAACCGGCTTCTTGCGGATTGATGATGCGCAAGCTGGCCGGCAGGCCGATCGGCGTGCGCACGGTCACACCTAACCCTGCTGCCGAGGCCGCCCACAACGCCGACAAGCTGGCGCTGGTGAAGGCGTGGCGCCAGGCGATGCCGGCAGAGTCCAGCGCGCCTTCAGCGATATCCCGCAGCAGGCAAGGTGCATCGAGCAGCACCAATGACAGCGGCGGATCGGCCTGCCCGGCTGCATCCTGCGTCGGCCCGATCCAGCACAGAGGCAGATCGGCAACCCGCTCTCCATTCAATGCCGGCGTGCCACCCTCCCATATCAACGCCAGATCGATGCGGCCCAAACTCACGCGCTCGCGCAATTCCGTACTGCGCGCAACACAAACTTCGACCCGTACTTTCGGATGGGCGCGCATGAAGCGGCCCAGCACCGCCGACAGCAGCGCTTCGCCGAAATCCTCCTGCAAACCCAGTTTCACTTCTCCTTCCAGCTCGACGCCGCGCACGGCGCTGGCGGTTTCGTCGTTGAGGTCGAGCAAGCGGCGCGCATAGCCTAGCAAGGTCTGGCCAGCCTCGGTCAGCGCCAGGCCGCGCCCGGCTTTACGAAAAATCGGCGCACCGGCCTGCTCTTCCAGTTTTTTCAGCTGGGCGCTCACTGCCGAGGTGGATCGGCCCAGGCGGTCGGCCGCCTTGGCGTAACTGCCAAGGTCAATGCCGGTGGTAAAGGTGCGCAGCACGTCCAGGTCAAAGCTGATTTGTCGCATGGCGATCATCCCGTTTTTCAAAACTGTTGGTTCGAAACTATCTGATATTCAAAAGTATCCTGTAAAGCGATACTCACTGCAAGGGCTTAAAACAAGACTTGTGATTACCGCTCTTTTGTCTTCCGGCCCATATCGTTACAGGAGAACTTCAATGTCCCAATCTGCTGCCTTCAGCAATAACCGCCGCCATCGTTGGAAAGTGCTGGGCGTAGGCGTCGCGGCCAACGCCAGTTTTTCAGCTGCCTTCAGCGGCATTCCGATCACTGCCGTCTTGATCCGCTCAAGTTACCATCTGGGCAACGCCGAACTCGGCCTGGTGCTGGGTCTGATGGGTCTCGGCATCGCCATCAGCGAATTACCCTGGGGCTTGCTGACCGACCGCTGGGGCGACCGCCCGGTGTTGCTGTCCGGCCTGGCCACTACTGCCGTGGCGCTGGCGCTGATGGCCTTGTTCGTGGCGCCAACTCCCGGCCACATTCCCGGCCTGCCGCTACTGGCAGGCGGTCTGCTGCTGGTCGGCCTGCTCGGCGGCAGCGTCAACGGCTCCAGCGGACGCGCGGTGATGACTTGGTTCAGCGAAGGCGAACGCGGCATGGCGATGAGCATACGGCAGACCGCGGTGCCGCTGGGCGGCGCTACCGGCGCCTTGCTGCTGCCGACGCTTGCGGCCCATTTCGGCTTTGCCGCGGTGTACGGCCTGCTCGCCTTGTTGTGCGGCGTGACGCTGTTTTTCACCTGGCTTTGGTTATATGAACCGGCCGCAGCCAGTGCAGATAAAAGCCACGCGGCCCGCAACGCCTCGCTGCCCGCACCTGCGCCATTGAAGGATCGCCAACTGTGGCGCATCGTCGCTGCGATCGGCATCCTGTGTGCGCCGCAGTTTGCGATACTTTCCTTCGGCAGCGTGTTCCTGCACGATTTCAGCCACGCCGGCATCG
This sequence comes from Collimonas sp., assembly GCF_035566375.1. Classification (GTDB taxonomy): domain Bacteria; phylum Pseudomonadota; class Gammaproteobacteria; order Burkholderiales; family Burkholderiaceae_D; genus Collimonas. The sequence continues at coordinate 19,616 of NZ_DATMRK010000002.1, forward strand.
CCGCCATCACCGTCGCCATGGCGTCACTGCAATGCGGCGCCATGGTCATGCGGGTATGGAGCGGCCGCTGGACCGATCGCAATCGCAACCGCCGCGAATTCCTGCGCTTCTGCACCATCTCCAGTGCGATTGCCTTCGCTGCCCTGGCGGCATTGGTAGCGCTGGCCGGGCAGTTGCCAGCTGTCGGCTCAGTCATGGCGACGCTGCTGATCGTCATGCTGGTGCTTACCGGCGTCTGTGTTTCGGCCTGGCACGGTGTCGCCTATACCGAACTGGCGACCATCGCCGGTGCGCGCAACGCCGGCACTGCGCTCGGCATGGCCAATACCAGCGTGTTCGTGATGTGTTTCCTGACACCGCTGGCGATCCCGCACATCCTCACGCTCGGTAACTGGCCGGCCGTGTGGCTGGTGGGAAGTGCTTGTGCGCTGCTTGCCCTGCAGTTCTTTCCCAAACCTGTGCAAGCGACGATGGTTTGTCCGCAAGAGGCTTTTTAAGCACAGCCTGCCTGAAGACATGCGGCGTTATGAGGTAGTACCTTATAACGCCGCCGGTTCATTCGAAGGTATGCAGATATCCCAGCGATACTGTCAGCAATACTTGTTTATTCATACTCCCCTCCCTCAGCCGCCCACAATAATTGTTCAAGCAAGGGATGTTATCTGGAACGTAGCAGTTGCACGAATGCCCTCCGTTTAGCTTAAAACCATGATGGATGCCGGATATTTGAATCAGGGCTTGAATTAATTCAATGATTCAATAATAATTGAAATATTGAATAATTTGAGACCCGTCATGGAAACCCAGAACATCATCACCGCGCTGGCCGCACTTGCGCAAGAATCCCGCCTGGCGGTTTTCCGTTTGCTGGTGCAAATCGGGCCTGAGGGCATGGCGGCCAGCAAAATTGGCGAGCAGCTGTCAATTTCCCCGTCCTCCCTGTCTTTCCATCTCAAAGAACTTTCGCATGCGCAGCTGGTGAGCTCCCGGCATGAAGGACGTTTCGTTATTTACTCGGCCAATTTCGGCACCATGAATGGCCTGATCGGGTTCCTTACCGATAACTGCTGCGGCGGCAATGTTGTCTGTGCGCCGGCTGCTGTTTGCTGCCCGGGGACGGTCTGATATGTCCGTCCCCGGCAAAATTATCGGCCAAGCTGCCAAAGCCGTTTCGATGAGCGTATTTGAACGCTATCTGACTATCTGGGTGGCCTTGTGCATCGTGCTCGGCGTCTTGCTGGGACAAGCCTTTCCGCATGGCGTAAAAGCCATCGGCAGCCTGGAAATCGCCAAGGTGAATCTGCCGCTTGGCCTGCTGATCTGGGTGATGATCATTCCGATGCTGTTGAAGATCGACTTCGCCGCCTGGCGTCAAGTCAAGGGCCATGCACGCGGCATCGGCGTGACGCTGTTCATCAACTGGGCGGTCAAGCCATTCTCGATGGCCTTTCTCGGCTGGCTGTTCATACGCCACTGGTTCGCGCCATACCTGCCGGCAGCGCAGCTGGATTCCTATGTCGCCGGATTGATTTTGCTGGCCGCTGCGCCATGCACGGCGATGGTGTTCGTCTGGAGCCGGCTGACCGGCGGCGATCCTTATTTCACGCTGTCGCAAGTCGCCATCAATGACCTGATCATGATCTTCGCTTTCGCGCCGCTGGTCGCCCTGCTGCTGGGCGTATCCAGCATCACGGTGCCGTGGGCGACGTTGCTGACCTCGGTCGTTCTGTATATCGTGGTGCCGGTCATGCTGGCCCAGCTCTGGCGCCAAGCGCTGCTGCGCAAAGGCCAGGCGGCATTCGATACGGTACTGCAAGGCATCCAGCCGTGGTCGATTGCGGCGCTGCTGCTGACGCTGATCTTGTTGTTTGCGTTCCAGGGCGACGCCATCATCGAACAACCCTTGGTCATCGGCTTGCTGGCGATTCCGATTCTGATACAAGTGTTGTTCAATTCAGCGCTGGCTTACTGGCTCAACAGAGTGGTAGGTGAAAAACACGCAATCGCCGGTCCATCGGCGCTGATAGGCGCATCCAATTTCTTTGAACTGGCGGTGGCGGCAGCGATCAGCCTGTTCGGTTTTAAATCCGGCGCCGCGCTGGCCACCGTAGTCGGCGTGCTGATCGAAGTCCCTGTCATGTTGCTGGTCGTGGCTATCGTCAACCGCACACGCGGCTGGTACGAATTCCGGCATTGACAGACCTCTCCTGCTTATAAGGGAAACACCACCATGGCCATCACGATTTATCACAATCCCGCCTGCGGCACCTCGCGCAATACGCTGGCCCTGATCCGCAACTCCGGTGACGAACCGGAAGTGATCGAATATCTGCAGCATCCGCCGGCACGGCAGACGCTGCAGCAACTGATCGGTGACGCTGGCCTGACGGTACGCGCAGCGCTGCGCGCAAAAGGCACGCCATACGCGGAACTCGGCTTGGACAATCCGGCCCTGAGCGACGAGCAACTGCTGGATGCGATGCTGGCGCATCCGATCCTGATCAATCGCCCGTTTGTCGTGACAGCCATAGGCACGCGCCTGTGCCGTCCGTCGGAACTGGTGCTGGATATCCTGCCGCATGCACAACGCGGCGCGTTCACCAAAGAAGACGGTGAAGTCGTGATCGATGCGGAGGGCCGCCGTGTCGCACCATCCATTTGATTTGCCGAATCTCGATGCGGCCTTATTCCGCCAGCCGATCGCGACCGATTTTGCCAACGTCGCACGCGCCGCACACGCCCCCCGCTTCCTGCTGCTGTACGGCTCGATACGTGAAAAATCCTATAGCCGTCTTTTGACGATGGAAGCCGCCCGACTGCTGCGGGCGATGGGTGGCGAAACCAGGATTTTCGATCCGCGCGGCATGCCCTTGCCCGACGGCGCACCCGATACCCACCTCAAAGTGCAGGAACTGCGCCAGCTGGCGTCTTGGGCCGAAGGCATGGTCTGGTGTTCGCCTGAGCGCCACGGCGCCATGACCGGCATCATGAAAGCGCAGATCGACTGGATTCCGCTGACTGTCGGCGCGGTGCGGCCGACCCAGGGTAAAACGCTGGCGGTGATGGAAGTCTCCGGCGGCTCGCAGTCGTTCAACGCGGTCAACCAGATGCGCATCCTGGGGCGCTGGATGAGGATGATCACGATCCCGAATCAATCGTCGGTGGCCAAGGCGTTTCTTGAGTTTGACGACGACGGCCGCATGAAACCTTCGTCTTATTACGAGCGCGTGGTCGATGTCATGGAAGAGCTGTACAAATTTACCTTGTTGACGCGGGATGTCTCCAGCTTCCTGACGGACCGTTACAGCGAACGTAAGGAAAGCGCGGAGCAGTTAAGCCAGCGGGTAGGTCAAAAATCCATTTAACGATACGGGCTCGAACTGCCAAGGGCGTCAGCGCCGCCAGCTTCGACACATCTCTAACGCGTGACGATATACTTCTCGATATTCCTCAACTGTTCGTCCCAGCCGCTGTCGTGCATGCGAAAAGCTTCCTCGCGGCGCGCCAGCGGCACATTATCAAACCCGGATTCGACCACCCGCAGCAAAGTACCGTCCTCAACCGCCGTCAGTTCGAACACGACCAGCGTGGCCGGTTCCTGCGAATAGTCGAGCGCAGGGTCAACCGCATAGGGATGCCAGCGGAAAGACAACACACTTTCCGGCTCCATGCGTTCGATCTCCGCATTCCAGACCACGTGTTCGTAACCGGGATGAGTGATCTGTCCTTGCACCGGTTCACCGGCAACGAATGTTTTCCCCTTTAGCGCCACGCCGAACCAGCTGCCGAATTCCTCGGCATTCGATAACGCACGCCAGACCCGCGAGCGCGCGGCCTTGAGCACTATCTGTTTTTCAATCCGATCCGTAGTTATATTCATATGTCTCCTCCTGGTTGAATATTAGTCCAACCCGGAAAACAGCAGCCACTAAGTTGCATTTATTTTTCTCAGGCGAAAAAAAACCCGCCAGACCTTGCGGTAGCGGGTTGAATCCAAACCTTAGGAGGTGTTGGAGGAGACAGGTGTAACTATATGGCAGTGCAGCATTCATGTCTGCTTTATTATTCGCATAACAGTTATAGATAAATCGCATATCTTTCAGATAAATCAGATCGGTCCGCGGTCAATCCGCTTGCTCAGGATGATCGAGGTCGATGTATGGCGCACCCCTTCCATCGTACCGATCTGATCCAGTATGCGGTCCAGCTCATCGGTCGATTGGCAGCGCAAGGTCAGCATATAGTCGATCACACCGCTTACCGCGCACAAGGTTTCCACCTGCGACATCTTTTGCAACTGTTGCACCAGCAGTGGTGCATTGCGGGAGTCGATCGAGATGCCGACGTAAGCACGCACTGCGGGCTGGTATAACTCCAGGTCGAGGCGTACGCCGTAACCGGCGATCACACCCTTCTTTTCCATCGCCGCCAGACGCGCAATCGCCGTGGTGCGGGCGATGCCGACCCGCTTGGCAATGGTGGCCATGGAAAGCCGCGCATCATCCATCAGCAAAGCCAGGATTTTATGGTCGACTTCGTCGAGTTTATCTCTCATCGCTACAATCCATAGTTAATATTCGTCAAAGTGTATCGCTATTGTACATTTTGACGACTATTTACACTCTATTATCTGACTTCGCTTGAATTTACAATGGCTCCAGCACTCAGGGACAGCAATGGCATCGAGTGCCGACAAGGGCTGTTTATATACAGCGCAATTGACCCATAAAAAGATGTGAGCGACGACATGACTACCAAACTGATTCTCTTAGGCGCCGGCAAAATCGGCGACGCCATTCTTAACCTGTTGTCCCACACTGGCGATTACATCTTGACCGTGGCTGACCGCGATCCGCAACGGCTGGAATATGTAAAGCAAGCGGGTTTCCCCAATGTCACGACGATTCTGGCAGATATCTCGCACGCGCCGACCGTAACCAAACTGATCAGCGGCCACGATGTCACGCTGTCGGCCTGCCCTTATTTCCTGACGCCGGTGATCGCCGCCGCCGCCAAAGCTGCGAAATCGCATTATTTCGATTTGACCGAAGACGTCGAAAGCACCCGTTTCGTCAAATCGCTGGCGCTCGATTCGAGCACCGCGTTCGTACCGCAATGCGGCCTGGCGCCCGGCTTCATTTCGATTGTAGCGAACGATGTGGCAAGCCGCTTCGAGCAATTGCATGACGTCAAGATGCGTGTCGGCGCGCTGCCGACCTATCCTAGCAACGCGCTCAAATACAATCTGACCTGGAGCACCGACGGCCTGATCAACGAGTACTGCAATCCTTGCGAAGCGATTGTCGACGGCGTCCTGCGCGAAACCTCGCCGCTGGAAGAGCTGGAACACTTCTCGCTCGATGGCGTCGATTACGAAGCATTCAACACCTCCGGCGGCCTCGGCACCTTGTGCGAAAGCCTGCGCGACCGGGTGCAGAACCTGGATTACAAAACCGTGCGTTATCCCGGCCATCGCGACATCATCAAGATTCTGGTGCGCGATCTGCAACTGGGCAAGCTGGAGCGCCGTCCGATCTTGAAGGAAGTGCTGGAAACCTCGATCCCGATCACCAAGCAGGACGTGGTGCTGACCTTCGTCAGCGTCAGCGGCATGCGCGACGGCCGCCTTGAGCAGGAGACCTATGCCAAGAAGATCTATAGCCAGCACGTCAACGGCCAGTTGCTGTCGGCGATCCAGTTGACTACCGCGGCCGGCATTTGCGCCATGGTTGATCTGGTGGTGACCGGTGTCTTGCCGCAAAGCGGTTTTGTGCGCCAGGAGCAAGCATCGCTGGCAGATTTCCTGGCCAACCGCTTCGGCCAGTTCTATACCAGTCACGCACCCGGTCACAACAGCTTCGCTCCAGCCAGCAATACCGATTTCAATAAACTGAAAGCGGTTGCCTGAGCGCGACTAAGCATAGCTAAGCGCAGAGCAGATAGTGCTCGGCAAAACGGCCTGTATGACTCGCAAGAGTTATACAGGCCGTTTTGCTTAGTATGTTTTCAGCGTCGACAGATCACGCCCGGGTCGGAATCCTCAAAACGATTTACGAACGCCCGCCGCGAAGACGTTGTTGACCAACCCGCCCTTGCCGAATTGCGCATCGTAATTACCATACCAGCTCCAGTTGCTGGCCAGTGCGCTGGAGATGCCGACGCCAGCCCAGCCGCTGTTGCGTGGCAGGCCGATGCCTTGCACGGTGAAACCAGCAGCCGGCGCCGCTACGAAAGCTGCATTGAAATCCAGCTTGCTGTCGTTGAAACCGTGCTGCCAGGCAGCATAAGCCTGCAAGTTGGTATGGCCGCCCAGCCATTCAAACCGGGTGTCGCCACGCAAGCCCAATACGCTCGCAGTCTGCTGATAGGCTTTGCTGCCGGCGGTCAGGCCGAAGGCGCTGCCGGTTTCGCTAAAAGCGCCGCGCTTGAGGCGGTCGTAGCTGATGCCGGCAAACGGCGTGAGCGTCGATGTCGCCGACAGATTGCGCACATAGCCGGTTTCTGCATAGCCCGAAATCATGTTGTCGGTATGGCTGGAGGAGAGGCTATCTACTTCCGTACCCAGGATCACGCTGCGATTGATTTTGCTGCTCACATGGGCGATGCCGGCACGGCCGGAAACATAGATGCCGTCTTTGCTGAGCGCATAGCGGCCATACAGGGACAAGCCGGTATTCTGGCTGTTCGAGGCGCCGCCGAAGCGGTCGAAGCTGGCCTTGCTTTCCGAGTAGGACAGCGCGGCGCCGACAATCGTCTTGTCATTCAGATGCGTATCGAAACCGAACTGGCCGCCCCAGGTAGAGGTGTCGGCAGAGGCATAACCCGACTCGCCCAATTTGCCGGTGGCGCCGATGACGCTGGCCCACAAGCCGGCTTTAACCTCAGTTTCCCCCCTGCCCGTGACTGGGTTAGCCAATAACGACAGCCGGTTCGACAAGTCACGATTGATGGCTTGCGACTGCTGGAAAGTCAGCGCCTGCGAAGAGGCGTAAATCTGTCCGGATAAACTATCCAGCACCTGCGCTGCTGCAGCCAGATCCGGAGTCCGCTGCAGCGCTGCGGCGCTGGTCAGGAAGGCGCTGTTGGTGCCGCCGGTGTTGCCGCTGGCGACCAGGGCGTCGGCTGCCTTCAGTCCTTGCTCTACATTGGCGGCACTGTTCATGCGTGTAGGATCGGCGGCAAATGCCTGCGCCGCGACCACCTGCACATTATTGCGCGCCACGGTCAAATCGACCTCGTTAGCCGTATAAGCGAGCGTCGCGCTCAAGAAGGTGCCTGGATTAAAAACCGTACCGTCATGTTCAAACGAGACATCCTGGAATTGGCCAGAGACACCGTTGGCGGCCGTCAGCACCTTGCCTTTGACGCCGACTTGCTGGGCCACGTAGCCGGATGGATCGCTGCTGCCGGCCGGCGTGGTCGCTACCAGATGCGAATTGCCCAGCGTAGCGCTGCCGCCCACGGTCAGGGTCGAATTGAATTGATTGGCCAGCACTGAACTGGCCGAGGCCGTGTAGTTGCCGCCTATCGTCATGCCGCTGCCGGTATTGCTGAGGCGGCCGTAGTTGTACACACTGCCGCCGACGCGGCCACCGTCGCCGGACAAGATGCCGGCGCTGTCAATAGTGACGGCGGAAGCAACCGATCCGGTCACATTCAGAGTGCCTTTCAACACTTCATTAGCACCGCTATAAGTATTGTTGCCGGCCAGGGTAAGTGTGCCGCTGCCGTCTTTCAGCAAGCCGGCGTTGCCGCCGATATCGTTGCCGAAGGTGGCGCTGGCAGAGTCGAATCTGGCGACGAAATTGCCACCCAGCGTCAGCCGGGTATCGAACAGGGCCGGGCCGTTGGCTGCCTTGCTGGCGTTCAGCAAACCCCAGCCATAGGTGGCGGTATCGCCCATGCTGGTGGCGGTCGACAAGATGGTTTGACGAATCTGGTCGGCGCTCATCCACGGAAAGACCTGCTGTACCAGTGCCGCCGCACCGCTTACCGCAGGCGCTGCGAACGAAGTACCGTAGACCCGCGTACCGGAGGTGGCCGAGACAAAATCGCCGGGTGCCGCCAGGCACCAGTTGGCGGCTTCGCCGCAGCGGTTCGAATAGCTGGAAATCACGCCCGGTGTGGTGTCGCTGCTGCTGTATCCCTGCGCGCCGCCGACGGCGTTCACCGCCACTACCGCCAGCCAGCCCTTTTGCAGATCCGGATATAAGGCCGGCAAGCCTGCCGTCAGGCTGGGATGGGCGCTGCCATCGTTGCCGGCAGCCCAGATGAACAAGCTGCCTTGCGCTACGAATGGTTGGTAAATATTGTAGAAAGTCGGGCCATTGCCGGCTGGAGCGGCGATCGTGCCAAAGGCATTCGACTGGTTAAAAATGCGCGCGCCTTTGTTGTACAAATCCTGATAAACCGGATTGCTGAAAGAAACATTATCGCCACCGGTGCCGACCGCAGCGCCCAGCATGCTGACAGCTGGCGCCACGCCCAGACTGGCGCCGCCCAAGGCTTCCGCCACCTCGCTGCCGTGCGGATTGCCGGCGCCGCCGCTGGAATAGACGGTTTTGCTCAAACGCCCGGCGAATTCGGGATCAGCAACATTAAAGTCAATATCGACCACAGCCACCGTGACGCCGGCGCCGGTGATGCCGCGTGCGTGGGCCGCCGCGGCATTGCTAGGATCGCTGGGATTCAGCGCCGACGTAACGCTTTTCGGCGCGGCGCTGCTCGGGCTCGGGGTAGTGGTCGGCACCGGTTGCTGGCTATCGCCGGAACCGGCAGAACCACCACCGCCGCCGCCGCACGCCGAGAGCATGGTGATGACTGCGATGGAAACAAGGGATAAGGGAAAACGATTGATGTGTTTGCGATGCGGCTTGCAATTCGGCTGGCGATTCGGTTTGCGATTCATACACTCACTCGGGTATTAACTTGCAGCAAACACGTCGCCATGAGAATCGTAGTTCCAGTGTTTTACGTCAAATTACTTAATCAAAATTTGCTTGCAACAATACCGTTGGCGCGGGGTCGATACAATGCATACATGACATTAACCGACATTAATTGCTAAAAAAATGTGCAGCTGTTGCAGAATAGCAGCATGCAATATCGATAATTTTAACGTTAGATAGCAAGTGGTTATCAATAAATAACCGCAAAAGAATAGCTAATTATATTTTTATAAATATCCTGTTTTGCAGCCATTTTAAAGACCTGCGATAGCGGCTTCCGAAATGAAAAAAGTCTGCTCTGGAGCAGACTTTTTGATGCGGCAACCGCCTGTCAATTACGCGCTTAAGACAGCTTTCCAAGCCTCTGCCTGGCCAAAAAACCGACCGCCGTCCAACACCTCGATTTGCGATCCGCGTTGCAGTGCAAATGTAGGAAATCCCTGGCCGCCGACCCGTGCCAGCAAGGCACGGCTGGCGGCAATGTGAGCCTGGGTGGCAGCTCCGCCCAGCTCGGCAAACTTGCTATCGAAAAGCGCATGGTCGAGACCGATCTCAATCGCCAGCTCAGCCGCAAGAGCACGCAACACCGCGCTATCGGCAACCCGCAAGCCTTGCACATAATGAGCAGACTGTATCCGCGCCAGCAACGCCAGGCCCTGTCCGGCAACTGCTTGGGCAGCCAGGATCGCGGTGATCGGCGGCTCGGAATCCAGTACCGCCGTGCTATCCAGCAACAAGCCGTTGAAATAATCGTCGCCGAATGGCTGACCGGTCATCGCTGCAATCCGGTGATCGTGCTGCATCACATAGTTGCGCAACTGCGTGCTGACCTGCCTGCGATTGCTGCCAGTCATCATGTCGCCGCCATGTAACTCGATGCCAAGGCCCTCGACTTCGCGTGCTGCCTTCAGCAATGGCGCAGCGCCATAACACCAGCCGCACAGCGGATCGTAGATGTAATGCTGGATCGTGCCCTTGGCCGCAACCGGCGCGGCTGCGGCTGCCGTTGCTGCCTTGCTTTCCATCGTGCCGGGCAGCGGGCAAGCACTGTCGCTGCACGCAAGACTATCGTGATTTTTTACCATTTCATTTCACCTTTACTCACTTTGGCCCCCAACTCCAGCGAAGAGACGCCGTCCAGATTCGGATAATGCTTTTTCATCGCTTCGATCAAGGCGGCGGAATCTTTGGCTTTGACGGTTTCCGCTTCATAGGTCTGCAGGTAGTTTTTGGTGAAACTTACCGATTCGATGTTTTGCGCTGCGCCGGCGCTGAAATGCCCGGGTACCACCACCCTCGGATGCAGGGCCGCAATCTTATCCAGCATCTTGATCCATTGCTGGCGCGAGGCCAAGGTCTGGGTGTCGGCAGTCCATACATGTTCGTTGCCAGCCACCAACACGCCGCCCACCACCGCCTTCAAGGAAGGAATCCAGACAAAAGTGCGGTCCGGGCTGGCGCCGTCCAGGCCGGTGACTTCCAGCTTGCGGCCTTCCAGGGTCAAGGTATTACCTTGCAAGGGTTCCGGCACGATCAGTTGCTTAGGCGCATTGACACCCAGCTTCGGACCCCAGAACGCCAATTTATCCTGCATGGTGGCCTTGATGTGGGCGATCACTGGCGCCGGCGCCAGGATCTTGGCGTCCGGATAGGCTTCCCTCAGCACTTCCAGCCCGAAGTAGTAATCAGGATCGCCGTGGCTGATGTAGATCGTGGTCAGTTTCTTACCGCTGTCCTGGATCCTTTTCAACAATTGCCCAGCGTTGGCGCGGTCGAACTGGGCGTCGATCACGATGGCGTCGGTGCTGCCGGTAATCAGCTCGGAAGACACCGGGAACATGCCATTGGCGCCTGGATTGTAAGTTTCCAGTTTCAAAGGCTGGGGCGCTGCTGCCGCCGAGCCGGCGATCATCAAACCTGCGGTGGTAGCCAGCAGGGAACGGAATAAGGTGCGTGCAAACATCGACATCTCCAGAATGAGGTGAAAGAGCCATCATCATAGTTGCCTGAAACGATGCAAAAAACCCCATAATGGCGATCAGTTAGTTGCACAAATCGAGCAAATCATGGACAGACTGATCGCAATGCAAGTATTTGTCGAGGTAGCGGACCGGGGCAGCCTGACCGCCGCCGCCGACAAGCTCGACATGTCGCGCGCCATGGTGTCGCGTTATCTGGCCGAACTGGAAGCATGGGCAGGCGCACGCCTGCTGCACCGTACCACGCGTAAACTGAGCCTGACATCGGCCGGCAGCGAGATTTTGCCGCGCTGCCGCCAGCTGCTGGGTCTGGCTGACGATATCCAGGCCTCGGCCGCGACGCCCGAGAATACCCCGCGCGGCACGCTGCGCCTGACCTGCAGCATGTCGCTCGGCCTGGCTTACCTGACGCCGCTGCTGACGCGCTTCCTGAAACGTTATCCCGGCACCGCGGTGGATATGCTGATGGTCGACAGGACGGTGAATCTGATCGAAGAACGGGTGGATCTGGCAATCCGCATCACCAATGGGCTTGATCCCAATCTGATTGCGCGCAAGCTTGCGGTGTGCCGCTCGGTGGTCTGCGCGTCACCCGCCTACCTGCAGGAACATGGCACACCGCAAACCGCAGAGGACCTGGCTCTGCATAACTGCCTGACTTACTCCTATTTCGGCAAAAGCCTGTGGGAATTCGAGAAAGACGGCGCGCCGGTCGCGGTGCCGGTAGGCGGCAATATGAGCGCCAACGATTCTTCCGTTTTGCTGCAAGCCGCGCTCAACGGCGCGGGAATCAGCCTGCAACCGGCATATGCCGCGGCAGAATTGCTGCGTAGTGGTAAACTACGCGCCTTGCTCAGCGAATACCAACCGCGCGAAATGAGCATTTACGGCGTATATGCTTCGCGCCGCCAGATGCCTGCCATCCTGCGCGCCATGCTCGATTTTCTGGTCGAAGAATTCAACGCTGATACCGACTGGGCAACGCCGGTCGTTTGAATCCGGCAACCGTATCAAGCAACCGCATCAAGCAAGTTTGCACGCCGACACAACTAAGCCGCTGTGCCGCCGCCGATCAGCGACTCGTTTATAAAACCCCACAGCCACGGCTTGGTGCAATGCTTTCGCGCTTGCAGCTTCACCCTCTAAAAATACTAAATGCAAAAAATCTCTACGCTTACTCGTAATACCCTGATGTTCCCACTGGCTCTGGTCTTGTTTGAGTTCTCTGTCTACATCGCCAACGACATGATCCAGCCGGGCATGCTGACGGTGACCCATGAATTCGGCGCCAGCGCCGCCTGGATGGCTTCGGCCATGACCGCCTTCCTGGTCGGCGGCGCAATCTTTCAATGGCTGTTCGGACCGCTCTCGGATCGTATTGGCCGCCGTCCGGTGATGCTGGGCGGCACGCTGTTTTTCATCCTGTCCTGCCTGGCCACCCTGTTCTCGCGGAGCATCGAAAGCTTCATCATCTTGCGTGTGCTGCAAGGCATGGGCTTGTGCTTTATTTCCTCTGTAGGCTACGCCGTGGTGCAGGAAGCGTTTGAAGAAAAAGCCGCGATCCGCGTCACCGCATTGATGGCCAACGTGGCGCTGATTGCACCGCTGATCGGCCCGGTGGCGGGCGCTTTCATGATTGAAGTACTGCCTTGGCGCATGGTGTTTGTATTCATCGCCGCGATTGCTTCCCTGGCCCTGATCGGCCTGGCCCGGCATATGCCCGAAACCGTCAAGCAGCGCAAAGAGAAATTACCGCTGATGCAGATCTGGCATGACTACCGCGCCGTGGTCGGCAACCGCCATTTCCTGAAAGCCGCCATGTGCATGCCTTTGCTAGCGATTCCGCTGATCGGCTGGATTGCCATGTCGCCGGAAATCCTGGTCGCCGACGGCCATCTGAGCGTGATCGAATACGGTTACTGGCAGATCCCGGTATTCGGCTGCCTGATCGCCGGCAACCTGGTGCTGGCGCGGCAGGTCGACCGCTGGCGCCTGGGCAGCTCGATCAAGATCGCGCTGTATCCGATTGCCTTGGGCATTCTGATCATGCTGTTCGGCGCCGCCTTCCTCGACAAACCCTATTTCCTGGTCGCGGCAATCAGCGTGATTGCCTTCGGCGAAGGTTTGTCGGCGGCGGTCATGATCCGCTTCACGCTGACCGAAAGCGCGGTCTCCAAAGCGACTGTAGCCGCCACCATGGGCATGATCAACATGACTTTGTATGGCGTTGGCATCGAACTGTACAAGGTGTTTTACCAGTACGCAGGCATGCTCGGTTTTGCGCTGTTCTCGCTGGCGGTGATTGTGCTGTACTGGTATCTGTCGCGCAGCGTGGTGGCGCGCGCGATGCTGGCCCGGGTTACCGGGCATGAAGAGAAAGACGGCTCGGGGCCGCTGATTTAATCAAGGAATACGCTCCGACGCCGGTCGGAGCGGTGTAGCGATGAAAGACGACGAACGATTATTCGCCGCGTTTCTGGCTGATGATGCTCATGAACTCGCGCCGCGTCGACGGATCGTCGCGGAACGCACCCAGCATGCGGCTGGTCACCAGGTTGGTGCCCGGCTTGTGAATGCCGCGCGTGGTCATGCAGCCATGCGACGCCTCGATCACTACCGCAACCCCCTTCGGCAACAACACTTGCTGCAAGGTATCGGCAATCTGCACCGTCATTTTTTCCTGGATCTGCAAGCGCTTGGCAAAGATATCGACCAGCCGCGCCAGTTTCGATATGCCGACCACCCGGTGATCCGGCAGATAAGCTACGTGCGCCTTGCCGATGATAGGCGCCATGTGATGCTCGCAATGGCTCTCGAAACGGATGCCGGTCAGCACCACCATCTCGTCGTAGCCTTCGACTTCTGAAAACGTGGTGGAAAGAATTTCCACCGGATCCTTGCTGTAACCGGCAAAGAATTCTTCATAAGCCCGGGCCACGCGCGCCGGCGTATCCAGCAAACCCTCGCGGTCCGGATCGTCACCGGCCCAGCGCAACAGGGTACGAATCGCCGACTCCGCCTCGGCTCGGCTCGGTCGTTCTGACAAGGCGCCAGCCGCCACCGCTGGCACTGATTCTATTGAGGCCATCTGATTACCTTTTTCTAAAAATTTTACTGGCCGCAGGCAGTCGCCTATGTTGCATCACGGTGATGCAACACCACGGCCGAAGCCCACAGTGTAAATCAGCTATCGCATTGCTGCATTGCATTCGTGAGTGTGCACCGCTTACCTGCCATTTGTGCAGTGCACTATCGAAACTAGCGCCGGTAGTAGCCAGTTATTACCTGCCGAATTTTCACTGCTCCATACTCGATCTCCCTGCTCCACCAACCACACCGAAAGATCTATCATGAGCGCAAAGAAAATCCTGATTCTGGCCGGCGACTACGTTGAAGATTATGAATTGATGGTGCCGTTCCAGGCCCTGCAGATGGTTGGCCACCAAGTCGACGTGGTGTGCCCGGATAAAGCCGCCGGCGCCCAGATCCGCACTGCCATCCACGACTTCGAAGGCGACCAGACCTATAGCGAAAAACCCGGCCACAACTTCACCCTGAATGCGGCATTCAGCGATGTCGATGTCAGCCGCTACGACGGCTTGCTGATTCCCGGCGGCCGCGCCCCCGAGTACCTGCGCCTGAACCCGCGCGTGATCGAAATCGTCCAGCAATTCCACGCCGCCGACAAGCCGATTGCGGCTGTCTGTCACGGCCCGCAACTGCTGGCTGCAGCCGGCGTGCTGGAAGGAAAAACCTGCTCCGCCTATCCGGCCTGCGCGCCGGAAGTCAAACTGGCAGGCGGCAAATACGCGGAAATCGCCGTCACCGCCGCCCACCGCGACGGCAACCTGGTGACCGCGCCGGCATGGCCCGCTCATCCGGCCTGGCTGGCGCTGTTCCTGACCGCACTCGGGACACGCATAGAGTTATGATGGCTGCTGTGCGGCCGGCCGCAACGCCGGCCGCACACCATATTGACGGCAATTGTTGCTCAAGGAATGTTCAAGAAGCGAGGTGTTAGATGTGTCAGATTTATGCCCAGGCCGATCCCATACTGTACGAATCGCGCGCCCGTTCGGTGCGCATCATGGGCGTCATCACCACCATCAAGCTGGAAAACCTGTTTTGGCAAACCCTGGCGGAACTGGCGGCCGATAACGATTTGACCACCAACCAGCTGATCGCCAAATTGCACGACGAAGTCACCACACATTTCGGCGAAGCCAGCAATTTCGCTTCTTTCCTGCGCGTCACCTGCTTGCGTTACCAGGCATTAAAGAGCCACGCAGGATTCGAAACCAAAGCCGTCAGCGCGGCCAGTAAAATCAACGCCGCCGCATAAATAAATATATATAAGCGTTCAGCCTGCCGACGACAACTCTGCTAGGCGCCGGGCTGGCGCTGACGGGCGCGGCGGTCAGCGTTCTGGGGGCACCTGCCTGACGCGATCAGTGCACGCCGATCAATCCCAGGCCGGCGGCAAACACCAAATATAGCAAACCAAAGATCGCCAGACGGCCGCCGCTCAACATGCCCTTGCGCAGCAGCACATACAAGCCGAACATCGACATCATCGTCACCGCCGCCGCCCAGATCAGTGGCGGGCCCAGCATCCACGGCGTAAAAATCAAGACCAGCGCAGTCGGAATAGTCGCCTGGATCATCATGGCGCCGCTGATATTGCTCAAGGCCAGGTTCTGTTTGCCCTGCCTGACCCAAATCACCGCGTTCAGGATTTCCGGCAACTCGGTCGCGATCGGGCTCAGCAACAGCGCGGCCAGTTGCGGTGAGATACCCAACCACGGCGCGATATCGCCCAGCTGATGCACGAACAATTGCGAACTCAGGAAGATCACCACCAGCGCCACCAGAGTTTGCAGCAAGGCCCAGCCGATTCCCGGCTGCGCATCGTGCGGCCGGAACTTGAGCGGTTCCAGCTCATGCAGTTCGGCGTCGTCATCTTCTTCCTTGCGCATTTCGCCCCAGATATACACGCCGTAGGCCAGCAAGAAAAGCAGGCCCAGCCAAGGCTTGATCGCAAATGCCACCAGCCCGAGGCCAACCTTGACCACAAAAATCCCGATGAACCAGGCCTGATCCCTACTTAAACGTTGAGCCGCACTGGCCGACAGCAGAATGCCGCCGAGTTTTTTATGATTCAAGATAAACATCAGGCCGACCACGGCATAAGCAATCGTCGCCAGCACCAGCGGCCCGCCCAGCGCAGCGCCGACGCCGATCTCGCGATGGGCGGCATCACGCCCGAACACCACGGCGACAAAAGTCACGACACTTTCCGGCAAGGCCGTACCGAACGCCGCCAGCACAGTGCCTACCGCACTTTGCGCGATGCCCAGCCGGCGGCCGACCCATTCGATGCTATTGACGAAATATTCGCAGGAAAGATAAATCACCACGGCCGAGCCGAGCAGCAGAGCGAAGCTGACTATCATGCGCACGCCCCCGCCAGGCAAAACAGAGGGGCAGACGAGAGAAGAAATGCGAGAAGGAATGGGAGAAGCAGCGGCTTAGCGAAACTGGCTGCAGCAGCATGTTGGCGCTGCCATTGGCGGTAAATATGCATGAGGATATCCTGAGGGCCGGGCACTGACGAATGGCGCAACGCCTTCGCCCGGCCGGGTAAAGGGAAGCACCATAGGTCTTGCCAAACCGTGCGGTCGCGCATGCCATGGCGTAAATGTGGTACAGCGCCAAGTATGTTGACATGCGCTCTTCGAAACAACGAAGGCGGCTACTCCCCTAAGGAGGCGCAATCTTAACATCGAAATATTGACGGCGGCAATGGCGGCGCTATGCGTCTACAACATTCCTGGATGCGGCCATCCAGGTTAACAAACGCAGCAAGATCACTGTTACCAGCCGCAAAAGGGATAAAATGGCGGTTGACTTGATTTTTGTTAGCAATATTTCATTCTTTTTTCCCGCCGCGGGATGCGCCAGGCATGTATCGGCAGCCATCCAGTGACCAGCTATTTTTGAAACGGAGCACATTTTTATGAAATGGGCAGTAGTCAGTATTTTCCTTTTATCGGTGTTGTACGTGCACTTTCGCGGCAAGGCGCGTCTGCCCTTCTTCCGCCAGATATTCGACCATTCGTCGATCATGGCACCGCTCAACATCTTCATGTACATGTTTTCCAAGGTGCCAACCAACACGCCCTACCTGCCGACCAGCACCTTCGCCGATCTCAAGATCCTGGAAGACAACTGGGAAACCATACGCGATGAAGCACAAGGCTTGATCGGCCTGGAAAAAATCCGCGCAGCGGAAAAGAACGACGACGCCGGCTTCAACTCCTTCTTCAAGGCCGGCTGGAAACGCTTCTACTTGAAATGGTATGACGCCAGCCATCCCTCGGCCGAGCAGTTCTGCCCCAAGACCGTGGCCCTGCTGCGCAGTACACCCAGCGTCAAGGCGGCGATGTTTGCCGAACTGGCTCCCGGCGGCACCCTGAACCCGCACCGCGACCCGTTTGCCGGTTCGCTGCGTTATCACCTGGGACTGGTCACGCCCAACGACGACCGCTGCTTCATCGAAGTCAACCAGCAGCGCTACAGCTGGCGCGACGGCCAGGGCGTAGTGTTCGACGAAACCTATATCCACTGGGCGCAAAACGGCACTGACAGCAATCGCATCATCATTTTCTGCGACATCGAACGCCCCATGCGCTACCGCTGGGCGCAAGCCATCAACCGCTGGCTCGGCCGCCACATGATGAGCGCAGCGGCGTCGCCCAACGAAACCGGTGACGAAACCGGCGGCATCAACAAGCTGTTCCGTTTTGTCTGGGCCGCAGGCCAATACCG
The DNA here is from genome assembly GCF_035566375.1 of Collimonas sp. Classification (GTDB taxonomy): domain Bacteria; phylum Pseudomonadota; class Gammaproteobacteria; order Burkholderiales; family Burkholderiaceae_D; genus Collimonas. Next base: position 37,371 of record NZ_DATMRK010000002.1, read on the forward strand.
GCGCGCCCTGAAGAAATTCAGCAAGCCGCTTTACATGTGCATCAAGTTCGGTTTGATTATCGGGGTTGTGCTGGCCATTATTTATCTTTGAGCCGCTGCCCCGAAAGAGTTTCACTGCGCCGCCTTCGGGCGGCTTTTTTACGCCCCGCATGCAAGACATAAGATATTGCACTGCGGAAACAATAATCGATTTTCACAGGTAGACTATGTGCCCTACTTGCCATAAGGAAAACCCATGATGACTCGCTCGATTATTTCCGCAGCCCTTTTGTCACTGACTGCCGCCTGCGCCACCACGCCGTCGTTTGCGCAAGACAGAGGCAGCGATGCACTCGCCGAATCCAACGCACATAACCGCCCGGTCAAAGTAATGATCATTACCATGTTCGGCCCCGAAGGCCAGGCCTGGCTGGACCGCATCGGCCCCTGGAAAACCGTCTCGGTGCCAGGTCTCTCGCCCGACTATCCCGACGTTCATTGCAACAAGCAAGATGTCTGCGTAGTCACTACCGGCATGGGCTACGCCAATGCTTCGGCGTCGATCATGGCGCTGACATTCTCGTCGCGCTTCGATCTGCGCCATACCTATTTCCTGATTTCGGGAATTGCCGGCGTCGATCCAGCGCGCGCCACGATCGGTTCGGCCGCGTGGGCCAAGTATCTGGTCGATTTCGGCATCCAGTGGGAACTGGATGCACGTGAAATTCCGGCCGGCTGGAACACCGGTTTTCTCGGCATCAACACCAAGAACCCGAGCCAGAAACCGCCGCTCGATTATCGCAACGAAGTGTTCCAGCTGAATCCAAAACTGGCCGACGCCGCGTTTGCACTCTCGCGCAACGTAGTGCTGGCCGACAGCCCGCAAGCGCAGGTAGCGCGCTCCAAATTCAACTACGCACCAGCCAGCCAGCCGCCTGCGGTAACCCAGTGCGATATCGCTTCCGGCAATACCTGGTGGTCAGGCACTCTGCTGGGCGAACGTGCGCGCGAATGGACCAAGATTTTGACCGACAACAAAGGTGTGTATTGCATGACGGCGCAGGAAGACAACGCCACCTTTGAAGCATTAAAGCGCGCATCGAGCACCAAACGGGTCGATCTGACCCGCGTAGCGGCCTTGCGCACCGGATCGGATTTCGATCGGCCGTACCAAGGCCAGACCAGTGCCGACAATCTGCTCAATTATGCAGACCAAGGCGGCTTCGTCCCGGCGACAGAGAATCTGTATCGTGCCGGCAATCCGCTGGTGCAGGACATCGTGACGCACTGGGGCGAATGGCGCGATGGGGTACCGCGTCGGTAAAGATTGCCGGAGTTCTGTTCCAAGCCGCCTCGCGCGGCTTTTTTTCGTCTGGAGATTTGATTCACGCCATCAGGCTGACATGCAATCCAGGGCTGTTTTTCAGACTTTTGCCGCTTACCCAAATACCTGCTTTTCATCACACTTCGCTGGCAAATCTTGTCCATATCAGAAATGCCTGCACAGGTTTTTTTCCGCCGGCGCCGCCCGCGCTGCTCGTGAAATAATATTTGTAACTACAAATATTATTTTGTTCTATAATTAAATGTAGTTACAAAAAATCATATGAAAATCACGTATGACAACAACAAAAATGCAGCCAACATTTATAAGCACGGCGTATCACTGGCCAATGCCGCGAAGATTGATTGGGACAGCTGCCTGGTCTGGATGGATGACCGCAAAGTCTATGGCGAAACCCGTCAATGCGGCTTGGGAATAATCGGCGACCGCGTGCATTACGTCGCCTTCGTTGATCACTACGAGGCACGCAGAATCATCAGCCTGAGAAAAGCTAATTTGAGAGAGGTGAAATACTATGTCGAACAAACGTAAGCTTGTGATGCCGACAGCCGCAGAAGATGCTGCTATCACAGCAGCGGCACTAAGCGACCCTGATGCATTGCCGTTAAGCGATGCGCAACTGCGCCAGTTAAAACCACTGCGCCCACGCGGCCGCCCGGCCGGCAGCGGCACAAAAGTTCAGGTGACCATGCGCTTTGATGAGGATGTGCTGGAAGCCTTCAAAACCGGCGGTGACGGCTGGCAAACTAGAATGAACGGTGCGTTGCGTGAGTGGCTGCAAATGCATCGCTAAGTTGAATCGTTCTCAAACGCGTCAATCCCAGCAACGTCGCGCGAAACGCGGAGCGCTGCCCGCTCGGGAGAGACTGAAAACTCGATCACACAGATGTCGGTCTAGCATTACCGCCCGCCATATCCGGCATCAATCACGAGCTCACTGCCGCTGACAAATCGGCTCGCATCCGACACCAGATACAAAATTCCCGCCGCTACATCCGTAGCCGAACCCCGGTTCGTCAGCATCCGCAATTCGGCGGTATCGGTCAGCGCCTGCGTCAGGTCGCCCTGCTTGCGTTTGGCCGCCGCGAGTGCAGGTGGTCGCACCATGCCGGGATAAATCGAATTGACGCGGATGTTATGCGCGGCATAGCGGATCGCATTCATGTTCGCCATTCGCAGCGCCGCCTTCGCGACATGATCGGCAGCTTCTTGCTGTTCACCGTCCATGCCGCACAGCGACAGCACATTGACGATAGAGCCGCCGCCGGCCCGCGCCATTGCGGGTATCACGTGTTTACTGCACAGAATGCTGCCGTGGACATTGGCCTGCATCGCTTTTTCCCATTGTTTTATCGATAGACCCTGTGCAGACGGATTATCGGCGTCGATGCCGGCGCTGTTGATCAGGATATCGATGCGGCCGAAATACGCCTCGGCCGCCGCCATCGTCCGCTGCACCGCATTGTTGTCGCTGACATCGAGTTGCCAGAAGCGGGCGCGATCCTTAGCGCCGCCAAGCATCCTGGCAACGGCGCGTCCTTCCTGCACGCGCACGTCCAGAATCGCCAGCCGGGCGTCGGCGGCGGACAGTGCGCCGGCGATGTGCAGGGCCATGCCGCGTGCTGCGCCGGTGATTACGGCGACTTTGTTTTTGAGGGGGAAGTAAGCGTTGAGTGGATTCATGTCAGCTCCGCCATGTCGAGGTTTTCAGCCTGTGCTGTCAGCGTGCCGATCAGGTTGACGAAGACCATCTGTTCCAACTCGCCGGCGGCACACACCATTTCGCCAGCTCGGATCATTAGCGTCACTGGTGCGATGCAGTTGTCTATCACCTGCGACCGAGTCTCTGGCGAGAGAGGCTCGTCGCACAAGGCATCCAGACGATCGGCAATGATGTCGGCGAGATCCTGCGGATCTGGTAAGGCAAATAGTGACATTTGGTACTCCTTATCGCTTTGTGCGTTCAGGTCACGGCGGAAGCCACCAGTAGTGCGGTTGCGGTTAAAGCCTTGCTTATTTCATTGTTGCTTCTTATTCGACAGCTGGCTTCTGCGAACTTATGGAGATCGAATCTGGTGAGTCACGTGATATGTCGTTAATGAAAATAGTTTTATTGTAACTTATAACGTTACAACGTGATCTTAATCATACTACCAAAGAAACCGATGTGAGTGAACCATTACGTATGTACGTAAAAGGTCACATATGGACGAAAAGCAACGAAAGCAACTAACTAAAGCCGTGGGACGCGCAATTGCCGTAAAGCGCGGCGAAGTGGGTTTATCTCAAGAAAAAGTTGCTGAGATACTAGGAATTAGCCGAGAAGCTGTTTCGAGATTGGAAACGGGGGTGTCTGTGCCGTCAGTTGTTCGATTAGCTGAGCTGGCGGAAATTTTCGACTGCGGGATAGAAGAATTATTAACTGATGCGTCAAACCGAAAATTGGATCAGGCCCGGAAAATCTTTGAGCTGATTGGTGACGTGTCCGACGAGCACAGAGAGATGCTTATGAATGTATTCAAGCAATTGACCCAAAGCCTTGTGGAAAAAAATAGTCATAATAAAGATGAATAAAACACCAAGACTATTTTAATTTTGGGACAAAAGATGTCGCTAGCAAAAAGGCTTAAAGAGGCTAGATTGAGAGCCGGGTTTTCCCAAGAACGACTAGGTGTAGTCGCGGGAATCGATGAGATGTCGGCTAGCGCCAGAATGAATCAGTATGAACGCGGAAAACATGTACCGGATCTTTCCATGCTGGAGCGTCTTGCTTCTGTACTGAATGTGCCGGCCGCATATTTCTATGCGGCGGATGATGATCTAGCCAGGTTGCTGATGATGTTTCATCGCTTGACGCAAGCAGACAAAAAACGCGTACTTGCTACGGTTGAAGAAATCTACGGCAACTAGTCTTAAGACATAACTATGAGCAATCCGCCCGAATTGCTCATAGAGTGCTACCGCGCGTTTTTATCAGCCCCGAGCCGGCAATATCTTGCCGCTAACCACACCAAACCCCACGCGATAACCGTCCCCCTGGCACCAGCCCGTCATCCCCACTTCATCGCCATCCTGGATAAAACTGCGCTGGCTGCCATCCGCCAAGGTCAACGGATTCTTGCCGTTCCACGTCAATTCCAGCAAGCTGCCGAAGGCGTCCGACGTGCTGCCGCTAATGGTGCCTGAGCCCATCAGATCGCCGATGCGGGTGTTGCAGCCGGAAACCGTGTGATGCGTCAGTTGCTGCACCATGGTCCAGTACATGGCTTTGAAATTGGTGCGGCAGATGGTTTGCGCTGCTGCGCTTGCACCGGGCTTGAGCGAGACTTCCAGCGTGATGTCGTAACCATTCTTGCCGTTCTGCTGCAAATACGGCAGCGGTTCCGGTTGTTGCGCCGGGCTGGCGACGCGGAACGGTTCGAGGGCGTCCATGGTGACTACCCAGGGCGAGATGGAGGTGGCAAACGATTTGCTGTTGAACGGGCCGAGCGGTACGTATTCCCACTGCTGCAGATCGCGTGCGCTCCAGTCGTTGAGCAGGACCATGCCGAAAATATGCTGCTCCGCATTGGCGATGTCGATCGGCTCGCCCAGTGCGTTTGGCTGGCCGATGATGAAGCCGGTTTCCAGTTCGAAATCGAGCTTGCGGCAGGCGCCAAAGATCGGTGCATCGGCATCCGGCAATTTCAACTGGCCATTAGGACGCTGCACCGGGGTGCCGCTGACTACTACTGAACTGGCGCGGCCGTTGTAGCCGATCGGGATGTGCAACCAGTTCGGCAGCAGCGCATTGGCTGGATCGCGGAACATGGAGCCAACGTTGGTGGCGTGTTCTTTCGATGAATAGAAATCGGTGTAACCGGGAATCTCCAGCGGCAGATGCAGGCTGGCTTGATCCTGGGCGACAAACGCCTCGGCGCGCAGCACCTGGTTATCGCGCAGTTGCAGATTATCGTCGCGCAGCAGTTCGCTGACAGCGGCGCGAGTGCTGCGCCAGCTTGCACGGCCGAGTGCGATGAACGGGTTCAGGCTGGACTGGCGGAATATCTCCGGACTGACGCTCAGCAAACCGACTTCGGCCAGCACAGCCAGATCGACGATTTGATCGCCGATGGCGACGCCAACTCGTGGCGCAGGATTAGCGGCGTTGCTGAATACGCCGAACGGCAAATTCTGGATGGGGAAATGCGACTCCGGCGGCGTCGGGATAAATGATTTCAGTGCGGGATCGTTTGCTTGCATGGTGTCGTGTCTCTCATTTCTTGTTTCATTAGGGTTGACCGTTGAAATTCTTTTGCAGGCCGTGCCAGCATTGCAGATAGTCTTGTTGCAGATGCGGCGTTGCCAGTGCATAGGGCGTCGGATGAATCACATAGCGGCTTTCAAACATGAAGGCCATTGTATTGTCGATGCGATGCGGCGCCAATGTTGCATTGGATGCTTTCTCAAAAGTGGCGGCGTCCGGGCCGTGGCCGCTCATGCAATTGTGCAGGCTGCCGCCGCCAGGTGTGAAGCCGTCGGCCTTGGCGTCGTAGGCGCCGTCTATCAGGCCCATGTATTCGCTCATGATGTTGCGGTGGAACCATGGCGGCCGGAAGGTATGCTCGGCCACCATCCAGCGCGGCGGGAAAATCACGAAATCGACATTGGCGGTGCCGGCCGTATCCGAGGGCGAGGTCAGTACCGTGAAGATGGATGGATCGGGATGGTCGTAGCTGACGGTGTTGATGGTGTTGAACAAGCTCAGATCATATTTGTACGGCACATAATTGCCATGCCAGGCCACCACATCCAGCGGCGAATGATCGATGCGCGCCACCCATAGCTTGCCGCCGAATTTGGCCAGTAGCTGGAACTCGCCTTCGCGGTCTTCATAGGCGGCTACCGGCGTTTGGAAATCGCGGGCGTTGGCGAGGCCGTTGGAGCCGATCGGGCCTAGCTCCGGCAATTGGAATGCGGCGCCGTAGTTTTCGCAGATATAGCCGCGTGCGCTGCCGTCCGGCAGTTCGATGCGGAAGCGCATGCCACGCGGGATCACTACGATTTCGCCGGGCTTGACTTCCAGCACGCCGAGTTCAGTCCTGGCCAGCAGACGTCCTTGCTGCGGCACGATCAGCAGTTCGCCGTCGGCGTTATAAAAAAACCGATCATGCATGGAGCGGTTCGCCACATACAGATGAATCGCAATCCCGGCCTGGGCGGCAGCGTCGCCGTTGCCGGCGAAGGTGACGATGCCATCGATAAAATCGGTGAGCTGATCGTCAGCCGGCAGCGGCAGCGGATTCCAGCGCAATTGGTCGGGCGGTGTATCGACCTGGGTAAACGGGCCGCTGGCCAGCAACGGTTGCAGCGATTTTTCAAATGCGTGATGCATCGCGCCAGGCCGGATGCGGTACAGCCAGGAGCGCCGGTTGTGCGCGCGCGGCGCAGTAAACGCGGTGCCGGACAGTTGTTCCGCATACAGGCCGTAAGGCGCTTTCTGCGGTGAATTCTGGGTGGCGGGCAAGGCGCCGGGCAAGGCTTCGCTGGCGAAGTCGTTGCAAAATCCAGACTGATAACTGAACACGCTTTGCGATATGTTTTCCATGGGTTTTATCCTTGGTTCAAGTTCTGATCTTAATGCTTAATGTTTAATGTGCAATGACGGCTTGCGCTTTGCTACGCTGGGAAGTCTCTTGCATCAACATCAGCATCACGGCAGACACTAGCGCCGGCACCGCCAGCACGATGAAGATGCTGCTGTTGGGCCAGTTCAGGCGGATCAGCTCGCCACCCAGCACCGGCCCGACAATCGAACCGATGCGGCCGACACCCAGGCTCCAGCCGATGCCGGTGGAACGCAAGGTGGTCGGGTAATAGGTTCCAGCCAAAGCATTCACCGCCGGCTGGCCGCCGACGATGCAGAAGCCGGCGACGAAGATACTGGTAAACAGGAACAGCAACGAGACCTCGGGACGGCCGATCAGCGCCACCGCCACACCGGCGATCAGGAACACTGGAATCAGCACGCGGCGGAAACTGGAGCGGTCGATCAGCTGGCCCATGATCAGGGTGCCCAGCGTGCCGCCGATCTGCAAGGTGGTGCCGGCCATCACAGGGGTGGCGGTGGACAAGCCGGCGTCCTTGGCAATCGTCGGCAGCCAGTTCGAGAGGAAATACAGATTCACCAGGTTCATGAAATTGATGATCCACAGCAGGATCGTGACCTTGGCCCTGCCCTCCTGGAACAATTGCAGCACCGGCGCGCCCTTGCCGGCTTTTTCATTGACCACGTAGCGGGTATCCTGATTGATCACGACAGTTGAGTCGATACGGCGCAGCCACTTGCCGACCTGCTCCAGCCGTTTGCCACGCAACACCAGGAACTGCATCGATTCCGGCAGCAGGAAAAACATCAACACGCCGATCACCAGCGGCACGATACCGCCGACATGGAATACCGATTGCCAGCCGAAGCGCGGAATCAAGGCCGCCGACAACAAGCCGCCCAGCACCGCGCCCAGGGTGAAGCCGCAGGAAACCAGCATCATCAGGGTGACCCGCTTGCGCAGCGGACTGTATTCGCCGGCCAGCGCCATCGCGTTGGGCATGATCGCGCCCAGCCCGAGGCCGGTTACAAAACGCAAGGCAATCAACTGCTGCACGCTACCGGCCAGAGGTGTCAACAACATGCAGGCGGCGAAGAACAAGGTAGCGGCAATCAGCACCGGGCGGCGGCCGATGCGGTCGGCCAGGATGCTGAAACAGAGCGAACCAAGCAGCATGCCGAATAGCCCGGCGCCGAACACCGGCCCCAGGTTGGCTTTGGCGATGCCCCATTCCTGGATGATGGCGGGCGCGACATAACCCATGGCCTGGACGTCAAAGCCGTCGATAATCAGGCAGATGGCGCATAGGGTCAGCATGACGATCTGGAAGCCGCCGATGCGGCTGCGGTCGATCAGGGCGGGAATGTCTATCGGGCTGCCGCCGTTCGCGTTGCTCCTGCTATTTGTCGCAATGACCATGCTTGTCTCCGGATGGGGGTTGGCGTCGTATCAATACGATCGAGTTTTGGGCATTATCATCCTTTTTAATATTCAGAAAAATAGGCAACAATTAAAATCATTTTTTAAACAATCTAAACAATATAAAATCATCACCATGGATCGCCTCGAATCGTTAAAGGTATTTTGCCAAGTGGTAGAACTAAACAGCTTCAGCCGCGCCGCTGAACTGCTGGAGATGTCGAACGCCACCATCACCAATCATATCGCCGGCCTGGAGCGGCATTTCGGCGTGCGCTTGCTGAACCGCACCACCCGCAAGATTTCCCTGACCGACGACGGCCATAGCTGTTATCAGCGTGCTCAGCGCTTGCTGGGCGACATGACCGAACTGGAAGACGCGCTGCAAGGCCGGCGCGTGACGCCGCAGGGTATCTTGCGGGTCGACGTGCCGACCGTGATTGCGCGGATTTACCTGGCGCCGGCGCTGGCGCGCTTTGCGGCGCTGTATCCGGAGCTGTCAATCAGGCTGAATGTGGGCGACCGCATGGTCGATATGGTGGAGGGACGCGGCGATGTCTGGATCCGTATCGGCGAGTTGAAGGATTCCAGCATGGTGGCGCGGCGCATTTATCAAACCCGCAATCTGTGCTGCGCTGCGCCCGATTTTCTAGCGCGCCACGGAACTCCGCAGACGCCGCAGGACCTAAGCAACTTCCGTTGCCTGCCTTTCATTCACCCCAACAGCGGCCAGAACGTGCCGTGGACCTTCAGCAAAGGCAAGCAGCAGCTGAGTTGGGCGCCGCCCGGCAATATCGCCATCAACCATGCAGAAACGCTGATCCATGCGGCTGCCAGCGGCGCTGGCATCGTGCAACTGCTGACGCTTTCGCTTAATCCGCAGATTCGCGACGGTCTCTTGACGCCGGTGTTGGCGGACTGGGCCACGCCGGGGCCGCCGGTCTCGGTGGTGTATCACCAGAGCCATCAGTTGTCGGCCAAAGTACGGGTATTTGTCGATTTCGTTACAGAGCTGTTTGCCGCTATCGATTAGAGTTTCGCTTGATATCGTTGCAAATCGCGTTACATCCACGTTTTATTTTTCAGCCAGGAGAAGTCATGCATTGGGTCTATCTGTTGATCGCCATCGTTGCCGAGGTAATTGCCACCAGCGCCTTGAAAGCCAGCGCCGAATTCACCCGGCTGGTACCGTCGATTGTGGTGGTGGTCGGTTACCTGACTGCCTTCTATTTCCTGTCGCTCACCTTGCGCACCTTGCCGGTGGCGATCGTGTATGCGATGTGGTCCGGCATCGGCATTGCGCTGATTGCACTGGTCGGCTGGCTGGTCCTGAAACAAAGCCTGGATGCGGCTGCTTTGGCCGGCATCGGCCTGATCGTCTCCGGCGTGCTGGTGCTGAATGTGTTCTCCAAATCGGTGGCGCACTGAACTTCTGACACAGCAGCCTTCATGCCTACCATAGCGGCGGCTCGTCCATCAGCGCGATTTGTTCGCGCAGCTCCAGCACCCGGTCTTGCCAGTAACGCTGGGTATTGAACCAAGGGAAGGCCACGGCGAAAGCCGGGTCGTCCCAGCGCCGTGCTATCCATGCGGCGTAATGGATCAGGCGTAGCGTACGCAGGGCTTCGATCAGGTACAGCTCGCGCGTATCGAAATCGCAGAAGTCTTCATAACCGGCCAGTAAAGAGCCCATCTGCTGCACCATGTCGCGGCGCTCGCCGGACAGCAGCATCCACAAATCCTGCACCGCCGGCCCCATGCGGCTATCGTCGAAATCGACGAAGTGCGGGCCGGCGTCGGTCCACAGCACGTTGCTGCCGTGGCAATCGCCATGCAGACGCAAGGCGCCGACGCTGCCGGCGCGATCGAAACAACGGCGCACGCCCTCCAGGGCCTGGGTCACGGTGCTGCGATAGGCTTCCAGCAAATCCTCAGGCACGAAGCCGTTAGCCAGCAAGAACGCGCTAGGCTCTTCGCCAAAACTGACGATATCCAGCGTCGGCCGGTGTTGATAATTACTGAGCGCGCCGATTGCATGGATGCGGCCGAGGAAACGGCCCAGCCATTCCAGAGTGGCGCTGTCCTCCAGCTCCGGTGCGCGGCCGCCGTGGCGCGGAAATACCGCAAAGCGAAAACCGTCGAACTGGTGCAAGGTGTTGCCGTCTGGCGTCGCCCACGCCGCCACCACCGGAATTTCCCGTTCGACCAGCTCCTGCACGAAACCATGCTCCTCCAGGATGGCGGCGTCGCTCCAGCGTTGCGGCCGGTAGAATTTGGCCACCAGCGGCGGCCCTTGTTCCATACCGATCTGGTATACGCGGTTTTCATAGCTGTTGAGCGCCAGCAGGCGGCCATCGCCGTGCAGGCCGATGCTGTCGAGCGCGTCCAGTACGGTATCGGGAGTCAGGGTCGAGAATGATGCGGGGCTTGGAATAGTCATGTCGGCTATTGTAAGCGCCAGCGGCCGACTTGCCGCATCGTTTACACTGACGCAGTCCATCACTATCGCCAGCCGTCCTGCCAGGAGCCACTCGTGCCAGCCATCGCCCTCAATCACTACAATCTGCGCGACCCGGCCGGGAACGGGGTTGAATTGAATTTCATGCAGATAAGCTAAATATCAAATCGGGCTTTTAGTGCATTTTTTACCCGTTTGCGGCGCCTCCGCTCGGCGACATCGCTTTACGATGACTGCTTCTTGTCAGAAAAATCGCCATGAACCCGCTATCACCTGCCTCGAATACAGGCGCCAAATACAGCATCGCCAAGCTGCTCAGTCATCTGCTGCTTGCTATCCATCTGTGCCTGCCTTTGACCGCACTCCCGGCAGCGCCGCCCACGGCACCACCACTGATGCTGGCAAACATCTATCGTCCAGGCATCAATCTGGCCGACTATTGGGTCAGCGAAAAAATGGACGGCGTGCGTGGTTACTGGGATGGCGAAAAATTGCTGACACGCGGCGGCCAGCAGATAATCGCGCCGCCATGGTTCACTGCCAACTGGCCGAAAATGGCGTTGGACGGCGAGCTGTGGGCCGGTCGCGGACAATTCGCGCATGCGGTCTCCACCGTGCGCCGCCAGACGCCGGACGACGCCGCCTGGCGTCGCATGCGCTTCATGGTGTTCGATCTGCCGGCGCATGCCGGCACTTTCGACCAGCGTCTGGCAATGTTGAAAACCACGCTCGCCAAACGTGCCATACCCTGGGTACAGCCGGTGGAACAAACCAAGTTGAGCGACCACGCAGCCTTGCAGCGTTTGCTCGAACGAACCGTCAAGCAAGGTGGCGAGGGCCTGATGCTACATAGGGGCGCTTCGCTTTACCGCGCACAACGCAGCGATGACCTGCTGAAAGTTAAAACCCATGACGATGCGGAGGCCAAAGTCATCGCTCATCTGCCCGGCAAGGGCAAGTACCTGGGCATGCTGGGCGCTTTGCGAGTGGAAACGCCGAGCGGCCTGCGCTTCAAGCTTGGCACCGGCTTCAGCGACGAACAACGGCGCCAGCCGCCGCCGTTGGGTAGCCAGGTGACTTACCGCTTCCGCGGTTTGAATCCCAGCGGCATACCGAGATTTGCCAGTTTCATGCGGGTAGTTGAACAATAGGTCCGGCGATCCAGGAAACCTGCAACGGCTACACTACATCGAGATACAGGGCCATGCGTTCTTCGTCATGGAATTGGCCGCCTATGCGCAGAGCGCGGCGGTCTAGTCCGCAAGAGACAAATCCCAGCTTGGCGTACAGCGCTCTGGCGCGCAGGTTGATCGTGTTTACTTTCAAGTCCAGCTGAATCACTTCAGGGATACTCCGTGCGTGCGCGATGACCGCCTCTAGCAATCCTTGCGCCACGCCCGCGGAGCGCGACTTAGGCGTGACATAGACGCCCACGATATTGGCCCGATGATAAATCTTGGAGCGCGGATCCCGCACCAAGCCAACGGTGCCGATCAAGACTTCGTCTTGAAACGCACCCAAAGCCAGTTGATAAGGGCTCGCGTTTAAACGCGCCGACATTTGCTCGTCCGATAGTGCGCGCTCTTCGTCGTAAGTCGGTACAACCGAGGATGGCGAATCCAGAATCGATTCCAGTCTCAACTGGCGGTAGGCTGAAAGATCTGCGGGGGAAAGTGCTCTGATTTTCATATAAGATAATCTGGTCTGGTCTGGTGGTGAAATAACCGGCCGAGCTCTGTATCGCTACTCTGCCGTGGCTTAATGTAGACTTCCACAGGATAAATGATTGCTCGCAGACAAGCATCTCGAATATTTTCCAGCTAAAGCGCATTTCAATCGTAAAATCCGTATCCCCCAATTTAAGCGGCCCTCTCCATGAATCTTGACGAACCCCTCTCAGACAAAGAATTTGACGAATTGGACGACTTTTTGTTGTCCGATCGCTGTGCTGAAGACAGCATGACCATGGATACCCTGCACGGTTATCTGACGGCGCTGGTGGTCGGCCCGGAACAGGTTTTGCTGGGCGAATGGCTACCGCATGTGTGGGGGCCGTCGTTGAAGGATGCGCCAAAATTCAAGTCCGACCGGGAATATGAAAAGATCGTCGGCCTGATTGCGCGCTACATGAATGAAATCGCGGTCACGCTGGAAGTGGCGCCGAAAGAATACGAACCCCTGTTTTGCGAACATGAGCACGAAGGCAAGACCCTGCTCGACGGCGAAGCCTGGACCTGGGGTTTCTGGGAAGGCATCAATCTGCGCGCCAAGGCCTGGGAACCGATCTGGCACTCCAACCTGGCGACGGTGGTGCGCCCTATCTACCTGCTAGGCGCGGAAGAGTTGGAAGAAGAGGAAATGGCGCTGCGCGAGGATCCGGTGCAACGCCACAAGCTGGCGGTGGAAGTGGAAGCAGCGATTCCGGAAATCTACCGTTACTGGCTGCCGCACCGCAAATCGGCGGTCACCACGATCCAGCGCGACAAGCCGAAAGTCGGCCGCAATGATGAGTGCATCTGTGGCAGCGGCAAGAAATTCAAGAAATGCTGCGGTATCGATTCCAGCGAAGATTGAGAAAGGACGCCGGGGGATTGCTCAACGCACATCCCCCGGTGCTCTATTACTCCTTGATGAAATGCTCGCGGTAATAACGCAATTCTTCAATCGATTCGATGATATCGGCCAGCGCAGTATGCTTTTGGTGTTTCTTGAAACCGCTGGCCAGTTCCGGCTTCCAGCGGCGGCATAGTTCTTTCAGGGTGGACACATCCAGATTGCGGTAGTGGAAAAACGCTTCCAGCTTAGGCATGCTGCGCGCCATGAAGCGGCGATCCTGGCAAATTGTGTTGCCGCACATGGGGGACTTGCCGTTCGGCACGTATTTCTTCAGGAATTCGATCAGAGCCAGTTCGGCCTCGCTTTCGGTCACGGTCGAGTTTTTCACCTTTTCGATCAGGCCGGAACGGCCGTGGGTGCCCTTGTTCCAGGCATCCATGCCATCCATGATCTCGTCTGGCTGATGAATCGCAAACACCGGCCCTTCCGCCAGGATATTGAGTTGCGGGTCGGTTATCACCACTGCGACTTCAATAATGCGGTCGCTGTCCGGATTAAGCCCGGTCATTTCCATATCGACCCAGATCAGGTTGAATTCGTTAGGCCGCACCGGCGCCGCGGGGGTTGGCGTGGCTGCGGCAATAGCAGCGGTGGTAGTAGATACATCGGCGGCTTGTGACATAATTGTTCTCTTCGTTATATTGGGCTAAGACAGGCCCAGCGTTTGTTTGCGTAAGCCATAAACGGGTATTTTCTCACATAGGGGCTACATGTCTTCATTTGCATTTTCAGTTTTATTCATAGTCTTCCTGGCGATCACCCTGGTGGTGCGCTTCTGGCTGGGTTCGCGCCAGATCCGCCACGTGCTGGCTCACCGCAGCGCGGTGCCGGCTGAATTCGCCGAAAAAATCCCTCTGGCAGCGCACCAGCGCGCTGCCGACTACACCGTTGCCAAGACCAAATTCGGCCTGATTTCCATGTTTGTAAGCGCTGTGGTCCTGATCGGCTTTACGCTGTTGGGCGGTTTGCAATGGCTTTCCAACATCATATTCAACTGGGCCGGCCCTGGCATGGTCTATCAGCTAGGCTTGCTGGTGGCGTTCGTCGCCATTTCCGGTGTGATCGACCTGCCCCTGGATTATTACAAACAGTTCGTGCTGGAGGCCCGTTTCGGTTTTAACAAGATGACGCTCCGGCTGTTTCTTACCGACATGCTGAAAAACACCTTGATCGGCGCCGCCATCGGTCTGCCGCTGATCTGGGTAGTATTGCTGCTGATGGCAAAATCAGGCGATCTCTGGTGGTTTTACGCCTGGCTGGTATTCAGCGGGTTCCAGCTGTTGATGCTGGTACTCTACCCGACCGTGATTGCGCCGCTGTTCAACAAGTTCACGCCGCTCACCGACGACAGTCTGCGCGATCGCATCGAAGGCTTGATGAAACGAGTCGGTTTCGCTTCCAAGGGTTTGTTCGTGATGGATGGCTCCAAGCGCAGCGCCCACGGCAATGCCTATTTCTCGGGCTTCGGCGCCGGCAAGCGGATTGTCTTTTTCGACACCCTGCTGGCGCGCCTGGCGCCGCATGAAATCGAAGCGGTGCTGGCGCATGAACTGGGTCATTTCAAGCTCAAGCACATCGCCAAGCGCATCGTCGTGATGTTTGCGATTTCGCTGGCATTCATGGCTTTGCTCGGTTATCTGAAACAGCAACTCTGGTTTTACACCGGCCTCGGCGTCAACCCGCTGCTGCTGGCTGACCTCAGCAACAACGACGCGATGGCGCTGATCCTGTTCATGCTGGCGCTGCCGATCTTTACTTTCCTGCTGTCGCCGCTAGCGTCGATCAGCTCGCGCAAACACGAATTCGAAGCCGACGCTTTTGCCGCCCAGCACACCGACGCCAACGATCTGGTAGCGGCGCTGGTCAAGCTGTATGAAGACAATGCCTCGACCCTGACGCCTGATCCTTTGCACTCGGCGTTCTACGACTCGCATCCGCCGGCCACGGTGCGCATTAGTAAGTTGACAAATAAGTTGACCAACAAGCTGACGGCGGCACATGGTTGATCACGCCAGGCAGCAAGGAAAGCAGCACAGCAACCAGCCCGGCAGCGGCCTGGTAATTGCCGCCCACGGCCGCCATTATCTGGTGCAAGCCAGGATCGGGACGGAATCGCTGAAATTGCAATGCGTCACGCGCGGCAAGAAAAGCGATGTCGCGGTCGGCGATCGGGTTCAGTTGAAACTGACTTCGCCCAACCAAGGCGTGATCGAAGCCATCGATGAACGCCATAGCCTGCTGTATCGCTCGGATCAGTATAAATCCAAGCTGCTGGCCGCCAACGTCACCCAATTGTTCATCGTGGTGGCCACCGAGCCGGGCTTTGCCGACGATCTGATTTCACGCGCATTGGTGGCGGCCGAAGCCGCTGGCGTAAGCGCCCACATCGTGCTCAACAAAACCGACATCGTCGACTCGCTGGAGAAAACCCGACAGCGGCTGCAACTCTACGCCGGCCTGGGTTATCCGGTGCATGAGGTATCGGCGCGGGCGTTTCCAGAACAAACCTGCGCCACGCTGGCGCCCTTGTTGGCGGGGCAATCTACTATCCTGATCGGCCAGTCCGGCATGGGCAAATCGTCGCTGATCAACCTGATCGTACCGGGCGCCGACATCGCCGTGCGCGAAATTTCCGCCGCTCTGGATACCGGCAAGCACACCACCACCTTCACCCGCTTGTACGAAATGGATGCGGCTGATACCAGCCTGGGGGGCATGCCCGCCAACATTATCGATTCGCCAGGGTTCCAGGAATTCGGCTTGTACCAGCTGAGCGAAGGCATGCTGGAGCGCGCTTTCACCGAATTTTCTCCCTACCTTGGCAAATGCAAGTTTTACAACTGCCATCATCTGACCGAGCCCAGCTGCGCCGTGCTGGAAGCAATGAAGGAAAACAAGATAGCGCCGATGCGGCATCAGTTGTATGTGCAATTGCTGCATGAATCGTCGCAGAAGCTCTATTAAACTGCAGCAGATTGCGGTGCTTCATGAGAAATACCGCAATCCTTTCAATTGCTAAAAACACCATATTTTGACAGGTATCTTTTCTACTGAAATCCCTTATAATTGAAGCACTTATTTCATTTCTAAGCCAATCTCAGGCGCCCTGGATACGACTGGTCAGCAACAAAGTCGGCAATACAACGGTTGTTTTAAAAATGGAATTCCAACTATCGGCGGCAGTCGCCACAGCGGCCGCCGTTTTCATTTATGGCAATCAAACACTACCTGCAGTTTTCTGATTTTTCGCTGGACGAATACGAGTACGTGATTGAACGTAGCCGTCTCATCAAACGCAAATTCAAGAATTACGAACCGCACTACACGCTGCTCGATCGCACGCTGGTGATGGTGTTCGAGAAAAACTCGACCCGTACCCGCTTGTCGTTTGAAGCCGGCATGCATCAGTTGGGCGGCGCCGCCATCTACCTCAACACGCGCGACAGCCAACTGGGGCGCGGTGAGCCGGTGGAAGATGCGGCGCAGGTAATGTCGCGCATGTGCGACGTCATCATGATCCGTACCTTCGGCCAGGACATCATCGAACGCTTTGCCACCCACTCGCGAGTGCCGGTGATCAACGGCCTGACCAACGAACAGCATCCTTGCCAGGTACTGGCCGACGTCTTCACCTACATCGAACACCGCGGCTCCATCGCCGGCAAGAAAGTGGCATGGATCGGCGATGCTAACAACATGCTGTATTCATGGCTGCAAGCAGCGCAGGTATTCGGTTTCCACGTCAATGTGTCGACCCCGAAAGGCTACGACCTCGATCCGGCCCAGGTGGCGGCGGACAACCAGCGCTACACGCTGTTCGCCAATCCGTCCGACGCCTGCGAAGGCGTCGACCTGGTCACCACCGATGTCTGGACCAGCATGGGTTACGAGGATGAAAACACAGCGCGCCTGAAAGCCTTCGACGGCTGGATCGTCGACCAGGCCAAGATGCAGCGCGCCAATCCGGACGCCCTGTTCATGCACTGCCTGCCGGCGCATCGCGGCGAAGAAGTTTCTGCCGAAGTCATCGATGGCCCGCAATCGGTGGTCTGGGATGAAGCCGAGAACCGCCTGCATGTGCAAAAGGCATTACTCGAATATCTGGTGCTCGGAAAAGTCGATTAATTTGCAACCCCAGTCACAACAACCCACACGAAATATCATGTCCAATATCCTGCAATCCGTCCCGATCAACGAAAAAGTCGGCATCGCCTTCTCAGGCGGCCTCGATACCAGCGCTGCGCTGCACTGGATGCGCCAGAAAGGCGCCATCCCCTACGCCTATACCGCCAACCTGGGCCAGCCTGACGAGCCGGACTACGACGCCATCCCGCAAAAAGCCAAGGCCTACGGCGCTGAATTAGCGCGCCTGGTCGATTGCCGCGAACAACTGGTGGCCGAAGGCATCGCCGCGCTGCAGAGCGGCGCCTTCCACATCTCCACCGCAGGCGTCACCTATTTCAACACCACGCCGCTCGGACGCGCCGTCACCGGCACCATGCTGGTGGCCGCCATGCGCGAAGACAAGGTCGATATCTGGGGCGACGGCAGCACCTTCAAGGGTAACGATATCGAGCGTTTCTACCGTTACGGCCTGCTGGTCAATCCCAACCTGCGGATCTACAAACCCTGGCTCGATGACCAGTTCATCCAGGAACTGGGCGGCCGCAAGGAAATGTCGGAATTCATGATCGCGTCGGGCTTCGACTACAAGATGTCGGTGGAAAAAGCCTATTCGACCGATTCCAACATGCTCGGCGCTACCCATGAAGCGAAAGATCTCGAATACCTGAACAGCGGCATGAAGATCGTCGAACCGATCATGGGCGTCGCCTTCTGGCGCGACGAGGTTGAAGTCAAGCGCGAGGAAGTCACCGTGCGCTTTGAGGAAGGCCGCCCGGTCGCACTGAACGGCATCGTGTTTGCCAATCAGGTCGAGCTGATGATGGAAGCCAATCGCATCGGCGGTCGCCACGGCCTGGGCATGAGCGACCAGATCGAAAACCGTATCATCGAAGCCAAGAGCCGCGGCATCTATGAAGCGCCGGGCCTGGCCCTGCTGTTCATCGCCTACGAGCGCCTGGTCACCGGCATCCATAACGAAGACACCATCGAGCAATATCGCGAAAGCGGCCGCCGCCTGGGCCGCCTGCTGTATCAAGGCCGCTGGTTCGACTCGCAGGCGATCATGCTGCGCGAGTCGGCGCAACGCTGGGTCGCGCGCGCCATCACCGGCGAAGTCACGATCGAGCTGCGCCGCGGCAACGATTATTCGATCCTCAACACCGAGTCGGCCAACCTGACCTATCATCCGGATCGCCTGACCATGGAAAAGGGCGAAGGCGCTTTCTCGCCGCAAGACCGTATCGGCCAACTGACCATGCGCAACCTCGACATCAGCGATACCCGCCAAAAGCTGGCGATCTATCAAAGCACCGGCCTGCTCGCATCCAGCAACGCCGTATCGCTGCCGCTGCTCGACAAAGACGCAGAATAAGCTCACGCCAAACAAAAGAACCCAACATGACTACTCAATTCGACAATGTCACTGTCCTCAAGCAAGGCAATGTTTATTTCGACGGCAAATGTGTTTCCCACACCGTGGTTTTCGCCGACGGCAGCAAGAAAACGCTGGGCGTCATCCTGCCGTCATCGCTGACGTTTAACACCGGCGTCGCTGAAATCATGGACATCACCAGCGGCAGCTGCCGCGTGCGCCAGAAAGATCAGCAAGCCTGGACCACCTACAGCGGCGGCGACAGTTTTGATATCCCGGCCAATTCCAGTTTCGATATCGAGACGCTGGAAACCGTAAACTACGTTTGCCATTACGCCTGATATTTGCAAAAAAACACGTAAAAAAAAGCCCGTCATGCAATCGCATGACGGGCTAAATCCATTACCTTAGGGAGTGTTGGAGATGAGACATGGCAGAGCTTAACGCTGCGATGTGACATCAATGTGACTTGATAGCGATAAAATCGCAGAAGAAACAAACTACTTCCTCAAATAAAAATCGGTTCCGGCTCCAGCACCACGCCAAACCTTGCCATCACATCCGCTTGCACCGCTTGCGCCAGGCGCACCACATCCTGGCCGCTGGCGCCGCCGCGGTTGACCAGCACCAGCGCCTGCTTCTCATAAACGCCGGCCGCGCCCAGGTTTCTCCCTTTCCAGCCGCATTGATCGATCAGCCAGCCGGCAGCCAGCTTGTAGCTGCCGTTGGCTTGCTGGTAATTCACCAGTTGCGGATGTTGCACCAGCAAGGCATTGCGTTGCGGCGCCGTCACGATCGGATTTTTGAAAAAGCTGCCGGCATTGCCGATCAGCGCCGGATCAGGCAATTTGCGGGTACGGATTGCAATCACCGCATCGCTGATATCGCGTGCAGTTGGCTGCGCCAGTTTGCGCGCTTCCAACTCTTGCGCCACATCGGCATAACGCAGAGCAGGCTGCCAGCGTTTCGGCAAGGCGAAGGTGACGTCGAGCACCACCACCCTGTCGCGCAGGCTGTGCTTGAAGATGCTGTCGCGATAGGCAAAAGCGCAGGCGTCCCGGTCCAGATGCAGGATCTCGCCGCTCTCCATATCGAGTGCGGTTAATCCGTGGAAGCGCTCTTGCAGCTCGATACCGTAAGCGCCTATGTTCTGGATCGGCGCGGCGCCGACGTTGCCAGGAATCAGCGACAGATTCTCCAGCCCTGCCAAGCCTTGCTCCAGCGTCCATAGCACTAGCTCATGCCAGTTTTCACCGGCAGCGGCGCGCACATAAACGGCATCGTCGTCTGAAGCGACAATTTCGCGCCCGCGATTACACATATGCAACACCAAACCGGGGAAATCCTGGGTCAGCACCAGATTGCTGCCGCCGCCCAGCACCAGGCGCGGCAAGCGGGTAGCATCAAGGTCTGATCTGAGCGCTTGTAATGTTTCCAGCGAAGTGACCGGCAGATAGGCATGCGTCTTGGCATCGATACCAAAGGTATTGTGCCGGCGCAGCGAAAAATCGAATTGGAACGGAAGCTTGGAGATAGTCATAGCACCGGGATTATAAACGTAAGCTGGCCCGGCCAGCGGCTAACCCGCCCCCCGAAATATAGCCAGCCATGCAAGAAAATAGACCAGCGAGACCGACACCTCGGGTTTCTTGTCCGCTAAAATGCGCATAGCTCGACGGCCGCTCGCAATATAGACGGCCGGCTTTGTTTGAACATACTGAAGGAATATCACCATGCCATCATTCGATACCGTATCGGAAGCCAATCTGGTCGAAGTAAAAAATGCCAACGATCAAGCCAACAAGGAAATCTCGACCCGCTTCGACTTCAAGGGCAGCGACGCCCGCATCGAGTTGAAAGAACGCGACCTGACCGCGTATGCCGACTCGGAATTCCAGTTAAGCCAGGTACGCGACGTGCTGACCGCAAAACTGGTCAAACGCAATGTCGATACGCGCTTCCTCGACATCGGCAAGATCGAAAAGATCGGCGGCGACAAGGTCAAGCAAATCATCAAGATCAAGAACGGCATTGAATCCGAAGCAGCCAAGAAGATCGTCCGCATCGTCAAGGACAGCAAGATGAAAGTCCAGGCCAGCATCCAGGGCGACGCCGTCCGCATCACCGGCGCCAAGCGTGACGACTTGCAGGCAGCGATGGCGATGCTGCGCAAGGAAGTGGCCGATTTGCCGCTGGAATTCAATAATTTCCGTGACTAAATTGTAGCGTGGCAACATATTGCAGGTATCATCCACCTGCTGTTGCCGGCTGACCAAGCTATCGGCATTACGGCGCTATCTCAACCTCTTGCCAGGAAAGTCGGACAACCATGCGCCCGCTTGCTTTAGTCACCTGCGTCACCAGCCTGTTTTTACTTGCTTCCATTTCTAGCGCGGCACAAGCTTCCGATATCGGCGTAGTCGGCCTGTTTCCCGGAAAAGCCGTGCTGGTGATTGACGGCTCCTCGCCGAAAACCTATGCAGTCGGCAGCAAAATCACCGACGACGTGAAGCTGGTGGAAGCCAATAGCGCCACCGCAACGCTGGAGGTTAAAGGCAAGCGGCAAGTCATCGGCATCGGCGATTACGTCAGCCGCAGCGCCCCGGGTGCATCTTCCAGCGTCACCTTGAAAGTCAATCCGCAAGGGCATTTCGTGGCGCAAGCCCAGATCAACGGTGGCATGATGACCATGCTGGTCGACACCGGCGCCACCATGATCGCACTGCCCGCTTCGGACGCGGCACGGCTGGGGGTCGATTACAAAAAGGGCAGGATGACCATGGTCAATACTGCCAACGGCGCAGCGCCGGCGTACATGGTCAAACTCAACACGGTCAAGATCGGCGATATTGAAATGAATCAGGTCGACGCCCTGGTGCAGGAGAGCGGGCTGCCGTTCGCGCTGCTTGGCATGTCGTTCCTGAATCGCACCGAGATGCGGCGCGAGGGCGAAATGATGGTGTTGACCAAGCGCTTTTGATCGCGCTTGATCTAGAGACGGGCGGATAGGCCATCCACCCTGCTTGCTTAGGCCGGGCTGCTATTCAGCAAACGGCGTTGTTTTACCGCTTCTGCCAGGCCTTCCAGCAGCGTCACGCTTTCTTCCCAGTTGATGCAACCGTCGGTGACCGACTGGCCATACACCAGTTCCTTGCCCGGCACCAGATCCTGGCGGCCGGCGATCAGGTGCGATTCAACCATCACGCCCACAATGCGGCCGTCGCCGGCTGCTACCTGGCTGCCGATATCGGCGCATACCGGAATCTGGTTTTCCGGTTTCTTCGAGCTGTTGGCGTGCGAAGCATCGATCATCAGACGCGACGCCAGGCCGCTGTTGGCGATATCCTTGCAAGCCGCATCGACGCTGGCGGCGTCGTAATTCGGCGCTTTGCCCCCGCGCAAAATGATATGGCAGTCTTCATTGCCGTTGGTCGACACAATCGCCGAATGGCCGCCCTTGGTCACCGACAGGAAATGATGCGGCTGCGAGGCGGCCTTGATGGCGTCCACCGCAATTTTGATATTGCCGTCGGTGCCGTTCTTGAAACCGACCGGGCATGACAAGCCGGAAGCCAGTTCGCGATGCACTTGCGATTCGGTGGTACGAGCGCCGATCGCACCCCAGCTGATCAGATCGGCAATGTATTGCGGGCTGATCACATCCAGAAATTCAGTACCGGCCGGCAGACCCAGTTCGTTAATATTCAACAACAGCTCACGCGCCATGCGCAGGCCGTCATTGATGCGGAAGCTGTTGTCCATGTACGGATCGTTGATCAAGCCTTTCCAGCCGACCGTGGTGCGCGGCTTTTCGAAGTACACCCGCATCACGATTTCCAGCTCGCCCTTGAGGCGCTCGCGCTCACCCACCAGGCGGCGCGCATATTCCATCGCTGCCTTGGTATCGTGGATCGAGCAAGGCCCGATCACCACCATCAGGCGGTCATCCTGGCCATGCAAGATGCGATGCAAGGCAATCCGCGAATTGGCGGCCGTTTCGGCCACTTTCTCGGAGCAGCCGAATTCGCGGATCAAATGTGACGGTGGGACTAATTCTTTCATTTCTCGTATGCGCAAATCATCGGTGCGTAGCATGTTTTTCTCCTGGCTCAAAATTGACTGGGTATAAAAAAACCGCCATCGCTGGCGGTTTTTTAGAAATTTCGGTTTGCTCTTTACTTACGAACGCTTACCGCTTTTCACCGCCGTGGGGCTGGAATAGCTAAAGTAAAAAAAGAAATAAGCGCGTGCGAAAGACATGGTTTTAAGTAAAGGATTATTAAAATCAGACCCAATAGTGCAGGATTTCCAGAAGTTTGGCAAGGCCAGTATTACCACATGTTTTATGTACAGCAAGACAATAGCGACCGGGCACAGCCTCTGACTACCCTATCAACGCATGGCGACCGCGTGGCCGGAGCCGATGACAGGGGCAACGCCATCGCGCCGGTCCAGCCGTCCTGCCAGCGAGGTCAAGCCCAATGCAGCCAGCACCACGATAGCGCCGATCCAAGGTGTCGCCATCAAACCAAGATGGCTGACGATCAGACCGCCGCCCCAGGCGCCCAGCGCAATCCCGACATTGAATGCGGCGATGTTCAGGCCGGAGGCAACATCCACTGCACGCGGTGCGTGGCGTTCTGCCTGCTGCACCACATACACTTGCAAGCCCGGCACGTTGCCGAAGGCGAAAGCGCCCCATGCCAGCACGGTCAGGACTGCCAGCCAAGGATTGGATGCAGTGAAAGTCAGCACGAACAACACCACAGCCAGCAAGGCAAACACGATTTGCAATGCGCGTATCGGTCCCTTCTGGTCAGCCAGCTTGCCGCCCCAGATATTGCCGAACGCCACCGAGACGCCATACACCAGCATCACCAGACTGACGGCGGCAGCCGAGAAGCCCGAGATTTCCTGCAAAATCGGCGCCAGGTAGGTAAAGGCAATGAAAGAGCCGCCGTAACCCAGGGCAGTGATCGCGTACACCAGCAACAGCCGCGGCTGCTTCAGGACTGCAGCCTGAGTCAGTAAGGAAGCCGGCTTGCTGCTGGCAATATTGTCCGGCACCAGGATCCAGCCGCCGATAAATGCAATCACCCCAAGCACAGACACCGCCAGAAAAGTCGACTGCCAGCCAAACGTCTGGCCGATGAACGTGCCGAGCGGCACGCCGGTGACCAAGGCGACTGTCAGCCCGGTGAACATTAACGCAATTGCGCTGGCCGCCTTTTCTTTCGGCACCAGGCCGGTGGCAATGGTCGATCCGATCGAAAAGAACACGCCATGCGCCAACCCGGTAAGCACGCGTGCCGCCATCAGCGCTTCGTATCCCGGCGCCATCCATGCGACCAGGTTGCCGATAGTAAACAAGGCCATCAAGCCCAGCAAAAGCTGCTTGCGCGGCACGCGGCCAGTCAAGGCGGTAAGCACCGGCGCGCCCACCGCAACGCCGAGGGCATAGAGACTGACCAGCAGGCCGGCCGAAGGAACGGAAACGCCGAGACTGGCGGCAATAGTTGGGATGAGCCCAACGATAACGAATTCTGTGGTACCGATGGCAAAAGCGCTAAGTGTGAGCGCCCAAAGTGCGAGTGGCATGATGATTTTCCTGTTTGAAGTTTGATGCCATGCAGTTTGATAGCTGCCGCAACAAAGAAAAACCACTCTGCCCACAATACATACTTGCCTCAAAATCAAAAATCAACTGCATTTAATGCTTATCACGCAGCAATTTTCTTGCAAAACAAGATGATTCCGAATTTGACAGCAAGAGTCGGAGTGCGCCAACTCGGCAGCCTGCTTACCCTTGGCGTTATCAAACAGATACAGAGGAAATGATGAAAACACTGCACGAAACTGCCGATCCGGTTGAAGTTGAAGTTGGGGCCGCGCCTTACCTGAAGCATGCCGTCGTTCACAACGACGGCTCCATCACAGAACGACTGCAGCGGGTGGATTGGGAAAACCTCGCGCACGAGCTGGACAACTACGGCAGTGCGCTGCTGCCAAAGTTGCTGACGTCTCAGGAATGTCAGGCTTTGTCCGCGCTGTACGCGCACAACGAACTATTCCGCAGCAGAGTCGTGATGGCGCGCCATGGTTTCGGACGCGGCGAGTATAAATATTTCAGCTACCCCCTGCCCGATCTGATCGGCGACTTGCGCAGCGCGCTCTATCCACAGCTGGCGCCTATCGCCAACCGCTGGCACCAGAGCATGAATATCGATGTCCGCTTCCCGCAACAACATGCTGCATTCATCGACCGTTGTCATGCTGCGGGCCAGCTGCGGCCAACCCCGTTGCTGTTGCAATATGGCGTCGACGATTACAACTGCCTGCACCAGGATCTGTACGGCGAACACGTATTTCCATTGCAGGCGGCAATCCTGCTATCCGAACCGGGCCGCGATTTCAGCGGCGGCGAATTCGTGATGACCGAGCAAAGGCCGCGCATGCAGTCACGCCCCGAAGTGGTTCCTCTGACCCAAGGCGACGCCGTGGTGTTTGCGGTCCACAATCGCCCGGTGCAAGGTCAGCACGGCACTTATAGGGTAAATTTACGGCATGGCGTCAGCCGCATCCGCTCCGGATCGCGGCACACGCTGGGCGTGATTTTCCATGATGCTTTATGAAGAGCAACGCATGACTTTAGATTTGTTTGAAGAGCTGGAGCAACCCGATCAGCGCCAGCAGCAATTGACACAAAACGCCTTTGTATTGCGTGGCTTCGCCACCCCGTATGTCGCGCAACTGCTGCCGGCGCTGGCAGCTATCCAGCAGGCATCGCCGTTCCGGCACATGCTGACGCCGGGCGGTTTTCGCATGTCGGTAGCCTTGACCAATTGCGGCGCCCTCGGCTGGACCAGCGACCGCCGCGGTTATCGCTACAGCGCCGTCGATCCAGAGCACGGCCGCAACTGGCCGGCCATGCCCGAGATTTTTTTACAGCTGGCGCAGGCCGCAGCAGCGCAAGCCGGTTTCGACGGTTTCACACCTGACGCTTGCCTGATCAACCGCTATCAGCCAGGCACCAAACTGTCGCTGCATCAGGATAAGGATGAGCAAGACTACGCCGCGCCGATTGTTTCCGTCTCGCTAGGTATTCCTGCGATGTTTCTGTTCGGCGGCCATCAACGTGGCGACAAGGCGCTACGCGTGCCGCTGTTTCACGGCGACGTCGTGGTCTGGGGTGGAGCGGACCGGCTGCGTTATCACGGCGTGCTGGCGCTGAAGGAAGCCGAACATCCTCTGCTTGGCAGGCAAAGAATCAATCTCACTTTCCGCAAGGCCGCTTGATGTTAGTTGCAACCATGCCGGACCCAACCACGATCGCAGCGGACATATCGGAAAACGCATACCGTAACGCTGAAAAATTCTTGTCGGCGCTGGATCCCGACTGGGCGCGCCACATTGCCCACATCGGCCCCTGTCGCCATGCCTCCAAAGCGGCGCGTGAGCCATATGAGGCATTGGTACGCGCGATTGCTTATCAGCAGTTGCACGCTCGCGCCGGCGACGCCATCCTGGCCCGCATGCTGGCCCTGTTTCACCACGCTAGCTTTCCGAGCGCGCAGCAACTACTGGATACGCCAGTCGATATCTTGCGTGGCTGCGGCTTCTCTGCCAGCAAAATCGCGACCATCCACGGCATCGCACAAGCAGCCTTGGACGGTATTGTTCCACGGCGCGCCGAAGCACTGACAATCAGCGACGAAGCACTCATCGAGCGACTGGTCAGCCTGCGCGGCGTCGGCCGCTGGACTGTCGAGATGCTGCTGATCTACACATTGGAACGATCGGACATTTTGCCGGCCGACGATTTCGGCGTGCGCGAAGGCTATCGACGCCTGAAAAACCTGCAACAGACGCCAAGCAAAAAACAGATCAGCGAAATCGGCCTAAGCTGGAGCCCTTATCGCACCGTAGCCGCCTGGTATTTGTGGCGCTTACCAAAGAATTAAGCAAGTTATTTGAATTTGATAGCAAGACTCGGAGTGTTGCTAGCCGGGCGAAGCAATAAAGTAAGGCTACAACATTCAATTGAAAGTCAGGAAGCCACTATGCGAACACTCACACAACAGCAGCAAACCGGTAAGCAAGTTGCGGAATCCGACCCGCGCTGGGCCGCAGTGCAGGCAAGAGACGCAACTGCCGACAAACTGTTTGTCTATGCCGTCAAAACCACCGGCGTATATTGCCGCCCGAGCAGCCCGACACGCCTGCCGCGCCCGGAAAACGTCGAGTTCTTCGATACTCCGGCAGCGGCAGAAGCAGCCGGCTACCGGCCCAGCAAACGCGGCGCCGATCAAACCTCGGTGGCGGCCCATCATGCTGAACTGGTGGCCGCCGCCTGCCGCAGCATCGAAAGCGCACTAGAACTACCCAGCCTGGAAATGCTGGCGGCCGACGCCGGCCTCAGCTTGTTTCATTTCCACCGCGTGTTCAAAGCTGTCACCGGGTTGACGCCCAAGGCCTATGCCAACGCCCATCGCGCCCGGAAAGTGCGCGACCATCTCAACCACAGTAATTCAGTGACTGAGGCGATCTACGACGCCGGCTTTAATTCCAACAGCCGTTTCTATGAAGCCTCGGGCCAGGTACTAGGCATGACGCCGACTGACTATCGCGCCGGCGGCGCCAACACCGATATCCGTTTTGCGATTGGTGAATGCTCGCTAGGCGCGATCCTGGTGGCGCAAAGCGAGCGCGGCGTCTGCGCCATTCTGCTGGGTGACGATCCGAACGCGCTGGCGCACGACTTGCAGGATCAATTCCCGCGCGCCCACCTGATCGGCGCCGATCACGACTTCGAACAACTGGTGGCGCAAGTGGTCGGTTTCATCGAAGCCCCTGCCCTGGGCCTGGATTTGCCGCTCGATGTGCGCGGCACGGCGTTCCAGCAGCGCGTCTGGCAGGCGCTGCGCGACATACCGGCCGGCAGCACCACCAGCTACGCTGAAATCGCCACCCGTATCGGCTCGCCCAAGGCAGTGCGCGCCGTAGCCCAAGCCTGCGCTGCGAATAGCCTGGCGGTGGCGATTCCCTGCCATCGCGTGATACGCAGCGACGGCAGCGCTTCGGGTTATCGATGGGGAGTGGAGCGTAAGCAGGCGTTGCTCGAACGGGAACAGAGAAAATGAGCAAAAGATGAATACCGTCAGCAAACAATGGCGGCTCATCGGCGCCGACGGCGGCAGTTATGACAGCGACCGCCCGGGTCAACTGGGCGGCCACCGCCGCAGCCGCATCTACGGCCGCCTGGATTGCCGTGCAGCGCTACAGGCAATCGCCAAAGGCGGCTATGTAAAGAATCGCGTGTTTTTTCTCAACCGGGCCGATGCGCAAGCCGCCGGTTATCGGCCTTGTGCGGTCTGTCTGCCGCAAGACTATGCGTGCTGGAAAGCACAGAAAAACCTGGCTGCTTCAAGCCAGTAAGCCTTGCATCACAGCGGGCGCAATTGCTCGGCCAGCGAACGCGTTTTTTCGCTCACGACATCGCCGGTATGCAAGGTCGATTTACGTTCGATCAGCATCAGGTGGCACTCCTGCTCCGCTACCGGGTTATGCCGTACGCCTTTGGGAACGACAAACATTTCGCCCTCGCCCAACTCGACTGCGCCATCTTCCATTTCGATGCGCAGATGGCCTTTGAGGACCAGAAACAATTCATCTTCATGTTCGTGGCTATGCCAGGCCAGAGAGCCTTTGACCTTGGCGACCTTGACATAAGAATCGTCTACCTCGGCGACCACGCGCGGCGACCAGTGTTCTGTCAGTGATGCGGCTATTTGCTGGGGCGACGTAACGTTTGACATCATTTTCCTTTCGGTTGCTGTTTCAATCGGTATTGAGCGCTGCGCATTCATCATTGATCATTGACTTTTAAGATGCGGTCGTCGACATCATATCGTTCGGCAATCACTCGCAAGCTCTGGCTCATTCAGCATCCTGGTAAAAGACAGCTATCAATTTGCCTGAGCAGGATAACCCGGTTTTTACACGATGATGATCGGGAAAATTAAAAACCAGAAGGGGAGTCAGAGTATAAAAACAACTTTACAATACCCACATAGGGAATCAATATTCCTTTTATGGGTATTATTTCAATCGGACTGGCGGATGCACTTTTCTCCAAAGTACAGCAACGGGTACTCGGGCTGCTGTTCGTCAATGCAGACCGCAGCTTTTATACAAACGAGATTGTACGTTTTGTCGATTCAGGAATCGGCGTTGTGCAGCGCGAATTGGAAAAGCTGACCGCATCAGGATTGGTCACGACCAAAAAAATTGGGAACCAGAAACACTATCAAGCCAACCGTGAGGCGCCGATTTTTGAGGAGCTGCGTGGCATTATGCTGAAGACGGCTGGCCTGTCTGATATTTTGCGTGCTGCACTATTGCCGCTATCCGATAAGATTCACACGGCCTTCATTTATGGCTCAATTGCCAAAGGCAACGATACAGCAAAAAGCGACATCGACCTATTTATCATCAGCGACGATTTGACCTACGCTGATTTGTACAACTTATTAAGCGCCAGTGAAGCGAGATTGGGTCGACCTGTGAATCCCTCGATTTATTCCATGCAGGAGCTGCGACGTAAGCAAGCAGAGGACAATGCCTTTGTGTTGCGCGTACTGGAACAACCCAAGATTTTTTTGACAGGCTCTGTCGATGACCTCCCAATATGAAGGCCATCTAGAAGTGAGTAATCAATTGCTTGCCGAGTTGATTGCTGCCGCAGATTTATTGCAAAAGAAAATTGAAGCAATGGCGCCAATCAGGCCTGTGCCCTCGTGAGGGACTACAGCGCAGGCGGCGCAATCATATGAATATGTGAAATGCCGTCTTCATCGTACAACTCGCCGACCGGCTCGAAACCGAAGCGGCCATAAAAGCGTTGTAGATGCGCCTGCGCACCGATCTTGACGCTATGCCCGGGAAATAATCTGGCGGTTTGCGCCATCGCCTGTTGCATCAGCTCATTGCCGCCGCTTTTGCCACGTACCTCGGGGGCGGTCACGACCCGTCCTATCGACGGCAAATCAAACGCCTTACCGGGCGGTACGATACGCGCATATGCGCCCAGCTCGCCATCCGGCAAATAACCGAAGCCGTGCCAGGAGTGCAGATCGATGCCGTCGGCATCTTGGAATACGCAGGTTTGCTCCAGTACGAACACGCGCTGCCGCAATTGCATCGCCGCATACAATTGCACGGTACTCAAATCCTGGAATGGCAGCCAGCGCCATTCCATCATGGTTGCTTGCGCCATGCTTCAATCCCTTACCTTTAAGCCCTACCCTTAAGCCGTGCCGCCGACAGTCACGCCATCGATGCGCAAAGTAGGCTGGCCGACGCCGACCGGCACGCTCTGGCCTTCTTTTCCGCACACGCCGACACCGGGATCGAGCTGCATGTCATTGCCGATCATGGAGACCCGGTGCAGGACGTCTGGACCGTTGCCGATCAAGGTTGCGCCCTTGACCGGATAGGTAACCTTGCCGTTTTCGATCATATAGGCTTCGCTCGCCGAAAACACGAATTTGCCGTTGGTGATATCGACCTGGCCGCCGCCGAAATTGACTGCATACAAACCGTTCTTTACCGACGCCAGAATCTCAGCCGGGTCTTTGTCGCCGGCCAGCATATAGGTGTTGGTCATGCGCGGCATCGGCAGATGGGCAAACGATTCGCGCCGTGCATTGCCGGTCACCGGCATCTTCATCAGGCGCGCATTCATGGTGTCCTGGATATAACCCTTCAGGATGCCATCCTCGATCAGCGTGGTGCATTGACTAGGATTACCTTCATCGTCGATGTTGAGCGAGCCGCGGCGATCGGCAATGGTGCCGTCATCCACCACGGTGACACCCTTGGCTGCCACGCGTTCGCCGATACGGCCGGAAAATGTGCTGGAGCCCTTGCGGTTGAAATCGCCTTCCAGGCCATGGCCGATCGCTTCATGCAGCAGGATGCCTGGCCAGCCAGGCCCAAGCACCACGGTCATCGGGCCGGCCGGGGCTGGCCGTGCATCCAGGTTCACCAGCGCCGAGGCAACTGCATCGGCGGCGTATTGCTCCAGCAAGGCATCGCTGAAATAGCCGTAGCTATAACGGCCGCCGCCACCGCTGCTGCCGGTTTCGCGGCGACCGTTTTGTTCGACGATGACTGTCACCGACAAGCGCACCAGCGGCCGGATATCGGCCGCAATCACGCCGTCGCTGCGCGCCACCAGCACCACATCGTATTCTCCGGCCAGGCCGGCCATCACTTGCACCACACGCGGATCCTTGGCGCGCGCCAAGCGCTCCACCCGTTCCAGCAGTTTGACTTTTTCAGTGGCGTCCAGCGAGACCAACGGATCGTGCGGCAGATACAGCGAGCGACCACCGTTCTGTTGCATGCCGGCGGCAATCTTGATCTTGCCGGCGCCCTGACGCGCAATGGTGCGGGTTGCCAGCGCCGCATCGTGCAAGGCGCTCTCGGAAATTTCATCGGAATACGAAAACGCAGTCTTGTCGCCGGAGATGGCGCGCACGCCGACCCCCTGGTCGATGGAGAAACTGCCGGTCTTGACGATACCTTCTTCCAGGCTCCAGCCTTCGCTCTTGGTGAACTGGAAGTACAGATCGGCGTAATCGACCTTGTGCGTGAACATGGTCCCTAGCGCTTTTAGCAAGCTCGATTCGTCCAGGCCGAACGGAGTCAACAGGATATCGCGCGCGATGGCTAAAGTGCTTAGGTTTGGTTCAAATGGTTTCATGGTATTTCGGCTTTGCAATGGTGTAATGCGGATTGTAGAGCATCCGCCTGAGTATCGTGCATTGGTGGGTCAGACTGGGAGCGCCCGTCTCCGGTCTTCCCTATGAAAGTGACTATAAATTTATTGTCAGCAACAATATTCAACTACCAACAAATTTATAATTTGCGGTGCAGCAACGCCGGCAAACTGGCCCGTACTCCCTTAAGGACATGGGGGTCGATGCTGCCGCTGACAAGGCCTTCGCCTTCCGCCTGCACCGACTTAATTTCGCCCCAGGGATCGATCAGCATGCTATGGCCCCAGGTACGGCGGCCATTCGGATGTTTACCGCCTTGCGCCGCGGCCAACACGTAACATTGGTTTTCAATGGCGCGTGCGCGCAGCAAAATTTCCCAATGCGCCTTGCCGGTAGTGTAGGTAAACGCCGCCGGCACCACGATCAGGGCGCAGTCGCCCAGCGCCCGGTACAACTCTGGAAAGCGCAGATCGTAACAGACCGATAAACCGACCTTGCCGAACGGTGCCGCGAAACTGCCGGTGTCCTTGCCGTAGACGATGGTGCGTGCCTCGTCGTAGGACTCGTCGCCATTGCTGAAACTAAACAGATGGATCTTGTCGTAGCGGCTCACTTGCTGGCCGTCGGGATCGTAGACCAGGGTGGTGTTGAGCACTTTGCCGACCTCGTCGGCGATCATCGGCAGGGTGCCGCCGATCAACCAGATACCGTGTTCCCTTGCCAGTTGCGCCATGAAGGTCTGGATCGGCCCCTCGCCCAGGATTTCGGCGCAGGTCAGCTTGTCGGTGTCCTGCATGCCCATGATTGGCCAGTATTCAGGCAGCAACACCAGTTGCGCGCCTTGCCCGGCGGCCTCGGCGACAAGACGCCGCGCCGTATTGAAATTTTCTTCCAGCACCGGCGTCGACACCATTTGAATCGCGGCGACGTTGAAACTGGTTGAGCTGGGTGCTTGACTCATGGTTCTGAACTCCTGCGCCGAGGCGATAACTGGGGTGATGAATCGGGCAATAACGGGGGTGACAACTCAGGTGATAAATTCAGCGGCCGTATGACAGACCAGGCGTATTCGCCGCCGGCACGTCGCTCTTGTGATCGAGTTTGGTCACCACCGGATCGGTCCAGCCGCCGGTAATATTATATTCAAAGGTGAAAGCTCTCATCAGCGGATCGCGCAAGAACAGTTGCGCCAGGAAGGTGCCGATGCCGATTACCGGATTGATCGCCAGCGCCACCACCGAGGCGGTGCCGGCATTGATTTCCGGCAGCACCGCCACATGCAGGTCTTGCGTCTCGCGGGCGATATCGGCGACGCCATCCATCAACACCGTAGCATTCACGCTGCGCATCTTGAAATTATCAGTACGCGCCTTGCCTTGCGCAATAGAAGCGGTGCCGACCACGCTATCGAAGGCGAAACCCTCAGAAAAAATATCGCGGAAATCCAGGGTCAGGCGGCGTGGTAACGATTGCAAACTCAAGACCCCAAGCAACTTGGCGGCGCCCGGATCGACTTTCAGGAACTGGCCTGCCGCCATATCCAGGTTGAGCTGGCCGGATAGCGACGGAATATCCATGGTGAACGGCAAGCCCTTCCAGCTGACCTCGCCATCCATGCGTCCTTTGGCGGCCCGCAACACATGCGCAAAACCGAAGCGGTCCAGAAGTTTTCCGGCATCGGCGATATCCATGGCGTAAGTCAGGCTGGTGGTGTTGTCACCGTTGACTGTGGTCCATTTACCCTCGGCCTTCAATTCTGCATCGGAATTCTTGATCGATAATTTCTGGATCCGCCATTCGTTGCCGACATTGGCGCGCACGTTGCTGGCGCTCAGCTCAAGCCGTCCCAGCTTCTTGCCGAGCAACTGGAAATCCTCGGCGATAATGTCCAGCGCCGGAATCTGGGTAGAGCCGCCCTTGCCTTCCAGCACCTCGCCTACATCCGACTCACCGCCTTGCGGAATAGTCAGCGACGACAAACGTGCGGTGACTTTGCCAAGGCCGTGGCCCGACGGCGATGCGTTCCAAGTCACGTAACCCGAAGCTTGCTTGGAATCGATATTGACCTGCCAGGCGTTTTTCTGATGCGAAGCGCCCAGCACCACGTTATCCAGCGTCTTGCCGAGCAGGATCAGCTGGCTGGCCCGGACCGATACCAGATTCGGCTCGGCATATTGCGCCAGGCCGGACAAAGACGATTCGTCACCGGCTTTAGCAGCGCTATCCTCGCTCAATGCGCCGGCCAGATTGTTCCAGGCGTCGAGATTCAATGTCTTGGCGTTCAGATTGACCGCAACGCCGCTATCCGGCTCAGGCGCCGGCGTATTGATGCCGATGCCGCCGCGCAGTATTTTCCAGTCAGCCGCTTTGCCATTTTCGGCAACACTCTTGTTGAGCGGTTTCTGCCGCTGATAACGAGCTACGATAGCCGATCCCAAGGCCAGCTTAAGCTCGTCGCGCGCTACCGCGGCATCGTCGGAAGCCATGCCCAGCCATTCGAATTTGAGCGGCATGGTTTCGCTCACGCTCTTGCGCAAGGGCTCCGGAAAATCCAGGCCCATGCCCTGCAAGCTGGATTCGACCACTAACTCAGGATGGTGCTCGCGGATTGCAATAGTAGCGTTATAACGACTGCCGCCGCTGGCGTGCGACAACAGCTTTTGCATCGCTACGCCTGGATAAAGTGCACGCAAACCATCAATGCTGGCGTTGCCTTCAATCTTGATCAGGGTCTGATGATCAGCCTGGGTGCCGCCGCTGGCTTGCACCGGTCCGCCCAGTAAACTGCCTTTGACGCCATTCAGATTGAAGCCCTTTTCGTTGAATTCAAGCTGGCCGGTGGCGTTGGCGATAGGCGGGATGATTTTTTGCAAAACGACGTCATTGTTGAGGAACTGCAGCACGCCGGTAACCTTGCTATCGATGCCGTGGGACAAAGGTATTTGCAGATTCAATTGCAACTTGGCGTTGCCTTTGGCTTGCGACTCACTGGTAAAACCGTCGATCCAGTGCAGCACCGGACTATTGTTGGTGAACTGCACGAAATTCTGCAAAGCGCCGGCGGCGCTGCCGTCGATCAGCAGCATCTCATCATGCGATCCCAGTTCAGGCACCGTCGCGGTGACATCGCTTACCGTCACCGCCGAAGTCTGCGCAGTAGCGGCCTTGATCTGCAAACGCGTGCGATCCAATGCAAAGGTGCCGTCTATTTTTTCCAGCAAGGGCCACAAGGGCTGTTTTCCATCCACGCCGAAATGGCCAGGCTCGTATTCCAGCGTGCCATTTTCAATTTTCCCGGCGACGCTGAATTCGCCCTTAGGCTTGGCGTTGGCTGCGTCCGTGCGGAACGGGAAATCAGCCAGATCGCCCTTGATCCTGATCGCGACATCTTTTGCCTTGCCGTCCTTAAGCGCGCCGACCAGCCAGTTGCGTAAATGCTCCGGGGTGTGTATCGGCAGATAGCTGCCGATCTTTTTCAGGTCGAATTCGCTGATGCTGGCGGTCAGGTCCACCACTCCCAACGCGGCGCCGTGACGCTCTTGCAAGGGTATAAGGTGGCTGCCGGACAAGGTGCCGGCCAGACCGTCCTGAACAAAATTCATGCTATCGATTTGCAACAGCACCTTCTTTTGCTGGAAACTCCAACGCGCCTTCATATCGAGCTTATCGAAAGGCAGCAGTGGGATTTCGAAGAAACCGGGCAAATCCAGCTGCATTTTTTCCGATGCCAGGTTCAAGCTGCCGCCGTCCTGGTTGGCGTTGATGCTGCCGCTCAGATTATCGATCCCAGGAATCCCCGGCACCGCCGCTTGCGCCGGCTGGCTAGCCGTCTTCGGCTGCGCTGCGCGTGGCGCTCGGGCATTGACGCTTAAGCCCTCGAAGCGGCCTTTTGCGCTGTACGACACAATCGCCGGATAAGCGCCCTGCCATTGCGCGGCAAAATCGTGCAGTTGGCCGCGTGGCGCGAAATCGCTGATCATCTTGATCTGTGCCGCGCTCAGGGGCAAGCGCTGGACGAAGCTGGCCAGTGTCTGCAAATCGAGCTGCTCGGCCTGCAAACTAAATTTTTCCGCCTGCTTGCCCTGCGCAGGCAGATAGGATTCGCTGATGGTAGTCCGCGGCAAACTCAAGCCGTCAGCCGTTTTCAGGGAAAAATTGGTAAACGTGACGGCATGGCCGTGAGCACCGAAGGTCGGCGCGCCATCTTCTGGCGCCGGCCCCAGTTCTTCATGCGCAGATATACGCCCGCTGACGTTCTCTAATGCCAGTGGCTGCAAGTCGGGCCGCAAGCGTACGGCCAGACCGTTCAGTTGCAGATCGGCGGTAAAGTTACGCACCTTGGCATGATCCAGATCGAGCCAGGCTTGCACCGCGCCCTTGCCTTGATTGACTTCAAAGGGATAGTCGAAGTACGGCTTCCACACCGCCAGATCGGTATCTTGCAAATTGGCATAGAGGGTGCCGATCCAGCGCTTGATATCGGCCTTCTTGCGGGCAAATACCGGATGGACGAAATCCGCTCGCACGTCCAGCGGCGCGGCAAATGACGCCGGCGGCGTCGCCCGCACCGACAATTGGTGGCGGCGCCAGCGATTCTGCAGCACCAGATCGATATTGGTCAGGGTCAGCTCAGGCGCTTTGCGCAGATCGTCGCGCCAACGCAACTGGCCGTCACGAATCACCACCTTGTGCTGAGACAGCAGCCACTCGGCGCCAGCGCCGTCATTTTCCTGCTTGGAATTGACCAGAATGCCGGCGACAAACAGATTGCCCTGAGGATCGCGCTCGACTTGCAGATCAGGCTTGTCAATCTCCAGCGTGGCCAGCCTGACGCCGCCCACCAGCGCCGAACGCCAGGAAATAGTGGCCGCCACCTGCGGTAAAGTCAGCGCTGGCTTGCCGCCTTTGTCGTGAACCACCACGTTACCCAGTACCAGGTGCGGCTGCAAGCCATGCCAGGACGCCTGGATCGCGCCTATCGAAATCGGGTTGCCTACCTCTTTGCTAACGATTTGCTCAATCTCTGCCTTGTAGTAGCCGACATTCGGCAACACCACATAGCGCAAACCCAGGAATAGTCCGCAAAACAGGAAATACGCCACGATCAACAGCGTCAGCAAGGCGCCCAGCAGGTGATGGGTAACCAGGTTGAGGTGTTTGTAAGTGGCAATTCCGGCGCGCCAGCAGATGGCAAGTTTGCTAGCCGGCGGCGGAATTTTTGCTTGTTCTTCCAACATCAATCAGAATGGGTAAAATTAATCATTGTGAAACAGAATTCAGGAGCCGCCAAACCAAACGTGCGGCGAGTTACTCTGCGCTCTGTCCCCAACTGACCAGGGATAGGAAGTAAAATAAATCGGCTGCATCTGATCGATTCCAGATTGGCAAGCTGTTGATGTTCGACTAGCTGCCAGACCATATGTTCGCATGGATCAGCATGTGCTTAGCTAAAAAAACAAAAAGGCCGTGATTAAGCTTCCTGTCGAGCTTCCCATTTTCTTTGAATTTTGCGCCAATTATCCTTTAAACCCGTGACCCTATCCCTGTGACTCCATCCTTATTAAGCAGTACCGCTGCCTCGCGCTATTTCTCACGCTGGGTCAATGCCGAAGCCGGGCGCGCCGGACAAATCGCAGAGTTGGCCAAGCCGATGACAAGATTAACCGTCGGCCCGATGCTGCTTAGTCAACTGTTACAAAAAGAAACAGATTCCGGCATGCCCTTGCCGCGCGCCATGCGCCGCCTGCGCAACCTGCTGGTGTGCACCCTGATAGAACGCGATTTGCGCGGGCTGGCCGATCTGGATGAAGTGGTGAGCGCAGTCACCGCTTTCGCCGAATTTGCGGTGCAAACCCACTTGGCTGCGCTGACTGCCGACATGGTCGCGCTGCACGGTACGCCGCAGGGCGAAGAATCGGGCCAGCCGCAGGAATTGCTGGTATTGGGCATGGGCAAGCTGGGCGGTTGCGAACTCAATGTTTCTTCCGACATCGATCTGATTTTCACGTATGCGGAAGATGGCGATACCAAAACCACCAACGCCGACCAACGCTCCCTGTCGAATCATGAGTTCTTTACCCGGCTCGGCAAAAAGCTGATCGGCGCGCTGTCTGAGATCACCGAAGACGGCTTCACCTTCCGGGTCGACATGGCGCTACGGCCGAATGGCGCTTCAGGGCCGCTGGTCGCCAGCTTTAATATGGTCGAGACCTATCTGGTGACCCAAGGCCGGGAATGGGAGCGTTATGCCTGGTGCAAAGCCCGCGCCCTGACCGGCCGCCCGGAAGATATCGCCACTTTGGAAAACATCAGCCGGCCGTTCGTATTCCGGCGTTACCTCGATTACGGCTCGATCGACGCCATGCGCTCCATGCATGCGCAAATCCGCACAGAAGTAAAACGCCTGGAAGCGCTGCATCCGGAGCGCAGCAACAACGTCAAGCTGGGGCGCGGCGGGATCCGTGAAATCGAGTTCCTGGCGCAGGTGTTCCAACTGATTCGCGGCGGCCGCGATGGCGATCTGCGGGATCGCTCCACCCGCGCCACGCTGCGCACCCTGGCTGCTAAAAACCTGCTGGACGCCGAGGTAGTCGATAAACTGCTGGCAGCCTATGATTTCCTGCGCAACCTGGAACACCGGCTGCAATACCTGGACGATGCGCAAACCCATACTTTCCCCACCAACCAGGCGGATTGCCTGATCATCGCCCAGACCATGGGTTTTGCCGACGTGCCCTCATTGATGCAAGTGCTTGACCAGCATCGCACCCTGGTCGACGACCAGTTCGACGATATCTTCAAGGACAAGCAGCATGGCAGCCCCAGCCAGAAGGACTGGGACGACTGCGACAATGTGCTGCATACGCTAAGCGAAACCGACAGCCGCGAAACAATTGCCCTGGTATTGACCCATTGCGGCTTCTCCGATGCCTCGGCGGCGGCGCAACGGCTGGCCACCACCTGGCAATCGACGCGGGTGCAAAACCTGCCGGTAGCCAGCCGCGCGCGCCTGCTGGCACTGGTCAATGCCGCGCTGCCGGCGGTTGCCGCTATTCCCGAACCCGAGCGCCACCTGCCTACTCTCAGCCGTTTGCTGGATTTTCTGGAGGCGATTGCGCGTCGTGCCGCCTATCTGGCGCTGCTGACCGAATATCCTGCTACCCTGCACCGCGTGATCCGCATGATCAGCGCCAGCGACTGGGCCGCCAAATACCTGACCCAGCACCCTATCCTGCTGGACGAACTGCTGGATCCGCGCAGCCTGAACGCGGCGCCGGACTGGCCGGTGTTTGCGCAGGAATGCCGGCGTCAGCTGGAGACTGCTCCCGGCGACACCGAACGGCAGATGGATATGCTGCGCGAAATGCACCATGCGCAGCAATTCCGCCTGTTGGCGCAGGATCTGGAAGGCATGCTTAGCGTTGAGGCGCTGGCCGATCATCTGTCAATTCTGGCCGACATCCTGGTAGCCGCCACGGTACAAGCCATCTGGAACGTGATGCCGGGCCGGCATCGCGAGACACCGCTGTTCACCGTCATCGCCTACGGCAAACTGGGCGGCAAGGAACTCGGTTATGTCTCCGACCTGGACGTGGTGTTCCTGTATGAGGATGACGACCAGGACGGCCCCGCCCTCTACGCCAAGCTGGCGCAGCGTTTCATTACATGGATGACCAGCCATACGCCGGCCGGCATTTTGTTCGATATCGACATTGCGTTGCGCCCCGATGGCGCCAGCGGCCTGCTGGTGTCGTCGTTCGGAAAATTCGAAAAATACCAGCGCAAATCGGCCTGGTTATGGGAGCACCAGGCTCTGACCCGGGCCCGTTTCTGCGCCGGCGACGCCGCCATCGGCGAACGCTTCGAAACCCTGCGAGTAGAAGTACTGCGCCAGGTGCGCGATGCGCAACAGCTGCAAAGCGAAGTGCTGGATATGCGCCAGAAAATGCGCGACGCCCACCCGAGCCGCAGCGATCGTTTCGATCTCAAGCACGATGCCGGCGGCATGATCGACATCGAATTCCTGGTGCAATTCCTGATCTTGCGACATGCCGCCGCCTATCCGCAGCTGACCGCGGATATCGGCAATATCGCCTTGTTGAAACTATGCGGGGAACTGGGCTTGATTGATGCCGTATTGGCCAACGCGGTGGCTGACGCTTACCGGACTTTCCGTAAACTGCAGCATCAAGGCCGCTTGCAGGGGGAAGAAAGAGCACGCGTGACAGCGACCCGCATAGCCGCCGAAATCTCGGTGGTGAAGCAGTTGTGGGCCGAAACTTTCAGAGTCGCCAACGCATAAGGACTAAAGCTTTAGCCGCCGCCCAGAAACACCAATATAGCAGCGCCAAAAGCACGGCCTCTGCGTTTATCCGGGGCTGGATCGGGCTCTTCGTCAGCGACATCAACGTCGTCGTCCAGCGTCAGTTGTCCGGCCTCGAAAGCCGTCAGGATCTGCCTGGCGGCCTTGACGTGCCTGGACGCCACTTGCAGCCGCGCACCGCCGGTCGCCACCGCAATCAGGGAATACACCTGGTTGATGCCGCCATCGACGATAAACGCCGGTATCCTCTCAGACTCCAGCAAGGCCTTGATGATCTCCAGATCGGAAGGTACCGTTGAACGGGCAATCGTTTCGAAATCGCCTTGGCTATCTTCAGTGCTTGTCATGTCGGCCCCTCAATTGAGTTGAATCAATCGTCACCAACCCACTATACCCCAGACCAGATCAGCCCGAAGCCGAGCGCAAGCAGCCTGGAAAATGACAGCCATAAAAAAACGCCCCGAACAGCGGGGCGTTTCTACTAGCGATGACTGATTTACTTGGCGAATTACTTGGCGTTAACCAGTGCAACCGTAGTGTCCAGCATGCGGTTCGAGAAACCCCACTCATTGTCGTACCAGCTCGACACTTTTACCAGACGGCCGGAAACCTTGGTCAGCGTCGAGTCAAAGTTCGACGAAGCCGGATTGTGGTTGAAATCGACCGAAACCAGTGGCTCAGTGTTGTAAGTCAGCAAACCCTTCAATGCGCCGTTTTCCGATGCATCTTTCATGATTGCATTGACTTCATCAACAGTGGTGTCGCGTGCAGCGACGAACGACAAATCGACCAGCGAGACGTTGATGGTAGGCACGCGAATCGCAAAACCGTCCAGCTTGCCGTTCAGTTCAGGCAACACCAGGCCGACCGCCGCAGCAGCGCCGGTCTTGGCCGGGATCATGCTCATGGTGGCGGAACGGGCGCGGCGCAGATCTTCGTGATAAACGTCAGTCAGCACCTGGTCGTTGGTGTAGGAGTGGACGGTAGTCATCAGGCCGTTCAACACACCGATCTTGTCGTTCAACGGCTTGACCAGCGGCGCCAGGCAGTTGGTGGTGCAAGAAGCGTTGGAAATCACGGTATCGCTGGCTTTCAGTACGCCGTGGTTGACGCCGAAAACAACGGTAGCGTCGACGTCTTTGCCGCCCGGTGCGGAGATGATGACTTTCTTGGCGCCGCCCTTGATATGGGCGCTAGCCTTTTCCTTGGTGGTGAAGAAGCCGGTGCACTCCAGCACGACGTCAACGCCCAACTCACCCCATGGCAATTCGGCCGGGTTGCGTTGTGCCAATACCTTGATGCGATCGCCATTGACCACGATGAAATCGCCGTCGACAGTCACGCTGCCAGGGAACTTGCCGTGGGCGGTATCGTACTGGGTCAGGTGAGCATTGGTTTTTGAGTCGCCGAGGTCGTTGATGGCAACGATCTCGATGTCATGCTTTTTGCCGCCTTCGTAATGGGCGCGAAGGATGTTGCGGCCGATGCGGCCATAGCCATTGATGGCGACGCGAATAGTCATGGTTTTCTCCTAAGGTATTAACAATAAATTCGTTTCAATTGCATCACAAATACTAACGCTTCAATTGACCCTGATGGTACGCCAACCGTAGCCGGCTTCCTGCAAATCCAATCCATCCCAGCTGAACGGCTGCTCAACCAACAGTTCGGCCCCCAGCATCTCGTAGAACTGCCGCGCCTGGCGATTTTCCGCCAGCACCCACACCAGCATGTTATTGGCGCCGGCGCTGGCCAGCGTTGCCGCCACATGCGCGACCAGACGGCGGCCGATGCCGGCCCGCTGCACCGACGGCTCCAGATAAATCGCGGTCAGCTCGGAATCGTAACCGAGCTTGGCTTCGGCAAGCGTCATGCCGGCCGCAAAACCCAGCACTTCACCGTCGACTTCAGCCACAAACACATTGGCCGCACTCGACGTCGCCGACAGGATGCGGCTCCAGATGGCGGTGCTGTCTTCAACCTTCATGCCATCCAGATAGTCATCCGGAATAATCCCGCGATAAGTGGCGCGCCAGCTATCGATGCGCACTGCGGCAATCACCCCGGCGTCGGCCACGGTGGCGCGGCGGATGACGACATCGCCAACGATATTGGTGATGTCGAGACCTCTAGCTTTTTTTACTTCTCTTACGTTCATGCCAGTATCAACTTGGTCTTGGCGACGACGTTTTCAACAGTGAAGCCGAAATGTTTGAACAACACACCGGCCGGAGCCGATTCGCCGAATGTATCGATGCCGACCACAGCGCCTTCCAGGCCGACATACTTGTGCCAGAACGCAGTGACGCCGGCTTCGATCGCCACGCGCGGCAAACCGCGCTGCAATACGCTGGCTTTATAAGCCGATTCCTGGCGGTCGAAAACATCGGCGCAAGGCATCGACACCACACGTACCGCAATACCTTCCTGCGCCAGTGCTGCCGCAGCCTGCATCGCCAGTTCCACTTCAGAACCGGTAGCGATCAGGATCGCCTTGGCGTCGGCCGCATCTTTCAAGACATAAGCACCGCGCTTGATGTCAGCGATTTGCGCGGCGTCGCGCTCCTGATATTGCAAATTCTGACGCGAGAAAATCAGCGTGCTTGGGCCGTTCTTGCGTTGCACCGCTTGTTGCCACGCCACCGCCGATTCAACCGTGTCGCATGGACGCCAGTTATCCAGTTGCGGAATCAAACGCAGGCTCGATACATGTTCCACCGATTGGTGAGTCGGGCCGTCTTCGCCCAGGCCGATCGAGTCATGGGTGAACACGAAGATCGAACGGATCTTCATCAGCGACGCCATACGCAAAGCGTTTCGGCTGTAATCGGAGAAAGTCAGGAAAGTCGCGCCGAACGGGATGTAGCCGCCATGCAGAGCGATACCGTTCATCATCGCGCTCATGCCGAATTCGCGCACGCCGTAATTGATATGGTTGCCCGGCTGGTCAGCGCGTACTGCCACGCTTTCTTTCCAGTTGGTCAGGTTGGAACCGGTCAGGTCGGCCGAACCGCCGAGGAATTCCGGCAGCACCGGCGCCAGTGCCTGGATCGCGTTCTGGCTGGCTTTGCGGGTAGCGATGGTTTCCTTCTTTTCGACGCAGCTGGCGATGTATGCACTCACGGTTTCTTCGAAATTGCCCGGCAGCTCGCCCTTCATGCGGCGGGTGAACTCGCTGGCTAACTGCGGATATTCGGCAGCGTAGCTGGCGAACAGTGCATTCCAGTCGCCTTCGAATTGCTTGCCTTGCGGCTTAGCGTCCCATGCGGCATAAACGTCGGCAGGGATTTCGAACGGTGCGTAGTTCCAACCCAGGGCCTCGCGCGCAGCGGCGATTTCCTTGTCGCCCAATGCGGCGCCGTGCACCTTGTCGGTACCGGCCAGGTTCGGCGAACCCTTGCCGATCACGGTCTTGCAGCAGATCAGGGTTGGCTTGTCGGACAATTTGGCTTGATGGATCGCAG
The DNA here is from genome assembly GCF_035566375.1 of Collimonas sp. Classification (GTDB taxonomy): domain Bacteria; phylum Pseudomonadota; class Gammaproteobacteria; order Burkholderiales; family Burkholderiaceae_D; genus Collimonas. Next base: position 80,842 of record NZ_DATMRK010000002.1, read on the forward strand.
CGTTGACGGCTTCCACATTGTGGCCGTCGACGGCGCGGATCACGTTCCAGCCGTAGGCTTCGAAACGCTTCGGGGTATCGTCCTTGAACCAGCCTTCGACATGGCCGTCGATCGAGATACCGTTATCATCGTAGAGCACGACCAGTTTCGACAGGCGCAGTGTGCCGGCCAGCGAGCAAGCCTCGTGCGAAATGCCTTCCATCAGGCAGCCGTCGCCGACGAATGTGTAAGTGTGATGGTCAACCACCGGGAAGCCGGAGCGGTTGAATTCCGCTGCCAGCAGTTTTTCCGCCAAAGCCATGCCGACGGCGTTGGTCAAACCCTGACCCAGCGGGCCGGTAGTGGTTTCTATGCCAGGCGTGACGTCGACTTCAGGATGGCCCGGCGTCTTCGAATGCATCTGACGGAAATTGCGCAACTCGTCCATCGGCAGATCGTAGCCGGTCAGGTGCAGCAAGGCGTATTGCAACATCGAACCATGACCGTTTGACAATACAAACCGGTCACGATTGAACCAATGCGGATTGCTTGGATTGTGACGGTAATGTTTGGCCCACAAGGCGACTGCAATTTCCGCCATGCCCATCGGCATGCCGGGATGGCCGGAATTAGCTTTTTGTACAGCGTCCATTGCCAGCGCACGGATTGCATTGGCCATCTTGGTAGTCGGGAGTGTGGAAGTCATGGTGGGAGCGGTTGGCAACGGTTAAGGAATCAGTTGAAAATCAGTCGAACATCAATTGAAGATCGGCTTTAACAAGCGGTTGGCGGGCGAAGAGCGTCAGAACAGCCCACAAAGGCCGATATTTTACCAAAATGCGGCCGATCCCGGTTCAAATCCGCTTATCTGTCCTGTGTTGCGGGGGCAAATGGGCAGTAAAATGCTGCCGCATCGCATACAGCACGCAAGCGCATCGAAGTTGAATCGCATGGTTTTATTGTGATTTTCATATCGACTTATCTACCCGCAATAAACAGCATTAATTTCAGCACTGATCTCACCATGCAAGGTTTACATCTGACGGCCGACTGTTACGACTGCCGCTGCCCCCCAGCCTTATTGCTCGATCCGGTCAGATTGCGCCAGTTTGTGGTGGAGCAAACGCTGCGCTCAGGCTTGACTATCGTCGGCGAAAAATTCCACCCCTTTCAGAGCGCCGACGGCAGCCCTGCCGGCGTTACCTGCGCCTTGCTGCTGGCCGAATCGCATCTGGCGATCCATACCTGGCCCGAACGCCAGGCGGTGACTCTGGATGTGTATGTATGCAATTTCACGGAAGATAACAGCGCCAAGGCCAGCGCTTTGCTGGATACCCTGATCAGCAGCTTTGCACCGGCCCGATGGCAGACCCATCGCTTGCAGCGCGGCAGCGGCGCCAGCGACCAGACCTTGGCGCTGGAGCAGCTCACGCCACATACCGCTTATGGCACGCAGTTGGCGCCGCCGCTGGCACAAATGCAATCGCCGTTCCAGCACATAGAAATTGCTGATTCCGCGGAATTCGGCAAGGTAATGCGGCTGGACGGCGTTTTCATGACATCGGAGCGCGATGAATTTTTCTACCATGAATGCCTGGTCCATCCGGCTGCGCTCAGCCACCCTGGCCCGCGCCGCGCCTTGATTATCGGCGGCGGCGACGGCGGCAGCAGCGAAGAACTGCTCAAGCATCCGTCGATCGAACAGATCACGCTGTGCGAACTCGATCCGATGGTGATCCAGCTGGCGCGTCTGCACCTGCAACAAATCCATCAGGGCGCGCTGGACGACCCGCGTGTCCGCCACGTCGCCCAGGATGGTTTTGCCTACGTACAGGAAGCAGCCAACGCCGCCACTGACCAGCAGCAGCTCTACGATTTGATCTTGCTCGACCTGACCGACCCGCAAGGTGCGAACGGTAGCGCGCTGGCAGCCGATTGCTATACCTCGGAATTCCTGCAAGCCTGCCGCGCCTTGCTCAACCCGGGCGGCGCATTGGTGATGCATCTGGGCAGCCCGTTCCACCATCCGCAACGATTCGCGTTGCTGCGCCAGCGTCTCAACAGCGTGTTCAGCCAGGTCCATCCCTATACCGTGCATGTGCCGCTATATGGCGCGCTGTGGGGCATGGCGATTGCCAGCGACAGTCTCGATCCGCTGCGGCTGGATAGCCATGCGATAGCATGCCGCTTAGGGGATAGGGCTGTGGGCGAACTCCAGTACTACAACGAAAATGTCCATTCGGCACTATTCGCCTTACCCAATTTCGTGCAGAATCTGGGCGCTTAGTTTGTTGTTGCAAATTCATCGTTGCCTGATTTGGAGAGCGTCTTGCCACCCACCGGTCTTTTGAAGCAACCCCCCGCACCTGCCGCTCCGCCGGCCAGAAAGAGCCACGCTGTGCCGCTGGTGCTGGCGGCGTCGGCGCTACTGGCCGGCTGCAGCCCCAGGCAAGCGCGCGACGAATACGCCAGCCAGGAAGATTGCAAGAAAGACTGGGCGCGTCCTGAGCTTTGCCAGCCGGCGTCGGGCGCCAGTTCCGGCGGCCACAGCGGCTACTATGGCCGCTACTACGGCCCTAGCTATGACGAGGGCGCCCGCGAAAGCGCGCAGCGCAGCGCACGCGGCGGCGGCAACAGCTTTGGCCTGGCGGGCGCCGAAAGCAGCAATCATTCGGTCGGCCGCAGCGTGTCGCGCGGCGGTTTCGGCGGCGCCCACATTTCTTCCGCCGGCGGTTAGGGCCGGTTAAATATGATCCGCGAAAACCTGACTCCGCGCGCCAACTGGCAGGCGCAATTCGAATCGCTTGGCTTCAGCTATCACTCGATTGACGATCTGTATTGGGATGAGCGCTATGCCTATCGCTTCACTGCGGCGCAAATCGATGCGGTCGAAGACGCCACCAGCGAATTGCACCAGATGGCTTTGCAAGCGGTCGAGCATGTGATCGCGCACGAACGGCTGCAACAGTTCGCCATTCCGCAGCCGTTCTGGGCGCTGGTTGAAGAAAGCTGGCGCGAAAAAGAGTTCTCCCTGTACGGACGCTTCGACCTGTCCTGGGACGGTCATAATCCGCCCAAAATGCTGGAGTACAACGCAGATACCCCGACCGGCCTGGTCGAATCCAGCGTAGCGCAGTGGTATTGGCTGCAAGACGTATTCCCGCAAGCCGATCAATTCAACTCGATCCATGAAAAACTGATCGCCCAATGGCAGACACTAGCCAGCGACCATCGCAGCAAGGGCTTGTTGCACTTTGCCTGCATCGGCGGCCATGAAGAAGACGAAGGCAACCTGTCCTATTTACGCGATACCGCGATCCAGGCCGGCTTCGCCACCAAACAGCTGGCGATAGAAAATATCGGCTGGGACCAGCAGCATGCCGAATTTGTCGACGACTTCGATCTGAAGATAGCCAACCTGTTCAAGCTCTATCCGTGGGAATGGCTGTGCCGTGAAGCGTTCGCAGAACATCTGCTGGCGCGCCCGCTGCGCCTGATCGAACCAGCCTGGAAAATGGTGCTGTCTAACAAGGCCATTTTGCCGGTGCTATGGGAATTGTTTCCCGGTCACCCCAATCTGTTACCGGCCTTTTTCGATGCCTGGCGTATCAGCGGCGACTTCGTCAAAAAGCCACTGTACTCGCGCGAAGGCGAAAACATCACGATCTATGCCGGCGGCGAAGTCCACCATCAGCCAGGGCAATACGGCGCCGAGGGTTATATCTATCAGGCTTTCGCGCCGCAACCGAAATTCGACGACGGCATTACGCCGGCCTACACTTCCATCGGCTCGTGGGTGGTAGGGGATGCTCCAGCCGGCATCGGCATCCGCGAAGATGTATCGCTGATTACCAAAGATACCAGCCGCTTTGTACCGCATTATTTTGTTGACTGACGATCAATCCGCAACCTTGAACGACACAAGCACCCCCAGCTATCAGGAGCACTGACCTATGAGCTTTTTACCCATCGGCCTGCCAGCCTTTTTATCCCACTTCGGCTTAGCACTACTGTTGGTGGCAGTGTTTTTTGTGATCTATATTTTTATCACGCCCTACCACGAGCTAGCCTTGATCCGCGCCGGCAATCACGCTGCCGCTGCCAGCCTGGCCGGTGCTTTGCTGGGTTATATCGTGGCCCTGGCTTCCGCTATTTCGAATAGCGTCAACCTGCTGGATATGCTGGTGTGGGGAGTGGTCGCGTTAATCGCGCAATTGCTGGCTTTCTTGATCGTCAAGCTATTGTTGCCGACGCTGCTGGAAGATATTCCCGAAAACAAAATCGCATCCGGCATCTTTCTTGGTACAGTCAGTCTTGGCTTGGGCTTGCTGACTGCTGCCTGCATGACTTATTGATTAAGGATTTTTTCATTCCATGCCTCGTTTCTATGTCTCCACCCCGCTCGAAATCGGCCAGTTGCTGGTTTTGCCGGAAGCAGTCGCCCATCACCTGCTGGTACTGCGCCTAGGGCCGGCCGCGCCAATCACCTTGTTCAACGGCGAAGGCGGCGAATACACCGCGACCATCAGCAGCATCGAAAAAAAACGCGTCAACGTCGAGATCAAGACCTTTTCACCGCGCGAGGCCGAGCTGCCGTATGCGATCACGCTGGCCCAGGCTTTGCCGGAATCGTCGAAACTGGATTGGATCATCGAAAAAGCTGTCGAACTCGGCGTCGCCGCGATTCAACCGCTGGCGGCGCAGCGCTGCGTAGTGCGCCTCAGCAGCGAACGCGCCGAGAAAAAACAAAACCACTGGCAAGCGGTGATCATCGCCGCTGCTGAACAAAGCGGGCGTAACCGCCTGCCCACCCTCGCCACTCTCAGCCCTTTCAACGACTGGGCCCAGCAACAGGATTTGCATAAGCGCGTCCTGCTGTCGCCACGCGGTGAGCAATCGCTGTCGGACTGGGCGCGCCATCATCCACCGCAAGCATTGGCGCTGTTGATCGGCCCCGAGGGCGGATTCACAGAGGCGGAAGAAAATCTGGCCTGTAGCCAGGGCGCGCTGATGTTGTCGATGGGGCCAAGGATTCTGCGTACCGAAACCGCTGGTTTGGCGGCGCTGGCAGCGATCAATGCGGTTTGGGGCGAGATGTAAGCCCGAAATAAATGTAAGCCCGGTAAGCTCTACTGTGCCTCTATCGATCCTACAATTTGTTCTAAGCAAAAATAAAAACCCTGGCTAGAATGATAAACGCTCTCAAGACACAATCGTTTTCAGTTTCGCAACTACTCAAAGCTCTTGCCGCGTTGTAAGATTAATCCTTTCAACGCTTCGCCTACGAAGTAACAACTGGCCTTGATGGCTGACGCTTTATTACGCATTAATTACGCATTATTTACTCAGGAGAATATTATGGGACTGCTGGATTCGGTACTTGGCGCAATCGGTGGCGGCCAACAGCAAGCGAACGATCCGAAAGCCCTGTTGATCCAGGCAGCAATTGGTTTGCTGACTAAACAAGGTGGCGCTGGCGGCGCTGCCGGCGGCCTGGGCGGCTTGCTCAGCGCGTTCGAAGGCGCCGGCCTGGGCCAGGTTGCGCAGTCGTGGATAGGTAACGGAGCGAATCAGGCGATTACGCCGGATCAGGTACAACAAGCGCTGGGTGGCGGCCATCTGGAAGAACTGGCGCAAGCGGCAGGGATTTCACCGAGCGAAGCAGCCGGTCATCTGTCAGAGATCTTGCCTGGCCTGGTAGACAAACTGACACCACAAGGCAACGCCAGCGCGCCTGCCGGCGGCCTGGATCTGGGTGGTTTGCTGGGCGGCCTGCTGGGCGGCAACAAACAGGGCTAAATTAGCCGAGGTTTGATTGTCTGACGACAAATCGCCCTCAGGGGCGATTTTTTTTGGCGTTATTATTCTTCAATGATTCGTCAATGCGTCAATCAGTATCCAAATTTCAATAAAATAGCTGTTTTATCAATTAAAAACCACGCAATCCGCTGCCGTTCGACTTCTGGGCAAGGGTAAAACGTCGAAAGCATTTATAATCCAAGGTTTTTGCAATAAATATTCCGGTCACTTCAATGAAGGTATTTCGCGGACTTCCCAACGCCGAATCGCGCGCCCCTTGCGCGCTCACTATCGGCAACTTCGATGGCGTGCATCGCGGCCATCAGGTGCTGCTCGCGCACGTCCGCAAGGCCGCCACGGAACTGGGGCTGGATGCTGCGGTGATGACGTTCGAGCCGCACCCGCGTGAATTTTTCGCGCAACGCGCCGGACAACCGGCCAATATGCCGACCCGCGTCGCCAACCTGCGCGACAAGCTGCAGTCGCTGTCGCAGGCCGGCATCGATCGCGTGATTGTCGAACACTTCAACGCCAGTTTTGCGGCCATGTCGCCTCAGGATTTCATTGAGAAAGTGCTGGTTGAAGGCTTGCACGTGAAATGGCTGATGGTCGGCGAAGATTTTTGCTTTGGCGCGCGCCGCGCCGGCAATATCGCCACCCTGATCGAGGCTGGCAAGAAATACGGCTTCCATGTCGAAACCCTGCCGACGGTCATGAATGAAGGTGCGCGAGTATCATCGTCGGCGGTGCGCGCCGCGCTGGCGGCCGGCGATTTCAGCCATGCGCGAGCATTGCTGGGCCATCCGTATGCGATCTCTGGGCATGTGGTGCATGGCAAGAAACTGGGCCGCACTATCGGCTTCCCGACCTTGAACCTGCGGGTTAACCATAAGCTCCCGGCCTTGTCTGGCATTTTTACCGTCAAAGTACATGGCCTGGCCGAACAGCCTTTGCCGGCGGTGGCCAGCATTGGTATTCGTCCTACCGTGGACGACAGCGGCCGGGTGCTGCTGGAAAGTTATATTCTCGACTTTGCCGGCGATTGCTACGGCAAATTGATAAGGGTTGAGTTTTTGCAAAAACTGCGCGACGAAGAGAAATATGTCGACTTGCCGACCTTGACTGCCGCGATTGCGCGCGACGTCAGCAATGCGCGCGCATATTTCGGCCAGCAAGACGCTGCAGCTGCGCATGTGCCAACTTCCGCGACAGACCGAATTTGACGCTGCACCGTCGCTTTACCCTGATAACGCTAGTGCCAGTTTAACTTAACGCGCTCCGCCTGCGCCTGGCTCCACTGAATTCCATTGAAGAAAATTATGTCCGATCAGACCAGCAAACCAGAAAACAATAAAGCAGCGAAATTGCCGAATAAGCCACAAGGCAAGCCGCAAAGCAAATACCCGGTCAACATGACCGAAACGGCCTTCCCGATGCGCGGCGATCTGGCCAAGCGCGAGCCGCAATGGGTCAAGCAATGGCAGGAAAAGAAAGTCTACGAACGGATTCGCAAAGCCTCCAAGGGCCGCCCGAAATTCATCCTGCATGACGGCCCGCCGTACGCCAATGGTGAAATCCACCTGGGCCACGCCGTCAACAAGATCCTCAAGGACATGATCGTCAAGGCCCGCAACATGGCCGGCTTCGATGCGCCTTACGTGCCGGGCTGGGATTGCCACGGCATGCCGATCGAGATCCAGATCGAAAAGAAATACGGCAAGAACCTGCCGGTGGCGGAAGTGCAGGCCAAGGCGCGCGCTTACGCTAATGAACAGATCGATCTGCAACGCAAAGACTTCATCCGCCTCGGTGTGCTGGGCGAATGGGACAACCCATACAAGACCATGGCCTTCGGCAACGAAGCCGACGAGCTGCGCGCGCTCGGCACTATCCTGGAAAAAGGTTATGTGTATCGCGGTCTGAAGCCGGTCAACTGGTGTTTTGATTGCGGTTCGGCTCTGGCTGAAGCAGAAGTCGAATACCAGGACAAGCGCGATCCTTCCATCGATGTCGGCTTCCCGTTTGCCGAGCCGGAAAAAATCGCCGCTGCGTTCGGCCTGGCGTCGCTGCCGACCGATCAAGGTTATGTCGTCATCTGGACTACCACGCCGTGGACCATCCCCTCCAACCAGGCCCTCAACGTCCACCCGGAAGTCGACTACGCGCTGGTGCAGACCGCGCGCAACGGCGCCCCCTTGCTGCTGATCCTGGCGCAAGACCTGGTCGAGGATTGCCTGCAACGTTTCGGTCTCGAAGGCAAGGTTATCGCCAGTTGCAAAGGCGAAGCGCTGGCGCTGATCAATTTCAAACATCCGCTGGCCGCCGCCGACGCTGGCTATGACCGCCTGTCGCCGGTCTACCTGGGCGACTACGTTACCACCGACAGCGGCACCGGCATCGTCCACTCGGCGCCGGCCTACGGCATCGAAGACTTTATCTCATGCAAAGCGCATGGCATGAAGGACGCCGACATCATCAGCCCGGTCATGGGCGACGGCAAGTTTGCTTCCTGGCTGCCGTTCTTTGCCGGCATGACCATCTGGGAAGCCTCCAAGCCGATCTGCGGCAAGCTGGAGGAAGTTGGCGCGCTGTTCAAGCTGGTCATGTTCGATCACAGCTATATGCATTGCTGGCGGCACAAGACGCCGATCGTCTACCGCGCCACTTCACAGTGGTTCGCCAGCATGGACAACCTGCCGAAAGACGGCCATCCAAGCTTGCGCAGCACTGCCTTGCAAGCAATTGAAGAAACCGCGTTCTTCCCAAGCTGGGGCAAGGCGCGTTTGCATGGCATGATCGCCAACCGTCCTGACTGGACCTTGTCGCGCCAACGCCAATGGGGCGTGCCGATGGCGTTCTTCGTGCACAAGGAAACCGGCCAGTTGCATCCGCGCACACCGGAATTGCTGGAACAAATCGCCCAGCGCATCGAGCAAAGCGGGATCGAAGCGTGGCAAGCGCTGGACCCGAAAGAATTGCTGGGCGACGACGCCGTCAACTACATCAAGAATAAAGACACGCTGGATGTCTGGTTCGATTCCGGCACTACCCATCAGACTGTATTGCGCGGCTCGCACGCCAGCCAGTCGCAATTCCCGGCCGACCTGTATCTGGAAGGTTCGGACCAGCATCGCGGCTGGTTCCATTCTTCCCTGCTGACCTCGGCCATGCTGAATGGCCGCGCGCCTTATAACGCGTTGCTGACGCACGGTTTTGTGGTCGACGGCGAAGGCCGCAAGATGTCGAAGTCGCTGAAGAACGGCGTCGAGCCGCAAAAGGTGGCGGACTCGCTGGGCGCGGAAATCCTGCGCCTGTGGGTAGCTGCCAGCGATTATTCGGGTGAGATCACGATCTCCGACGAGATCTTGAAGCGAGTCACAGAATCGTATCGCCGCATCCGCAACACCCTGCGCTTCCTGCTGGCGAATACTTCCGACTTCGATCCTTTGAAGGATGCGGTGCCGATCGCCGATCTGCTGGAAATCGATCGTTATGCGATCGCCAGCATGGCCCGCCTGCAAGCCGATATCTTGCAGCATTACGAGACTTACGAGTTCCATCCGGTGATCTCGAAACTGCAGATGTACTGCTCGGAAGACCTGGGTGGTTTCTATCTCGACATCTTGAAAGATCGTCTGTACACCAGCGGCGTCAGCTCGCCGGCGCGCCGTTCGGCACAAACCGCGATCTGGCATATCACCCAGGCGCTGCTGCGGGTGATGGCGCCGACGCTGTCGTTCACGGCGGAAGAGGCCTGGTCGTTCTTCGCCAGCCCGGAAGCCTTTGCGGCCAGCGATGAAACCATTTTCACCCAGACCTATTACACGCTGCCGGAAATCAAAGGCGCCGCAGCCCTGATCGAAAAATTCAGCGCCATACGCGCCGTGCGCGCCGATGTCACCAAGCAGTTGGAAGAAGTCCGGGTTGCAGGCGGTATCGGCTCCTCGCTGCAGGCGGAAGTAGAGATCAAGGCTGGTCCGGAAAAATATGCACTGCTCAACAGCCTGGGCGACGACCTGAAATTTGTCCTGATCACCTCCAGCGCAACGGTCTCTGAAGTAGCGACAGAAGCGGAAGAAGCGATCCTGGTGACGCCGTCGGCGCAGCAAAAATGCGAACGTTGCTGGCACTATCGGGCCGACGTCGGCAGCCACCCGGAACATCCGGGCCTGTGCGGACGCTGCGTTGCCAATTTATTCGGCAACGGTGAAGACCGGCATTTCGCCTGAACCGCTGAAGTAAATCAGTCATACGCAAGTTGATCATGCGCAGTTGGCACTCGTCCTGGCACGATGTCGCGAGCTGCGCACTTTTTTGCCACACTGCCGAGAACAGATAAACCCATATGGCCACTAAAAAACGCGCTGCATCCTCATCTTCTTCATCTTATTCTTCATCTTCCTCCAAATACGGCCTGGCGCCGTGGCTTGCCATCGCCGCCCTGGTGCTGCTGATCGATCAACTGACCAAGATCACCGTGGTGCGCCTGTTCAGCTATGGCGAATCGCAGGCAGTGACCTCGTTCTTCAATCTGGTGCTGATATATAACAAAGGCGCCGCGTTCAGCTTTCTGTCTACGGAATCAGGCTGGCAACGTTATCTGTTTACCGGGCTCGGCATCGCTGCCGCGCTGTTCATCATTTTCCTGCTGAAACGCCATGCCGGACAGCGCATGTTTTGCACCGCGCTGGCATTGATACTGGGCGGCGCCATCGGCAATGTGGTTGACCGCATTGCCTACGGCCATGTGATCGATTTTCTCGACTTCTATATGCGTAACTGGCACTGGCCTGCTTTCAACATCGCCGATAGCGCGATTTGCGTCGGTGCGGTATTGTTTGTGATTGATGAGTTGCGTCGCGTGAATAAGTAATTAATTAATAAGCAAAACACAAGCGAAATACGCGACACAGCCACCCTCCCTCCTTACCTTTCCAGGAGTAACCATGGATCTCGCTGGTAAAAAAATCGTGCTGGGACTGACCGGCGGCATCGCCTGTTACAAGGCGGCGGAATTCACGCGCGCACTGATCAAAGCGGGCGCATCGGTACAAGTCGTGATGACCGCGGCGGCGATGCATTTCATTACCCCGATTACCATGCAGGGCCTGTCCGGCAAGCCGGTATTTACCGATCAATGGGATGCGCGCATTGGCAACAACATGCCGCACATCGACCTCACCCGCGACGCCGACGCCATCGTCATCGCGCCCTGCTCCGCCGATTTCATCTTCAAGCTGGCGCACGGCGCCTGCGACGATTTGTTGTCGACTCTGTGCGTGGCGCGCCAGGCCACCTTGCCTTTGCTGGTGGCGCCGGCGATGAATGTCGAGATGTGGCAAAACCCGGCAACTCAACGTAATCTGACGCAATTGCTGGCGGACGGCATTCAGTTGCTTGGCCCCGATGCCGGCGAGCAGGCATGCGGTGAAGTCGGCATGGGCCGCATGCTGGAGGCGGACCAGTTGCTGACAGAAGTGATCGCTTCGTTCCAACCCAAGCTGCTCAAAGGCAAGCGCGTGCTGCTGACCGCCGGCCCTACTTTCGAACCGATCGATCCGGTCCGTGGCATCACTAATCTTTCATCCGGAAAAATGGGTTACGCCGTAGCCCGCGCAGCTTACGAAGCCGGGGCGGAAGTCACCCTGGTGTCAGGTCCGACTGCACTGACTACACCCTACGGTGTACGCCGTATCAGCGTCCAGACCGCGCAACAAATGCACGATATCGTGATGGCGCAACTGGCCGGCGCCAATGGCCCCACCGATGGCCGCACCGATGTCTTCGTCGCCGTGGCGGCGGTGGCTGACTGGCGCGTGGCCAATGCCAGCCCGCAAAAACTGAAAAAAAATGCCGACGGCAGCGCTCCCGAACTGGTGTTCGAGCAAAACCCGGATATTCTGGCAACAGTTGCAGCATTGGCGAAAGCGCCTTACTGTGTCGGTTTTGCGGCTGAATCGGAGCACCTGCTGCAGTATGGCGAAGCCAAACGCATCAGGAAAAATGTGCCGCTGTTGGTCGGCAATATCGGCCATGACACGTTCGGCAAAGACGATAACCAGCTGGTGTTGTTTGATACCGACGGCCACACAAGCCTGCCGCGCGCCGGCAAACAACAACTGGCGCGCCAGTTGATTGCTGCAATCGCCGCTCGTCTTGGTTAGCATCCGCGCATCTGCATTGGCATCTGTATCAGCATCTACTTTCCGCGGCGGCTTTCATCGCCCGCGGTCGGCAGCGAAAATCAGAAGTAGCTTGACGAACACCGGGCGGGATTGTTCCTGTCATGTTTGCTATACCTATACCTAGCCCTATCATTTCACTTAATAGATTGTTACAAAATTCCATGAATACCATCGACGTCAAAATTCTCGACCCACGCATGCAAGATCAATTGCCGGCTTATGCGACCGAAGGCAGTGCGGGCCTGGACCTGCGCGCCTGCCTGGACACCGCGCTGACGATCAAACCCGGTGAAACCCATCTGATCCCGACCGGCCTGGCGATTCATATCGGCGACCCGGCTTATGCGGCAATGATCCTGCCGCGCAGCGGCCTCGGCCACAAACATGGCATCGTGCTGGGGAACCTGGTCGGCCTGATCGACTCTGATTACCAGGGTCAGCTGATGGTTTCGACCTGGAACCGCGGCACTACCGAATTTACCCTCAACCCGATGGAACGGCTGGCGCAATTAATCATTGTGCCCGTAGCTCGTGTCCAGTTTAATGTCGTAGCAGATTTCGAGAGCAGCGAACGCGGCGCAGGCGGCTTCGGCAGCACCGGAAAAAATTGATGGAGAAATTAATGAGATTGATGAATTTGACGCGCGGCGCCGGATGGCAAGGAGTCAAGCGTTATACGGCGCTGGCATTGCCGGTGCTGTTGCTGGCGGCCTGTGCGACACAGGAACCGAGTAGTACCTCCACCACACCCAGCGTCAAACTGCCGCCGGCCCCTCCCAAGCCGGTAGCGCTGACGCCATCACCGAAGCAGACCGAACTGAAAACCTTGATCGGCATGCAAGACCGCTTGTACGACGTCGCCGCTCCTTTGCTGGTAAACAACGCCGTCTTATGCAGAAACAATGCGCGCAATCTGCTGGGCTTCACCGCCAAGACAAAATATTCCTATACTGCTGAATTCATTGAAGCGGCAAGCGCCCTGGGCCTGAGCGATCAACTGCAAGTGACTGGCGTACTCACTGGCAGCGGCGCCGCCAAGGTCGGCCTGCAACGCGGCGATCTGCTGGTAGCCATCCAGGACAAGCCGGTGCCGGCGGGAGCCGATGCCGAACGCCAGACTGCCTTGATGCTCGGCCCGCTGGTGAATGGCCGCAATAGCATCAAGGTCACGATCGCGCGCAATGGCGGCAACCAGATCTTGAACATCCCGCTGACTCGCGCCTGCGCCTTTGGCATAGAGCTCGGCAACACCGAGAATGTGGTCAGTTATGCCGATGGCCGACGCGTGCTGATCAGCAGCGGCATGATGAAATTCACCAAGAGCGACGATGAACTGGCCTTGGTGATCGCCAAGGAAATGGCGCACAACACGCTGACCCATCCGGCCCGCCAACGCAACACCGCCACCATGACCGGTGTGATCGACAATCTGATCCGCTTGCGGCCAGATACCGCGGCCTTGAACGGCATGGCGGGCGTCAAGCCATACCCGCAACAGTTGGATGCGGCAGCCGATAAATTGTCGCTGTACATGGTTGCCCGTGCCGGTTACAAGGTCGATGGCGCAGCAGCTCTCTGGCAACGTCTGGCGACCAGCTATCCGGCCAGCGTGCTGAATGGCTATACAGCGATCCATCCCGGCACCGATTACCGTCTGTCTGCAATCCAGCAAGCCGTTTCGGATATTCAGGCCAAACAGGCCGCCGACACTGCCCTGCTGCCTTAAACCCAACTCTGAAACTCTGTCATCCCGCGTACGCGGGAATGACGCAACAGTAGTACATATTAAAAAGCCTGAATCACTTGCGTGAATTCAGGCTTTTTAATTGCTCGGACAAATGCTTGGCCGGGCGCGAAGTTACTCCACTTCCTTATTCCACTTCCACCGTTTCCTCCGGCGCCGCAGGCGAAGACGAATCTTTTTCTGCAAAGTCCAGGCTGATCTGATCCTTGTCGTCCAGATCGACAGTGACCCGGCCACCGGTGACCAGCTTGCCGAACAACAGTTCGTCGGCCAGCGCCTTGCGTATCATGTCCTGGATCAGACGTGACATCGGCCGCGCGCCCATCAATGGATCGAAACCCTTCTTGGCCAGGAACTTCCGCAAGTTCTCGGTGAAGATCGCATCCACTTTTTTCTCGTGCAACTGCTCTTCCAATTGCATCAGGAACTTGTCGACCACACGCAAGATGACTTCTTCATCCAGTGCATGGAAACTGATGATGGAATCGATGCGGTTGCGGAATTCCGGCGTAAACATACGCTTGATATCCGCCATCTCGTCACCGGCTTCTTTTTTGTCGGTGAAGCCAATCGAACGTTTTTGCAGACTTTCCGCGCCGGCATTGGTGGTCATGATGATGATCACGTTGCGGAAATCGGCTTTGCGTCCGTTGTTGTCGGTCAGTGCGCCATGATCCATCACCTGCAGCAAAATATTGAAAATGTCCGGATGGGCTTTTTCAATTTCATCCAGCAGCAATACCGCATGTGGTTTCTTGGTCACCGCTTCGGTCAGCAAACCGCCCTGATCGAAACCGACATAACCCGGAGGCGCGCCAATCAGGCGGCTCACAGCGTGACGCTCCATGTATTCGGACATGTCGAAACGGATCAGATCGATGCCGAGGATGAACGCCAGTTGCTTGGCCACTTCGGTCTTGCCGACCCCGGTCGGACCGGAGAACAGGAAAGAGCCGATCGGCCGGTCGGTCTTGCCCAGGCCGGCACGCGCCATCTTGATCGCCGACGCCAGCGCATCGATCGCCGGATCCTGGCCGAACACCACATTGCGTAAATCGCGGTCTATGGTTTGCAGCTTGCTGCGATCGTCCTGGTTGACCGACTGCGGCGGAATCCGCGCAATCTTGGCGATGATGTCTTCGATCTCGCCTTTGCCTATGGTCTTTTTCTGCTTCGATTTCGGCAGGATGCGTTGCGCCGCACCGGCTTCATCGATCACATCGATCGCCTTGTCCGGCAGATGGCGGTCGTTGATGAAGCGCGCCGCCAGTTCGGCTGCACTGGTCAGTGCGGAAGCCGAGTATTTGACACCGTGGTGTTCTTCAAAGCGCGACTTCAAGCCACGCAGGATTTGCACGGTTTGCTCCACCGTCGGTTCGTTGACATCGATCTTCTGAAAACGACGCGACAACGCATGGTCTTTTTCAAAGACACCGCGGAACTCGGTGTAAGTGGTGGCGCCTATGCATTTCAACTGGCCACTGGACAAAGCCGGTTTCAGCAGATTGGACGCATCCAGCGTACCGCCGGACGCCGAACCGGCGCCGATGATCGTGTGGATCTCGTCGATGAACAGGATGCCGTGCGGACTGTCTTTCAATTGCTTGAGCACGGCTTTCAAGCGTTGCTCGAAATCGCCGCGGTATTTGGTGCCGGCCAGCAGCGAGCCCATGTCCAGTGAATAGACAATCGCGTTTTGTAATATTTCAGGAACCTCGCCCTGGGTGATGCGCCATGCCAGTCCCTCTGCTATCGCAGTCTTGCCGACGCCGGCTTCACCGACCAGCAAAGGATTGTTTTTACGGCGACGGCACAAGGTCTGGATCACGCGCTCGACCTCGTACTCGCGGCCGATCAGCGGATCGATTTTTCCTTCGGTCGCCAGCTTGTTCAGGTTTTGCGTGAACTGGTCCAGCGGGCTTTCCTTGGCCTGGCCTTCGGACTGCACTTCTTCCGCACCTTCAGAGGATTTCTGGGCGTCGGCTTGCTGGTCCTTGCGCACCCCGTGCGAAATGAAATTGACCACGTCGAGCCGAGTCACGCCTTGCTGGTGCAGGTAGTACACCGCGTGCGAATCCTTTTCGCCGAAGATCGCAACCAGCACGTTGGCGCCGGTCACTTCCTTCTTGCCGTTGGAAGCCGATTGCACATGCATGATGGCGCGCTGGATGACGCGCTGGAAACCCAGGGTTGGTTGGGTATCCACTTCATTCGAACCCGGCACCGTCGGTGTGTTGTCGCCAATGAAGATAGTCAGCGTCTTGCGCATATCGTCAATGTTGACCGCACAGGCTCGCAGCACCTCGGCCGCGGACGGGTTGTCGAGCAAGGCCAGCAGCAGGTGTTCAACCGTGATGAACTCGTGCCTTGCTTGTCGTGCTTCGACAAACGCCATGTGCAAACTTACTTCCAGTTCCTGCGCAATCATGCTTCCTCCATCATGCATTGCAGGGGATGCCCTGCTTTGCGTGCGTGCGTTAATACCAGTTCAACCTTGGTGGATGCGATATCTTTCGGATACACACCACACATGCCTTTGCCATCGCGATGCACTTTTAGCATTATCTGCGTTGCGGCTTCGCGATCCTTGTTGAAATATTCCTGCAGGATGATGACCACGAATTCCATTGGCGTGTAGTCATCATTGAGCAAAAATACTTGATACATTGGGGGCGGCTTGAGCTTTTGCTCTTGTCGCGTCGCTACTGTCCCGTCTTCGTGCTTGGTTACCATGCGCCTATTCTAAAACCTTCCGCCAAATGCGCAACGCGCAACACTGAATAAATAAACGTTTATATCGATATTACGCGTTTTCCGATTGCTATGCAGATGACGATAGAACAGATTAAATCAAGAGTAAAAAACAATGCAAAACCATAAATTAAATTGCACAAAGGAAATTACTTGACTTTTTTATTTTTAACGCGAACAATGACATTCATTGATAAGCGTGTTTCAGCTTGTCAATAGAAGTGAGCAAGTTCTAGAAGGGGCAGCGTTACGCGAGGCTTCTTGCTTTTACGGCTCGTGTGATTGTTATTATTTGAAAGACGCTATTTTATGGCAACAGGTACAGTCAAGTGGTTCAACGATTCTAAGGGCTTCGGCTTTATCACTCCGGATGACGGCGGTGAAGATTTGTTTGCAC
>NZ_DATMRK010000003.1:0-20212 GCF_035566375.1 Collimonas sp.
CGAATGAACCAAAAGTGTTACCCATGTCCCGGCACACCTGTTACCTATGTCTCCGGTCTATACACTTCGCCAAGAAAAAGTAACCAAAAAGAAGGCGACCGCAAAGCCGTTGCCTTCCCTTCGGTCAGGTCCCCAAATGTACCGGCTGCCAGTCGGGTGAAGAGACCAACTCGCTGTGCTCAAACATGTCTCTTCACAATTCCCGACTGACAGCCGCTACATTTGGCAACGTCCCAATGCGGGGCACGTCAAAAACAACCGCAGCTTCAAAAACAACTGCAAAAAAAACCGCCGCTGTGTTCGCTACTTCAATTGCGAACACAACAGCGGTTTTCGTGAAACTGCGGGTACTGCTTATGTTTATCTACGACTTATGGCTTTGCTGTCGCAACGGCGTTTGCCTTGGCTTCATCGCGTGCAATCACTACGCTTAGGCGGGCAGGGTCGATGTATTTACGGAAGGCGTCGTTGACTTGTTCTACCGTCAGGGCGCTGATCTTGTCTTCGATTTGCTTGCTCCAGGCGAAGCTGCGGTCGAGGTCTAGCAGTCTGGCCCAGCCGACGCTGAGTGCTACGTCTTGGGCGCGGGCGCGTTGGTTGTCCTGGAGGATGCCGGATTTGGCGCGGGCTAGTTCGTCGGCGCTGAAACCGTCCTTGAGTGCGCGTGCCAGTTCTTCCTTAACGGCCTGGTCGACCTTGTTCAGGTTTTGCGGCGCGGCGATGGCTTGTACCGAGAATCTGGCGGCGCGGCTGATGGCGCTGATGTCCAGCGCGGAGTCGATGCCGTAGGACAGGCCTTCTTTTTGACGCACTCGGTCCATCAGGCGCGATTTCAAACTGCCGCCGCCGAACAGATAATTGGCTACCATCATGGCTGGGTAATCGGCGTCGTCGTCACGCATGTCCAGGTTCAGGCGCGCTACGTAAAAACCGTTTTCCTTGTCCGGCGAATTGATGGTTTTCTGCAAAGGCGCAACCTCGAAATTTTGCCGGATCACGCGCTGATAAGGAGCCAGGCCGCGCCAGCTGCCGAATTCGTCCTGCACTACCTGGGTGACCGCAGCAACGTCGAAATCGCCGACGATCGCCAGCTCGCCTTGCGAGGCGCCGTAAAAGTCGTGATGGAAGGCGCTGACGTCAGCCAAGGTGGTGGCCTGGATCGCGGCGATTTGCTGATCCACGGTTTGCGCCGCCAGCCAGTGGCCTTGCGGATATTTGTTGAAATGCTGGGAGATGGCTTCGCTCGCCAGTGTTTTCGGCTCGTTGCGCGACGCCTCCAGTCCAACCAACGCTTCCTTGCGCAGGCGCTCGAATTCAGCCGGATCGAGGCGTGGTTGCTTGAGTACGCTGGCGATCAGTTTCAATGCGGCCGGCAGATTGGCGCGGTTGGTCTGGAATTGCGTCAGGTCGCCGCTGATCTTCAGCTTGGAGAACTCGTCCGCCAGTTGATCGCGTGTCAGCGTGCTGCTGCCGCGCATCAGCATGGCGTCGGTCAGTTCAGATGCAGTCTTTTTGCCGAACAGGGTTTTTTCATCGCCCCATTGCAGATTTAGCTTGACCGAGACCGAGGCGCCGCGTGTTTTCTTCGGCAGCAACGCCAGTTTCAAACCGCCTATCTGCAAGCGCTGGGTACGGGCGTCGATATTGGCTTGCGAAGGGTCGAAAACCTCTCCGTCGGCGATGGCCTGCTGTGGCGTGTATTCCTTGAGTACTTCAGCCACGGCTGGCGCTGCCGGAACATCGGCGCGTTGCAGCTGGTCTTCCGGCAAGAACATGCCGACCGTGCGGTTATCGCGCGTGAAGTAGTGCGCTGCCGCCGTCGCTACCTGTGCCGAAGTGACTTTGTTGGAACGGTCACGCCCCAAAAACAGCAAACGCCAATCGCCCAGCGCGATAGTGCCGGACATGCCGACGCCGACTTGCTGCGGATCGTTCATCAGCTTTTCGAAATTGTTGGCGTTAGCCAGACGCACCCTTTCCATCTCTTCCGGCGTAGGCGGGGTTTTTGCAAATTGCTCGACACCGTCGATCAAGGCCTGCCGCACCGGTTCGATCGGTTCGCCTTTCTTGACCACGGCGGCAATGATTTCCAGGCCCGGCGCATAGCCGGTCATTTCGTAGTTAAACACGGCCGTGGCTTTACCGGTTTCCACCAGCGACTTGTGCAAACGGCCGTTGGGCGTGTCCGCCAGAATCGTGCCGGCGTAAGATAGGGCGTCGCTGTCGGCATGCAGCTCGCTCGGGATCTTGTAGGCTACCGCGACGATCTGCACATCGCCCTGGCGCCGCACGGTGACGCTGCGTTCGCCGTCCTGGGTCGGTTCCACGGTCCAGAAATCGCGCATCTTGCGAGTTGGCTTGGGCAGCTTGCCAAAGGCCTGGCTGACCCAGGCCAGCGTCTTGGCCTGATCGAATTTGCCGGCGATCAGCAGCACCGCGTTATCCGGTTGGTAGTAGGTGTGATAAAAGGCTTGCAGGTTTTCTATCTTGACGTTCTCGATATCGCTGCGGTTGCCGATGGTCGGCTTGCCGTAGTTGTGCCAATCGTAAGCCACGCCTTGCAGGCGCTTGATGAGAACCCCGAACGGCGAGTTTTCGCCCTGTTCGTATTCGTTGCGCACCACCGTCATTTCGCTATCCAGGTCTTTCCTGGCGATGAACGAATGCAGCATGCGATCGGCTTCCATGTCGATCGCCCATTTCAGGTTGTCGTCGCCGGCCTGGAAGATTTCATAATAATTGGTGCGGTCGATATTGGTGGTGCCGTTGAACGACATGCCGCGCTGGCTGAAATCCTTCGGGATAGAAGGATGAGCGGGAGTGCCCTTGAACATCAAGTGTTCCAGCAAATGCGCCATGCCGGTTTCGCCGTAATTCTCGAAGCGCGAACCGACCAGGTAAGTCATGTTGACTGTTACTGTCGGTTTCGATGCATCGGGAAACAGCAAGACTTTGAAGCCGTTGGCAAACTGATATTCGGTGATGCCTTCGGCCGCCGGCCCTTGGGTCACGCCGGCCGGCAATGTGACCGCCGCTGTTGCCGCGCCGGTGAAGCCGATGCTGATGGCAGTCGCCAGCAAGCACGACAGTAAATGATTGGACCAGGAATGTTTACGGAATGGATGCATGAGGTTCCGATCTGTGGAGAAATGAATCAACAAACGAGTTAACAAATGAAGCGACAAAATGTGCGTGTACCCAACGCAGGATAGATTACTTGAATTCGGGCTTGGCTTGCAGCGCATGGGCTGCAATGGGCTGCTACCTCCGGACAAATAAATCTTGCCTATTTTGCCACAGAGGTAGAGGGGGAAGAGAGATATTCTGAAGTGCAGCGCTTATTCGGTCGGCGGCACATAGCCGCTGGCGGCGTCGGCGCCTTCGCCGAAGAAATGTTTTTCCATCTGTACCGCCAGGTATTTACGGGCCCGCACGTCAGCCAGGTTCAGGCGGTTTTCATTGACCAGCATGGTCTGATGCTTGAGCCAGGCGGCCCAGGCTTCTTTCGAAACGCTTTCATAGATGCGCTTGCCCAGCTCGCCTGGATACGGCGGGAAGTCCAGGCCTTCGGCTTCTTTGTCTAGCTTGATGCAATGGATGGTGCGTGCCATGGTTATTCCTTGTAGGTTGCTTGAGTCCTGTTTTTAGACTCGATTTTAAGATTGTGGTTGCTGAATAAGTTTGCCGACGAAGTTTGCCAACTACAGCGTCTTGATCAACACCAGCGATTTCCGTTGCCAGTTGTACATGTGCTGGCGATCCTTAGGCAGGTCATCGACCGTGGCGTGGACAAAACCGCGCCGCAGGAACCAGTGCGAGGTGCGGGTGGTCAGCACGAACAGTTTGCTGAAGCCGGCCGCGCGGGCCCGGCTTTCCATGTGTTTCAGGATGCGTTCGCCGTCGCCTTGCGCTTGCACTTCCGGATTGACCGTGAGGCATGCCATTTCCGCCATTTTTTCCGATGGGAAAGGATACAGCGCAGCGCAGCCGAAAATCACGCCGTCATGCTCAATTACTGAGAAGTAATGAATCTCGCGTTCGATCAGTTCGCGGCCGCGTTTGACCAGGGTGCCGTCGTTTTCCAGCGGCTCGATCAGCTTCAGGATGCCGCCGACGTCTTCAATCGTCGCTTCGCGCAGGCTTTCCAGGTTTTCGTAGGAAATCATGGTGCCCACGCCATCGTGGGTAAACAATTCCAGCAAGACCGAACCGTCGGTGGCGAACGGCACCACATGGGCGCGCGGCACACCGGCGTTACAGGCCTTGATGGCGTGCTGCAGATAGAAGGCCGAATCGGCCGGCAGGCAACCGCTATCCAGCACCGCTTGCGCCTGGTGCGAAGACAGCTCGCGGATTTCGGTGTCGCCAGCGTCTTTCATCAACGGCGTTTCACTGATGAAAATCAGCTTTTCGGCACGCAGCGAAATCGCCGCCGCTACCGCCACGTCTTCCATGGTCAGGTTGAACGCTTCGCCGGTCGGCGAAAAGCCCAGCGGCGACAGCAGCACCAGGCCGCCGGCGTTGAGGATAGGGTGGATGGTGTCGTAATCGATCTTGCGCACCACGCCGGTCAGTTGCAGGTCGGCGCCGTCGATCACGCCCAGCGGACGGGCGGTGACAAAGTTGCCAGAAATGATACGAATCGCGGCATGCGCCATCGGCGTGTTGGGCAGACCCTGGCTGAAAGCGGCTTCGATATCCAGGCGCAATTCGCCGGCCGCTTCCTTGGCGCATTCCAGCGCGGCGGTATCGGTGATCCGCAAGCCGTTGTGGAAGCGCGCTTCTACATTACGCAGCGCCAGTTGTTCTTCAACCTGCGGCCGCGAGCCGTGCACAATCACCACCTTGATGCCGAGAGCATGCAGCAGCGACAAGTCTTGCGCCAGCACCGGCAAGGCGCCGGCGGTGACTAGTTCGCCCGGAAAGGCGACGACAAAGGTCTTGCCGCGAAAGGCATGGATATAGGGCGCGACCGAGCGCAGCCATTGTACGAATTCATTGGGATTTTCCATGCCGCACATTATATACAGCAATGAAGCCGCAACGTCAGCCGCAATGCGATAATCCGGCCATGACAAATATGATGACCCCGACCATTACAGTGGAATTCGAAGCAAGCGACGTGCAACAACTGTTGCAACACGCCGAAGCCGCAACCGACCATCTGCCCTGCATGGGCGATCAGTTCGTTGCAAAGTATTATGCCGGCGGCAAAGTGATCACCAAGAACGACTGGCCCGACGTCAGCCAGATCGATTTATCCAGGATTCCGCCGGCCTTGTTCCTGGTCAACGATTCCTTCCTGATGAGCAATGGCGTCGACCCGGCGCAAGCCATCGTCTGTGTGTATAAAAACGGCCACATCGCCTCGGATCAGCAGAACGAAAGCGATGCTTTTGCGCTCGGTTCGGAAGAATTGCCGAATGTGACCAGGATCCTGGTCCGCGATTTTGCCGGCATAGAGACCGCGCAGAAAGTGCGGATCACGTTTCAGCACGATCCGCGCAAGGGGCCGGTGGTCTCGCTGGAACTGGTGCCGCAGAACGGCGAGGCGGGGGAGATCCGGATAGTCAATCGCCGTACCTGATCAATGCCCTTGCCCGGTTGCGCTTAACCAACGCAGCTAACTGGGGTCAGAGTGAACTTTCTGCGCGCTTTTTGCAGAAACTTCACTCTGACCCCACTTAGCGGGCCACGGAGTAGCTGCCTTATCGCTAGAAAAACAAACCGCCTAGTGCGCTCTGTTTTTCTCCGAATCCGTCATGTGGGGTCGGAGTCAAGTTTCGCGATGAAGCGCTGCGAAAGTTGACTCCGACCCCAGATGACTCCATAGCGATGGTTCGAGCTAATGAATACGGCAAAGTCCGCGTCAAAGTGATGGACCGGTCAGTTAAAACTGCTCCCAATCCCCCGCGGTGCCGGCTTGACCAGCGCCGACTTGTTTGTTCTGCATCGGGGCGTTGGCCATGCTTTTGGCCGTGCCTGCTTTTTTGCTCAAGAACATGACCTTGGCGTTGTTGGGCTGTGCGGCGGTTTGCATATGCGGGCTGTTGGCAGTGGCTGCCGCTTTAAAGGCAGGTACGCCATGAGCTGCATCGAGCTTGAACATGCTGACGACCTGCGACAAATTGCCTGCGTGCTCTTGCAGCGATGCGGCGGCAGCGGCGGCTTCTTCCACCAGTGCGGCGTTTTGCTGAGTGACCTGATCCATCTGGCCTATCGCCTGGTTGATCTGCTCGATGCCGCTGCTCTGTTCCTGGCTGGCTGCGGTAATCTCGGCCATGATGTCGGTAACCCGTTGCACGCTATCGACGATCTGCTCCATGGTCACCCCGGCTTCGGCCACCAGCTTGCTACCGATCCCCACTTTGTCCACCGAATCGCCGATCAAGCCTTTGATTTCCTTGGCCGCGGTGGCGCTGCGCTGGGCCAGATTGCGCACTTCGCTTGCCACCACCGCAAAACCTCTGCCTTGCTCACCGGCACGCGCCGCTTCGACCGCAGCATTCAAGGCCAGGATATTTGTCTGGAAAGCAATGCCGTCGATGACACCGATAATGTCGACGATCTTCTTCGACGAGGCATTGATCGAGTCCATGGTTTCGACCACTTGCGACACTACCGTGCCGCCCTTGACAGCCACGCTGGAGGCGGACACGGCGAGTTGATTTGCCTGGCGCGCATTGTCGGCGCTCTGCTTGACCGTGCCGGTAATTTCTTCCATCGATGCGGCGGTCTGTTCCAGCGAGCTGGCCTGCTGTTCGGTGCGCGACGACAGGTCGAGATTACCTGCAGCGATCTGGTGCGACGCGACCTTGACCGATTCGGTGCTGCGGCGGATTTGCCCGAGAACCTCGGCGATCTTGTCGACGAACAGGTTGAACGCGCCGGCGATCTGCGCCAGCTCGTCTTTACCTGCGGCGTCAAGACGTCGCGTCAGGTCGCCATCGCCCGAAGCGATTTCCTGCATCGCATCGCGGATCAGTTCCATGCGCTTGAGCGCATGCACCACCAGCAAGGTTAGCGCCAGGGCCGCCAGCGCGATGATCAACAGCGCCGTGACGGTCGATGTGATCAGCATCGAGGTCATCGCCTGGGTCGCTTCGGCATAGTCCATCACTACTACCAACATCCAGTCCGTGCCGGCGATTTTACTCACATACAATCTGCCGTCGCGATCGTTGAGGCGGATGCTGCTGCCGTCCTTGGCATGTTCGAGAGCCGCCAATTTTTGCGCAGACAAGGTGCTCTCAAGCGCCGATACGGGCTTCATGGCCAGTGTCGCATTAGGATGGGCGATGATGGTGCCGCTGCCGTCCATCAGGAAGGCAAAGCTGTTGGGCGTCGGCTTGATGGCGTTGACGTTGCGGATCACCGAATCGAGCACCACGTCGGCAGCGGAGATTGCTTTGACATGCCCTTTGCTGATCACAGGTTCGGCGAATGTGACCACCAGTTTGCCGGTGCTCGCATCCACATAGGGGGCGGTCAGCACCGGCGCGGCCGCTTGCGACGCCTTGAGATACCAAGGCCGGCCTGTGGGATCGTAACCGGGTGGCATCGGGTGGGGCGCCAGCATCCGTTTGTCCGGGTAGGCCGTATAGGCATCGTCAAATTCGCCCGCCTTTTGTGCTGCCTTGATAAACGGCAGAGGATCGGCGAGGTCAGCCGCCATATTCATTGAGGAAACGATGGCAGCCTTGGAATGCACCCATTCCGCGATGCCGGACGAATGGTCGCCTGCCAGTTGCAGCATTTGCTCGTTGAGCGATTCGAGCTTATGGCTGCGGGTTGTGATGAAGTTGGCTGAAGCCAGTATCACCAGCGCCAGAACCACAATGGAGACGCAAATGACGATAAGTCGTGTACGAAGAGATGAAAACATTTTAGGGAAATCCTGTTTGGAATATATGCCTGGTAGCAGCAAAGAGTGAGAAAGGATTAACGTCAGTCATCTCAGGGCTGAACATCCGGTAGACGTGTCTGCCCCTGGCTGGTCTAACGGCCAATTATTTTTTTTCTCTCAGGATATCGACATCGGATGCGGGCGATCGCGGGAGGAGGCCCGTTTTTTGATCGCTCATTCGGCGATCGGCGTGTCGCTTAACAGTCTTGTTTCACTAGTTGCGTCTTGACTTTGCGTCTTGACTTGTGGCTTGAGCTCATGATGGAGGACGTGTGACGGCGCCGGCGCAGCAAGATACCGGCGCAAGATACCGACGTCGCAGTGCTCCAATCCGCTTTTTAGTTACTGCTCCGCCAATTCCAGACTGACAATGGTCAACGCACCATCGACCTTGTCGATCGCAAACCGGACCTTGTCGCCGGCCTTGAACTGCTCCAGCATGGCTGGATCGCCGGCCTTGAACAACATGGTCATGGCCGGGATGCCGAAATTGGGGATTTCTTCGTGCTTGATGGTGATCTTGCCGGTGCTGGCGTCGACTTTGCGGATTTCACCGGCCACCATCGGCAGCGCGGTCTGGTTGGCTGGCGTGGTTTGCATTTCCGTGCTGTCGCTGTTGCCGGCCATGCTGGTCAGGGGCAGGCCCACCAGCAAGGTGGCGAGGATGACGATTATCTGCAGGTATGGCATGGTCAGAGTCCTTTCAAACGGCGTGATTCGCGGTGTGATTCGATATCGCATTACTTGGATGGCATGGGGGCTTTCCAGGATGATTGGATAAATATGCGGGTGATCGGGCGCTTATCAAGTAATAACCAAGCAACAACCAAACAACAACCAAACAACAATCAAGCAGCGCCCCGGGAATGTTGATATTCCAATACCCCGGGCAAAAAGTACCGGCTTTTTACAGCTCGTTACGAAATGCCAGAATGACACTGGAATGGAATATTTTGCTGGTGATCATCATATGTCTCAGTGATGTCTCAATGAGCTGCCGGACCCGCTCAGCCCTTGAGGCAGCCGCGAAATGAGACAGTAAGATCAGATATCGCGATCGGTCACGACATAAAACTTGCTGGCGGTTTCGACGATTTCAAACATGCCTGTGAAGCCGGGAGGGATGACGCCGGTGTCGCCAGGGCCGAACGATTTGACGGCGCCGCTGCTGTCGCAGCTGACCTCCACCTTGCCGGTAAGTATGTGAAAAAACTCATGTTTGGATGCCGGCATCGAAATCTTGTAGGCGCCGGTTTCAGCGCTCCAGATCCCCGAGCTCAGTCCGAATGCGGGCTCGACAAAATAACTGAACGTGGTTCTTTGCGGCGCGCCCTTTACGCGCATTTCCGGATCCGGCTGGCGCACGGAAATAGCCGGCTGGATGTCGGCGTAGCTGATGATGGTTGCAGTTGTCATGGTAAGTGGCTGATGGGTTGATAAAAGCTGAGGCGGTCGAAGTCTGCGCGGAGGGGCGGGCGCTGCCTAGTCCAGAGTCCGTCCGAAACGGACCACCGTGACACCGGGCCGCAACTGCCGCAGGGATGGCATCACCAATACGCAATCGGGATAGGGAGTGACGACCGCCTGGCCGTTGTCCCAGCCGATCACAGAGCCTGCTTCGGCAAAGGTTTCCAGGCCGGTATAGGCATAGGAAAAGCGGAATGCCATGCTGCTGGCGACTACCGCATGCGTCACCTGGATGACGATGCTGGCGGCCGCCGGCGCGGGCCACCAATCGTCCGGCAAATCGCCGCGTTCGATCACGCCGGCCAACAACAGGAAGCGCGCGGTGCTGTGCCTGGCAACCGTGACGGCGGCGGCTTCCCAATGCTGGCCGCATTCGATCAACAGCGCGTTTTTAGCGCTGGCGGTGTCGCCAAAGGCGGCGTAGTCGCGCATGCGGCGGCCCTCGGGATGGCCGGCGTCGCTGATCACATGCTGAGGAATATTCAATTGCCGCGCCAGTGCGATGCCTTTAGGCAGCGGGCCGGAAACGATCAGCGGCGCGCTGCGTTCGTGCATGGAGTGGATATCCAGCAGCAGGTCGACCGTATCGATCACCGGCAACATGGCGCGCGCGCGGCGCAATTCGGACGAATCAAGTTTCTGATCGTCAAGCACTGCGCGGGTCCAGACTCGATTCAAATCCTGATCGACAAACCGCGATGCGTCCGGCTGCAACGGATCGAAGCGCTGATACCCTTCGACATTGGCGAAGGAGAGCGTCAGCTTGCCACGGCGCGGCTTGAGCCCCAGATCCAGCAGAGCCTTGACCACAATCGCACCGCACACTTCATTGCCGTGGGTGAGCGCGTTGATCATTACGTGCGGCCCGTCTGCTGGCGCGGAAAAGCTATGCACATAGGCGATACCGGTATTGCCGGCACTATACGGCTGCAGATCAGGGAACGCGATTTCGATCGGATATTCAGGGAAGGCGTTGCTCATGGCTTCGATCTAAAAATGGCATAAAGGTTTACGGAGAGACCGGGCGCACTCAGGCCAGGCCGCCCTGGCACAGGTATTTAGTGTGCATGTAATCATCCAGGCCATAACGCGATCCTTCGCGGCCGTAACCGGATTCCTTGACGCCGCCGAACGGCGCCGCCTCGCTGGCCAGGGCGCCTTCGTTGATGCCGACGATGCCGCTTTCCAGACCGTTCGAGACACGCCAGATGCGCGCCGCATCGGCGGCGTAGAAATAGGCGGCCAGGCCGAACGGGGTGTCGTTGGCCATCTGTATCGCCTGCTCCTCGCTGCTGAAGCGAAACAGCGGCACCACTGGGCCGAAAGTTTCTTCTGCAAATAGCAGCATGTCGGTGCTGGCCTCGCCGAGCACGGTAGGCGCGTAATAAAACGGCCCGCTGGCAAGCTCGTTGCGGATAGCCGCGCCGCCGGTCAGCAGGGTGGCGCCGCGCGCCAGCGCATCCTCTACATGGCGCGAGATTTTTTCGATGGCGCGGGCGTTGATCATCGGCCCGATCTGGACCCCATCGACGCTGCCGGGGCCGACCTTGAGCGCCGCTACCCGCGCCACCAGTTTTTCGGCAAAGGCCTGGTACACGGCGTCTTGCACATACACCCGGTTGGGCGAGACGCATGTCTGGCCGCCATTGCGGAATTTGGCTGCCATCAAGCCATCGACGGCGGCATCCAGGTTGGCGTCGTCGAAGACGATGAACGGCGCGTTGCCGCCCAGCTCAAGAGACAATTTTTTCAAGGTCGAGGCGGAGCCGCGCGCCAGATGCTTGCCCACTGGGGTGGAGCCGGTGAAGGTGATCTTGCGCACCCGGCTGTCTTGCAGCCAGTCGTCTACCACCAGCGGCGTTTGCGCACGCGAAGCACTGACGATATTGATGACGCCTGGCGGGAAGCCGGCTTGTTCAGCCAAGTACACCAGCGCCAGCGCGGTCAGCGGCGTATCTTCGGCCGGTTTGGCCACCACCGTGCAACCGGCGGCCAGCGCCGGCGCGATCTTGCGGGCAATCATCGCCAGCGGAAAATTCCAGGGCGTGATTGCCGCTACCACGCCGACTGCTTCGCGCACCACGCTCATGCGTTTGCCGCGCACCTGGTCGGGAATGATGTCGCCGTAGGCGCGTACCGCTTCTTCGGCAAACCATTCGACATAGGAAGCGCCGTAAGCAACTTCGCCGCGTGCTTCCGCCAGCGGCTTGCCTTGTTCACGCGAAATCAGTTTGGCCAGGTCGTCGGTGTTGGCCAGGATCAGCGCGTGCCAGCGCTTGAGCAAGCGAGCCCGATCGCGAGCGCTGGTTTGCCGCCATTGCTCCAGCGCCGCAAACGCGGCATCGCTGGCGGCGCGGGCGTCGGCAGCGTCGCCGTCGGCTACTGCGGTGAAATCCTCGCCGCTGGCCGGATCGGCGACGGCAAAAGTAGCGTCGCTGTGCGCCGCGCGCCAAGTGCCGCCGATGAAATGTTGCGAACGCAGCAGCGACGGATTACTTAATAAAAAAGACATGATCGACTCCGATAAAGGTATGCAAGCCCAACCGCCTCAGGCGGCTTCGCTGACTTGACGGGCGATGGCTAGGCCCATCTCGGTGGTGGAAGCCGTGCCGCCCAGATCGGCGGTATGCGGCCCGCTCGCCAGCACCGATTTGATCGCAGCGACGATGGCGTCATGCGCCTGGCGGCCAGCGCCGCTGCCGTTGGTGAGGAAATCGAGCAGCATGGCGCCAGACCAGATCATCGCCACCGGATTGGCGATATTCTTGCCGTAGATATCCGGTGCGGAACCATGCACCGGTTCAAACAGCGACGGGAAATCGCGTTCCGGATTCAGGTTGGCCGACGGCGCCAGGCCGATGGTGCCGGTACAGGCCGGCCCCAGGTCGGACAAGATGTCGCCGAACAGATTGGAGGCAACCACGACGTCGAAACGCTGCGGCTGCAATACGAAACGTGCGCACAAGATATCGATGTGCTGCTTGTCCCAGGCGATATCCGGATAGGCCTCGGCAACTTCCGCCGCCCGGGCGTCCCACCAGGGCATGGAAATCGAAATGCCGTTGCTCTTGGTGGCGACGGTAACGTGCTTGCGGGCGCGGCTGCGGGCCAGTTCGAAGGCATACTTGAGCACCCGCTCTGTGCCACGCCGCGAAAACACCGCCTGCTGCATCACGATCTCGTGCGGCGTGCCTTCGTACATGATGCCGCCTACCGATGAGTATTCGCCCTCGGTGTTTTCACGCACGATCATCATGTCGATGTCGCCTGCGGCGCGGCCTGCCAGCGGGCTGCGCACGCCTTCGAAAGTCTGGGCCGGGCGCAGGTTGATGTATTGGTCGAATTCGCGCCGGAATTTCAGCAGCGATCCCCACAGGGAAATGTGATCGGGAACGATGGCGGGCCAGCCGACCGCGCCAAAATAAATCGCATCCATTCCTGACAACTGGGCTTTCCAGTCATCCGGCATCATGCTGCCGGT
Organism: Collimonas sp.; assembly: GCF_035566375.1. Taxonomy (GTDB): domain Bacteria; phylum Pseudomonadota; class Gammaproteobacteria; order Burkholderiales; family Burkholderiaceae_D; genus Collimonas. Next base: position 12,855 of record NZ_DATMRK010000003.1, read on the forward strand.
TTCTGCGTAGTAGTCGCAACTGGCCCAGTTGAATTCCGTCAGTTCCAGCGCAATGCCGAAGCGTTTGGCGGCGGCGCTGAGCACGCGCAAGCCTTCCGGCATGACTTCCTTGCCAATGCCGTCACCGGCAAGCACGGCGATTTTGTATGTGGTGGTCATGATTTCCTTTTTCTGTAGCGGTGTCGGCGGGGGGCTGCAGCGCAAAATTCGCAGCCAGATTGACTAACTAATGCAGAACATTATATTCACTCTGAATGGGAATATAATCTGTGTTTTGTTGAAGCATTGTGCACAGATCGTGAATAAAATGCCTACCCCGGAAGACTTGCGCGTATTTATCGCTGTAGTGCGTAAATCGAGCTTTTCGGCCGCCGCCGATGAATTGGGCAGCTCGCCGGCCTACGTCAGCAAACGCATCCGGATTCTCGAAGAGGAACTGGCAACCCGGTTGTTCCAGCGCACCACGCGCAGCGTAGTGGTGACCGAGGAAGGCGAGCGCGTCTATCACTGGGCGCAACGGATACTCGACGACATCGATCATTTGCTGCAGGAAGTCTCGATCACGCGCCAGGTGCCGCGTGGCGCGCTGCGCATCAGCAGCAGTTTCGGTTTTGGCCGCAATCTGGTCGGCCCGGCGATTTCGCTGCTGCAGGCGCGTTATCCGCTGTTATCGGTGCGTTTCGAAGTGTTCGATCGCCTGGTGGATATCGCCAGCGAAGGTTTTGATCTGGATGTGCGGGTTGGCGACGAGATTGCGCCGCACCTGATTGCGCGCCGCCTGGCGTCCAACCATCGGGTCTTGTGCGCGGCCCCGGCGTATCTGCAAAAGCGTGGCCAGCCATTGACGCTCAGCGAACTGGCGCAGCACGATTGCCTGGTGATCAAGGAACGCGATCACCCGTTCGGCGTGTGGAAGTTGCGTGCCAATGGCGAAGAGCAAACGGTCAAGGTCACCGGGCCGCTATCGACCAATCACGGCGAAGTGGCGGTGCAATGGGCGATTGATGGCCGCGGCGTGGTGCTGCGTTCAATCTGGGATGTCGGCCAATATCTGCAAAACGGCCAGTTGCTCAGGATCTTGCCGGCTTACAGCCAGGAAGCCAATGTCTGGGCGGTGTATCCGTCGCGCTTGAGCAACTCGTCCAAGGTGCGGGTCTGCGTCGAGTTCTTGCAGGAATATTTTGCCAAGCTCGACGCCGCGGACACGCAGAAATAATTCAGCTTTGTGAGGTGATGAATTTTTCCAGCGGATACTGGCTTTTGATGAAGGGCGATTTGATCACGATATAGCTGAAGTATTTTTCGATGTTGAGGTGTTGCTCCAGCAGATTTTCGATGATGCTCTGGTAGTGCACCACGCCTTGGGTGACGAACTTCAGCAGATAGTCGTAACCGCCGCTGACCAGGTGGCATTCGACAATTTCGTCGAAGCCGCGGACGCTGGCTTCGAACTTGGCAAAATCCTCGCGGCGATGATCGGACAAGGTGACTTCGGTGAACACGATCTGGACGTTACTGAGTTTTTCCAGCTGGATATGGGCGCCGTAACCGGAGATGTAGCCGGCTTTTTCCAAGCGTTTGACGCGGATCAGGCAGGGGCTGGGAGACAAGCCGACCAAGTCGGCCAGCGCGACGTTGGTGATGCGGCTGTTCTGCTGCAAATGGCAAAGAATGCGTAAATCTATCCGGTCAAGTTTCAAGGCAGCGCTGGTGTTCATCATCGACTCCGTCATCAAACATCTCTTCTAGGCGTGCCCATGGTATCACGCAGTACGTGTCTGCAAGCTGCCGCGATTTCCCGTTCCGATCGAAAATTTCCGGAGGCGACAGCCAGCCGCTGCGCCGTCGTATCCGGAGTGTTTGTGGCTACGTTTCAGGCCAGCGCGCTGCGCACGTCCGGCTGCTCAAGCACCTCGTCCAGGATCTGCCTGAGGCGGCTGAACAGCAGTTCGAATTCGCTGCTGGTATAGCTCAGCGCCGGGGCGAAGCCAAGGATGTTGTCGCCGAAGGCGCGGAAAATCAGGCCGCGCCGGTAAGCCGCAGCAGCGATTCGCTCCGCCAGTTTCAGCGATGGTGCAAAACGCTGTTTGCTGGCTTTGTCGGCCACCAGTTCCAGCGCCCCCAGCAAACCGCGGCTGCGGGCGTCGCCCACCAGCGGATGCGCCAGCAGCGCACGCAAGCCTTGTGCAAAATGCGGCTCCTGGGCGACACCGTTGGCCAGCAGGCCGCCTTCGTGATACAGACGCAAGACTTCGAGGCCGATGGCGGCGCTGACCGGATGGGCGGAATAGGTCTGGCCGTGACCGACCACCGCTTCCGGTGCGGCGCCATCGGCGATCGTGTTGTATACCCGGTCCGACATCATCACCGCGCCCATCGGCGCATAGCCGGCGGTTAAACCCTTTGCCATGGTCATCAGATCCGGTTGCACGTCTTCGGCATCGCAGGCGAACAGCGGGCCGGTGCGGCCAAAACCGGTGATGACTTCATCAACCACAAACAGGATATCCAGTTCGCGGCAAGCATTCTCCATCGCCTTCAGCCAGCCCACCGGCGGCACGATCACGCCGCCCGAACCCTGAATCGGTTCGCAGAAAAACGCCGCCACATTTTCGGCGCCGAGCTGCGCCACCTTGTCGCGCAAAGTCTGGACCGAAGCCTGGATCAGCGCCGCATCGTCGTTGCCGAGCGGATTGCGATACGGATAGGGCGAGGCGATGTAGTGCTGGTTCGGCAGCGGCAGGTCGAAATTAAGATGAAAGTTGGACAAGGCAGTCAAGCCGGCGCCTACCGATGACGAGCCGTGATAACCGCGCTCCAGCGAGATGAATTGTTTTTTGAGCGGCCGGCCCAGCGAATTGTAATAGTGGGTGATATAGCGCACCGCGGCATCCACCGCATCCGATCCGCCCAGCGTGAAATACACGTGCTGCAGCGAAGCCGGAGTGAGCTCGACCAGTTTCGCCGCCAGCAAAATGGCTGGCTCGGAACCGTAGTGAAAATAACCGGTGGCGTAGGGCAGGCGCGTCATTTGCTCGGCAGCGACACGGACGATGCTGTCCTGGCCATAACCGGTATTGACGCACCACAGGCCGGAGAATGCATCCAGCAATTCATGCCCTTGATGATCGGTGAGATAAGCGCCACGCGCCGATTGCAAGATGGTGACGCCTTGCTGTTCGTGGCTGCGGAAACTGGTGACGGGATGGATCAGATGACTACGGTCAAGTGCGACGAGGGGAGAATTTTGCATGGTATTTTCCAGAGATGGCTGTGGCGTGTATGACGGCGATTGCATCGAAAACTGTGCAACCATGTTACGTCCGCTGGCGCAGCGTTAGCTTGCGATATGCATCTCTGAAAACGGCAAGAATTGGGTATTTCGACGGCATCGCAACATTTTCTGCGGTGGATGCCGGCGGTTTCATTTTGTGCAGGATGTTTTTCGACATCCTGCAAACCTCAATATCCCCGGTCCCTGTCGACCAGGCCGATCAAGGGCTGGCCGGCCTGATGGCGGCGGATGTTGTCGAGCACCACTTCAACCGCGCTGGCCGGTTGCGTCATGCTGGCAATGTGAGGGGTAAGCACGATATCCGGATGATCCCAGAATGGATGGCCGGCAGGCAGCGGCTCGGTCTCGCACACATCCAGCGTGGCAGATGACAACTGGCCGCTGGCGAGCGCCTCCAGCAGATCCGCCTCGGCCAGATGGCCGCCGCGGCCGACGTTGATGACGGCGGCGCCGGCGGGCAAGGCATTGAACAGCTTGCGGTTAAGAATGCCGCGTGTGCTCTCGGTCAGCGGCAGCAGGCAGATCAGGATATCGCTGCGCGCCAGGAACGCCGCCAGGCTGTCTTCACCGGCATAGCAATCGACGCCGTCCAGGGCATGTGCCGAGCGGCTCCAGCCGGCGCAGGGAAAACCGAAACCGCGCAACTTGCTCAGCACCGACTGCCCCAGTACGCCCAGCCCCAGCACGCCGATGCGGCAGCTGGCCGCAGGCTTGAGCAGATGCGCCTGCCAGCGTTGCTCGCGCTGCTGCCGGGCATATAGATGGCTCTGGCGATGGATCGCCAGCACCGCATGCGTGACATATTCAATCATGCCGTCGGCGATGCCCGGTTCGATCATGCGCACCACCGGGATAGCAGGCGGCAGCGAAGAAAAATCAAATTGATCGATGCCGGCTCCCACCGAAAACACCACTTCGACATTGGGAAACTGGCTGGCCAGGTCTGCTGGCGGCAGCCACGCAGCGAGATAACGCACCTGCTCGGCCGCACCGTAATCCGGCCAGCAATGAAAGGGAATATCCGGCGCTTGTTCGGCGAACAAACGCGCCCATTCGGCGCCCCGCACCGGGTCCGCCTTGTATAAGAAACTCATGCCGGTCCTTGAGGATGAAATCTTCGAAATGCGTGTTGCGCGTTGCGTGTGGTGTCTAGCCGAGCGCCTGATTGATCAGCGAATACAGTTGCAGGCCAGGGTCTTTCTTGGCTGGCTCTCCCTTGAGCATGGCGATCACGGTATCGACCCGGGTCAGCCCGATCTCGCTCAGCCATTCGCTGAGGCCGCTGGCGTCCGGCACGTCGATCCGGACGAACGATCCGGCATAGGTGTTGATCCAGTGGCTGATCAGCGCTTTTGCATGGAGCGCATCGGGGGCGATCACCGGCCCGATAACGCGGCCGTGGCCGAAGCGCCGCACCAGCGCAAAACCCAGTACCTCGCCGTCGCGGTCGATGGCGACCCCTTCGGCCATTTCACCCAATGCCGCCAGCAACTGGCTGCGATCGATGCCGGTGGCGCGCGCATCCAGCGCTTGTAATCTGACGCCATCGTTGACGCCGATCGGCCGGATCCGTTCACCCGCCGGCAGCGCCACCAGCGGCGACTGCTGCGCCGAGCCCTGATGCTGATGCAGCTTGCCGGTCGCCGCAAAACCCAGTTTTTCATACAGCGGCTGGCCGGCCGGAGTGGCGTGCAGCATGATATTGCGCGCACCAAGTTCGTGCAGCAGTTGCTCCATCAATTGCCGTCCCAAGCCCAGTCCTTGCTGGGCCGCCTGCACGATCACCATGCCGAGCGAGGCGTGGCTGTTTCCGTAACGCCAGCACAAGGCGCTGCCGACCAAAGCCGGAGCTTGGCCATCGCTCTGTTTCTCTATCGCGAAGCCGGTGCCCAGCTGATAAATGAATTGCCAGTCTTCCAGGCTGTGCGGCCATTTCAGCGCCAGCGACAGGCGATGACAAGCGTCGAGATCGGTCTCGGCTAGCGGGCGCAGCGTGAATTGGCTGGCGGTTTGATCTTGCATGGCTTTCTCCTTGTCGATAACGCCGGACTCACCGGACTGTGCGGCCCGGGTAGGGCGCAGCGGGACTTTCGGTGATTTTTGATGATACTGAATGATGCCTTGTTTCTTGCAGCAGGATTCCTCCATCTGCTGCGGAATTACGCAATCTTGTTGCGAGCTGGGCTATCGTCTCAGCACAAAATAGGCCGCATTTCGGATTAGCATCGGCACTACGGACAAAACGTTACAAAACACCTCACAAAACACACTAAGCCCAAGGATATTCCATGCAAGATTTCGCTCCGGACCAGGTTGTTGTTAACAGCGCGCATTTCATCGGCGGCGCTTATATCGATGGCGGCAGCAATCTGATCGACGTGTTGCGGCCATCCGACGGCCACGTCTACGCCGGCTTGCCGGTGGCCGACGCGGCGCTGGTGGATCGCGCCGTGGAAAACGCCTGGCAGGCATTCAAGACTAGCAACTGGGCCAGCCAGCCGCCGCGCGAACGGGCGCGCATCCTGCGCCGCTGGGCCGATCTGATCGAAGCCGACGCCGCCGTGCTGGCGCCGATGGAAGCGCTGGGATCGACTCGGCCGATCCGCGACGCCGCCCAATGGGACGTGCCGTTCACCGCCGAGGGTATTCGTTTCTTTGCAGAATTCGCCGACAAGCACGGCGGGGAAGTCGCCGCCACTCGCAACGATCACCTGGGCATGACCATCACTGAACCGTATGGCGTGGTGGCGGCGATCGCGCCCTGGAATTTCCCGCTGGTGATGGCCTCATGGAAAATCGGCCCGGCGCTGGCGGCGGGTAATGCGGTGGTTTTAAAACCTTCCGAAATGACGCCCTATAGCGTGCTGCGCCTTGCCGAGCTGGCCATCAAGGCTGGTGTTCCCGCCGGCATTTTCAATGTGATACAGGGCGACGGCCGCATCACCGGCGACAGTCTGTGCCGTCATCCCAAGGTCTCGAAAGTCACCTTCACCGGCTCCACCCAGACCGGCGCCGCCATCATGCGCGCCTGTGCCGAAAGCGGCACCAAACCGGTGACGCTGGAGCTGGGCGGCAAGAGTCCGCAAATCGTCTTTGCCGACGCCCCCGATCTGGACAAGGTAGCGCGTATGGTGGCTGCCGCGATTTCCGGCAATGCTGGCCAGGTTTGCGTTGCCGGCTCGCGCCTGATTGTGCAGCGTGGCGCAGCCGAGCAGGTGGTAACCGGTATCGCCCGCGCCTTCGAGGCATTGAAAGCAGGGCCGACCTGGCACCACGCAACCACTTTGGCCCCGATCATTTCCAAAGGCCAGGCCGATCGCATCGGCGGCATCGTCAACCGCAGCATCGCCGCTGGCGCGCAACTGGTCACCGGTGGGGCGCTGGCTGCTGGCACTGGCAACGGTTCCTACTATCTGCCGACCATCCTGGCCGGTGTTGACGGCAGCATGGAAGCAGTCAACAGTGAGATATTCGGGCCGGTGCTGACCGTGCAGGAATTCGATGACGACGCCGAAGCGCTGGCGTTAGCCTCGCACCCGGACTACGGCCTGGCAGCCGGCGTCCACACCAGCGATATCAGCCGGGCGTTGCGTTTTGCCCGTAATCTGGAGGCTGGCACGGTATGGATCAATCGCTATGGCCGCAGCTCGGATTTTGTGATCCCGACAGGTGGCTACAAGCGCTCCGGCATGGGTAAGGATCTGGGGCGGCAGGCGTTTGAAGCGAATTTGCGGATCAAGAGTGTGTTGATTGATTTTGCTGAGTAGCGCGGAGTACGAGTTAAATGGGGTCAGAGTTTTTTTTCGCGGCTTTTTGCGAAAATTACTCTGACCCCTTTTAACGGGCCACGGAGTAAGTGCCGTGGCATTCAATGAACGATCGGCCGTCGCTACTTAAAACGTTCACTACTCCGTGGATGCATGCCGGGGGTAGCCCGGCAGCTACTTACTTTCTTTTGCTTCGCCAAAAGAAAGTAAGCAAAGAAAAGGCGACCGCAAAGCCGTTGCCTTCCCTTCGGTCAGGTCCCCAAATGTAGCGGGTGCCAGTCGGGTGGGAGGACCAA
>NZ_DATMRK010000004.1:0-39898 GCF_035566375.1 Collimonas sp.
AGTAAGGCTTAAATATGTTACCCATGTCCCGGCACAGGTGTTACCCATGTGTCCGGTCTATACAGCGAAGCAAGAAAAAGTGACTAGCTGCCGGGCTACCCCCGGCGTGTACCAACGGAGCAGCAAACGTTTTAGTTACGCGCTAACCGCTCATCGCATGCGCACGCATGTACTCCGTAGTCCGTTAAATAGGGTCAGAGTAATTTTCGCAAACAGCCGCGAAAAAAAACTCTGACCCTATTTAACTGAAGTGGCATTGCCTCAAAGAGTCAACATCCTGTCCAAGAGAGCCAATATCCTGTCTCGGAGAGCCAACGTCCTCGTTCGGAAATTCGGCATCGACTTTCGGCGTGGAGGTTTTAATTAACGATGAAACCCCGTCGAATGCAACGGCACTTACTCCGTGGCCCGTTAACTGGGGTCAGAGTAATTTTCGCAAAAGACCGCGAAAAAAAACTCTGACCCCACTTAACTATTTACTTCGCCGCTACCAATTCGTGGTAAGCCCCCAACAGCTCCGCCACAGTAGCAAACCCATCAATCCGCAACCAAGGCTTGCCAGGCGCCGCCCGCAGCAGAGTCACCGGATTATGGTTCATCTTATCGCCACGATAGACATCAAAAGCCCGTTGCGTCGCAACACTCGCCTCCACCGTCCCCGTGTAATGCTGCCACTCCGGCCCAGCCCCGTATTTCTTCGCGTACTCGGTCAGGCGCGCCGGCGTATCCTGCTCCGGATCGATCGAGATCGACATCATGTGCACCTTGTTCCGATCGCTGCCAAGATCGCTCTGCAATTGCGACAGCGTCTGGCTGATCATCGGACAGATCGAGGTGCAGGTGGTGTAGATAAAAGTCAGGATCACCGGCCGGCCATCGTTGAGCTCACTGATGAGCGACACGGCCTTGCCGTCTTCCCTCACCAGCGAAACCGGCGGCGGCGTGTAATCCACCGTCGAACGCATGATCTCCGACATCATGTGATGGTGATGCGCATGCGGATCAGGCGCGCTGATAGCGGACACGCCGGCGGCATGGGCCAGCGGCGCAATCGTCCCCATGGCTGTCAGCGCCAGGGCGGCGACCAAGGATTGGATGACTGTTTTCATGGCACTACTCCTAAAATTTGACTAATTTCATCTGATCTGACGCCATCTCACACCATCTAAGCGCTACGGCACAAGCCAGTCACTGTCAGCCACCAGCCGCACGCCGTGAGCGTCGGCAAAACGCACGATATACCCGCCCTTGGAGGCAAAACGCTGACCCGACGCCAGCGTCAGGCGCGGATAGTAGCCGGTGAGGATGCGGCGCTCCAGCATGTCCTCGATGCGCTCGACCAGATAGTCGCCGACAAAGGTATCGACCATGTGGCTGAGCGTCTCTGCCAGCAGGCCGCAGGCAAGATAAGTGTCAGCCTGGACCTGCTCAGCCACCACTGGGATATGGCGGATCGTGAACCAGCCGAACGCATAGTCGACCCGGTAGCGGCGCCGCTCCGGCAGGTCGACCGGATAGGCCAGGCGTGTGCTGTAGCGCCAGCTCGACGGCAACGGTGCGTTCTCAAGCCCGCCCATCAGCCCCGACATGAAGACAGTAGTCGACGCCGGCGGCGCGGGGATCGCGCCGAGCGCGGCGATATCGGCCGGGCGCAGCCACAGCACCAGAGCGTTGGTGCCCGCCCCTCCCTTGAGCGCCTTGGCGAGACTCTCGCCGGCTGCCAGCACCCGGCTCGACACCGCAATCCCGTGATGCTTGAGCGCTGCGGCAAGCGCCTGGGCGCCGGCCTCGCCGCTGTCGCCGGCGCGATAGATCTGGTGCACGCTCCTGACACCCTTATCACCGTCGGCATCAAGGATATTTTTTGCGATCAGCTCCGCCTCCAGCAATACGCCCTTGGACAGATACAGCGAATAAAAATCGCCATCGCCGCCTACCGGCGTCTCGACGTTGGGAAACAGGCAGGGTATTTCCTCATGCTCACAGAATGCATGGATCGGCGCCCAGGTCTTGCCTCCCAATCCGGACAGCACGGCAAACACCGGCTCGGCGGCCAGATGCTGCTTCAGTTGTTGCTCCCAGCCGGTGGCCGGGCCGGTCAGCTCCCAGACGTGCAGCTGCCAGCGGCGATTCACCATGAACATCATTTTGCGTGTGCTGCGCAGCGGCGGCGTGGCGCCGAGCGGGAAGACGTTCTTATCGGTGAAATATTGCTGGAGCACATCGAGCATGCCGCGCCGCTTTACCGGATCGGCGTCTGGCGTAATGATGGTGGCGAAGTGCAGCACCGTATCCTCGACCCCGCGCGGCCGGCGCTTGTCGAGGCGCTTCAGGTAGCCGATCAGCGCCGTCATGTCGGCGTCGTTCAGGTCGAATTGCGGCATCAGGTAGCTGAGTGGCTTGCCTTCCGAATTGAGGCCGCTGCGGATCGCCCGGGCGATGGTTTCATCAGTGTAGGGATCGCGATCGGCGCGTATGCCGTCGACGTAAGGCAGGTCGAGATCCCCCATATCCTTGGCGCGCGGATGGAGCAGATAGCGGCCGGTGATCGGCGGGATGGTGCTGCTGCCGGCTTTGGCGCCAAGGCCGCTGGAACGGTGGCAATTGATGCAGGCTGCAGCGGCGCCTTGCAGACGTACACCGGCGTCGCGAGTTGCCTCTAGCGGCGCGCCCGAGCCTTGTATGCCGTGCCGGAAGATGGCTGCGCCGACGTCAGCCGCCGGGTTATCGTCGCCACTGCCGCTGGCCTCGCTGGCGGGAACCAGTGCGCGCGGCGCGGCCCACGGGGCGCCGGCATGGAACGTCAGCATCAAGGTCAGCGCCAGTCCAAAAAAAGGCACAAGCGCAGGCGATGCGGGTCGCCACACTTGTGCCAGGACAACCCCACGGAGAAATCTTCGTATGGGGGCAAAACCTCTCTCTCTGTCACACTTGCGCGGCGCAGGCAAAATCGGCTCCACGCTCGGCCGGGACAGATGCGCGGCCATGGCTAGCGACCCGGCCGGCCGGTTTCGCGCACTGTCTGCGCAACATCGGGGCCTATCGAAACCGCGTTGTTGCGCCCCTGGGTGCCGGGCTTGCTGAATCTCCCGTCTTCCAATGGCGGATTGAGTGCTATCTTTTCGATCACCAGCTTATTCTTGAGCCCGGTCATGCCGACGCCGGTTTCGATAGTGGCAGGGATCTGCAAGCCCTCAACGCTCTTGTAGTTGCTGTAAAACACCGATACCGTCGCTGACTGGCCGATCGCGTTGCGGGTCTCGCGGTCGTATTTGATATCCAGGAAAGTCTCGGCGTCGACCCACACATGATGGCTGACGCCGGACGGCAGCCTGACGTTCAAGCGATAGGCCTTATGCCCCTCCACTTCATCCAGCCCGTCCAGGCCGACGGCAATCCCCTTGGCCCGATAATCGATGAGCGGACCGTCGATGACTTGCTCCTCATGCGCGAATTTCAGCTCATCCGGCGAGTAGGGCTGCAGATCCGGCTTGCCGTTGTGGCTCGGACGCAGCTTCCAGCCGCTGGCGCCGTCATACACCCGCACCGCCACCTGGCCCATCGCGGAAATTTCAAAGCGGGTCTTGTTGGGACGTTTCAGTTCAAGCACAAACGGCAGAGTCGGCACCGCGACATTCGCACTCTGGACGTGGCCGACCCAGACCATGGTCTCGATCTTGCGCCAGGCGTCCGCGCCGCCCCGTGCGGCGACGTTTTTTTCGACGATCTGGGCTGCGCTCAAACCAGGCTCGCTGCTTGGCCCAGCCGCTGGCTCCTGGGCCAAGGCAAGCGTGGAAAGAGCCGCCGAAATGCCGGCGGAAAACAGCCACCGCGCGATCCGATTTGAAGGCAGGTTCATGGTCGGCCATCCCTTATTGGCTGGATACCTTGGCTACCGTCAGCTGCGGTTTCGCAAACATGGCGTCAGTCGTCGGTGGGTTCAGCGTTACATGCTGAATGCTGATCTTGTGGCTGGCTTTGGCGCCGGTCACCACCGTCTCCAGCACGTACGGCAAGGTCAAGCCGCCTTCGGTCTTGTAGTCACGGTAGTAAATGGCGACGTTGTGCATCCGGCCATCGAGCTTGCGCGGTTCGCCGTCGATTTTCAGTTCCAGGAAACTCTTGGCGTCGATCCACAAGTGCCGCTCGACGTGGTCTTTCATGGTGAGCTTCAGTTTGTAGGCGCTATGGCCCTCGACCTGCTCCATGCCCTGCAACTCGACCGTCGTGCCTTTCGCGGCATAGTCGATCAGCGCCCCGTCCAGCTCGGTCCATGCGGCGGCTGCCTTGGCTTCGGTAGGGGTGAAAGGTTCGACTTCATCGCGGCCCAGGAACGGCCGCACCTTCCAGCCTTGGGCGCCATCGTAGACCTGGACTGCGGTCTGCTCCTGGAAACGCAGCTCGAAGCGGCTCTTGTGCGGCCGCTTCATGGTCATGACGAACGGCAACGATGTTTCCTGCTTGCCGCCGACATCGATTTTGCCCGCCATGCTCATGCTGCTGACCGCGTGCCAGGCTGACAGCCCGCCGCGCGCCGCCACATTCTTGTCGACGATCTGCGCCGCGCTCAAGCGGCTGACCGGAGCGGTGACGCTTGCTGCGGCTTTAGTGCTTGCGGTTGCTTTGGCGGTTGCTGCCACTACCGTGGCGGGTGCGGCCGCCAGTGACGCCAGGCCAAAGGCCAGCAAAAGAAATCGTTTCATGAGTACACCTCCTCGGTTCAAACAATCATTCAAAGCCTTCATTCAACCAGCAGCCCGTCAAAATGAAAGGAGCCGATCACGACATTGACGCGGTCCCCCGCTTTAATCGGATTGCCCTTGTTCGAAAACACCATCCAGTACTCCTGGCCGGCTTCCGGCGTGCCGCTCTGCCGCAGCTGGCCGATTTTATCCATGACCGGGATTTGCAGCATGGCATGGCTCCTTTGCCCGATCAGGTAAGGCGTGGCGCTCTTTTCGCCCAGTGCTTTGGCTCTGGCAGGGTCGACCACCCGGTAGCTGAAGCGGATCAGGTTGCCTGATGCGGTGCGGCGCACGATCAGATTATTCACGCCGCCATAAGCCTCATAGAAGGCCTTGGCGGGCTTCGGTATCTTCACCGGCTGGTAGGGAGAGGACTTGTGTGGCAACGCGCGTGCATTGTCTGGCACAGCTGCAGGAGCCTGCTGCGCCTGGGCCGATTGCGGCGGCGCCGCAGCGACCCACAAACAACTCGCCAGCAGCGTCGCGATGGCTGACTTCATCGCCGATTTCACTGTCTCTCCGGACATGTTCATATTTTTCCCTGTTGGCCAGGCTGGCCATACCTGCACTATTTATTGCGCTAATTATTTGTTGCGACGGCTCCGTCACATGCTGCTAACGCTTCCTCTTTCTTTGCATCCGCCAGTTGTTCAGCGATCGAATCATGGGCTTGCTTATAGACCTCGGTCTTGCGTGCGGCCGCGAGATCTTCAGCAGAGGCGTCGCCAATCACCGGTTTCAGCAGTTCCTGGTATCTGGCGCTATCCGCCGGGTTGATCTGGCCGCAATGGGCAACCACGGCTTCCATCTGTCCAAGTGCGGCGTCATCCAGCGATGATTCAGCCGCCAGCGCCAGCGAAAAACTGGTTAATGCGCACAGAGAAGCTAGTAGATAGAGTTTCATGTTATTCCTGCCTCCAAACAATTTGACGCCTGTATTTGACACCAATCACAACCGGGGCCGCCGCTTGCTCCCACGCTGCCCGCGGAACCGTCCCGCGGGCAGCGCCACCGCCATCCTCCCTAGCCACACTTCATTGCGCCGTCCCACTCATAGCCGCTGTCTGCGTACCTGCCGAATCGGTTACCGACACCGTGGCACTTCTGACGCTGTTTATCGGCACTGTGGTGCGCGGCTGGAACCGCACCGAGACTACGCAAGTCCCACCCGGATTCAAGGTCGTTATCGCTGTCAGCTGACCGCCGCCGATGGCGCCGCAGGTCGACGTCAATGGTACGAGAGCGTAATCAGCCGGACTTACGCCCGCCAAGGTGCCGTGCGTGATGCCGGTGATCGCTACGCTGCCGGTATTGGTCAGCGTGAAGTTCTGAACCGGTCCCACTACGTTGCTCAGGAGTCGCACGGTAGGCGGTGCGTTCCATGGGTTCGGCAGCCAGCTTGCACTGGTCACGCTGGCGGCGCCGGTACCGCTGAGTGGCACTGGTGAGCCGCTAACCGGGACGCTGGCGGCAATCGCTAGTGATCCTGCCGCGGCGCCCGTCGCTGTCGGCCTGAAGACCACGTTGACGGTGCAGCTGGAAGCTGCAGCCAGGGTCGCAGTGCAAGTATCGCCTGTGCCGCGGGCGAACGGCCCGGTGAATGTCAGCGCGATCCCTGTCAGTGTGGCGTTGCCGGTGTTGTGCAGCGTCAGGGCTTGCGCGGCGCTGGTGTTGCCGACTGGCGTACTGCTGAAGGTCAACGAGGCCGGTGTCACATTCGCGGCGGCAGCGGGTGCCGATACGAACTCAACTGCGCCGATATCGAAGCCATTTCCCTGCGGCCTGGAGGTGCCAAAGAAGTCATGGTTAGGCGCACCTGTCGCAGTGGCGGTATTGATCGCCGGCGAGCCCGAAGCGATGGCGTAATTGCCCAGCGGCTGACCGTAGCCTGTACTGCCGGATGCGATGGTGGCGTTGGACAAGGACAGCGGCCCGTAGAACATATTGATCCACTGGTTGCCTTCATCTGGCGTTGCCGAAGGCATCAAGGTGAACAACGGGTTGGGCAGCACTGCATCGGCGATGCCCGGAGGCACGGCGAAGCCGTTGCCGCCACCTTCCGGCGGCACCCGCGAACCATTGCAGTACTGGCTGACCACGGCTGGGTTGCTGCCCAGGTTGTTAGCCGCAGGGTAGTCGCCAGCGTCGGTCAGGATCGAGTAGCGCGGGCTGAGGGTCAAGCCCGAGCCGTGGTTGCTCGGCCCGGTGTCGCCAAAGGCGCCGATGTCCCAGTAGACCGCGTTAGGGTCGCAATAACCCGTGCTGTGGCCATTCTGGTTCAAGGTCGGATTCAGCGTCACCACGTTCTGCATGCCAGGTATCGCTGGATTGAGGCCGCCCACCGTGATATAGAACGAGCGGTTCTGCCAGAACAGGTTATTGCTCAGCACCGGATTGGAGAACGTCGTGCAGTTTGGCAGACCGGCAGGGCAAGCCACGCTTGGCACGGTGAACGCCGTGATCAAGTTGGTGGTGTGACGCGCTGTTTCCAGGCCTGCAGGCTCATATTGCGAGGTAGTGGTCGGGCTGCAGGTTGTATTGGCGCCGACTGTGGTGCAGTTCGGTGGCCCGACATTGGCTTTGGTGGCGGCGTCGGTGTTGAACAAGACGCCGGCCGAAGCGGTACTGTCGTTGGATACGATGGTGTTGTTGACAAAGTTGACCCGCACCGCATCCTGCAGCGAGACGCCGCCTCCGGCCCAGCCGGCGACGTTATTCGTGATGATGTTGTTGGTAACGTTGACCTGATACCACGCATTCGGATTGTTAGGGCTGCGCTGGACGTCGGTGCCGTTGATGTTCTGCAAGCGCAGGCCGCCGCCTTTACCGCTTTCTGCTGTATTGCCGACAATCAGATTGCCGTCAACCGTGATGCCGGGACCAGCGCCGTCGGTCAGCTGAGGCGCGCAATCCTGGTCGACTTGCGCGTTCTCGCAGAAAGTACCATCCGGCTGAGCACCCTGGACGATGATGCCGCCGCCGTAGGTCGGTAGCGTCGGGTTGTTGCTCTGATTGAAGAGCACCCAGTTGTGCGAGATATCTCCGTTATAGCTGAAGCCCCAGTGCGACAAGCCGCCGCCATCGCCGCTGCTCATGTTGCCGCACACCCAGTTGTAGTTGAAGTGGTAGTTGTCGGCGCCCGTGCAGAAAGTGACGCCACCGGCTGCCGACGGCGTGGTGGAGTTGATTTCGTCGCCATAGGCAGCGTTCAATGTGACCGCATTGTGATGCACGTTCACCGACTTGTTGTAGCCGAACGGTGGCTGGGTCACGCCATCCGCGTTGATGATCGCGTCCGGCACCTCGACCTGTCCAATAGTAATGCCGCCGCTCAGGGTGCCGGCATTGCCAAAGACCCGGTTGTTGGCAATTTCCAGATTGTGGTTCCAGCCATGCACGAAGATGCCGCCGCCGCCCTGGGAGCTGTTGTTAAAGCTGATGCCATCAATGCGGGATGGATTGCACAGGAAATTGCTAGGGTAAGCGGTGCAGTCCGAATTGCTGTTCGTCAGTGGCGTGCAGGTGGCGCCGTCAACTGAGACGCAGTTGGGATCGGCTTGCAAAACTCCGCCCACCAGCACGTCCGGCACGCCTTTGGCCAGGACCGTGATACCCGCACCTTCGTACGCGCCCAATAGCGAAGGCTCTACCAGCAGCTCGCTCAGATTGCCGTTGAGAGTGTTGTCCCAACCGAAAGCGGGTTCAAGCGGAATCACGTCCACCTTGCGCTGCATGCTCGACGGACAAGTGTAGGTGCCGGTCGAATCATACGGGTTGGTTGACGAGATCGCGCCGCCGTTGATTGCCACGCCGAACAGGCAGTCAATCTGGCGCCGCCACGGATCCATCTTGCCCGACGGATGGGTATTGGCGTTGACAGTCACTGACGAAGCGCCGACGCCTTGCAGCCGGACCGGCTTCCACATGAGCAGCATTTCGCTGTACATACCGGGACCGACGATAATCATGTCGCCCGGCGTGGCGTTATCGATCGCTGCCTGGATAGCGTTGCCGGCGGCATTCTCGCCATTGACATAAGTCGGCGCTTTGCCGCCGATAGTGACGGTAACTGTATCGATCGATTTCTTGCCGGCGCCGGTGGTGATCACCAGCTCACCGCAAGTGGCCGGCAGCAGCGCGCCGCGTTGCTGGATCGGGCAGCTCGACTGCGCCGAGGTCAGCACAGGCGCCAGCACCTTGATCTGCGTATCGCTCCATGAAGTCACCACCGCATTGACGCCGCCGATCGTAACCGAGCCGCTGCCCTGGGTTGCGCCGAAACCGTAGTGGCGCGTGATGAACTTCTGGTTATACGGCGCCGTGGTGGCTGCCGGTCCGGAGTAAGCATGGTTGAGCACCGTGGCGTCACCCGTGTTGTTGATCGCGGTGATCGTCAGAATGCCGCCCGCTGTAGGAACCCAGGGGCCGGCGCCGGCGCCGCTGGCAGTGCCGGTCACCTTGCTGATGGCCGGGGTGGCGTCCGGATAGGCGCAGTCAGGCGGGTTATAGCCTTCAGCGAAGGCCGAGACTGGCACCACCGGAGTATCCATGTACTGGGTCTGTCCGGGCATGAACGGAATCTCGTAACAGAACTGGCTGTAGGCCGGGTTGAACAAGGGGTCGATCATGGTCTGGCCAGGATGGGCCGGATCGGGGATCGGACCGGGGTCGTTCATGCAGGTGACCATCATGGTTGGGGCGTAGCCGGTTGGATTTGGCGGATTGACTTGCCAGGTTGAATAAGTCAAGCCGTTGTAGATGCCCCACTGGTCGGAATACACGCGGGAAATCTCATTGCCGGCGAAATCCTTAAAGGATATCGGCACGTTGGGGACGGCAAATTTCTCGCCGAATTGCGGCGAATACGGGTCGAATTCCGAAGAGAAATCGTCCAGCATGAAGCCGGTATAGTGGGCGGCGACGTGGGCTGAACTGAACACCCAGAATTTCGCCAGCACCGTCGACTGATTATCCAGCTGAACCTCCTTGCGGTCGCACAGGTGGCGTGAAGCACCGGCGAACGGCGCTACTTCCTGCGAACCGGGGAACAGGCTTATATAGTCAGGCACGATGCGCAGTGCGCCGACGCAAGGCCAGTAGGCTTCGATACTGCCGGTGTCGCCCTCATGCCGTGGGTAGGTAGTGGAACCCAGGTCCTGGGTCGGATTCTGCGCATTGTTCTGGTTATAGGAGGAGTTCACGGCAGCCTGGTCAGGCACGATGAAGATGTTGCCCAAGCCGGCGAACTGCTGCGTCACCGGGGCAATGTAGTTGTCGCCGATGAGGATGTTCTTGTCTTCCTCTTTCACCAGTTCATAGCCCGGTGGCACGATGATTTCCACCACGTATTTACCGGCTGGCAGCATGACGGTACCGTCGCCGCTAGGATTCGCTATGCAGATCGCGCAGTTGCTGGCGGTCGGCTTGCCGGTGGTCGGGCTGGTGGCCGTCACGCTGGGGAACTTATACATGCCGTCGAAAGGTGCAGGCTGCAGCTGGTTGAAAACATGCATGCCGTCATAGCACTTGAACTGGCCATTTGCAGGCAGGGTACGGTGCGAGGGGTCGAGCCACTGGGTAGTGCCCTTCAAGGTAAAGAAGAAGGGATCGGTGGTTTCCTGGCCGGGACAGTTCATGTTAGGCACGCCGTCGGAGCGGAAACCCTGGGCCCAATCGTCCCAGCTGGCGGTCTGGGTGGTGTCGACCAGTGTCAGCGTGGAGCTGCCGTCCGGGGCCGTGTTCTTTTGATACAGGTTGACGGTCACGTTCGGCACGTTCGGTGTCCACTTGGTGTGGAGCAGCAGCGAGGGGTCGTCGAATGGCCGAGTCGAGGCGTAAATCACCTCGCCCTTGATGCCGCCGTTTTCAGTCACGCCGAACGGTGTCTTGCCGAACTCGATGAAGGCGTTCTGGCCGGAGAAGCCTTGCCAGCCGACCGTGGTCACCGAGGGCGGCACGATGCTGCCGGTGGACGGATTGGCGGCACTGCTGCCGGGGCCGTTCTGGATCGAGAAGCCGGTGCAGTCTGCGTTATCGCAGTAGACAGCACCCGGCACGCGCTGGGCGACCGGAAGATGCGCCGTGGACGATTCCAGGGTGTTAGCAAAGTTAGCGGCAATGGTCGAGGCGCCGCCGCCAGGGGTGCCGTCCGGCGGACCGCCGGCGTCATACACCAGGTGCACGCCGGTCTGTTTGAAGCGTGTAGTGTCGGCTTCCACCACATACCAGTTAAACAGAGGGAACACTTCGTTGAACGGCGCATAGCCGTTGAGGTCGGTGTTGTTGAAATTGGAAATGCTGCCATCGCGGAAGCGGACGATGGTCGGCACCAGCCCCAGTCCCGGCTCGGTACCCTGGGACACGCCGTCACCGTTGAGGTCGATGAAAGACCGGGTATAGAGATTGGTATGCCATTGCAGCACCGGCAGATCGCCGACATCTTTCACCTGGTTTCCAGTCAGTTGCACCGCTGTGGCCAGGCCGTCGACGATCTGGTCGTTCCATTGGTCAAGCACGGTCAGCCGGAAGGTGCCGTTAGGGATGCCGCTGAAACTGAACCTGCCGTCTGCGTCGCACTTGGTGAAGGCGATATCCTCGCTGTCCGGATCGCCCAGGCTGACGTAGCACTGGGTGAAACTCAAGGAGCTGCGCGAGCCGCTGCCGTAGAGGTTCTCGTTTGGCGGACGGCTGTAGTGCAGATTGGTGATCCTGCCTTTGACCGAATTAGTGCATGAGAGGCCGCTGCCGGTTGGCGCGGGGTCGCACGCTCCGTTGCCTAGCGAATTGGTGCGGCGGTCATTGATGATTTTCGGATTGGCGAAGCCGATAGTGACGTGGAAACCGGCCGGTCCAAACTCCTGGAAGTAGGCTGGCCCGCCTATCTTGATGAACGAATCATGGGCTTTTTGTCCGTCCAGCGTATTGGTCTGCAGCCACTCCTCTCCCCTGCCGATGCGGTCGGCCGCTGGCGTGGCAATCACGCCGTATCTGCCCGGCATCAGGTTGGCAATCACGGCCTGGCCGACCAGAGGTGATGGGGTAACCCCATCCGACTCCAGTTTCGGGCAAGTTGGAATCATGCCGACCAGTCCGTCGGTCGATGCTGAAATCGGACAGGCATTAGCGCCGGTAGTCGGATCTATCATCCCCTGTAAAGAATTGGACAGCGGCATGTTGAACATGTCGTAGCTCATTTGCCCGGTCGGGTCGCCGGTGCCGCCGGCGTCGTCCCAGAGCTTGATCTCGAACCCGCCCAGCCCCGGCTCGCGGGCTGTAAAGAAGTTGCCGGCGCCGCCGCTGACATCGACTTCGCCATTGAGCGGGGCATCATCCTCGAACACATATACCGAGACCTTGGCGGTCTGCATCGGCGTCTGCGGTGCAAGCACGTTGACCGTGGTCATTGCGGGTGCGATCGGGGCGCCGCTCAAGCCGTGCCCGCAGGTTCCTGTTCCGGGCGCAAAATCCGCGCCGCCAGGGCCCGAAGGGCAATCCAGAGCGATGCTGAATTGTCGCGTCGGCCCGGTCGGGTTGCTTGGATTGACCGGCTTAGGGGCGCCTGAACCGCTACTGAACGAGTTGCCGGCGTCGCCTGGCAAAATCGAGATGTAATAGTGCTTGGTCGGATCCAGCGCAACCTGGCTGGGGTTGACTGCGACCTGTTGCGTAGCAGTGGTGCGGCAGGTGCCGTTGCCGATGTCGCACACGGCTGGCATGTGGGCGTTGCTGGCCGGGTCGAACACCGTCTGTCCGGACTCGCAAGCGACCTTGCCGACACAGCCGGCAGCCACCACAGGCATGTAGCTGACATGGAAGCTGGCGCCCAGGCTAGGCACTGGCAGCGGCGGACAAGTAGCCGGCCGCGTGGTTGAATTGGTCTGGCATGCGGGGTCAACCTGGAAAGTGCGGTCTTCCTCGATGATCCAGCGGTAGTCGTTGAGTTGGACCGGGGTCGCCGTCTTCGCGCTCGGCGCGTCAAATACTTTGACAACCAGGCCGCTGCCGCCCTTGAAGGTGACATTGACGGTGGCTGGCGCCGAACTGGTGTTTTGCGAATTGATGGCAGTGTATTGGAAAGACATCGTGGCGGTGGAGGTGCCAGTTGGAGCAGTCGCCGGCGCTGCGTTGAAGGAGCCATCCGGGTTCAGGGTCACAGTGCCGCCCACGACATTGCTTGCAGCCGAGGCATGCAAGGGATGGCCGCCAGGATCCTTATCGTTGCCCAGCACACCGGGCGGGCTGATCTGCAGCCGCGAGGCGATGTTGCTGGTGTAGGTATCGTTGTTGGCAACCGGTGCGCCGCTCAGGCAGCCGGAGACGGCGGTACAGGCGGCCAGGGTCACCTTGGCGGTGATTGCCGGGTTGCCGTTCGCCATGTAGGTAAAGCTGTCGGAAGTGGTGCCGGCATTCGGTACATAGGTGAAGGTGCCGTCAGGATTCAAGGTAAGCACGCCTCCGGCCGGGGGCGTCGCCACCTTGACACCGTAGACCCGGATATCGTTGGCGATCACGCCTTTGGCCGGATCGGTGACGGCCAGGGTATTGCCCGGCACCAGGAAATAGTTATCGGGATTGGCAACCGCATTCTGGGTGCCTGCAGCCACCGGCAGCGCGCCGCCGTTGACGCTGACATAGGCCAGCATGCCGCCGTCGCGCTGATTGTTGGTGGACAGGCTGAGCTGGCGATCGAACACAGGCAGCGCCAGGGCGCCGGCGGCCGGTGCATTCATCATCACGTCGTAGGTCTTGCCGGCTGCCATGAATACTTCATTCTGGACCCGGCGGTTGCCAGGCAACAGGTTGCCGTCTTCAGCGATCAGCGAGAAGCCTGAAGCCGCCGGGCTGCCGGTTTGCGCGCCGACTACGGAGGGCACGTGCATGCGCAGGCCGGCGTTGACGAAACGCAGCAGAACCTGGCCGGTGGCGGCCGGCGCAGTAATCGAAAACTGCGATTTGGTTTCGTTGCTGCGATCAAAGCTGACGCCATTGATCAGGTAATAGCGCGGATCGTAATTCACAGCTGGCGGATAACAGGTCTGGAACGTCGGCGAGGCAGGATTGCCGCAGCCGCCGGGCTGGCCCGACCATACCGCAGTCTCGCTGAAGCCGGCTTTCGCCACGGCCGCCGCCACAGCGGTGTTTTGCACCGCATCGATTTCGCTCAGCAGCAACGGCACATCGGCGTCGTAACCGACGCCAGCATAAGCCTGGGCCTGGGTTGCGCCGCTGGCCGCAGTCCTTACCACCAGCACGCCATACAGGCCCATCGGCCCCTGGATCGAGGGATGGGTGCCCGATTCGATCAGGTAGGTGCCGGGTTTGAGGTTATTCCAGGTCATGGACTTGGTCTGGCCGTGCACCACTTCGGTGGCGAACGACTGTACCCGAGGCCCTTGGGCCGGCGGCGTAAACTGCGATCCGGTGGCACTGCCGGCGATCGGCCAGGTCACGCTATGCGGCGCATGTGCGGGGCTTGGCGTGGTGGTTGCGGTATTTCCCAACCCGCCTCCGAGCTGACCGACAATCACCAGCGAAGTCGGCACGCTGGCCGGCAGGCTATTGGTGAGATTGATGGTCAGGGCTCCCGGCGGCACGCTGATCACCACCGGTGACCAGCTGGTGCCAGCATTCGGGTTGGTGGCAGCGCAAGTGGCGGGCGCCACCGCAGCTGCGCTGCAGGTATACCCCCACATCGGCACCAGCTGTCCGTCCGGCAGCGTGGCGTTGGCGGCCTGCGCCGTCAGATTGACGCTTTGCGCGAAAGCTCCGCCGCTGGCCATGACTAGCACCGATGCCGCTAGCCCTCCCTTGACCAAGCCTAAGAGCGTGGCTTTGACCTGATTGGTTCTCATCGCATTTCTCCTGCTTCTAATTGGCTTCGTTTATCAAGAAGGCCTGCGGATCCACGAGCATCATCATCATCATGCCGCCCGGGAAAATATTACTGGTAGTGATCTCACGTTCATTGTGCGAGTGCCACATGAAGGCAAAACCTGATTCGGTAGCCGGCGGATTCGCCAGCGTGCCGGAGGGCGGCGTACTGCCTGTAGGGCCGACCGCACGAGCGGTCGCATCCGGCCCCAGATAGGCACTGCCGCCATACCACATGCCGTTGGTCAGGATGTTGGCGTCGGGCAGCGACACCGGGCCGCCGCTGCCGACGGCGCCGAAGGCGTGCGCTTCCAGCGGTTTGTCGTGATCCTGGCACCACTCGTAATAGTTAGGTGCGAGCGGATCTGCCGTGTAGTAGCCGTTGGCGTCCGGAATGCAGACCACCGGCTTGCCGAGGTAAGCCGGGAATGCCTGGTCGGTGTACAGTGCACCAGCGGTATGGCCGTAGACATCCCAGTTCAGCCCTCTGCCGGTCCAGTAGAAGATGCCGTCCATCGCCAGGCCCGGTGTGGTCGTTGTGGTGAACAGCAGCGGCCCGGCAGGCTTGGTCGCATCGGTCTGGCTCAGGATCATGTTGCCATCGCGAGCGAGGACGCGAACGTGATTGCCGTGCTCGTGGAACGGATGCTGCCAGCGGCCGTTACCGATCACCCGCAACAGCACCAGCTCGCCCGGATGCATGTGCGGGTTGCCGTTGTATGGCTGGTGCGGATATTGCACCGCATAGTTCGGATCCATGTCGTCGGGCATGGAGCGGCCGTTGATCAGGAAATAGGCTGGATGGTAGGGCTCGGTCTCGATCGTCATGCAGCCGGTGGGCTGGGTGCACGCCAGTGCAGCCTGCTGTTGCGCCTGGTTGTGGATGCGCGGATCCATCTCGGCGAACTGGAACAGGTACTCGCGGTCGTAGCAGCTGGTGCTGTGGTTGTAAGCCGCTGCGGCGTTGCGGTAGTCGGGCTGGCCATCCGGCAGCGTCGCGGCGACGGCGCGGCAGCCGGCTGGCACTGCGGTCGGCAACACGATGATGGCACCGTACAGTCCCATCTCGATTTGCAGGTCACCCTGGGTGCCGCTGTAGTAGCTATGGGTACCCGCTGTGGCAGCGATGAAACTATAGGTGACCGAACCACCGTGCGCGGCTTCCCGCGTCATCAGGCCAGGTACGCCGGTTGCGGCGGGGCAACTGCCATCCGGGTTCATGACGGCGGTGCAGACATTGAATCCCGGGAACAGGATCGAGGTGTTGCCAGCCGCCGCCGGCAAATTGTTGGTGAGCGTTACCGTCACTCTGTCCCCCTGGTGAACGATCAGGGTCGGACCCGGCACCTGCATGGTCGAACAGGCTGCTCCCGGCATCCCTGCCGGCGAAAAGCCGGACGGCGCCGTGCTGCAGCCGTAGCCCCAGGAATAGACGTTCATGCCGTCGGGCTGGGTGATAGTGCTGTCCGCTGCATTCAGATTGAATGTCGTCCCCGTGATGCCCGGGGCCGCGGCATGCGCCGGCC
This sequence comes from Collimonas sp., assembly GCF_035566375.1. Classification (GTDB taxonomy): domain Bacteria; phylum Pseudomonadota; class Gammaproteobacteria; order Burkholderiales; family Burkholderiaceae_D; genus Collimonas. The sequence continues at coordinate 16,142 of NZ_DATMRK010000004.1, forward strand.
GCGGACTAAACACCGCGAGCAGCGCTAGCAGCGCGAACAGCGGCGACAGCAGCAAGGGCAGCAAAAACGGCATGGCGAGCCGCGCAGGCTTCGCGCTCCGGTTGTTGTTGGTTATGTGGCTCACGGCTCTTCTCCTAGACGCAGGACTTGCTGGTCGGGTTCACGGAATTGCAGATGTGGACCTCGGTCATCAAGCCGCCAAAGTTTTCGGCATCGTTCGACAGGTGATCAAGGTTCGGCGTGTACAGGTAATACACCGCGCCCGCCGGGTGGTTGACGGTGTCGCTGGCGTCCAGGATGACGTCTATCGATTCGCCGCCGCCGACCGTGATCGAGTTGGTGTTGTAGGTCAGGTCATTACCGGACAAGTCACGCAGCAAGCGGGCGTTGATGCCTATCACGTGCATCGGGATGCCGAGCGAGGCCAGGGTCTGGAACTCGGTAACGTCGAGATCCGAGATCCTGAGCAGGGCCTTGCCGCCGACCGGGATGTTGATGATGGTTGGCAGCGGCTGCGAAAAATGCTGGGTGCCGTCCGACACTTCGGTCGACATCGGGCCCGGGGTCACGGTGTCCGGATAGCTGCGTCCGTTGAGCAGGAAGTGCTTGTCCTTCATGTCGGTAAACGCCTCTGGATTGAAGGTCATGCCGACGAAGTGGAAGTTGGGATCGAAGCCGTGGATCTGCACCGGATACTCGACGTCATAGGCAGTTGAACCGTCGCCATCGTTATAGGCGTACAGCGTTGGCGTGCCAGACTTGTTGTTGAGGTGGGTGGTGGTATTGGCCGGCGGCAGCGGCGACGAGCACAGGATGTCGCTGCCGCACTTGGTGCGCAGATCGGCTTGCTGCCCTACCAGACCGGCGTACAGCGTGCCGCTGGCAACCCGGTTCTGACGCGGCCGCACGTAGATCTGGCCGACCATGCCCATCTGCAGGTGTTCCGGCGGCGTGATGTGGCAGTGCCAGAAATAGGTCCCCGCATCCGGCGCCAGGTAGTAATAAGTGAAACTGGCGCCGATATTGATGGCGACCGAGGCGTCCGGCACGCCGTCATAGAACGAGGAGGCGTTCGGATAGCCGTGGAAGTGCACGGTGTGTTTTTCGAACAGATCCGGACGCATGATCATGCCGACGTTAGTCAGAGTCAGGAAGAATTCGTCATCCTCGTCGATGGCCATGGTCGGCGCCGGTATGTTGCCGTTCATGACACCGATATTCATGATCGGCCGTGGATCGACGTGACCCGTGATCTGGCCGGCGGGAACCGAATCCGGATCAGGGGCGAGGCCGACCGCGCCGTTGAAGGTCGGGTCGCCAACCGCATCGCCGACCGTGTTGAATATCGACGCCGGCTGCGTGCCCGGCAAGCCCGCCTTGATATCGGCGAGACCGGACAAGGGACCGAAAGAGAACATATAGGTCTGATTGCCGTCGCCCATTGTCGAGTAGCCGTCGCCACCCGAAATCTGCTGGCACTTGATGGCCCCGCTGACCCCTGCCGTGACAACGGCAGGATGGAGCACCGTGCTGGTCGGACATTGCACCCGGAACGACTGGGCGAATACCGGCGATGCAAAAACAAGCAATAGCAGCATGTACCAGCTGCGGCTAAATAACTGTGTGCTAAACATATGACCTCCGTCATGCTCCGGCAACGCTATGCGCCCGGAGCGCCGTCACTTATTTCCCTTTTACTTCACCTACAACCATGGCCGCTAGATGCCATTTCGCGGTCTATTCCAGCGCCATGACCTCATCAATTCGAATGCATGCCGTTGTTGTTGTTATTGTTGTTGTTGCTCGTCCCACGCATCACCACCGCATGCAGCTTCCAGCGGACCTCTATCGCGGTACCGCCGCCGGGATGGGATTTAATCGAAAAATCACCGCCAGTGGACTCTGCCCTTTCCCGCATGCTGCGCAAGCCGATGCCCTGCTGGCCAAGGTGGCCGCCGGCAAATGGCTTGGTATCGAAGCCGACACCGTTATCGCGAATGTTCAGGATCAGGTTGCCGTGATCGTTCTGCATCGACACCGCCAGCGTCGAGGCGCGCGCATGCTTGGCGGCGTTGTTCATCGCCTCTTGGACAATGCGGAAGATTTCTGACTTGAGATGCGTGGGAATTTCTGCTTCGGCGACGCTGAGATTGCGATCCAGCTTTATATTGTCGTAGGCATACTCGTATTTGCGGCAATGTCCTTCTATCGTCGGGATCAAGCCCAGGTCATCGAGCGTGCTGGGCCGCAGTTCGCTGGAAAGCCGTCTTACTTCATCCATCGCGTCGCGCAGGCGCTGCACGGTCTCGTCAAGAATCTGCGCGCCCTCCTGTATCTTGCCCTGCTTCAGCCTGCGCGACGCGTCTTCGACCATGAACTTGATCATTGCCAGCACTTGCCCGATGCCGTCGTGCAGTTCCGACGAAACGCGTTTGAGTTCAACTTCATGGGCGACGATCAGGCGATTGGAAAAATGTTGAAGTTCCTGTTCGGAGTGCTGCAGCGTGTGCGACGAAGCCTGGCGCTTGGCCTTCTCGGTCAGCATCAGCATGATCGAAGAGGCCACGCCGTCGCCTTGATCGATGGGCACCGGCACCACGAACACCGCACTCTTGCGGCCGCTGCGGCCATGCAAGACCAGATCGAACGGTTCGTAGTTATGGGCCACAGGACCTTGCAGCAGCAGACGGCTGATGGCGCTTTCGCCATCCACAACCAGATGCATCAGCGAGGTGCCCAGTAACTCCTGTACTTTAAAACCGAGCATCTCGGCGGCGGTATCGTTGATGCTGGAAATAGCACCTTCGTTATCGATGACGAGCGACGAAATCCCGAACAGATCGGTAAGCTCGCCGAACTGCGGCTCCGACAATTCGATCTCGGTGCGCATTTTTCGCATCACGCCCAGCACCTGCTGCAATTTCAACATAGCCGCACCCCTAGTAGGCTGTTCTTATGTGATCATCCCCGCCCGTCGATGAACGAACCTCTACCATCGAAGCCGCGGCGCCAGGAAGTGAGGCCGGAGTGCGGTGCGATGAATGCGATGGCGAATGCAAATGCGGATTACGGAAAGAGACAGAGCGTGGTCTGGGATTGCCGCGGTATCGCGGCTGGCGCTGGACGCCAGTGCGGCGCTACCGTTCGGGGCGTCGGCTGGTAGCAAGCGATGGGGGCGGCAGAACGCCCCCACAGCTAACCAAGACGCATTTACACGACGATAAGCCAGCATGTTACTTCTCCCTGTGGAGTGCCTTCCCGTTCGGGCTTTTTTATGGCACTCACCATACCTACCACTTTGATTCATTTAGTGTCATCCGTCAGTGGATGAACACCCGCAGAGTTTGGTAGGGTATGTCCGACTAAAATTTAGTTTAGTCGAACAATCGTTGCGTCGATAGAACTTAAAAAATATATCCGACGCTGCGATACTCCATCTGTACAAGCGCTGGTAAAAACCATCATCAGCGCACCCAATCCTGCCGCTGCTTTCTGCTGCGGCCCCTATTTGTAATGCGCCAGCACTTTGGGGACGTATTTCTGCGTCTCGCCGTAACTCGGAATGCGATAGCCGGCACGGATCACCGCCTGCTCGCCGGCGTTATAGCCGGCCAGCGCGAGCTCCACATCGCCTTGAAATAATTTAAGCAGCCATTGGACGTATTCGGCGCCGGCGCGCACGTTTTCTCGCGGATTGAATGCGTCTGAAACGCCAAAGCGGCGGGCGGTCTCAGGCATCAGCTGCATTAATCCGCGCGCGCCCTTTGCAGATAGAGCCCGGGGGTTATAACCTGATTCAACCCTGATCATTGCATGCAGCAGATTAGGATCGAGGCCATGCTGACGAGCGGCCTCCTCCACCAGGGCTTTGAAAGCTTTAGGAATTTCGGAATTCTTTTCACTTGGTGCGCTGCCGAAATCGAGCACAACCTTGTCCACGCTTGAGGACGGTATCAATAACACCCTTGCCTCAGGGCTGCTGAAATTGGACAGAACGATTGTGCCCCCGGCACTCGTGCCGCTATACACCTGGGCGTTGGCGATGCCCGGCGCCGCTGATAGCAACACCGCCGTCGCCAACGCCCGGCACAACAGAACAACGGATGTTGTTATTTTAATTTTCATCTTTGCTCCCCATAGCAAAGATATAGCTCAAAACTGCGCGCAAAGAACTTGATGCAAACCCTATTACGGCATGGGTATTATTACCACCTCCCGATAAATAGTTAATGAGAACCATTTCAAAATATTGCGCAATATTGTATTCATTGAGAATGCCGATTCTTATATAGCGTCCTTAGTATTCAACAAATACATTTAAATAAAACAGGCAATAATTAATACATGGAAATTGAAATACTATAAATAGTAATTAACAACGACAAGGAATTAATTACTCTCATGAAATTGAAAATATTCAAACATCGGATAATAATCCGGCAATAATAGTTTCCATAAAAAGAAACATCGTGTTATTCACAAAGATTAATTTGAACTAAATCACGGTATAATTTTCCAAAATTTTCGACACGTGCCTATTTTCTTTCCGTGCCGGTAATTTTGTCCGTGAGCAGATATATTCCCACGCTCAGATTTTTGATGAATCCCCTAGTGAATATGCGCGTCAGCCAGGCATTTCATTATCAGATTAAAAGGAGATCGAATGTCCCAATTCCCATTTGATGGAATTAACAACTATTCGCAATAGTTTTAACTTTGCAATATTAATTACCGCTTTTTCTTGAGAAATTAAATAAACGCCATCTATTAATTTGTAAGCATTCGTAAAAATAGAAAGGCACTCTCATTTTATTATTTTTGTGATTTAAATAAGGATTCCCAATGGAATTATTTCGCCTGAGTATCGTGTATCTTCATCTTATCGCCTGCTGTGTAGCAATCGGTCTTGTTCTTACCAGTGATATCGCCATGGTCAACCAACTTATCAAGGGTGGCACTGCGGGAAAGCAAGAAAATGATCATTTGAACTCTCTTAAAAAGACGGTTTCCCTGGCACTCGTTGCGTTGTGGATAACTGGATTTGCAATCGTTTGGCTGGACGTATCTGCCAAAGGATTGGGATATTTCGCCAATCCAAAAATGCAGGCTAAATTGACCATCGTGGCGTTGTTGACGCTTAACGGCTTCGTTCTCCACAATGCGGTGATGCCGGCGATGGAAAAAGCCGGTTCGCTGCTGCAAATGGAGTTCAACCAACGCATGCTGGCAATTTTTGCTGGAGCGGTGTCGGCAGTATCCTGGTTTTACGCCGCCATGCTGGGCGTCGGCCGTCCCTTGGCCTGGAAATACTCGCTGGTACAATTGCTGGCCGCCTACCCTGCTCTGATCGTCACTGGCTTTGTAGCGATGGCGATGCTCACGGTTTGGTCCAAAAACCGCAGCAACCCGGATTTCCCTCAGTTTGTTGAGGCATATTCGAGAAAAATGAAGTAATTGAATCTGCGTGCAGGGCGCAACAGAACAAGCGCCCTGCACGTGCGATGTGTACAGCAAGCAGCACGGCGAGAGATTTGGCAATACCGAACGGTACGCAGTTGAAAGATAGTCGATCAAAGGCAGCGATGGCTGTGACTGAGCAAACAGATTCTTAGCCATAAAAGCAAAAAGCCCACCGAAGTGGGCTTTTTGCTTTTTTTTTGGAGGCGGGGGTCGGGATCGAACCGGCGTAAACGGCTTTGCAGGCCGCTGCATAACCACTTTGCTACCCCGCCAGGGGTATTAGCTACTGCAAAATCAAAACAATCCCGGCTAGACTAACATCAATCCGGCAACACGATCAGCTACTGATTTCACATAAAAAAAGGAAGCTTTTTCCAGCTTCCTTTTTTTTTAATCTGGAGCGGGAGAAGAGTCTCGAACTCTCGACCTCAACCTTGGCAAGGTTGCGCTCTACCAACTGAGCTACTCCCGCATTTGCTTCTTTGTCTGCATCAACAACAGAGACGACATTATAGTTGATCTACAGAGCTTGTCAACGATTTCGAAAAATATTCATCAGATTTTTTCGAAACACCGACTTTTACTTCACTGCTTGTTGTTTTCTTTTGCAGCGGTAGTTTCCTTGATCAGCGGCCAGGCCTTACGCAAATAGTAAAACATGGACCAGACCGTCAACACCGCTGCGATCAACAACAGCACCTGCCCCCAGAAACGGGTATCGATGCCAAGCAGGTCGCCATAATACAACAACATTGGGATGGCGACCATCTGTGCCGTGGTTTTAATTTTGCCGATCGAGCTTACCGCCACCGATTTCGACGCGCCGATTTGCGCCATCCATTCGCGCAAGGCGCTGATCGCAATCTCGCGGCCGATGATCACAAACGCGATGATGGGATCGACCCGCCCCAGATGCACCAGCACCAGCAAGGCGCCGGCGACCATCAGCTTGTCTGCGACCGGATCCAGGAAAGCGCCGAAAGCCGAAGTCTGGTTCCAGCGCCGCGCCAGAAAACCGTCGAACCAGTCGGTCACGGCGGCGACAATAAAAATGACGCTGGAGATCAAGCCCAATTGCAATGTTGAAAAACCGAGATCAGGAAGATAGAAAACGCCGACCACCAACGGGATCAATGCAACCCGCAGCCAGGTCAGTAAAATCGGAATATTAAAGGGCATAAAAAGGCATAAATAGTTTTATCGGTAGGAGGCCAACTGTTCCAATTATCTAGGAGTATGCCGCAGTTGGGAAACAAAACCTGCACAAGCGACAAGCAAAGACCGCGCATGCAACACTCAGCAACACTCAGCAACCCTCAGTGTAGTTGCTTGTAGATTTCCTCCGCCAGCAATCTCGAAATTCCCTCGACTGAGGCGATGTCTTCAATGCTGGCGTCCGCCACGCCGCGCAGCCCGCCAAAACGCGCCAGCAGCTTCTGGCGGCGTTTGGCGCCGATCCCCTCAATCTCTTCCAACCGCGAACTCTGGCGCGCCTTGGCGCGCTTGGCGCGCATGCCGGTGATGGCAAAGCGATGCGCCTCGTCGCGAATCTGCGCGATCAGCATCAAGGCCGCAGACTCCTTGCCCAACTCGCGTGCGGCGCGGCCGTCGGCGAAGATCAGCGTTTCCAGGCCGACCTTGCGCCCTTCGCCCTTGGCGACACCGACAATCAGGCTGATATCCAGTCCGAGTTCCGCCAGCACCTGGCGCGCCATTTCAACCTGGCCTTTGCCGCCATCGATCAGCACGATATCCGGCATCACGCCGTCGCCGTTGGCCACTTTCTCGTAGCGCCGCATCAGCACCTGGCGCATCGCTGCGTAATCGTCTCCAGGCGTGATGTCCTTGATGTTGTAGCGCCGGTATTCGCCGTTTTGCATGGTGTGATGATGGAACACCACACAGGACGCCTGGGTCGCCTCGCCCGAGGTATGACTGATATCGAAACACTCGGCGCGCAGACTATCGATATCCTCGACTTCCAGCCCGAGCACTTCGACCAGCGCACGCGTCCGGGATTGTTGCGAGCCCTGCTCCGACAACAATCTGGCGAGCGAAATTTCAGCCCCCTTTTGCGCCATCTCGAGCCATTGGCGGCGCTGTCCTTGCGGCTGGAACAGCAGGTTGATGCGATGGCCGCATTGCTCCATCAACACCACCATCAAGGCCGGCTCGTCGAACTCGATATTCAGGATCAAGGTGCCGGGAATAAAAGTATCGATGTAATGCTGCGCCAGAAAAGCCTTGAGTACGGCAATTTCAATGGTTTCACCCAGTGCCTCTTCCGGGTTCGACAAGGCGCCCTCGACATGGGTCGGAAAATAGGCGCGATCGCCCAAATGGCGGCCGCCGCGCACCATCGCCAGATTGACGCAGGCACGCCCGCCCTGCACGATCACGGCGACGATATCGATATCGCTGTCACCCACGGTTTCCATGCTTTGCTGATGCAGCACACGCGATAGCGCGGTGATCTGATTGCGCACCGCCGCCGCCTGTTCGAATTTCAGCTCGGCGGCAAAGGCGCGCATCTTTTGCTCCAGCGCCGTCAATACTTCAGTTTGCCGCCCACGCAGAAATTTGGCGGCGTTATCGACGTCGGTCAGGTAATCCTCACGGCTGACCAGATTTACGCAGGGCGCGCTGCAACGCTGGATCTGGTGCAGCAGGCAAGGCCTGGTGCGATTCGCAAACACACTGTCTTCACAGGTTCGTAGCAAGAACACCTTCTGCAAAATCTGCATCGATTCCTTGACCGCCCAGGCATTCGGAAACGGCCCGAAATACTGATTTTTTTTATCGACGGCGCCACGGTAGTAGGCCATGCGTGGATATTCCTGACCGCTGATCTTCAGGTAGGGATAGGATTTATCGTCGCGGAACAGGATGTTGTAGCGCGGCTGCAAGCTCTTGATCAGATTGCTTTCCAGGATCAAGGCTTCCGCTTCGCTGCGCGTCACCGTCGTCTCCAGCCGGGCGATGCGCTCGACCATCATGGCGGTGCGCGGGCTGGCGAGATTTTTTTGAAAATAGCTCGATACCCGCTTCTTCAGGTCGCGCGCCTTGCCGACATACAGGATGTTGTCGGCGGCGTCGAAATAGCGATACACGCCGGGCAGATTCGGCAACTTGGCGACGGTCTCTAGCACTACGGCGCGCGGATCGGGGATATCGGCAGTTTCAATTTCGGTCATGATGCAATGCTTTCAATTATCCATCATCGCTGTGACTACACCAATGATTGCACCAACGATCTGGCGGCCAGATAACGCGCATCTGTTTGCAGTGCGTCCCAATCCAATGCCGCTGTTTGCGGCGCCAGGGCCATCAGGTGTGCGCGGGATGCGGCTGCATCATCGCCAACAACACTTAAGCCCGCCAGCAGTTGATCCGCCTTGTCCGGCGAATTGCAAATCAGGACTACATCGCAACCGGCAGCCAACGCCGCCTTGGCGCCATCCAGCACACCGCCGGCCGAACCCGCAGCTTCCATGCTCAAATCGTCGCTGAAAATCACGCCGTTGAAACCGAGATCCTGGCGCAGGATGGTCAGCCATTTTTTAGAAAAACCGGCCGAGTGCTTATCGACTTTCGAATAAATCACATGCGCCGGCATCACCGCCGCCAGGCTCATGCCGAGCCAGTCATAGGGCTTGACATCTTCTTCCATGATCTGCGCCAGGCTACGCTCATCAATCGGCAGCGACACGTGCGAATCGCCCTGCACGTAGCCATGACCGGGAAAATGTTTGCCGCAATTGGCCATGCCGGCCAGCGCCAGGCCGTGATTCAAACTTTTCGCCAATAAGGTAACCACGCGCGGATCGCGATGAAAAGCCCGTTCGCCAATCACGCTGGAGCCGCCGAAATCGAGATCAAGCACAGGCGTAAACGACAGATCGACGCCGCAGGCGCGCAACTCGCTCGCCAGCACGAAACCGACTGCCGTTGCCGCTTTGGTCGCGCCCAGTACATCGCGATCCCATTGTTGTCCGAGCACCCGCATCGCCGGCAGACGGGTGAAACCATCGGTCCGAAAACGTTGCACCCGTCCGCCTTCATGATCGACCGCAATCAATATGCCCGGACGCGCCGCATGAATCGCTGCAGTCAGCGCGGTAAGCTGGGCCCGGTCCTGATAGTTGCGCGTGAACAGAATCACGCCGCCGGTGAGCGGATGTTGAATCCGGCGCAGATCGTCGGCGCTCAAAGCGGTGCCAACCACATCCAGCATGACAGGGCCGAGCGCCGCTTGACTACTACCGTTACTACTCATGTTTTCTCCACAATGACGAAGGCGACCGCGTATTCCACCTCATCGGTAATCGATACCTGAGCGGTCAAGCCGTTCTTTTGCATGTATTCTTCCAGCGCCGGGTTGACGACGACAATCGGCTTGCCGCTGGGTGCGTTCAGGGTTTGCATGGCGCGCCAGGTCATCGGCATCTTCATGCCCAAGCCGAGCGCTTTGGAAAACGCTTCTTTGGCGGCAAAGCGTGTCGCCAGAAAACGGATACCGCGGGCCTCTACCTTGGCCTTGCGCTGCAGGTATTTTTCCATTTCTTGCGGGCCAAGAATTTTTTCCGCAAAACGATCGCCGTTGCGCTGCAGCGCCGCCGCTATCCGGGGGATCTGAATGATGTCGGTGCCGATGCCATATATCATTACAAACCTTTCATCACAAGCCCTTCTATTTACCCAGGCGCGCTTTCACCATCAGGGCTTTCATCTCGCTAACGGCAGCTTTCCAGCCGACGAACACAGCATGCGCCACGATGGCGTGGCCGATGTTCAGTTCGGTGATATCCGGAATCGCGGCAATTGCCTGGGTGTTGGTGTAATGCAGGCCATGCCCGGCGTTGACCTTGAGGCCGCGCTTGACGCCCTCTTGCACCGCAACTTGCACCCGCTCCAGCTCGCTGCGTTGCCCGGCTTCGTCATGCGCTTCGGCATAACGCCCGGTGTGCAGTTCGATCACCGGTGCACCGACTTCTGCTGCAGCCTGGATCTGATCTGCTTCAGGATCGATGAACAGGCTGACACGGATGCCTTCGGCCTGCAACTGACGTACCGCCGCCTGCACCTGGTTGAAATATTTGACGACATCCAGGCCGCCCTCGGTAGTGATTTCATGGCGGCGTTCCGGCACCAGGCAAGAATCCTGCGGTTTGATCTTGCAGGAAAAATCGATCATTTCCTGGGTCACCGCCGCTTCCAGGTTCATCCGCGTGCGCAATAGCGGCCGGATCTTTTCGACATCGGCATCCTTGATGTGGCGCCGGTCTTCGCGCAAATGCAAAGTGATCGCATCGGCGCCCGCCTCTTCCGCCTGCAATGCGGCTTGCAGCGGATCAGGGTAAGTGGTGCCGCGTGCATTACGCAAAGTGGCGACGTGATCGATGTTGATGCCAAGGTCGATGATCGACGAAGTAGGATTGAGATAGCTCATCGTATGCTCAGGTAGTGGAGTTGGTTTTATCGGCGGCAGTCATCTGTACCCTCACAACTGCATCAGGTCGATCAGAATCTGCCGCGTATTCAATGGCGCGCCGCCCAGATGATAGGCCAGCAGGAAACGCATCAGCACCTTGCTCTGGGCCTGGGTGACGACATCGCTGTAATCTTCCCTTTCCATATCCAGCAAGGTCTTGCCGCTGACCCGCGGCCAGGAATCGGCTGCTCGCGCAAGACGCGGGCCGCGTTCGGGATCGACCACATAGTTCTCGGCGGGATCAACCGGCTGGCGGCTGCTGGTGCACCGGGTGAAATCACCGGCAACCCCGGTCTGCTTGAGCAGCGCTCTTTCGAACTGACGCAGGACAATCGGCGCCGGTTCCTGATGCGCCAGTTGATTCAATGTGGTGACATAGTGATCGAACAAAACCGCATGCGGATCGTCGCGCGCCACCAGTTTGACCAGCAGCTCATTCAGATAAAAGCCGCAGAGCAGAGCCGATTTTTCCAGCGGCAGCAAACCGCCGACCCATTCGGCGGCAATCAAGGTGCGGATTTCGGATTTGCCGCTCCAGCTCAGCGACAAGGGCTGGAAGGTTTGCAGCACGCCGCGCAATTTTGACAAGGGGCGTTTGGCGCCCTTGGCAACCAGGGCGATGCGGCCGTAATCGCGGCTGAAGACATCGATGATCAGGCTGGTTTCGCGATGCGGGTAGCTGTGCAGTACGAAACCGGGCTGGGCTGTGACGCGGGTATCGAGTGGCCGGGCGCGGCGTTTCGGCGGGCTGGCAGAAGTAGAAGCGGCGCCGGCGTCGTCGCTGATGATGGCGATCAATTGCTCTTCAACCACGGTGGTCGGCATGGCTGCTTCTCCGGCGGTATCGTCAGCGATGATGGCGCTCATGCTCAGTGGGGTATAGATCCGGGCTTATTCGTAGCCGTAGGCGCGTAATCCGGCTTCGTTATCGGCCCAGCCGGATTTCACTTTGACCCAGATTTCCAGATATACCGGGCCGCCGAACAGGCGTTCCATATCCAGCCGCGCCTGAGTGGAAATATCCTTGAGGCGGGCGCCCTTCTGGCCGATCACCATCGATTTGTGGGTGTCGCGCTCAACCAGGATCGCCGCAAACACCCGGCGCAGATTACCTTCAAGTTCGAATTTCTCGATCAGGACGGTGCTGGTATAAGGCAATTCATCGCCGACAAAACGGAATACTTTTTCACGCACGATCTCGGCCGCAAGAAATTTTTCGCTGCGATCGGTAATATCGTCTTCACCGAACATCGGCGGATTTGCCGGCAGATGCTTGCGGATTTCGCCTTGCAGATTGTCCAGCTGGAAGCGCAGCTTGGCCGACACCGGCACCACTGCGGCAAAATCGCGCATGGCGGCGATTTTTTGAGCGAACGGCAGCAATACGGCCTTGTCCTTGACCCGATCCGACTTGTTGATGACCAGGATGCAAGGCACATTGGCCGGCAATAGGGCCATCACCTGCTGATCGGCCGGGCCAAACGTGCCGGCTTCGATGATGTACAAAATGACGTCGGCCGCGGTCAGCGTCGTGGTCACGGTGCGGTTCAGGGTTTTGTTCAGCGCGTTCGAATGACGGGTCTGGAAGCCTGGTGTATCGACATACACAAACTGCGTGTCGGCCACGGTTTGAATCCCGGTAATCCGATGACGCGTGGTCTGCGCTTTGCGCGAAGTAATACTGACCTTGGCGCCGATCAGCTCGTTCATCAAGGTCGACTTGCCTACGTTGGGGCGCCCGACAATAGCTATGTAGCCGCAACGAAAATCAGCTGCAGCATCAGTCGATGCCTGGGGTGTAGAGTCTGTCATGCGGTTTTCGATTTACTCGTAGTATGGGGTGTTGTATTAGAAGAAGTTACGGCGGAAGTTACAGCGGGAGTTAGGGCGGCGGCGCTGGCGACCACGGTTTCCGTAGCGGGGCTGACCACATTATTTACCTTAGACGGGGCAACTGCTTCAGCGCTGCCGTTGGCGGCTGGCACATGCGCCTTGGCTGCTGCTTTGGCCGTCGCTACCTCAGCCGTGCCTTTGTCTTTGACCTGCACGACCGGTTTGCCAGCTTCATCCGGCGTGGCTTCCGGCGCATCCGGTTGAATCGTCGCAATCCCGCTCAATTTCAATTGCGCCGTACGTGGTTTGGCTTTGCGGGGCGCTGCAGGTGCTTTCACAAATGCTTTTTGCACCGCTTCCAGCGCCAGCTTGGCCGCGGCCTGTTCGCCGGCGCGGCGGCTGCCGCCATTGCCGAATACTTGAATATCCAGCTTCGGCACCAGACATTCGATTTCAAATTCCTGATTGTGCGCAGCGCCGTGGGTAGCCACCACATTGTATTGCGGCAAGGCGATTTTTTTCCCTTGCAAGTATTCCTGCAACAGGGTTTTTGCATCCTTGCCCAAGGTCTTGGGATCGACGGTATCCAGGATCGGGATATACAAAGCGCGGATCACATCGCGCGCCGCATCAAAACCGGCGTCCAGGAAAATCGCACCAAACAGCGCCTCCAGCGTATCGGCCAGAATCGAGGGCCGGCGAAAGCCGCCGGATTTCAACTCGCCCTCGCCCAGCCGCAGGAATTGCGACAATTCCAGCCTTTGCGCGATTTCATACAGCGATTGCTGCTTGACCAGATTGGCGCGCACCCGCGACAAATCGCCTTCGTCTATCTTGGTATAACGGTCAAACAATAATGACGCGACGACGCAGTTCAAAATCGAATCGCCGAGGAACTCCAACCGCTCGTTATGCAAGGTGCTATGGCTGCGATGCGTCAAGGCCTGCTGCAATAAAGTAGCATCCTTAAAAGTGTGGCCTAGCCGATTTTGCAATAACATGAGGTCCATTTTTTCGTCGACGTTTACGGTTGTCGTCCGCTGTGATTGTTCAACACTTGGCGCAATACCTCTCAAGACTTTGCGGTGCTGCCCGCATAATCGATCAACAAGCTGACAGGCCCGACCAGCGGGATTTTTTTCTGATACGCAAAGCTGATCTGGATATCGTCGCCATTCTTGGTGATTTCCAAGTCTTTTCCTGAAATTGCATCGATATAACCAACCTCGGCCTGCTTGTTAAACGCGGCCTGGATTTCCTGTACCGTGGTGCCAGCCGTCCTGGCGCTGGCTATCGCTTTTTTGATAGAAAAATATTCGATCGTAGTCGGCGTCACCTTGGCCACCAGCACGCCAATGCAGCCGAGAACCGCCAGAACAACGATCAAGCCGAATAATGTAATGCCTTGCTGCTTCCGTGTAGATCCGGAAATTCTTGTCATCCCTGACTCCGCAATGGTTTATTTAAAGAAAGTGCCGATACGTTTGAAATTACCCAAATTCATCCAAACCAAAAATGCTTTTCCGACAATGTTCTGATCCGGTACAAATCCCCAGTAGCGGCTGTCTTCGCTGTTATCCCGATTATCCCCCATCATGAAATAATTTCCAGCGGGAACTGTACAGGTGAAACCTTCCGGGTTATAGGAACAGGCGTCCTTGTTCGAAAAATCCATGACGCCTTCCAGCGAAATCGGCGGCTGGCCATTGCGCACAGCGATCGTATGTTGCACATTTGATAGGTTTTCCATGAATTGCTGGGAGTAATCCAGGCGGTCTTCATTCAGGTAATCCGGCAATGGCGCATAAGAAAGAGCTTGACCGTTAATTGTTAAGCGCTTGTTTCGGTAAGTTATTTTATCACCGGGCACCCCAACCACGCGCTTGATGTAATCGAGCGACATATCCTTCGGATATTTGAACACCATCACGTCGCCGCGCTGCGGATGATTCATTTCGATCACTTTTTTATTGATGATCGGCAGCCGGACGCCGTAGGTAAACTTGTTGACCAGGATCAGGTCGCCCACCAGCAGCGTCGGCACCATCGAACTGGATGGGATCTTGAATGGCTCATACAAGAACGAGCGCAAAAAGAACACCATGGCGATCACCGGGAAAAAGCTGCCGGAATACTCGACCCAGGTCGGCTGACGCAGCAGGTTTGCTTCCAGCGCGGCGCGGCCGCTGTTTTCAAGTTTGATGCCGTCGGCGCTCAGCTTGGCGTTGCGGGCGTCGAACTCGGACAGCGCTGCATCGGCCCTGACCCGCCGTTGCGTGCTCAGGTAGAAGCGGTCAAAAAACCAGATGACGCCGGTGACAACGGTCAAGACAAACAGGATTAATGCGAAATTTCCTAAGATTGATTGCAATGTCATTTTTCATCCACTTGTAAGATTGCCAGGAATGCTTCTTGCGGGATCTCGACGGAACCCACTTGCTTCATCCGTTTTTTACCGGCCTTCTGCTTTTCCAGCAATTTGCGCTTACGACTGATATCGCCGCCGTAGCATTTGGCCAGCACGTTCTTGCGCAAGGCCTTGACGTTTTCGCGCGAAATGATGTTGGCGCCGATCGCCGCTTGAATCGCGACGTCGAACATCTGGCGCGGAATCAATTCGCGCATCTTGGCGGCGACTGCGCGGCCGCGGTACTGGCTGTTGGCACGGTGCACGATAATCGCCAGCGCATCGACTTTTTCGCTGTTGATCAGCATGTCGACCTTGACCACGTCAGCTGAGCGGTATTCCTTGAATTCATAGTCCATCGAGGCGTAACCGCGCGAGGTTGACTTCAGGCGATCGAAGAAATCCAGCACCACCTCAGCCATCGGGATTTCGTAGGTCAGCTTGACCTGCTTGCCGTGATAGCTCATGTCGATCTGCTGCCCGCGTTTCTGGGTGCACAGCGTGATCACCGAGCCCACGTACTCTTGCGGCATGTACAGATTGACCGTGACGATAGGCTCGCGCACTTCTTCGATATTCGACGGATCCGGCATCTTCGACGGGTTATCCACCAGCATGATGCTGCCATCGCGCTTGACCACTTCGTAGATCACGGTAGGCGCAGTGGTGATGAGGTCCATGTCGAACTCGCGTTCGAGGCGTTCCTGGACGATTTCCATGTGCAGCAAACCGAGGAAGCCGCAGCGGAAGCCGAAACCCAGGGCCTGTGATACTTCAGGCTCGTATTGCAAGGCGGCGTCGTTCAGCTTGAGTTTTTCCAGCGAGTCGCGCAGTGCGTCGTACTGATTCGCCTCGACCGGGAACAAGCCGGCAAACACCTGCGGCTGCACTTCTTTAAAGCCGGGCAAGGCTTCGGCCGCGGGCTTGGATGCCAGCGTTACCGTGTCGCCGACCTTGGCTGCTTTTAATTCCTTGATGCCGGCAATGATGAAGCCCACCTGGCCCGCCGAGAGCGACTCGCGCGATTGCGACTTAGGCGTGAACACGCCGACGCTTTCGGTCAGATGCTGGGAACCAGTGGCCATCAGCAGGATCTTGTCCTTGGGCCGTAAAGTGCCGTTCTTGATACGCACCAGCATCACGACGCCGACATAATTATCGAACCAGGAATCGACAATCAACGCTTGTAAAGGAGCGTCCGGATCACCTTTCGGCGGCGGCACTTTGACAATCAGCGACTCCAGCACTTCGCGCACGCCGAGCCCCGTCTTGGCCGAGCAATGCACGGCGTCGTGGGCGTCAATCCCGATCACGTCTTCGATTTCGGCAATTGCGTTGTCAGGATCGGCCGAAGGCAGGTCGATCTTGTTCAGCACCGGCACCACTTCCACACCAAGATCCAGTGCTGTATAGCAGTTGGCCACGGTCTGCGCTTCCACCCCTTGCGAGGCGTCGACCACCAGCAACGCACCTTCGCAAGCGGACAGAGAACGGCTGACTTCGTAGCTGAAATCGACGTGACCCGGGGTGTCGATCAGGTTCAGATTGTAGATCTGTCCGTCCAGCGCCTTGTAAGACAGCGCCGCGGTCTGGGCCTTGATCGTGATGCCGCGCTCGCGCTCAATATCCATTGAGTCGAGTACCTGGGCCTCCATTTCACGATCGGACAAGCCGCCGCAGGATTGGATGATACGGTCCGCCAGGGTAGATTTACCGTGGTCGATATGGGCGATGATGGAGAAATTACGGATGTTGTTCATTGACAGACGCGATTACAAAAAAGGCGCTCTGAGCCGGGATGTCCCAGGCGAGCGCCTTTTATGACAGGTTATTCAGTGCCGCCATTTTACCGGATTTCAGAGGGGAAAACCGACAAATCAGAGGCCCGAAGATATTGCTGACCAGTATAACAAGGAAAGCGATTTATCAACATACTCCTACAAGTATCTTAAAAACACCTTAAACAGAGGGCCGCAAGGGCTTCTTTTTATATTTCCGGATAGGAGTATGTGAAATATCATTTCCACGAAGAAAATAAAATTATCATATAAGCACTTATTCCGGCGCCCAAGAGAGCGGGGTTCAAACGCCCTCGCTTAAGAAACTCTTTACCAACTCGACATTCAGAAAATAATGGCAAAGTTGCATCGGCTCCTGGCCATCCTTGTTCCCCACAAGCACAGGGACCAACTCATCATATTTAGCCACCAGCTCAGGATCCGCGTCGACATCGATCAATTCAACGGTAAAGCGGTCCGCCGCGCTGTCCACAACGTAGCCCGCGGCGTTTTCATCGGGCGCCTGCAAAACCAGCAGCGCCTGCAGCATGTCTTCGCAAAGATGACAGTAAGAACGACTGTACAGAATGAAGTGTGGTTTTGACATGAATATTCCTGAACTTCGAAAGACATGGCTGGCGCAACAAATTTGGATTAAGCCTGGGCCGGCAAAAAGACAAAAAGCTGCAGACCTCGACAGTCTGCAGCTCTAGACAACAGCAATCAGCCCAATCAGTTACTTGGACGCAGCGGCACGAATTGCGATGACTCGCCACGACGCACCAGCAGCACCGCCATTTTCTTCGGCTCCAGCTTGGCCACCAGGGCGTTGAACTGCTTGGCATCCTTGATATCGGTATTGTTCAAGCGCTGCACCACGTCGCCGGTACGCAGACCAACCCGCGCCGCGCCACCGTCGGCTGTCTCGATCAACACGCCGCCATCGATGCCCAGCTCTTTCTTCTTGGCTTCGCTCAAATCACTGACCGTCAGACCAAGCGCGTTGGCAACCTGTTCTTTCTTCGGCTTGGCGTCATCATCCGAAGCGACTTTGTCCGCGGCCAGCTCCGTGACCGTGATAGGGAAGTCGCGACTGCTGCCCTTGCGCCAGACGCTGATCGTGCCACGCGCCCCTGGCTTGGTATTGCCGACCAGGCGCGGCAAGTCGTTCGCCTTATCGATCGCCACACCGTTAAATTTCAAGATGATGTCGCCGGCCTGCAAGCCAGCTTTAGCAGCCGGCCCGTCCGCCTCGACTCTGGCGACCAATGCGCCCTCAGCCTTGGGTAAGCCCAGTGACTCAGCCACGTCTTTGGTTACCTCGCCAATTTGCACGCCAATCCGGCCACGCGTCACTTTGCCCGATGCTTTCAACTGGTCCGACACACGCATGGCTTCGTCGATCGGCACTGCAAACGAAATCCCCATGAAGCCGCCGGAGCGGCTATAGATTTGGGAGTTGATGCCAACCACTTCGCCGCGCATGTTGATCAAGGGGCCGCCGGAATTACCCGGGTTGACTGCGACGTCGGTCTGGATCAAAGGCAGGTAGTCGCCGGTATCACGTGCTTTCGCCGAAATGATGCCGGCGGTCACGGTATTTTCCAGGCCGAATGGCGAACCGATCGCCAGCACCCATTCACCGGCCTTGATCTTGTCGGAATCGCCCATCGTCAGGCGAGGTAAATTGGCGCCGTCGATTTTCAACAAAGCAACGTCGCTGCGGGTGTCCGCACCTATCACCTTGGCTTTGAATTCGCGCTTGTCGGTCAATGTCACATACACTTCGCTAGCGCCGTCGATCACGTGCGCATTAGTCATGACGTAACCGTCGGCCGAAATCACGAAGCCGGAACCGACGCCGCGCGGCACTTCTTCCTGCTGCTTGGGATCAGCCTTGCGGCCACGTTGACCAGGGACTTGCGAGCGCGGCACGTTTGGCACAGGGACACCAAAAAAGCGGCGGAAGAAATCTTGCATTTCATCGTCGCTAGGGTCGCCTGAATCACCTTGCCCGGAACCGCTTTTTATTTTTTCAGTGGTACGAATATTGACCACGGCAGGGCCGGTTTTTTCGACGATATCGGTAAAGTCCGGCAATCCGGATACCGACGCCGCGATTGCCTGCGGGCCGACGCCCATCATGGCAGGAACAAAAAAAGCGGCTGTCGCACTGACAACCACTGCAGATAAAACGTAACTAACCGGACCTAGCGTTTTCATAGTCATAGAGTTTTATTTGTTTTTGAGTTCAATCGAATTGGCCACCTGCCTCATCGCCGCCGGCGGCACATCGCCGACAATCGTCAGCCAATAGTCGCCTTGCCGCTTACCGACGATGTTTAACGCCCCCTGCTGCAAAGATCCCTCGGTACGGCTTTGATTGCCTGGTTCGATAAATATCGAAATCGCCACCAGTCCGTCTGAAAAAATCAGCTGTGAAACTTCACGTCGCGCAACCGGCATCACCGGCGAGCCTGCAGCGCTCTTCGCGGCCGGGGCATCAGCCACCATACGCTTGAGCTCACGTACTTTCTTGAACCCGGCCGGCATGCCAGTCACCGTCCACTCGTTCAGATTGGCCGGATTGATCACGCTACTCTCCGTGTGCCAGGCAGTGGTGTTACCAAAACTCGGCTTCAGGTGACTATGATCGACGTTGCCTATGCCAATCTGGGTAAATGAAATCTGCTCGACGATTTCATTCTTGCCGTTCAAGGTTTGCGCCCGCAACAACAAGCCGGAATTTTTTTCCGCCCACAGCTTGTAGCCATAACGCATATTGTCCTTGGGCTCCAGCAGCACAGCCTGGCAATCGAAACCGGCAACGCGCCCGGTTTCGCCCATTTTCACGTTGTAATAATCGGTCAGGTCGGCTGGCAGCGCCGCCAGAATCGCCGGGAACCCGTCTTGTGTGACGCGCTTCTCGACTATCTTGGTTTTAGTCTCCGGCATATAGCAGGTGACATCTTCGTTACGCCGGATATATTCACGCGGCTGACCATCGAGAATTTCCAGTTTCTCTACTTCGTTCCGGCCTTCCAGCACGTGCGTGATACGTGAGGTACGTATCTGATTCGCCTGCTGATAGACAAAGGTTCCGGAATAATTCAGCTTTTGCGCTGCCGACTGGATTTTTTTCAGCAGTGCCTGCGCCTCCTGTTTGTCAGCCGCATTTGCTGCATCTGTGCTTTCCGCCTGTGCGGAAAGCACCATGACCAGCGACAGAACAACTCCAAGCAAGACCCGCGTCTGCCGCATATTAGTTATCAGCATCAGGTGCAAATGTGGCCGGCCGCGCGTATTGCGCAGCACTATAGAGAGAAGGAGAAAAACGTTGATGTGCTGTCAGGTATTCATCCATCCGGGAATCCCGTAACACACCTCCGGCATGTGTGACGACATGATCTTCACCGACAGCAGATGCAGACGCCAGGGCCAGTTGCGACGTTGTCGCCACAGTGGGCGCCGGACCGCTGACCACCGCTGTTTGCGGGGTGATAATGAACGCCGCAGCCGCTACCGCCGCAGCCGCCATGCCTGGCAAGGCAAAGCGTTTGATGGAACGTTTGGCGCCCACCACACCGACGCGAATAGGTTGGCCGCCACCTACAGCGATATGCTCGGAGGACTGCGCGGTGGCGGCCAATGGCGCAGCAATAATAGTCGGCTCAGCATCCAGCCGTGCTGCCATGCGGGCAGCAAAATCCGGACTCATGGTCAACGCCATATCATCCGAACGCATGATGTCGCCTATCTGATGATAAACGTCCCATGTGTCGCGACCGTCTGTTTGACGCAAAGCGGCCAACGCCATATCCACATAGGCACTGGATAACTCCCCATCAGCCAAGGCAGAAATCTGCTCTTGGGTCATATCTTTGGTATTCATAAGTCACCTTAAAACCTGGCCAACCCCTTCGTTCCCGAAAAACCACTATCTTTTTTTAACAACGTTTTTACCAACGTTTGTCGATGGCCGTATCCAGCAACGGCCTCAACTTATCTGCGATAGCTTCCCGTGCCCTAAATATCCGACTGCGTACCGTTCCTATCGGACATCCCATTGCTTCAGCAATTTCGTCATAACTCAAACCCTCAATCTCGCGCAAGGTAATCGCCGTACGCAACTCTGCCGGCAACGCCTCCATCGCAGTATTCACGGTTTGTGCTATCTGCTTGGTGGCCAGCAACGATTCAGGAGTGTTTATATCCCTTAGTTGCTCGCCGTCGTCAAAAGTTTCTGCTTCCTCAGAATTTGCCTCGGTTGAGGTGGGCGCTCTGCGCCCCTGGGTCACCAAATAGTTCTTAGCGGTATTAATGCCGATCCGATACAACCAGGTATAAAAGGCAGAGTCGCCCCTAAACTGAGGCAGCGCCCGGTAAGCCTTGATAAAGGCTTCCTGCACAACATCCTCGGCTTCTGCCTGATCGCGCACCAGGCGCGACACAAGACGCATCAGCTTGCGTTGGTATTTAATAACCAAGAGCTCGAACGCCTTCTTATCGCCACGCTGTACGCGCTCGACAAGCAGTTGATCAATTTCGCGTTCTGTCGTCAATCCCCATTCCCTTGTTTTGTTGCGACTTGCATGCGGGCGCGGAAATAGATAGTAAGCAATGATAAAAATTCAAGAAAGTGCTTATTCATTATCCAATCCAGCGGATCCCGTTTTATTCGTCCGCGACGCAATCCAGCGACATGCCACGGATAAATTTCGGAAAGTGTCGTTAGAAACACAATCAGGCAGTATAGCGATTGTTCGGACCGAGCCGCTATCCAATCGAAGGCGCAGCAGCAGTAAATGTGACCAGAGAGTAGTGCCACCAAGCATTTTTGCTGGCAATGGTATCTGTTTAGTGGCGGGCATGGCCCGTGCGGTTGCCATATCGGCAATCCTGATGCGGCCGCTTCCAGAAATCTCGATTTGAACAATATGCCTGCTACGATAGTAGCGCGTTATCCCGTAAATAGCCGCTGATATACACAGCACAGCCAGAGCAAGACGCTCAGGTAACGGCAAATCGCCAACAGCACCGCCTGCAATCAGGATGCCAACCGCAGCGGCCAGCAGACACTGCAAGCCAACCATTACCGACAATGCCTTGGAAGGCTTGATCGTGGCTGACAGGGCGATCGACATCATGGCAAGCTTAAAACGAAAATCGAACCGGCATCCGCAGAAACCGGTTCGAAGCCTGTTGCAAAAGTTTAGATTTTGCCAAAAACCAGGGTGCCATTCGTGCCGCCAAAGCCGAATGAATTTTTGACTGCGATGTCTATTTTCATGTCCCGTGCAGTGTTGGCACAGTAATCAAGATCGCATTCAGGATCCTGATTGAAAATATTGGTAGTCGGCGGCGAGATTTGATTATGTATAGCCAGCACGGTAAATACCGACTCCAGGCCACCGGCGCCGCCCAACAAATGCCCGGTCATCGACTTGGTCGAATTCACCACCAGCTTATACGCATGATCACCGAAAGCCGCCTTGATCGCTTCCGTTTCATTCTTGTCGCCCAACGGCGTCGAAGTACCGTGCGCATTCAAGTATTGCACCTGATCGGCGTTGATACCGGCGTCGCGCAAAGCACTCCCCACGCAACGACGCGGACCGTCCAGGCTAGGCGCCGTCATGTGATAAGCATCGCCACTCATGCCGAAGCCGAGCAGTTCCGCATAAATCTTGGCGCCGCGCGCCTTGGCGTGTTCGTATTCCTCGAGCACCAGCACGCCGGCGCCCTCACCCAATACGAAACCATCCCGATCCTTGTCCCACGGACGTGAGGCGGTAGCAGGATCGTCATTACGCGATGACAGGGCACGCGCCGATGCAAAACCGCCGACCCCTAGCGGAGACACGCTTGATTCTGCACCGCCGGCAATCATCACGTCGGCATCGCCGTACTGAATCATGCGGCCGGCTGCACCGATACAATGCAAGCCTGTGGTGCAAGCAGTCACGATCGCCAAATTCGGTCCTTTAAGACCGTATTTGATCGACAGATTGCCCGAAATCATATTGATGATCGATGCCGGGATAAAAAACGGACTAATCCGGCGCGGACCGCGATTGGTCAGCTCGGCGTGCGTCTCTTCGATCAACGGCAAACCA
Source organism: Collimonas sp. (assembly GCF_035566375.1). Lineage (GTDB taxonomy): Bacteria > Pseudomonadota > Gammaproteobacteria > Burkholderiales > Burkholderiaceae_D > Collimonas. The sequence continues at coordinate 39,227 of NZ_DATMRK010000004.1, forward strand.
CCAATGCCTGAGCCGATGATGACGCCTATCCGCTCAGCATTAGTTTCAGTTACTTCCAGGCCACTGTCTTGCATCGCCTGCATCCCCGCCGCCATGCCATAGTGGATAAAAGTATCCATATGCCGTGCTTCTTTGGCAGGAATGTAATCTTCGATATTGAAGCCCTTCACTTCCCCCGCAAAACGCGTGGAAAAAGCAGTGGCATCAAACTTGGTGATGGTCGCGATCCCTGATTTGCCTGAGATAATCGCACTCCACGCATCGGCAATCGTATTGCCGACCGGTGAAATGCAACCCAGGCCAGTTATCACAACGCGGCGTTCACGTGTGCGGCTCAAGCGGTTCTCCTGGAAACATTCAAAGCTTGCTTAGGCCGCCTTAACGTGGGCCTTAGCGTAATCAATAGCTTGTTGCACTGTAGTGATCTTTTCGGCTTGTTCGTCAGGGATTTCCATTTCGAACTCATCTTCCAGTGCCATCACCAGTTCAACTGTGTCGAGTGAATCAGCACCCAGATCGTTAACAAACGATGACTCGATCTTGATGTCAGCTTCTGCGACGCCCAGTTGCTCAGCGACGATTTTTTTAACGCGTTGTTCGATATCGGACATGTGATGCCTCCATTAGGTTACAGAAAGTGCGCGCATTTTAGCAGGTTTGCGCATTGAAAAT
>NZ_DATMRK010000005.1:0-3777 GCF_035566375.1 Collimonas sp.
AGTAAGGCTTAAATATGTTACCCATGTCCCGGCACAGGTGTTACCCATGTGTCCGGTCTATACAGCGAAGCAAGAAAAAGTGACTAGCTGCCGGGCTACCCCCGGCGTGTACCAACGGAGCAGCAAACGTTTTAGTTACGCACAAACCGTTCATCGCATGCGCATGCATGTACTCCGTGGCCCGTCAATTGGGGTCAGAGTAATTTACGACGATGAAGCTGTCGTAAAAAAACTCTGACCCCAATTGACTACTTCTGTGGGTGCAGCAGCGAACGTCGGCGCGCGTAGCCGAAATACACCACAAAGCCAGCCGCCAGCCAGCAAAGGAAAGCAATCCACGTAACCACCTGCAAATGAAACATCAGGAACACGCAAAACCCAATCGCGGCAAGCGGCACAAACGGCACACCGGGACAACGGAAAGCCCGCGGCAAATCAGGCCGCGTCCTACGCAACACCAGCACCGCCACAGCAATCAATGAAAACGCCATCAGCGTCCCGATATTGATCAACTCAGCCAGAATATTCAGCGGAATCAACGCCGCAATAAACGCAAACACAATCCCCACCAGCCAGGTAGTAAAAAACGGCGTAGCAAACCGAGGATGAATACTGGACAATTTCTTCGGCAACAAACCATCCCGCGACATCGCAAACAAAATCCGAGTCTGGCCATAAGTCATCACCAGAATCACGGTAGTCATACCAATGATCGCCCCCAGGTCAACGAAACCAGCCACCCAATTCTCCCCCGCATACTGCAAAGCCAGCGAAACCGGATGATCGACGCCAGCAAATTTTGCGAACGGCACGATACCCGTCATGACCGCTGCCACCACCACATACAGTAAAGCGCAGATCCCCAACGAAGCAATGATCCCGATCGGCAGCGCGCGCGCCGGATTCTTCACTTCCTCCGCCGCCGAGGTCACCGCATCAAACCCGATAAAAGCAAAGAACACAATCGCCGCCGCGTTGAACACACCGTTGTAACCGAACGGCAGATAAGGCTGCCAGTTCACCGGCTGCACATGGCCAACGCCGACCACGATGAACAACAGCACCACCGCCACCTTGATAAACACCATGATGTTGTTGGCGCGCGCCGATTCGCGGATGCCGATCGACAGCAAGCCGGTAATCACCAGCAGGATGCAAAACGCCGGCAGATTGAACCAGGTGCTGACTCCCGGCACCGCGCCTGGCGCAGCAGTCAGTGCCGCCGGCAAGGCAATCCCGAAACCCGACAACAGCGACTGCATGTAACCCGACCAGCCAACCGACACCGCCGAAGTCGCCAAGCCGTATTCCAGCATCAGATCCCAGCCGATAATCCAGGCCACGATTTCGCCCATGGTGGCGTAGCTATAGGTATAGATCGAACCGGAGACCGGCACCGTGGATGAGAATTCCGCGTAACACAGCGCCGCGAAACCGCAGGCGAACGCCGCCAATATGAATGCCAGCGAAAGGCCGGGGCCGGCCAGCAATGCGCCGCTGCCGGTCAACACGAAAATGCCGGTGCCGACAATCGCGCCGACACCCAGCAAGGTCAGATCCATCGCCCCGAGCGTGCGCTGCAAGCCGCTATCGGTGCGGCTGGAATGAATCATCTTATCCAGATCTTTAGTACGAAATAAACTCATGCAACAACTTCCTTCGAAAACGATGAGGCCGCCACCAGTCAAGAAATCAAGTGAGGGCCAGCATTTCTCCACGGCAAACCGGGGAATTATGAAAAAGGCAGGGATTATACTTGCTGGCGCCGCGCGGCCCGGAAAACTGACAGGCCTTGCCTGCGCATCGCTGCCTTCGGTCAGGCCGCATATCAGCATATGGCAGCTCCTCCAGCCGACATTTCCATCTCCGGTCTAAAAAAAGCGACCAGTCCACTTATCAAAAAAACAGTCTGCTCATTTTCAATAAAAATCAATATAAACAATAAGCTATGACTACATTAGAGACACCAAAATGAGACCACAAATTTATTAATGCAATACCAGTTAGATACAGATTGACAGCCACTTTTTGCGCTCTTAAAGTGCCCTTAATTCGATATTTCCATATGGAAATATTGAAGATGATGAATGAGATGCTGTCTGCCTTCGACAATCTGGCGCAGCGGCATTTGCACAGCTTCGGTTTTGGTTCACATCGCATAACAAGTCTGGACATGCCTTCCGGCAGCTGCTCTTCCGACGCTGCCCGACCAACCCTCTCAGGAGAAAAACTTGAAACTGAAACTTATACAGGGCCTCATGATCGCCCTTGCCTGCAGCGCCATCACGACCGGCGCCGCTGAAGCCAGTCCCTTATTAGCAGCGAGCGCGCAAGCGACGACAACGGTGGCCTGTTATGCGGCCTGGGACGCCAGCGTGGCGTATACCGGCGGCGCTACCGTCAGCTACAACGGCGTCAACTACAAAGCCAACTGGTGGACCCAAGGAAATAATCCATCGACCAACAATGGCGGCTCGGGCAGCGGTCAGCCGTGGACCATCGTCGAAAACTGCGGCGTCGTGACGCCACCGCCTCCTCCACCGCCACCACCACCTCCAGGCGGCGGCACTACACCGGCCGGCTTCGTTTTCAGTCCGTACAAAGATGGCAATATCAATCTGAACTGGAATACCTACGCCATGAGCACCGCTGTCACCGGCAGCACGCAGACAGTATTGAGCGCCATGCCGGCCAAGCTCAGCACCCTGACCTGGGCCTTTGCGACTGGCGCCTGCGGTAGCGAAAACTGGGGCGGCGTATCGGCATCGGCCTTCGCGGCTGCCAATGTGCAAGCCTTCGTCAACGCCGGCAAGAAATATATTGTTTCCACCGGCGGCGCAGCTGGCTCCTTCACTTGCACCAACGATGCCGACTTCAAGAAATTCATCCAGACCTATTATTCGGCCAACCTGGTCGGCATAGATTTCGATATTGAAGCCGGTCAGAGCACCGCGGATATCAACAACCTGGTGCTGCGGGTGAAAAACGCGCAAGCGGCTTATCCGAACCTGCGTTTCAGCTTCACGCTAGCGACGCTGGGCGGCAATGTATCGCCGAGCCTCGGTTACTACGGTGTGCAAGTGATGCAGGCGATCCAGGCTTATGGTCTGACCAACTACACCATTAACCTGATGGCGATGGACTACGGCAGCCCGGCCGGCGGCAATTGCATGCTCAAGAGCGACGGCAGCTGCGACATGGGCGCATCGGCAGTGCAATCGGCGGTCAGCCTGCACAACCAATACGGCGTGCCGTACAAGCAGATCGAGGTGACGCCGATGATAGGCGGCAATGACTCGGCGAATGAAACCTTCTCCATCGCCGATGTCACGACGCTGGTGAATTTCGCTCAGCAGAACGGTCTGGCCGGGATCCACTACTGGTCCTTCGACCGCGACCGTGATTGCGCTCCGGGCTCGGCTTCGCCGACTTGCAACACTTACGGCGCGGCAGGTACTCTGGGATTCACCAACGCCTTCATCTCGCGCTTGGGACTGTAAGTCAAAGCATAGTCACATGATCAAAAGCCGGCTCCCGCGAGCCGGCTTTTTTTGCATCATCTACAATGCCCTCGCCCGGTTGCGCTTAACAAACGCAGCTAACTGGGGTCAGAGTCAAGTTTCGCGATGAGGCGCCGCGAAAGTTGACTCTCGTATATTGAGCATACCGCATCGGCATCGGATAATCGGGATGTAGAAGCGGTCGGGCAGAGTGATGCCGATTAGACTGAGTGCAGTTAAGCACGTGGGTCAGATAGGTGCCTCTGCCTGTTTCATT
>NZ_DATMRK010000006.1:0-19312 GCF_035566375.1 Collimonas sp.
TTCGGATGGATTGTTCGGCATGTTTTGGTCACAAATGGATGATCTGCTTTATCATATAGCGTTTTAGCACAGTTGCTCAATCAATTGAGATCCTTATGCGAATGTTGCTCTCCCCTGCCCGTACCTCCGCTTTGACCGCTGTTGTCTTCATGGCCGCTTTGGCCGGCTGCGCATCAAAAAATCCGCTGATAGATGATCAGTCCACTAAGCAGCCTACCGCGCAGCCCGCGGGAACGAGCACTGCAGCCGCTGACACCAGCGGGGTTCAAACCATCAAGCATCGCCGCTTTCTTGGCGTTTTTTCCCCATATCGGATAGATATCCAACAGGGAAATTTTGTCTCAAAAGAGATGTTGACCCAAGTCAAAGAAGGCATGACACGTGAACAAGTGCGTTTTGCTCTGGGCACTCCCTTGATCACCGATGTGTTCCACGATGATCGCTGGGATTACGTCTTCCGCCTGCAAAAGGGCAACGGCGAAGTCACTACCAGCCGGGTCAGCGTTTTCTTCAACGGCAACCTGCTGGCGCGCGTCGACGGCGGCAACCTGCCTACCGAGAACGACTATCTGGATAGAATTTCAGGCGGCGCCGCGGAAGCCAAGAAGAGCGTCAAGAATGTGGAAATCGCGCCATCGGTGCCTACCGCACCCGGCCCTGCCAAAAACTGATTAATAACGCATTTACAAATTGCTCAGATCGTCGAAATAACAATGACTCAGATGAAAATAGCCGTTGCAGGTGCTTCGGGGCGCATGGGGCGCATGCTGGTTGAGGCGATTCAAAACGCTGACGATGCACTGCTGGCCGGTGCACTGGACGTGCCGGGCGCGCCGGAATTAGGAACTGACGCCGCAGCATTCCTGGGCAAGCCTGCCAATGTCCTGATCGAAGCCGATCTGGCCAAGGGCCTGGCGCAAGCGGCTTACCTGATCGATTTCACCCGCCCCGAAGGCACGCTGAAACATCTGGATTATTGCGCCGCCAATGGCATCAAGATGATTATCGGCACCACCGGCTTCGATGAAGCCGGCAAGGCAGCCATTGCCGCAGCGGCAAAAAAGACCGCCATCGTGTTTGCTGCCAATATGAGCGTCGGCGTCAATGTCACGTTGAAATTGCTGGAAATGGCGGCTAAAAGCTTTTCCCACGGCTACGACATCGAAATCATCGAAGCCCATCATCGCCATAAGGTCGATGCACCGTCCGGTACCGCGCTGATGATGGGGGAAGTCGTCGCTGATGCACTCGGACGCAAGCTGGACGACGTCGCGGTCTACGCCCGCGAAGGCATTACCGGGGAACGCGATCCCTCCTCTATCGGTTTTGCCGCCATCCGCGGCGGCGATATCGTCGGCGACCATACCGTGCTGTTTGCCGGCATCGGCGAACGTGTAGAGATCACGCATAAATCCTCCAGCCGCGTTACTTACGCGCAGGGCAGCTTGCGCGCAGCGCGCTTTCTGCGCGACAAGAGCAGCGGCCTGTATGACATGCAGGATGTGCTGGGCCTGCGCTGAAGCGTCGGCGGCCAGCAACAATCTGCTTACAGCGTTGTGACGCTGGCTGCACAACAACCTATTTTCTTGGATCGGCGATATGGATCAATCTCTCGGACTAGCGCGTTATTGGGCGCAAACTGACGCCATTTCTCATACAGTGGCTTACGTGTTGGTGCTGATGTCGGTAGTCAGCTGGTTTTACATCCTGTCGAAAGCCTGGAGTTCGTGGCGCATACGCAGAAGTGCGGCGGCGCTGGAAGATTTCTGGCAAGCGCCAACACTGGAAGTAGCGATTGCCGGCATCCAGCCTTTCGATAGCGAAAACGTCTATTCGCCGTTGGCCAGCCAGGCGGCCGATGCGGCGGCAATCAAGCCGCCGGCGCCGGGTACGCCTGCTGCCTCACTGAACGCGGCATCCGATCCGGGCGAATTGATCACGCGCACCTTGCGCCGCGAAATCAACCGTGTCTCGTCACGCCTGGAAAGCGGCTTGACCCTGCTGGCATCGGTCGGCTCGACCGCACCATTCGTCGGCTTGTTCGGTACGGTCTGGGGTATTTATCATGCGCTGGAGGCGGTTTCCAACGCAGGCACCATACAAATCGACAAGGTGGCGGGCCCGGTGGGCGAAGCACTGATCATGACGGCCCTTGGCCTGGTAGTGGCGATTCCGGCGGTGCTGGCGTATAACGCTTTCACCCGGGTGAATCGGATCACACTGGCCGAACTCGACGCTTTTGCGCATGATCTGCACGCTTACCTGACTACCGGCAGCCGGGTCGGAAAATAATTATTCGCGCAGCTATATTTTTGGGCTATGACTAAGACTAGCACTAGCGATCAAGGAGCAAACCATGGCTTTTGGCGGCTTTAACGACAATCAGAATCAAGCGCCGATGGCGGATATCAATATCACGCCTATGGTCGACGTCATGCTGGTGCTGCTGGTGATTTTCATCATCACTGCGCCGCTTTTCACGCACGCTATCAAGGTCGATTTGCCGAGCGCGCAGTCGGCGCCGGCGCCGGAAAAACCTGAAACCATCTCGCTGTCGATAGACCGCAGCGGCAAAATGTTCTGGAATGACGCCCCGGTTGCGGAAAGCGAGCTGACAGACCGCCTGATCGCTGCGGCCGCGCGCCAGCCGCAGCCGGAACTGCAATTGCGCGCAGACAAAGATACCCGCTATGAAATCCTGGCGCAGGTAATGTCGCTGGCGCAAAACAACGGCTTGAATAAAATCGGCTTCGTCACTGTTCCCGGAAAAAACGGCGCAACAAAGTAATCGTATTCCACACCCGGCGCTTGCCGGGTTCTTTCTATTTCCCTGACGCTATCCGCGTTTCCGCAGTTTCCCTCCCGCACTCCAGCAGTCCAGCATCTGCCTCGACATCAATAATTCCCCTGTGGCAATTTAATAATTTTATCAAATAGCGCTGGTTTGCAAATTTGCATGTAACATTCTATTTTCATTTGTATCTTTATATGTCAAAAACCAATAAATTGAATTTCCATCTCATATATTGCCATTTTGACCACTTCCTCTGCACTACCCCCCCTCTTCTGATCGCTCAAGCATATGACGTCGTCCTCTTACAATCTGCTGTGGTCGACATTTAATGCTTCTCCCGGGTTTATCGGGATTCCGTTCATGCTGGCGCTGGCGATCGCCGAATGGGGGATCTATCTGGTGCCGACCAGCCTTGTCGCCTTGTGGATTAGCGGTAATAAGACCACCCGCTTGCTCTCTCTCAAAGCAATAGTCACGACAGCTGCCGCGGTATTGGTCAGCAAAATCATCGCGCTACTCTGGAGCGCTTTGGCGCCAACCGCATGGAATGATTATCTGTACCAGGCTAAAAGCGCACACTGTGTTTCGCCTAGCGTCACGATCGCCATCATCCTGGCCACCGGCCTGACCCTTTGGACGGCAAAAACCATCAAGATCAAATGGCTAGGCGTATTGCTGGTGGCGCTGTCGCTTGCCGTCAGTTGGGCCAAGATCTTTCTTGGCATGCATTATCCGCTGGATATTTTTTGCGCCGGCCTGGTCTCGCTGGCAATGATGCTGGCCATGAACACCAAATATGGCAAGATCGTCAGCCATGAGTCAATCAGATTCATCAACAGTCACCTGCAAAACCTGACATTGCTATCAGAGATAGCGCATCTTCTTTACCTGCGGCCAGCCTTGCCATCAGCCAGCAATAACGGCCCACGCATTACTCTGCATACCTGTTTGACGCACTCGCCGCGCGGCCTGTCGTACTTTGCCAAGCAGATCAAGCTAAGCGTCCGCACGGTGATTCACTATCGTCAGACGCAACGCTGGCTAGCCTATTGGAATGCGACGCCCATGCACGCCAGACTGGCGCAAGCCACACCTCGGCTGCTACAGAAAATCTATCGCCCATACCAGTCATTACGCCTGCGCAGCCAGGACCGGCTGAATATCCTGGTCAGTCACTACGATTTCATTTTCCAGCAAGGTCTCGGTCCGCTGGTCTTGTGCGCGACACAAGCACCTGTTTTGCTAGGCAGCTTCAGCGGCAAATCCGGGGCGCTCTATGAGATCCGGCTATCGGCGATCGCCACGCTGGACCGGGAAGGAGAGTTGGCGCTTGACCTGTACAGCGACCAGCAACGTCTGTTCTCGGTTGCCTTTACCTTTTACGGCAGCGAGTTAATCCCGTGCATAGGTATAGGCTGCCTGCAAGGCCCGCGCGGCAGCAACGCACAGGAACGGGTGCGCAACGCCACCCGCGACATGTTTGGCTTGCGGCCGAAAGGCCTGATGCTGCGCCTGGTGAGAGAAATCGGCCGTGCTTATGGCTGTAAGAAGCTGATCCTGGTCGGAAATCAAAATCGGGTCATGTTTCATCAGATCCGCAGCGGCCAGGTATTCGCCGACTATGACGATTTCTGGCAAGAAATAGGGGCAGTCCAACGCCCGGACGGCGAATACCAGATCGCGTGCGACGCCATTGCCGCGCCCAACCTACAAGAGATTCCCTCGCACAAGCGCTCGGAAGCGCGCAAGCGTATTGAACTGACAGAACGCGCATGCAGCGCCACGCTAACAGGCTTTTCCAGCACATTCAGCGGCGCCTGAAGCGGCCCGGCTTGCCGCTCAACCATCAAGTATCACGTGACTCCACGTGTCCTGTGCGCTAAAGCGGCATCCGAACCAGTATAATCACCGGTTCGGGGCCATTGTGTAGTGGCCCGGCAAGTTCCCATTCTGCTTCGCAACGACCAAGATTACCTAACTCGTCCCGGCCGACGTATGACTTAGCGCCGACGATCCGGCGTCTTGTTCGTTTTGCAAGGCGGAATAACATTCACTTTTTAGCTCCCGTCATGCAAGAAAAATACAGCCCAACCGACGTCGAAAAATCATCGCAAGACCATTGGCAAGCCATGGACGCCTACAAGGCCGTCGAACATGCCAAGGACAAGAACGGCCAGGACAAAAAGAAGTTTTACGCCTGCTCGATGCTGCCCTACCCATCGGGCAAGCTGCACATGGGTCATGTGCGTAATTACACGATCAATGATGTGATGTACCGCTATCTGCGGATGAATGGCTATAACGTATTGATGCCGATGGGCTGGGACGCGTTCGGCATGCCAGCGGAAAACGCCGCGATGGCTAACAACGTGCCGCCGGCGCAGTGGACCTACGCCAACATCGCGCACATGAAGAAGCAGATGCAGGCGATGGGGCTGGCGATTGACTGGTCGCGCGAGATGACCGCCTGTACCCCGGAATACTACAAGTGGAATCAGTGGATGTTCCTGAAGATGCTGGAGCAAGGCATCATCTACAAAAAGACCGGCACCGTGAATTGGGATCCGATCGATCAAACCGTGTTGGCTAACGAGCAAGTCATCGACGGCCGCGGCTGGCGCTCCGGCGCACTGATCGAAAAGCGCGAAATCCCGATGTACTACGCCAAGATCACCGACTACGCCGAAGAGTTGCTGGAACACGTAGAAACCAAATTGCCAGGCTGGCCGGAACGGGTGCGCCTGATGCAAGCCAACTGGATCGGCAAGTCGACCGGTGTGCGCTTTGCGTTTCCGCACAAGATCGAAGAAAACGGCCACCTGATCCACGACGGCAAATTGTGGGTCTTCACCACCCGCGCCGACACCATCAAGGGCGTGACCTTCTGCGCCGTGGCGCCGGAACATGCGCTGGCCACTTTCGCCGCCAAGAGCAATCCCGAGCTGGCTGAATTCATCGCCGAATGCAAAAAGGGCAGCGTCATCGAAGCCGACATGGCGACCATGGAAAAGAAAGGCATGCCGACCGGTTTGTACGTGTCGCATCCGCTGACCGGCCAGTTAGTCGAAGTATGGGTTGGCAATTATGTCTTGATTACCTACGGCGACGGCGCCGTCATGGGCGTGCCGGCGCACGACGAGCGCGACTTCGCCTTCGCCCAGAAATACGTGCTGCCGATTCGGCCGGTGATTGCGATAGCAGGTAAAACCTACTCCGAAGAAAGCTGGCACGACTGGTATGGCGACAAGGAAAACGGCGTCTGTGTCGATTCCGGCAAATACGATGGCCTCAACTACCAGCAAGCAGTTGATGCGATAGCCGCCGACCTGGCGGCGCGCGGTCTGGGCGAAAAGAAAGTCACCTATCGCCTGCGCGACTGGGGTATTTCGCGCCAGCGCTATTGGGGCACGCCAATCCCGATCATCCACTGCGCCGATTGCGGCGATGTGCCGGTGCCGGAAAAAGATTTGCCGGTGGTATTGCCGGAAGACTGCGTGCCGGACGGCAGCGGCAATCCGCTCAACAAGCACGAAAAATTCCTGCACGTCCACTGCCCGCAATGCGGCAAACCGGCGCGCCGTGAAACCGATACGATGGACACTTTCGTCGACTCGTCCTGGTATTACATGCGCTATTGCTCGCCGAAGAGTAATGACGCCATGGTCGATTCGCGCAACGATTACTGGATGCCGATGGACCAGTACATCGGCGGCATCGAACACGCCGTGCTGCATTTGCTGTACGCCCGCTTCTGGACCAAGGTCATGCGTGACTTCGGTCTGATCAAGTTCGACGAACCGTTTACCAATCTGCTGACGCAGGGCATGGTGCTCAACGAAACTTATTTCCGCGAAGACGCCAGCGGCAAGAAGACCTGGCATAACCCGGAAGATGTCGAGCTGACCTTTGACGACAAAGGACGGCCGCTGACGGCCATCCTGAAAGCGGACGGCGCACCGGTAGAGATCGGCGGCACTGAAAAGATGTCGAAATCGAAAAACAACGGCATCGATCCGCAAGCCCAGATCGACCAGTACGGCGCCGATACCGCACGCCTGTTCACCATGTTTGCTTCGCCGCCGGAGCAAACCCTGGAATGGTCGGGCGCCGGAGTGGAAGGCGCCAATCGTTTCCTGCGCCGGGTCTGGGCCTTCAGCTATACCCGCGCCAGCAGCATTGCGCCAAGTGCTGCGGCCGACTTTTCCGGCTTGAGCGATGTACACAAAACCTTGCGTCGTGAAGTACACAAGATTTTGCAGCAGGCCGACCATGATTTGAAGCGGATCCAATACAACACCGTGGTATCGGCCTGCATGAAAATGCTGAACACCCTGGAAGCAGCCAAACTCGATCAGTCGCCGGCCAGCGGTGCGGTACTGACTGAAGGCCTGTCGATTTTCCTGCGCGTACTCAATCCGATAGCGCCGCACATCACCCATACGCTGTGGCAAGAGCTGGGTTTTGCCGCCGTGCATGGCGATATCCTCGACGCCAGCTGGCCGCAAGTGGACGACAAGGCACTGGAACAAAGCGAGATTGAAATGATGATCCAGGTCAACGGCAAGCTGCGCGGCAGTATCACTATCGCCAAAGATGCGGACAAAGCCAGCATCGAGGCGGCGGCGCTAGCCAACGAGAACGTCCAGAAATACCTCGAGGGCACGCCGAAGAAAATCATCGTGGTGCCGGGGAAACTGGTCAATATCGTCGCTTAGGCCACGCTTAGGTCAATACATGGCCGGACGAATCCGTCCGGCCCTGAATCTTGAAACAAGGAACGTCCGAATGTTGAATAGAACGCCTCTCAGAATGCCCGCAGATTCCCGCACATGGCTGCGCTGGCCATTGATGCTGATCATGACCGCGATGCTGTGCGCCTGCGGTTTTCATCTGCGCGCTTCGGCCAACCTGCCATTCAAGTCGCTCTTTATGACCTTTGCCCCAAATTCGCCGTTAGGCATTGAGTTAAAACGCAATATCCTGGCCAGCGGCAACACACAGGTACTGCCTACTGCCGAAGGCGCCGAAGCGATACTGGAAGTGCTCGGCGAAACCCAGGAGAAAGTCATCCTGACCACTAACAGTTCAGGCCGCGCCAGCGAGTACATGCTGTATTACAGACTGACTTTCCGCGTGACCGATGCGGAAAAGAAAGAATTGTTGCCAGCGACGCTGATCACCTTGAAGCGCGACATCAGTTATAACTCGTCGCAAGAATTGTCCAAGGGCGCAGAAGAAGTACTGCTGTACCGCGACATGCGAAGCGACATGGTGCAGCAGGTTCTGCGCCGCCTGGCAGCGCTCAAGACCGCTCAGCCAACCCAGCCCGAGCAGTCAACGGCGGCACCCGCTGCCGCTCCGGCCACTGCCGTTCCTGCCAAATAACAGGGTCAAAGGTTAAAGGTTATTTCATGCAATTGCGGTTCGACGCGCTCGACGGCCATCTGGCGAAAACCCTGGCGCCCTTGTACGTGATCACCAGCGACGAGCATTTGCTGGCGCTGGAGGCATCCGACAAGATACGTAAAAGTGCGCGCCGCAACGGTTGCAGCGAGCGCGACGTGCTGGTGGTCGACCGTAGCTTCAAATGGGGAGAGTTGCTGGCTGCCAATCAGTCGCAATCGCTGTTCGGCGATAAAAAACTGATCGAGCTGCGGATCCCGACCGGCAAGCCGGGCAAGGATGGCGGTCAGGCTTTGCAAAATTACACTGCGACGCTCAATCCGGACAATGTCACGATTATCAGCCTGCCGAAGCTTGACTGGGCCACACAAAAAGCCGCCTGGGTCGCTACTCTGCAACAGAGCGCGGTATATATAGATATTCCGTTGGTGGAGCGGGCGCACTTGCCGAACTGGATCGGCGTCCGCCTGGCGGCTCAGCAGCAAAGCGCAGACCGCCAATCGCTGGATTTCATCGCCGACCGGGTCGAAGGCAATCTGCTGGCGGCGCATCAGGAAATCCAGAAGCTGGCTTTGCTGCATCCGCCAGGCAAGCTGAGTTTCGAACAATGCCACGATGCAGTACTCAACGTCGCGCGCTATGATGTCTTCAAGCTGAATGAAGCGATGCTGGTCGGTGATACGGCGCGCCTGGTACGCATGATGGATGGCTTGAAAGGTGAAGGCGAAGCTCTGCCGCTGGTGCTGTGGGCGCTTTCCGAGGAAATCCGCACCTTGTTGAAATTGAAATCGGCAGCTAGCCAGGGCCGTCCGATACCCGCGCTGTTGAAGGAATATCGCATCTGGGGGCCACGCGAACGACTGATGGAGCCGGCATTGCGGCGCTTGAGTCTGGCGACGCTGGAAGCGGCCTTGAAAGATGCGGCGCAGATCGACAAAATGGTCAAAGGCTTGCGCGCCAAGACCTTCGCCGGCGATGCCTGGGATGCGTTGTTGCAACTGGGTTTAAAAGTCGCACATATTTGATAAAACATATGAATATCCAACACTACATGACCGAAGTCGGACAACGTGCGCGCGCTGCATCGCGCGCCATGGCGCGTGCCGACAGCGCCGTCAAGAACCGCGCACTGAGCCTGATTGCGGCTGCCATCCGGCGCGACGCCGACCTGTTGCGCGCAGCCAACCAGATCGATCTGGAAACAGCACGCGCCAATGGCCTGGCGCCCGCAATGCTGGACCGCCTGACGCTGTCGGAGCAGGCCATCGCCACCATGATCGCGGGGCTCGAACAGATTGTCGCCCTGCCCGATCCGATCGGCGAAATCTCGAATATGAAATACCGTCCCACCGGCATCCAGGTAGGCCAGATGCGCGTGCCGCTGGGCGTCATCGGCATCATTTACGAAGCCCGGCCCAACGTCACGGTGGATGCCGCCGGCCTGTGCATCAAGAGCGGCAACGCCACCATCTTGCGTGGTGGCTCCGAGGCCCATCATTGCAATCAGGCGCTGGCCAAGCTGGTGCAAGAGGGTCTGGCCGGCGCCGGCCTGCCACAGGACGCCGTACAAGTGGTGGACACCACCGACCGTGCCGCAGTGGGCGCCATGATCACGATGCCGCAATACGTCGATGTTATCGTGCCGCGTGGCGGCAAGGGCCTGATCGAGCGCCTGATCAAGGAAGCCACGGTGCCGATGATCAAGCATCTCGACGGCATCTGTCACGTGTATATAGACGATCAGGCCGATCTCGACAAAGCCGTGAAGATTGCCTTCAATGCCAAATGCCATCGCTATGGCACCTGCAACACAATGGAAACCTTGCTGGTGGCTCGCGCGATTGCGCCGCAGGTATTACCGCAACTCGCCAAGTTGTATCAAGGTAAAGAAGTCGAGCTGCGCGCCGACGATGAGGCGCGCGCCATCCTGGCTGCTTATCCGCATCTGGCGGCCGCTACCGAAGAAGATTGGCGCACCGAATATCTGGCGGCCATCCTGGCTGTCAAGATCGTCGCCGATGTGGATGAAGCCATCGCCCATATCAACACCTACTCCTCGCAACACACCGACAGCATCGTCACCGAGAACCACTCACGAGCCATGCGTTTCTTGCGTGAAGTCGATTCGGCATCGGTCATGATCAATGCCTCGACCCGCTTTGCCGATGGTTTTGAATTTGGCCTGGGTGCTGAAATCGGCATCTCCAACGATAAACTGCATGCGCGCGGACCTGTCGGCCTGGAAGGCCTGACTTCGCTAAAATATGTGGTGTTCGGACACGGGGAAGTGCGCGAGTAGTACGCAAGTAAGCTGCCGTACGCGGTATACCGATATATAGCGATACCGCTGCGCTCACGCATTCTTTGCCTGCGGACCAGAGCGAAAAACTCTGGTCCCGCTTAAGCTTTTGTCCGCTGCTCGTAGAATCGCTGTTCTGTTGTGATGGCAACCGAATTCCCCTCCCGCAATAATCAAAAATAAAAGGAAACACCATGCTTTGGATCAAATCGCTGCATATTGTCTTCATCGCGTCATGGTTTGCCGGCTTGTTTTATTTGCCACGGATCCTGGTCAATCTGGCGCAGGAAACCGACGCAACAGCCACCCAAAGATTGCTGATGATGGCGCGTAAGCTGTATCGTTTCATGTCGATATTGTCGCTGCCGGCGATTGTATTCGGCGCCTGGCTGTGGCTGGGATACGGCATAGGAAAGGGTCCGGGCAACGGCTGGCTGCACGCCAAATTATTCCTGGTGATTCTTGTGATCGGCTATCACCATGCCTGCGGCAGCTTGCTGAAGAAATTTGAAAACGGGGTGAATACGCGCAGCCATACCTGGTTCCGCTACTTCAATGAAGTACCGGTTCTGCTATTGCTGGCGATCGTCATCCTGGTGGTTGTCAAACCGTTCTAATAGCATCCGAGGATTAGCCATGAGCAAGATCTGTGAATATTATTTCGCACCGCATTCGCCCTTCGCCTACCTGGGTCACGCGCGCCTGCAGGCCCTGTCCAAGCAATACGATGTCAAGATCGTATTAAAACCTTGCGACTTGTCCAAGGTCTTCGGCAGCTCCGGCGGTTTGCCGCTGGCCAAGCGCGCACCTCAGCGCCAGGCCTATCGGCTGGAAGAACTGCGGCGCTGGAGCGAATACCTGCAAGTGCCGATGAATCTGCAACCAACTTTCTTCCCGGTGCAGAGCGATGACGCCGCAAAACTGATCATCGCCACTCAATTGGCGCATGGCACGGAAGCCGCGCTGACATTGACCGGCGCTATAATGCGCGCAGTCTGGGCCGAACAACGCAATATCGCCGACGGCACGACTTTGATCGCAATCGCTTCGGAGCTTGGCCATGACGGCAAGACCTTGCTGAAATCGGCCGAAACCGCCAGCGTCCAGAGCGAATTCGAGCGTTTTACCGAAGACGCGATTTCCGCCAGTGTCTTTGGCGCTCCCTGGTATGTAGTCGACGGCGAAGCGTTCTGGGGCCAGGACAGGCTGGATTTTGTAGAGCGCGCGTTCGCCAGATGAATTTATTTTTTTGCACTAGTAGTAAAGAGGCCTCGAAAAACCGTGGCGAGCGGTCCAAGGTCGGCAGGAGAAGCGCAGCCGTACGAAAGTACGGTGAGCATCGCAGTGTCGAGATTGGGCCGCTCGCTACGGTTTTTCGAGGTCTGATCGTCAACGGATAAAGGGTACCCCCATGTCACATTTAGCAACAGACTCACACTCATATTTTTGCCCTTGCCCACGCGGGCTGGAAGCCGCGCTGGCTGAAGAGCTGAATGAAATAGCGCAATTCAGCGCGCCTGCCGTCACGCTCAAGGTCCACACCCAGGTGCCCGGCGGCGTCCATTGCTCCGGCTTGTTGAGCGATGCCTGGCGCATCAATCTGCACTCGCGCATTGCCAGCCGGGTGCTGCTGCGTTTGACGCATGGCGCATATAAGAATGAAAACGATATCTACGATATGACGCTGGAACAGGAATGGGAGAGCTGGTTTCCGGTCAGCCACACCATTCGGGTAGACGTCACTGCGGTGAAATCGCCGTTGCGCAGCCTGCAATTCACTACGCTCAAGATCAAGGATGGCATTTGCGATCGTTTCCGTGACCTGTGCAATGAGCGGCCTTCAGTAGACACCGGCACGCCGGATATGCGTATCGTCGGCTTTCTCGATGCTCACAATTTCACTCTGTACCTCGATACCTCCGGCGAGGCGTTGTTCAAGCGCGGCTGGCGCGCCGAAACCGGCGATGCGCCATTACGCGAGAATCTCGCCGCCGGACTGCTGCGCACCTCCGGCTGGAAACCAGGCACGGTATTGTTCGACCCTATGTGCGGATCCGGCACCATTTTGATCGAAGCTGCCCAGATCGTCGCCGGCATCCCGGCCGGCGCCCGCCGCCATTTCGCCTTTGAAAAATTCAATGATTTCGAAAGCGCGAAATGGCTGGCGATCAAGGGCAGCTTCAAGCCGAATCCTCTACCCACCACGCCGACCATCTTCGGCAGCGATATTTCCGGCGATATGGTACAGATTGCGGCGAACAATCTGCGCAACGCCGGCATCCTGTTTGAGGTACCGATAAAACAGATCGAAGCACAGGAAGTCAAGCCACCTGTCGAAGTCGAGCACGGCATCATGCTGACCAACCCGCCGTATGGCGAGCGGATCGGCGTGCGCGGCGACAGCACCCTGAGCAGCGACGACTTGTTGACCGCCTTCTTCAGCGCATTCGGCACCACCCTGAAGCAACGTTTTGCCGGCTGGAGTGTATTTTTGTTTTCGGCCGATCTCGGCCTGCCCAAACTGTTACGCCTGAAAGAAGCGCGCAAGACGCCTTTCTTCAACGGCGCGCTGGAGTGCCGGCTATTCCGCTTTGACATGGTGGCGGGTTTCAATCGGCGTGAAGCAGCCAAGCCGAAGGCAGAATGACCGGCTAGCGTTCCTTGGTAATTTCTCAATAAAACAAGCGCAATCTTTGCGCTTGTTTCACATCTGCTTATCCAGTTACTCTGCCTCTATCCTCGCATCCCCCTCCTCGGAAACAAGCTTGCCCTCGTGCGCCACAAGATGAGCCACGGCGGACATTTCCAGCTTGACATCATTTCCAAACTACCCCATCAGATACGCTAAAAACACTTGCATTCCCTGTTCAAGTAACGAATAATACAAATACGAATTGTTCGCATTTACAGAAAGGACTATAATGAGCCAGACGATACGACGCGAAGCACAAGTTGAGAAAACCCCTGTGTCCAGCATCACCAAGTCAGTTGCATCTGCAGTCACGCGAATCAAGAGCCAGGATCTGTTCAAGCAAATGCGCGAACTGGAAATTGATCACGGCGGCAGAATTTATAAGCTGCGGCTGACGCAACTGAACAAGTTGATCCTCACCGCTTAAGCACAACGGTTTTTAGTTAGTCATAACTAGCCCGCCCGCCGTGAGCGCCAGCCAGCGAGATACAGATATAGGAGCGCTTGATGGTATCGGAGAGAATCAATCCGGCTTTCGTAGAGCCAAACGATGCACCGGCACAGCCGGAATTACTGGTCTCGGCGGTGCTGCACCTGATGTCGCATTACACCGCGAATAGCCAGGAGACCAGCGCCTGCGTCAAGCTGGCCTCGGTAATTGAGCGGCATTTGAAGGCGCTGGCAGATTTACCAAATCTGGCGCCGGTATTGCGTGCCACCTGTCTGCAGTTATCGGAGCAGTGGGGCGCGGTAGTAGAAAGGACGATGCCGCGGCCGGAAAAATACAATCTGTTCAGCAGATTTGTGGCT
Source organism: Collimonas sp. (assembly GCF_035566375.1). Classification (GTDB taxonomy): domain Bacteria; phylum Pseudomonadota; class Gammaproteobacteria; order Burkholderiales; family Burkholderiaceae_D; genus Collimonas. The sequence continues at coordinate 13,999 of NZ_DATMRK010000006.1, forward strand.
GCAAATCGGGTGTGCTGAAGCAACATCGATAAACCATAAAGGCCGCAAGAACATCTTTGGCGGCCGACTTTTATTTCTTAATCTGCCTTCTAACTATGGCAGTGAGGTACAAAATGATCGTTTGTGTTTGCAATAACGTTTCGGACCGAAAAATTCGACAGGCAGTCGATTCGGGCATGACTTCCATGTCTGAATTGCGCGAACACCTGGACATTGGCACCTGCTGCGGGAAATGCCATTCCTGCGCAAAAAGTGTATTGCGCGAGTGCCTGGATAACCGGGCTCCAGCCGCTCTTCGTCATGTTCAAGCATTGGTATTCCAACCAAACCTACAAGCCGCGTAACAGCGTAATAAGTTCTAGCGGGATCAGCGCAACCATGTCGTCAGCAACAATCAGCTCCCCTGCGCTTGCATGGAAAAGAATCAAACGCATCGGCCCATTAGGGACGATCCTGTTGCTTCACATAGCTTTTTTCTGGGCATTGAAAAGCGGTCTGATTCATCAAGCTGCGCAAGCCATGCCGAAAGAAATCTTTGCCAGTTTCATCACGCCGGAAAAAGCACCTGAGCCAACACCTCCCACGCCGCAGCCCGCGACGCCGAAAACCGTTGCAGTAGTAAAGAAAAACATCACGCCGCCGCGCCCCACGCCGGTGGTCAACAACACACCTTCGGAAACCGCAATTTCAGTACCGACATCCACCCCGCAGCCGCCACAGCACGAAGAACCTGCAGCTGCAGCGGCGCCAGCTGCGCCAGTTTCAGCACCTGCCCAGCCTCGCACCATCACCTCCGGAGTCGAATACATCCAGCCGCCTGATGTGAGATACCCTGCCGTTTCCAAGCGCATGGGCGAGGAAGGCAAATCGGTCATCCGGGTCTTGATCAACGAAAGAGGCCACGCTGAACGCGTCGAAGTGCAAAAATCCTCCGGCTCCAGCCGTTTGGATGAGGCCGCCAAACAAGCTGTCATGCGGGCGTTGTTCAAACCCTATATGGAAGATGGCAAGCCGACGCCGGCGATTGCCATCGTGCCTATCAATTTCCAGCTATCCAATTAATCAATGGCGCTGTTGGCGTATCGCCAAGGCAGCCGTACTCAATTTACAGATTTTACAGATCAAGGGGAGTTCATCATGGAAGTAAGTCCATACGGCTTGGAAGCACTCTGGGGCCAGGGCGATTTCGTCATCAAAAGCGTCGCCGTGCTGTTGGTGGCGATGTCGATTGCGTCCTGGTATGTAATCCTGACCAAGGCCCTGCAAATCCTGCGCTTTCAACGTGCCGCCCACGCTGCCGGCCACCAGTTCTGGGATACCACCAGCCTGCCGGAAGGGATTGCCACGCTGGGTACGGAAAATCCTTTTGCCGAAGTAGCCCAGGCAGGCGTCTCCTCGATGCGCCATCATGCCGCGCACAAAGGCCATCTGCACGATCAGTTGTCAGTCAGCGACTGGGTCACCCTGTCATTGCGCCAGGCAATTGACGATGTTTCCGGCAAATTGCAGACCGGCATGGCGGTACTGGCGTCGGTTGGTTCTACCGCGCCTTTTGTCGGCTTGTTTGGCACCGTCTGGGGTATTTATCATGCGCTGGTGTCGATCGGCACCTCCGGCCAGGCCAGTATCGACAAGGTTGCCGGCCCGGTCGGCGAGGCGCTGATCATGACCGCGCTTGGTTTGGCCGTAGCTATTCCGGCTACCTTCGGCTATAACGCACTGGTGCGCGGCAACAAAACCATCATCGCCAAACTGAATAAATTCGGTTTCGACCTGCATGCGCTGTTCGTCACCGGCTCCCGTTCCAGCAATACCGAAACCGGTAATCCAAACGGTTCGATTGGTTCGGGCAATGGCGCCAAGCTGGTCGCTGTGAAAGGTGCATGATGGGCATGGGTTCTTTGTCCGATTCGGACGATGATTTCAATCCGGAAATCAACACCACGCCGCTGGTCGATGTGATGCTGGTGCTGTTGATTATCTTTATCATGACCATCCCGGTGATGAACCACGCGGTAAAGATCGATTTGCCGCGCGCCACCAACCAGCCAGACCAGGCCAAGCCGGAAAGCATCAATTTGTCTGTCGATGCCGACGGCAAATTGTTCTGGAATGAAGAAGCGATCGACCGCAGCGAACTGAATGCGCGGATTGCGGTTGCTGCACAAAAACAGCCGCAACCGGAATTGCACCTGCGCGCGGCGCGTACCGTGCAATATGAAAAAGTGGCCCAGGTGATGGCTGCAGCGCAATCCGGCGGACTTGGGAAAATCGGCTTTGTTACCGATCCCGACGCCAAGTAAGGATACGAGTGAAGGTGGCATGACGGTCGCGAGTTAAGCGTTAAGTATCCTCAACGCTCTTGCATTTATCCTTTGCCCTGAGAGCCTGCGCATGTCGCCATGCGCAGGCTCTATTTACGTGGTCGGATTGATGCACAAATCACAATGAAAATGATTCGCGCTATCTGATGATGAAAAAGCTTATTGCATGCGCTATCATGGCTGCGATTTCGGTCGAACGTCGATGAAACGACGCCCCGATCACGTGAGAAGCCGGCATAAAATCCAGAAATCCCCGACTTTATCGCTGCGTCACTCCGCACTCCGCCCCCATTTCATAGCGAGGTCTCCATGCAAGGCGAAAAACAAATCATCACGCTGCTCAACGCGCAGTTAACCAACGAACTGACTGCGATTAATCAGTATTTCCTGCATGCCCGCATGTACAAGCACTGGGGTCTGGAAAAGCTCGGCAAGAAGGAGTACGAGGAATCGATCGGCGAAATGAAGCATGCTGACAAACTGATTGATCGCATCCTGATGCTGAACGGTTTGCCGAATCTGCAAGCATTGCACAAGCTGATGATCGGCGAATCGACGCCAGAGATGCTGCAATGCGACCTGAAGCTGGAACAAGGTGCGCAAAAAACCGTGAAAGAAGGCATCGCGGCTTGCGAAAAGGCTGGCGATTATGTATCGCGCGAACTGTTCAAAGAAATCCTCGAAGATACCGAAGAGCATATCGACTGGCTGGAAACCCAGCTCGACCTGATCGACAAGGTCGGTCTGCAAAATTACCTGCAAAGCCAGATGGAAGCATAAGCCGGCAACCAGTGTCGACCTGAACTCCAGATCCGCGGCTTCCGACTTGTCATCGGAAGCCGTTTTCCTTTCCCTGCCTTACGGAATCAACGCCAGCAAGCTACGCGCGACGCTCTCGACCGTCAATGACGCACCATGCGCCTCGACAATTTTCCGCTTGTTGGTATGGCCGTGGGTGATCACTATCCTGCTGCGCGGCATATCCAGCAACTCTGCCAGATAGCGAATCAGCGCTTCATTCGCCTTGCCCTCGATAGGCTGCGCCTGCAAGCGCAGCTTGAGTACATTGTCCAGCGGACCGATGATCTGGCTTTTCTTGGCGTTAGGCGTCACCTGCAGCGCCAGCCTGACGCCACCGGCAATCTCGGAGCACCATGGATACAAACCAGCGCCCTGCCCAAGCACTGCGCCAGCGTCTGCTTTGTGGCTCACGTCACCGACATGATCAGATAAATCACCAACTGGTGCACCACCCTCAGCAGTATCAGCGCCGCCAGCGGCGACAGATCGATACTGCCAATCAACGGGATAATTCTGCGCAAAGGTCGTAACAGCGGCTCATTGAGCGCACGTACGAAAGGCGCCAAGGGCGCATTCGGATTCACCCAGCTAAAAATCGCCTCAACAATCAATAGTGCAATCAGTCCGTAAAATACCCATTGGAAAAACAGCAGTGCCGACAAGCTGAAGATCAATGACGCGCTCAACGCCGATCTGACGCCAAGTTCCAGCAGGATGCAGATGATGGCAACCAGGGCCGCGCCTATCAGGCTGGCCCAGTCATAGCCGCCAATCCCGGGCAACAAGCGCCGCATTGGACGCACGGCCCAGTCGGACAAGGTAAAGATGAAATGCGCCAACTGTTGCGGAGGCCGCACCCGTACCGCCTGGATCCAAAACCGAAGCAGCAGGACACCGCCCAGGACGCTGGCGATAGTTTCGATAATCAAGGTGAAAATATTCTGCAACACGAGGTATTTCCCTTTCCAGATGAAGCAATGATTCAGGCTTGTCGGCATCAGTGAATGATGGATCAGCCAGCCAATATACTAGTAACTTACCCGAATTCGGATGCCAGATGTAAGCCGAGGAGGTGGACGAACGCCACAGTTTATGGAAAGAACGGGTTTATCAGTTGCGTATCGTAGCAGCTATTTCAACTTGGCTGATGGCCCTGCTCGTGCGGCATATATCGACTGTCGACTGCCAAGCGCTTGGCGATACCTATCCTGATCGACAAGCCGTACCCACAAACAAAAACCCGCTGAACAGCACTAGGCCATACAGCGGGTGAGATACCTGAACCTAATCAGGTAAGCTGGCAAACGCTAATTACGGGCGTGTGCCAGTTGGGAACGGCCAAGCTGCTGCCGGGTTGAGCACTGTCTTTACTGCTGGCTCAGCCGCAGGTTTTGCCGCCACTGGTTTCTTGGCTGCAGGTTTCGCTGCGGCCTTCTTAACAGCTGGCTTAGCTGCTGCAGGTTTAGCGGCAGGTTTCGCTGCTGCTGCCTTAGCTACCGGCTTTTTTGCTGCTGGCTTAGCCGCGACTTTCTTAACTGCCGGCTTTTTTGCCGCTGGTTTCGCTGCTGCTTTAGCCACTGGCTTCTTGGCTGCTGCTGGCTTTGCTGCTGGCTTTGCTGCCGCTTTTTTAGCTACTGGCTTTTTGGCCGCGACAGCTTTCTTGGCAACTGGCTTCTTAGCTGCTGCTGGTTTTGCTGCTGCTTTCTTAGCTACTGGCTTTTTGGCCGCGACAGCTTTCTTAGCAACTGGCTTCTTGGCTGCTGCTGGTTTTGCTGCTGCTTTCTTAGCTACTGGCTTTTTGGCCGCGACAGCTTTCTTAGCAACTGGCTTCTTAGCTGCTGCTGGTTTTGCTGCTGCCTTAGCTACCGGCTTTTTCGCTGCTACAGCTTTTTTAGCAACTGGTTTCTTAGCTGCTGGTTTTGCTGCTGCTTTAGCTACTGGCTTCTTGGCCGGTGCTGCTTTCTTCGCAGCGGGTTTCTTCGCTGCGGCTTTCTTTGTTGCTGTTGCCATTTTGTTTCTCCTTCACGTGATGGAAAAAATCAAGCTCCAAGTTGGAAACCCGACGAACCCATCGCGATGGGAACGGCGGATTATTCATCGGCGCAATCAACTCTGCTTGCGCTAATGAATTCGGCACCAGCTGAACTGCTCCATCCCCTCATTGATGCAGCACTTCAGCCATTGTTGGC
>NZ_DATMRK010000007.1:0-77717 GCF_035566375.1 Collimonas sp.
GATGGGCGTGCCGACCTTGACCCTGGCCGGCAATACCGTCGCCGGCCGTACCGGCGCGGCAATCCTGGCGCAGGTCGGGTTGCAGCAGTTTGTGGCACAGGACGCCGAGGAATTCGTCGGCAAGGGTTTGGCCTTGGCCAACGATCCGGCTTTGCTCGCCGATATCCGCGCAAGCTTGCGCGAGCGCTTCACCAACTCGCCCATCAGCCAGCCGGCGCGCATCGCCGACAGCCTCACAGCCGCCATGCGCACCATGTGGCGCCGCTGGTGCAACGATGAACCTGCCGCGACCATCCCGCCATCCCCGCAAGACCATCGCCGTTGTTTACCAAAGGCCAGCGCATGAACTGTCTGACAAAACCACCGCAGATTTATGTCACGCAGCCGCTGCTGCCGCCATTAGCCGAGTTCATGCCCTATCTGGAACAAATCTGGAGCAACAAGATCCTGACCAATTGCGGCCCGTTTCACAAGCAACTGGAGCAGGCCCTGTGCGACTACCTCGGTGTCAAGCATATTTCCTTGTTCGCCAACGGCACACTGGCGCTGATCACCGCCTTGCAGGCATTGCGCATCGGCGGCGAAGTCATCACCACTCCGTACTCCTTCGTGGCGACCGCGCATTCCCTGCTATGGAACGGTATCAAGCCGGTATTTGTCGACATCGATCCGGTAACGCTGAACCTGGATCCGGCAAAAATCGAGGCCGCAATTACCCCGCAAACCACCGCGATCATGCCGGTGCATTGCTATGGCAATCCGTGCGACGTCGAGCGCATCCAGAACATCGCCGACGTCTATGGCCTGAAAGTGGTCTACGATGCCGCCCATGCCTTTGGCGTGAAAACCAATGGCAACAGCACCCTCAATCACGGCGATCTGTCGGTACTGAGTTTCCATGCCACCAAGGTATTCAATACCTTTGAAGGCGGCGCTATCGTTTCCCAAGATGCAAAAACCAAGCAACGCGTGGATCACCTGAAAAATTTCGGCTTTGTCGACGAAGTGACCGTGGTGGCGCCAGGCATCAACGGCAAGATGAGCGAAATCAATGCCGCCTTCGGCATGCTGCAGCTCAAAGGCATCGATCAAGCCTTGCAACAGCGCCAGGCTATCGACCGGCGCTATCGGGCCGGCCTGGCCGGGGTGGAAGGTATTGGCTGCTTGCCGCTGGCAGAAAATTTACAGTCCAACCATGCGTATTTCCCGATCTTCGTCCAGAATCACTTTCCGCTCAGCCGCGATAATTTGTACAACAAGTTGAAGAATCACGACATTTACGCGCGCCGCTACTTCTATCCATTGATCACCGATTTTCCGATGTATCGCGGCCTGCCGTCTGCCGCGCATGAAAATCTGCCGGTCGCCAGGGAAGTGTCGGGCCAGGTAATCTGCCTGCCGATCTATCCGGCGCTGATGCCGGAGCAGGTCGATTTCATTGTTGAACTGATTGCCGGCGAGCGTGGCTGATGGGTAGTCTGAGTCTGGCACGTAGTCTGGCGCGCAGTCTGGTTATCATGCAGCCCTATTTTCTGCCCTATATCGGCTATTGGCAGCTGATGCGGGCGGCCGAGCGCTTCGTCATCTACGACGATGTCAACTACATCAAAAGCGGTTGGATCAATCGCAACCGGATCCTGATCAACCGCGCTCCCGCGTATTTCACACTGCCGCTGCAACAGGCGTCGTCGAACCGACGCATATGCGACATCGGCCTGCAGCCATCCGAGGTCTGGCGCGACAAGCTGGTCAAGACATTGGAACTGACTTATCGCCAGGCGCCCTGCTTCCCTGAGGTATTCCCGGTCCTTGCAGCGATCATCCGTCACCGCACAGACAGCCTGGGCGAATTCCTGGCGCACCAGCTCCAAACCCTGGCGGCCTTCATGGGGTTGGCGACCCAATTTATCCTGGCCAGCAAATGCCATCAGAAGGATAGCCTGGATGGCCAGGCGCGCGTCATCAACATTTGCCGGCGCGAGGGAGCGACCGTATACATCAATCCACAAGGCGGCCAGGGGCTGTATGACGCTTCAGCGTTTTACCAGCAAGGCATAGATCTGCGTTTCCTCGTCATGCAGCCGATCCCGTATCCACAGGCCTCCCGCGAGTTCTTGCCCTATCTGTCGATCGTCGATGCGCTGATGGCGGTCGGGCCGGTCGCCATCAAAACGCATCTTGACGCGTATCGGCTGATCCGGCCTGGGCTATTTAACGACATCGGTAATCTCCATCATGCGTAACATAAACTCAACCGCCTCAACCGGCGCAACCGCGATAGGCGGCTATCTCGAACTTGAATTGCCGCAAGCGGTCCACCGGCTGTATCCGGATGCCTTGAGATTCCAGTCGGCGCGCGCAGCATTTCATGCGCTGTTGCTGGTCGGGAAACCCAAACGTGTCTGGCTGCCAAAATACATTTGCAATGCGATGCCGGACGTGGTGCATGCGCTCGCCATCGAATGCAGTTTCTATGATCTCGATCCGCAGCTGGGCGTCGCGCCGTCAGTCGTCCTTGCCGACGGCGACTGGCTGCTGCATGTCAACTACTTCGGCATTTGCGGACGCCAGCAACAGGCGTTGTCGATACGGTTCAATCCCGCGCAATTGATATTCGATCATTCGCAAGCCTACTTTTCACCGCCCGGGCCCGGTCTGGCGACCATCTACTCGCCGCGAAAATTCTTTGGGATACCGGATGGCGGCCTGTTACTGACAACTTTACCGGTTGCCGAGCCTGAGCATCATGATGCGAATTCGCTGGCCCGTTGCGCGCATTTGCTGGCGCGGCTGTACTCGGTTCCCGAAGCCGGTTATGCCGCATTCCAACAGGCGGAACAAACGCTCGACGATAGCCGGCCGGCCGCCATGTCGCCCCTAACGCGCCGCCTGCTTGCCAGCATCGATGACGAAGTTGTAAGACTGCGCCGCAATGACAACTTTCAATTCCTGCACAGCCGCTTGCAGCATGTGAACCGCATGCAAATTGATCCGGCGGATGCAGACGGGCCATTGTGCTACCCACTCCTTTCTGCAATTCCCGACCTGCGCAAAGCCTTGCTTGCCGAACGTATTTTTGTTCCAACTTACTGGCCTGAAGCGGCAAGCGGAACGGCAGCCGACTCGCTGGAACGGGATATGGTCGAGAATTGCCTGCCGATTCCTTGCGATCAACGCTACGACCGGACGGCATTGAGCAGGGTCGCAGATACCCTGGCCCGCTTGCTGGGAGATCGATGATATGACGCCTTATTTCAGAGAGCTGAACCGGTCCGACCTGGCTGCCATCAACCGCTGGCGCAACAATGCCGAGATGGTGGCGCAATTAGGGACGGCCTTCCGATTCATCGGCATGGACAGCGACGAAAAATGGATGGAGCATTACCTTTCCTCCAGAAGCAACAACGTCAGGCTGGCGATTTGCGACGATGGCACCCGGCAACTGATCGGCGTGGTGTATTTGCTCAACATCGACTGGCTGCACCGCAATGCCGAATGCGCGATCTGGATTGGTGAAATCGAAGCGCAAGACCGGGGGCTTGGAAAACTGGCGATGCAGCGGCTGCTGAGTCATGCCTTTCACGATCTCAATCTGCACCGGATTTATCTCAGCGTTTTATCGAGCAACGTGCGCGCATTCAGCATGTATAAAAAAATCGGATTTAGCGAAGAAGGCAAGCTGCGCGACGCGCTATTCAAGAACGGCGGCTATGCTGACCTGATTCAAATGTCGATACTCTCGAACGAATACGGCGGACCGCAGTGAGCACGCTTATGAGTACACCTATGAGCACACCTATCAGCATTACGGATTTCCAGCAGCAAATCGCTGAAACGGGATTTGTCATATTCGGGCAAGCCGTTGCGCCCGGCATGATCGAGCGGCTGCGCGCCGAGATTCCACTGAAACAGGAAATCTGCCGGCACTGGCAACGCAAGAATGGCCTGGATAGCGGCATGGATGGCGCCGCTCATCATATCGCCGGCGGCGCGGACAGTCTGGATGATTTCTTGTCGGCCTTCTATCTGGATGAATACATACGCGCCTATTTCGATAGCGAATATATCCTCAATTCCTACGGCGCACTGAATAACCTGCCGCATTCGGCAAACGCCTACCAGCATGGACAGAATTTCCACCGGGACGTCAGGACCTATTCGAAGGATTTTCGGCTGATGCTCAACATGCTGGTCATGGTCGACGATTTCACGCTGGAAAACGGTGCGACAAAGCTGGTTCCAGGCAGCCATCAAGTCAAGGACAGGCCCGCCGAAGCTTACCTGGCTAGCAACTCGGCGCGCGCCATCGGCAAGGCCGGCAGCATTCTGCTGTTCGACTCCAATCTCTGGCATTCGGCGGCGCCGAACACAACATCCCAGCCGCGGATGGCGCTCACCCTGACCTTCACCCGGCCGTTCTTCAAGCAACAAATGGATTATCCGCGCATGTTGGGCGACGCCTACCCCAAGAATGACAAGCTGCGCCAGCTTTTAGGCTACAACGCTCGCGTGCCGAGCAACTACGACGAGTGGTATCAGCCACCGGAAAAACGCATGTACAAACCAGGCCAAGGCTAACGATGAAAAACAGCTCTATAGATTGCAGCAGAGATCACAATCAGGAATACCAGGATAACGACGCCAGGCAATATGCCTACGATTTCGACTATGTCGTGCGGCGCTACATGATGCGCACGCTGTCGCCCTTCTTTGCCAAAGGCAAGGCATTGGAATTAGGCTGCTTTGAAGGTGAAACCACCAAGCTGTACACCGAACATTTCGACGACCTGAGCGTGATTGAAGCCGCCGACAGTTTGATTGAAGTGGCCAAACGCAAAGTCGCGCCGACTGTCCGCTTCATTCATTCCACCATCGAAACCGCCGAACTGGAACCGATCTACGACGCCATTTTCCTGGTCCATACACTAGAGCACCTGGACCAGCCGGTCCAGGCGCTGGCGCGGATCCGCCAATGGCTGAGCCCGACCGGCCGGCTGTTTGTGGTGGTACCAAACGCTAACGCCGCCTCGCGCCAGATCGCCGTCAAAATGGGCTTGATCGACACCAATGCCGCAGTTACCGCCGGTGAACTGGCGCACGGCCATCGCTGCACCTACAGTCTGGATACGCTGGAACATGCGGTGCGGCAGGCAGGTTTGCAAATCCAAGCCAGAGGCGGCGTGTTCTTCAAGCCATTCGCCAATTTCCAGTTCGACCAGCTGCTGCAGCACAAGATCATCGATCAAGCTTATCTCGACGGTTGCTACGCGCTCGGCATGCAATACCCGGATCTGTCGGCCAGTATTTACATGGTATGCGGCCGCGATTGACAATGATGAATTCCGATAACCACGTCAAACCCATCCTGATTTTTCCAGCCGGCATGCCGCGTTCGCTGGAGTTTCTGCGCAAGGCGCTGGGCGAAGGCCGCAGCGTGATCGGCGCTTCGTCGCTGAGCTTGGACCCGTCGCAGGAAAAATATCCGGCATGGCTGAACTTGCCCGACATCACCGCGCCTGAGTTCGGTGAGAAGCTGGGACAGGCCATCACGCAATGCAATATCAGCGGCATTTACACCCCCAACCCGGTGGTCTGGGATTATCTGAATCGTACGCTGAAAGAGATTGCGCCTGGCGTCAGCCTGGTGAACGAATCGCCGGTCGACATGGAATTGAACGGCTATCGTTCAGCCATCCATCATGCCGGGAAATTGCTCGCAACGGCGTTGCCTCTGGCGTCAAATATCGCCGGAAAAAAACCGGTCGCACAGATCGAACTCGCCGCCTTGGTGCGGCATGCCGATGTCATTCCCGGCATGTGCGATCACGAGAAATTCCGCGTGCTATGCGAAATCGCAAGGCACAGCCCGCGCGGCGACATCGTCGAAATCGGCAGCTGGTGGGGCAAGTCCGCTTTCATTCTGGCGCGCCTGGCGCGACTGTACGATATCGGCAAGCTGCTATGCGTCGATCCCTGGTCCAACCAGCATCTGGTGCAGAACGACGAACAAGGCATGGTCGACACCGTCTCCGCGCAAGTCGACGCCGAAGAAGCCCTGGCCGTGTTCGAAATGAATCTGCTGCCGTACAGCGCCGATCATGTGAATTATCTGCGCCTGCCGTCGGTGGACGCCGCGCTCCAGTACAGGAGCCGGCGCCAGGCCAGCACCGCAACCTTCGGCACCACCGACTACAGCGGCAGTATCGCCATCTTGCATATCGACGGCAACCATAGCTACAGCGCCGCGCAGGCCGATATCGCCGCATGGAGCGGCTTAGTGGCGGCAGGCGGCTGGATTGTCGTCGACGATTATGTCTGGCCGTATGGCGATGGCCCGCAACGGGCCGGGGACGAATTCCTGGCGGAAAACCAGGAGAAAATCGACGTCGCCTTTGTCATGGGCAGCGCGCTGTTCATTCAGCTGTCTCCAGGCGGCGATTATTGATATGACGGCTGGCCGGGAACCAAGGCCGGGCCGTCATCGATTTACTCAATAATCCGCAACGAGTAATCCGTTGCCCGGACATCCTTGGTCAGGCTGCCGATCGAAATCCGGTCAACCCCGGTTTCAGCGATCGCCCGCACGGAAGCCATGTTGATGCCGCCGGAAGCTTCCAGCAGCGCCCGGCCGGCAGTCAGGCTGACGGCGTCGCGCATGGCGTCGAGGCTGAAGTTATCAAGCAGGATCGATTTTGCCCCTGCGCGCAATGCTTCATCCAGCTGCACCAGGCTTTCCACTTCGATCTGCACCGTGACGCCCGCGTCCAGCTTGTCTGCGGCCTGCATGGCTGCAGCAATGCCGCCGGCTGCAGCAATGTGATTTTCCTTGATCAGGATACCGTCGTACAAAGCCAGGCGCTGATTATGTCCGCCGCCCACGCGCACCGCGTATTTTTGCGCCAGCCGCAGGCCGGGCAGGGTTTTGCGGGTATCGAGAATATGCGCCTTGGTGTCGGCAATGGCGTTGACGTAAACACGCGTCGCGCTGGCAACGCCGGACAGCAATTGCAGGAAATTCAAGGCGGTGCGTTCTGCGGTCAACAGGGCCCTGGCGGGCGCATCGATGATACAAACCTGGCTGTCGGCGCTCATCAGATCGCCCTCGGCATAAGACCATTCGATACGAATCCGCGCATCCAGCTGCTGCATCACCGCTTCGAACCACGGCGCGCCGCACAGCACTGCCTGCTCACGCACGATCACGCGCGCCTTGACCATCTGCTGCTCGGGGACCAGCTTGCCGGTCAGATCGCCGCTGCCGACATCTTCGGCGATCGCGCTCCGGATATTGCCATCAAATGCCGTTTGCAACGCAGCGTCAAACGGCGCGAAACGGTTCTTTAGGTTACTAACTAAGTTGCCGGTGGAAGTACTCATGCGGGACCGATTCCTGAAAACAGTTTTTGTTCTTGCGCCAGATCGCTGGATGGGCGCACATTGGCTTTGCGTTGCGCCGCAAAGTCGAGCATGCGGTCGATACAGCCCACCGCCTTGCGGCCGATTTCAGCATCGACATGGATTTCATTGCTGCCGGATTCCAGCACGTCGGCCAGATTCTGCAAGCCATTCATCGCCATCCATGGGCAGTGCGCGCAGCTCTTGCAAGTGGCGCTGTTGCCGGCGGTCGGGGCGTCGATAAAACGTTTGCCCGGCGCCGCCATTCTCATCTTGTGCAAAATGCCGTTGTCGGTTGCAACGATGAATTCGTCGGCGTCCAGGGTCTGGGCGGCGGCGATCAGTTGCGTGGTGGAGCCAACCACGTCGGCTTGCGCCACCACAGCTTCCGGCGATTCCGGATGGACCAGGATCTTGGCGTGTGGATGCTGCTGGCGCAGCAATTCCAGCTCGACGCCCTTGAATTCGTCATGCACCAGGCAGGAACCCTGCCACAGCAACATGTCGGCGCCGGTCTTTTTCTGTATATAACCACCCAGATGCTTGTCCGGCGCCCACAGGATTTTTTTACCTTGCGCGTGCAGATGGGCGACGATGTCGAGGCCGATCGAGGAAGTCACCATCCAGTCGGCGCGGGCTTTGACGGCGGCGCTGGTGTTGGCGTACACCACCACGGTACGGTCCGGATGAGCATCGCAAAAGGCAGAGAACTGGTCCGCTGGGCATCCCAGATCGAGCGAACAGGTTGCATCCAGATCGGGCATCAGCACGCGTTTATGCGGGCTCAGGATTTTTGAGGTTTCGCCCATGAACTTGACGCCGGCAACCACCAGCGTCTTGGCCGGATGATCGCGGCCGAAGCGCGCCATTTCCAGCGAATCGGAGACGCAGCCGCCGGTTTCTTCTGCCAGGTCTTGTATATCGCCATCAACGTAATAATGCGCAACCAGCACTGCCTGCTGTTCTTTGAGCAAGCGTTTGATGCGCTCCTTGAGTGCGATTTTCTGGTCTGGCGTGGGGGTATCAGGGACGCGAGCCCAGGCATGGGCGGTGCAGCTGGATGCTGCGCTACTGCCTAGGTCCATTTGCGGCCGCTCGAATTCAACGGTTTTGATGGCGTGGGTTTGCATGGCTACGATGGATGAGAGGGTAATGAACTGCGGTTAGGTCACAATAATACGACAGAAGGCCGAATAACATATTTTGCCGCAGTTGGCACGCTTTAGCTGGAACGGAATTCTACCGCTATCCGTTACGCCGTGTCTTAACATTACCGTATTGCAAGCTGGAATGAACTCCCGTACTATGATTTAACAATTATCATACAAGACTGTCACCAAAAAATTGCCGGAGTGCATCTTCTGGCATTTTTTTGGATGCAATAAAGGAATACAGGGGCATCATGATCATTTTCGACAAGACCGAGCGCGGCCGTACAGAAATAGCAACACGCGGCCAAACCGTTGCGCCACGCTTGCGTACGCTGTTATTGCTGGTAGACGGCAAGACCGGCAACGATGAATTACTGAGGAAGGTAGCCGGCCTGGGTCTGGGCCAGGAGCATCTGGATGAGTTGCTGCAAGCCGGTCTGATCCAGGTCAGCGCCGATACCGGCAATAACGCAGGTCATACCGCCGCCGCTATCGAAACTGCGGTGGTGAAAGAGATCCCGCCACCTGCTCCGCCGCTGCCGATTGAACAGGTGTTGCCGCCGGGGCAAACCCAGTTTGAAGCGATTTACCATTTCTATAACAACACCATCAAGAGCATGATCGGCCTGCGCGGATACGGTTTGCAGCTGAAGGTCGAGCGCGCCAGCAGCGTCCAGGATTTCCGCGAACTGCGGCAGCAATATCTGGAAGCGGTGCTCAAGGCCAAGGGCGATGAAATCGCCCGCAGCCTGCGCGGCCGGCTGGATCAGTTGTTGTATCTGGGAGAGCGGCCGCCACCGTAAACTAGTGCAATCCGTACAGCGATAAAAAAAGCGTGGCAGATAAATTCTGCCACGCTTTTTTTACATCATGGCGCAGTGATTTCCGCGCCCGACGATTTGCATTTACTCGATGCCCTGGCTGCTCAGGTAATCCTCGTAAGAACCCTGGAAGTCCACCACTTCGTTTTCCTTGACTTCCAATACCCGGGTCGCCAGCGACGACACGAACTCGCGGTCGTGCGAGACGAAGATCAGGGTGCCGGCATACTTCTCCAGCGCGATGTTGAGCGACTCGATCGATTCCATATCCATATGGTTGGTTGGCTCATCCAGCAGCAGTACGTTATGGCGGCCCAGCATCAGCTTGCCATACATCATGCGGCCCTTTTCGCCACCGGACAATACCTTGACGGACTTCTTGACGTCGTCGCCGCTGAACAGCAAACGGCCCAGGCTGGAACGTACGGCCTGGTCGTCATCGCCTTCCTGCGTCCATTGGCCCATCCAGTCGGTGAGTGTTTTGTCGGTCGCAAAATCTTCGGTCGGATCTTGCGGCATGTAGCCGACATTGGCGTTCTCTGCCCATTTGACCAGACCGCTGTCGGCTTCCAGGCCAGCGATATCGCTGCCGCCTATGCTGCGCAACAGCGTGGTTTTACCGGCGCCGTTGGCGCCGATGATGGCGATTTTTTCGCCGGCTTCAACCATGATGCTGAAATTCTTGAAAATCGGCCGATCGTAAGTCTTGCTGATGCCCTGCACTTCGACTGCCAGCCGATGCAGTTTTTTCTCGCCGTCAAAACGCACGAAGGGATTGGCGCGGCTGGATGGCTTGACGTCCTCGACCTTGATTTTTTCGATTTGCTTGGCGCGCGAAGTAGCCTGGCGTGCCTTTGATTTGTTGGCCGAGAAGCGGCGCACGAAATCCTGCAATTCAGCGACTTTGTCCTTGGCCTTGGCATTCACCGACAACTGCTGCGCACGCGCTTGCGACGACGCCAGCATGTAGTCATCGTAATTGCCGGGGTAAACCTTCAGGGTGCCGTAGTCCATGTCGGCCATGTGAGTACACACCTGGTTCAGGAAATGGCGATCATGGGAAATGATGATCATGGTCGAGTTGCGCTGGTTCAGCACATCTTCCAGCCAACGAATGGTATTGATATCGAGGTTGTTGGTCGGTTCGTCGAGCAGCAGGATATCCGGATTCGAAAACAACGCCTGCGCCAGCAATACGCGCAGCTTCCAGCCTGGCGCGACATTGCTCATCGGGCCTTGATGCTGTTCGATCGAGACGCCTACCCCCAACAGCAACTCACCAGCACGCGCTTCGGCGGTATAGCCGTCGTATTCGGCAAACCTGGCTTCCAGGTCGGCCGCCTTCATGTAGTCGTCGTCGGTGGCTTCGGGATTGGCGTAGATCGCATCGCGCTCGGCCATCGCTGCCCACATTTCGGTGTGCCCCATCATCACGACGTCGAGCACGCGCATTTCTTCAAACGCAAACTGATCCTGACGCAATTTACCCAAGCGTTCGTTCTGATCGAGCATCACGTTGCCGGCCGACGACTCCAAGTCGCCACCCAGGATCTTCATGAACGTGGATTTGCCGCAGCCGTTGGCGCCGATCAAGCCATAGCGATTGCCATCGCCGAATTTGACAGAAATGTTTTCAAACAGCGGCTTGGGGCCGAACTGCATCGTGATATTTGCGGTGGACAACATCTTAGCTTTGGTCTTTTCTTAATTGAATCATGGGGTTAGATAGTGGCGGCATTATACAGTATCCGCATTTGTGCACTGCATGAAGCGATGTAAAACCGTCGTCTGCAGCCGCTATTTCCACGAATTCAGCTCAATCTTCCGTTTTCCGCCTGACCGCCGCCTGACTTGGTTTGATCAGCAACTACCAGCGACGCCGCCAAACGCCCGACTTCCGCCAGCGTTGCATTGCGCGTGGCCTCCGCTGCCTTGGTCTCGGTCAGATAGCTGACAACCAATAGCGGTGCGCGGCCTGGCGGGAACAACACGCCGATATCGTTAGTAGAGCCGTAAGCGCCCGAGCCCGTCTTGTCCGCCACGCGCCAGCCGGCTGGCAACAATGCACGCAAACGCTTGTCGCCGGTCGTATTGCCGAGCAGCCAGTTTTTCAGCTGCTCTCGCGAGCTAGTGGACAAGGCCGTTCCCAACACCAGCTGGCGCATGGTGGCCAGCATCGCATTCGGCGAGGTGGTGTCGCGCGGATCGCCAGGGGTGGCGTGGTTGAGCTCCGGCTCGATGCGGTCGAGCCGGGTCACTTTATCGCCAAGGGAGCGCAGGTAGGCGGTCAACTGAGGCGGGCCGCCAAAGCTGTGCAGCAACAAATTGGCTGCAGTATTGTCGCTGAGGGTGAGGGCCGCTTCGCACAGTTCTGCCACCGCCATACCGCTGCCGCCGACATGTTTCTCGGTGGCCGGCGAATACGAGACCAGATCGGCAGTCTCGAAGCGGATCCGCCGAGTCAGTTGTTCCTGGCCCTGGTCCACACGCTTCAGCGTGAATGCCGCTGCCAGCAACTTGAAGGTGCTGCACATGGGAAACCGTTCATCGCCCCGATATGCATGGGCCTGTCCGCTATGGGTGTCGAGGATGGCAACACCGAGGCGGCCGCCGCTTTTAGCTTCTATCTCACGCAGTTGCCGGGCAATCGGGTCTGCCAGCGGCTTGCCGGCCTTAGCAGCCGAGGCCCAGGATTTCTGTGTGTAGCCGCTTAAGACTAACGCTCCGAGAGCGGCTCCCAGGCTTCCGGCAAACTGACGTCGTTTCATGTTTTCCCTCTTAGATGTATGAACAGGCAGCAACGATAACGCCGCCAGGATTATCTCTCAAGCTACAATATCCAAGGCAAGCCATAAGAAAAACTAGGCCAAATGAAGAAACCAATGGAGAAACAACGTGCACCTTCCCCTCAATTCATTACGCGCTTTCGAAGTCTCGGCACGCTTCCTGAGTTTTACCCGCGCCGCCTCCGAGTTGAATGTCACGCAAGCGGCGATCAGCCAACAGGTGAAGAATCTTGAGGAAAGGATGGGGGTGCAGCTATTCCGCAGACTGCCGCGCGGGTTGGCGCTGACCGACGAAGGCATCGCCCTGCTGCCGGTGCTGGCAGAATCGTTCGGCCGCATTGGCGCGGTTCTACAGCAATTCGGCGACGGCAGACGCTTGCGTGAGGTGCTGACCGTGGGCGCGGTCGGCACGTTTGCCGTTGGCTGGCTGATCCCGCGCCTGCGCGATTTCCAGCAAGCCCACCCGTTCGTCGATTTCCGCTTGTTCACCAACAATAACCGGGTCGATATCGCCGGCGAGGGGCTGGATTATGCGATCCGCTTCGGCGACGGCGCCTGGCATGCGACAGAAGCTGAAGCGTTGCTGGCGGCGCCGCTGTCACCGATGTGCTCGCCGGCAGTCGCATCGTTTCTGCGCGATCCAGCCGACCTCGCTGGGCAAGTATTGCTGCGCTCCTACCGCACCGACGAATGGGCTGCCTGGTTCACCGCAGCGGCGCTGCCCTGCCCCTTGCTCAGAGGCACCGTGTTCGATTCCTCGCTCACCATGGCCGAAGCCGCGGCACAAGGCGCCGGCGTAGCACTGCTGCCAACCCGCATGTTCGCCCGCGAGCTGCAACACGGCCGCCTGACGCGCCCGTTCGACATCGAGATCGCCGGCGGCAGCTACTGGCTGACCCGCCTCAAATCCAAACAAGTCACGCCCGCGATGCAAGCCTTTAGAGCATGGCTGCTCGATGCCACCAACTAAATTGGGGTCAGAGTCGAATTAATCGGATGACATGCATTACCCGCCAGCAGCAGTGCGAACGGGCTTTCTAGCCGGCAGATAGGAGATATCAGGACGCCAGGATGAGCGGGTTCTGAATAGTCAGTTGAAAGCCGTTTGCATCAGAGCGCAATTGCGCTTGTGCACCCACTTGCAGGGTTACCTTGTCGCGGATATGACCGAACGGCAAGCCGGTCAGTATCGGTACCGGCACGTGAGCTCGCAGATAAGCCAGCATGGCATCGAAGCCATAACCGTTGTCATACTCGGCCAGGCGATAATTGGAGAAATCACCCAATACAATCGCCTGCTGCCGCCCCAAAATACCGGCATATTGCAATTGCAGCATCATGCGTTCGATGCGATATGGATGCTCGCCGATATCTTCAAGGAACAAGATGCCGTCTTCGATTTGCGGCAAATAGGAGCTGCCGATCAGATGGTTCAGCATCGCCAGATTCCCGCCCCATAAGGTGCCGCTGACATTGACGACTGGATTGTCAGGCGCGCTGATTTGCAGCACCTGCTCCGGCTGTCGCAAACACTGCCAAAAATGCGACATCGTATATTCGCTCAGCTCGGCTTCACCGAAATCGCCGCACAGCATAGGCCCGGCAACACTCGTCGCTCCGGTCTGCGCCAACAGGGCCAGATGCAGCGCGGTGACGTCGCTGTGGCCGACGAATATTTTCTTGCTGGCAGCCAGGCGGCGCAAATCCAGCAGCGGCAATAAACGCGACATACCGTAGCTGCCGCGTATGGCCAGTACGATCTGCACCTGGGGATTATCGATCGCCGCGTAAATCTGTTCTACCCGGGCGGCGTCGGTGCCGCCGAAACGCAGGTATTTGGCGGCCGGATCATAGTAGTCATAGACCACGCAGCCCTGGCTTTGCAGTGCCAGAATGCCGCGCGCCAGCGCTGCTTCGTCGGGGGCGTAACCGCCGGGCGCAATCAGCGCCACACCGACGGATTTTTTTGAAGGCAGTTGGGAGATTTCAGTCACGATTGTTTTTGTTGAGCTTGCCGGCGTTCGGCGAAAAATTCTTTGAGTAGTGTGCCACATTCCTCAGCCAGCACGCCAGCCGTCACCTCGGTGTGGTGATTCAATTTTTCCTGCTCAAACAGATTGAGCACCGAGCCGCAAGCGCCGGTCTTGGGATCGCTGGCGCCGTATATCACGCGTGTGAGCCGTGCGTGCATCATGGCGCCGGCGCACATCGCGCACGGCTCCAGGGTTACGTACATTTCGCAACCGGGCAGACGATAATTACCGAGGATGGTGGCAGCTGCGCGCAGCGCCATGATTTCCGCATGCGCGGTGGGATCGTGATTGCCGATCGGCTGATTGAAACCGGTGGCGATGATCTGTCCGTCTTTCACTACCAGCGCGCCTACCGGCACCTCTCCCAAGGCCCAGGCATTGCGGGCCTGGGAAATGGCTTGCTGCATATAAATCGCATCACGCATAGGCACTCAACGACTCAACGGTCTTCTGAAATCTCGGCCCAGCAATTGGGCGTTTCATGCAATACCAGTTTTTGCAGATGCAGACCGGTGCCGTAGTGATCCTTGTAAGCCGCCTTGAGGATATCGAAAGCGGTGCGCGCCAGGTTCTCGACTGTCGGGATACGGTCGATGATGACGGTCTTGTGATCTGGCAGCGTCGCCAGGAAATCGCGTACTGCCGCGTCTTTTTCGTAGACCAGGAAAGCGTGATCCCAGACATCCACCAGATGCTGTTTTGCCAAGGTCTTGATGTCAGAGAAATCCATGATCATGCCGTTATCGGAGCTGCCCTCGACTTCAATCACCGCACCGACCAGAGTAATTTCCAGAGTGTAGCGATGGCCGTGCAGATTGCGGCACTGGCTCTTGTGATCGGGAATCCGGTGTCCGGCATCGAATTCCAGTTTGCGGGTGATGGTAAGCATAGCTAATCTTTTCTTTATAAATTCAGGGAATCTGCAGCAACTTGTGGGTCTGCAGGCTCAGTTTCCATTTCGGATTGCGCTTGCAAGTCTCAATCGCCAGCGCCAGATTGTGCGCCAGTTGCGGGCCATCCATGGCTTGTACGTAGAAATGTTCGAAATCAAGCGATTCATATGCCGCAAGCGATTGGCCGACTTGCGGAATCACCACTTTCAACTCATTGCCCTTGCGCAGCTTCAACACCGAACCCATCTTTGGACTGACGCAGATCCAGTCTATGCCTGGCGGCGGCAGCAGCGTGCCGTTGGTTTCGATGGCGATTTCAAAACCGGCCGCGTGCATGCTGTCTATTAGTGCCGCATCCAGCTGCAGCAACGGTTCGCCGCCGGTGAACACCACGAATTTGCTGGCGGCGTAGGTCTCAGGCCAGAGCGCATTGATGGTGTTGGCCAACGATTCACTATCCTTGAATTTACCGCCGCCTTCGCCGTCGGTGCCGACAAAATCGGTATCGCAGAACTGGCAAACCGCTGTACTGCGGTCTTCTTCGCGACCGCTCCACAGATTGCAGCCGCTGAAACGGCAAAACACCGCCGGGCGGCCGGCATGGGTGCCTTCGCCTTGCAGTGTGTAGAAAATTTCCTTGATGCTGTAGGTCACGGTGCTTCTCGCATATTCTCATCAGTTGGGAACGGAGGAAATCGTCGCAATGCTGGCTTGGCGACGCTTAAACGCTGTCCCGTAACGGGTAATTCTTACTCAGTTGTTTCTCGTTTGATTCTAGTTTGCTTTTCGTTTGATCCTCGCCTCTGGAAATCCGCATGGATATCTGGCTTAGCACAATCAATACTCGCAGTTTCCCGTCATTTTTACTATCAAAAACGACGGCATTTACTGGTGTGGGAGATAGGTCGATTTGCGGGAAAACCGCATTTCTGTTTCAAATATTTATGAGCAGATGGCGAACTAACCCGCTATTTTAGCGTAGAAAGGTGGTTTCCGCGATCCACAGGCAATATCCGATCGGCAAGAGCGCAGTACTTTCTGGCAATTTTCCAGTGCGTGGGCGGCACTGGTCGGTTGTCGCTGGACCCGGCATCAGGTTGAAAGTCAGGATAGGAGCGGCCACCGCGCCAGCTGTATGTGGCGGGTCTCACCAAGCAGGCTGCGTACCAGAACAAACTCATTCACTGTCCAGCGGATAGGTGCAATCGCCCGTAGCGGAAGCTGGTAATTGTTATACAACAAAGTCAGGTGAGGCGTGTAGTGTGAACGCGCGCTTCTTAAGCCGTTTCGTTGCAGCGCCACACCAAGAGTCTGCTGAAACGCCGACAGCGCAGCGACACCGTCGTCGCCTAGCAAGACCAAAGGGTAGTTGCGCCGCCTGCCGCGAAAACTCCCCGTGCGGTCAAACACAACATCGAACGGCGCCGCCCTGACACTTGCCGCCGCCGTCTTCGCCGCAGCGACGATGTCTTGCGGCAGCCCCAGATAATCGCCCAGGAAATTTAAGGTGACATGCAGGCGGCCTCTCGCAATCGACTTGCCTTTCAACGCATACTCATCACACAGGAGCCCCGTCTGCCGTACGATGGCTGCGGCCGCATCCGCAGTCGGGATGATCGCGAAAAACAGGCGGTCGGTTGCGTGTAGTGCGGTTTCGAAACCCGGCAAAGAAAATTGTTCAGGCATAGGGCAAATGCGCGGATGAAGCGGACGCCTTCAAATGAAATCCAGGATTTCAGGACTATATCGCCATCACGAAAGAATTGCTGCAGCACCGTCAGTTTTTTTGATGCGGGTCTTTTTAGCACGGAGGAAACCATAGACTGCGCCACCGCCGACAAGCGATCCGATGAACTGGTAAGCCGCGATCCCGTAGCCCAAGTAGCCGACTTCGCCAGTATCTGCCAGCCAGCTCCCAATCTTGTAATGGGCCGATGTCAGGTCAGCGTTGATGTATTGCCAGAACGGGATGAAGTCGGCCACCCGCCGCCCATCATCGAGAATCTGCGTCATGTAGGAAAGGTAATAGATGGCGAACTGCGCAGAGCCCGCGATAACGACCATTTGGACCAGCAGGATCGCCGTCGGAGGTTTATTGAAGTACAAGGAACCGAAGTAATAACCCGAGGCGGCAACCAAGCCAACGCAGATTGCCCCGATAGGTATGACGACCCAGGCGGAAGATGTAAATGTAAAGAAATTTAAGCCGATCGCTTGATAGAACGTGAAAAAATTTCGGCCGGTCATTTTTTCTACCGCGACATTCGCAACGACGACGAGCACAGTGGTGGCCAGGCCGCAGAGAGCGATCTTGAGCGAATCCGCAAAACTTTTCATTATTTTCCCCTGGGATGGCGGCTTTGCTCTGGCAGAAATAAGCGAAGCTGCTCTTCAATAATAACTCATTAGTTTCCATAAAGCATTAATCCAGGGGCGTGAAACGCGCGCCTGGCCCGCTATCGGCTTTAGGAGGGGGATCAACAAAATGCCTCTACTCCTGCGAAAGCTCTTCCCGAGCGGCCAATGGACAAAATGTAGCACCGGATATTTCCGGGTCTTTTGCTTTGCAATCGAATAATTAGGTATTCAGCAGAAAACAAAAAAGCCCGCATTTACGCGGGCTTTCGGGCATTTCTTTACTCTTGAGTACTAGCGAGCTAGGCCCCAAATCATTCCCACTCAATCGTCGCCGGCGGCTTCCCGGAAATATCGTACACCACGCGATTGATACCGCGCACTTCGTTAATGATGCGGTTCGATACCCGTCCCAGCAACTCGTGCGGCAGATGGGCCCAATGCGCAGTCATGAAATCCTGTGTCTGTACCGCACGCAAAGCAACCACATATTCGTAGGTGCGGCCATCGCCCATCACACCAACCGATTTGACCGGCAGGAAGACAGCAAAGGCCTGGCTGGTCTTGTCGTACCAGGATTCGTCTTCGTCGTCCTTGGTGTTGCGCAATTCTTCGATGAAGATGGCGTCGGCGCGGCGCAGCAGGTCGGCGAATTCCTTTTTGACTTCGCCCAGAATCCGCACACCCAAACCCGGGCCGGGGAATGGATGGCGATACACCATCGCATGCGGCAAACCGAGCGCGACGCCTAGTTTGCGCACTTCGTCCTTGAACAGTTCGCGCAGCGGCTCCAGCAATTGCAAGTTCAGGGTTTCCGGCAAGCCGCCGACGTTGTGGTGGCTCTTGATGGTATGCGCGGCGTTCTTGCCTTTGCCGGCACTTTCGATCACGTCCGGATATATCGTCCCTTGCGCCAGCCACTTTGCATTCTTCAGCTTGGCCGATTCGACCTGGAATACTTCAACGAATTCACGGCCGATGATCTTGCGTTTTGCTTCCGGATCCGTGACGCCGGCCAGATGGCCCATGAACTGCGCCGTGGCGTCGACATGGATCACCTTGACGCCGAGATTCTTGGCAAACATCTCCATCACCATCGTGCCTTCGTCGAGGCGCAACAGGCCGTGGTCGACGAATACGCAAGTCAGCTGGTCACCGATTGCGCGATGGATCAAGGCCGCTGCAACACTGCTGTCGACGCCGCCGGACAAGCCCAGGATCACTTCATCGCTGCCGACTTGCTGGCGGATCGACTCCACCGCCTCAGCGATGTAATCCGGCATATTCCAGTCCGGTTTGCAGCCGCAGATATCGACCACAAAACGCGTCAGGATAGCTTCGCCCTGCACCGTGTGGGTGACTTCCGGATGGAACTGCACCGCGTAGAATTTACGCTCTTCGTCGGCCATGCCGGCAATCGGGCAATTAGGCGTGGAGGCCATCAGCTTGAAGCCTGGCGGCATGTCATTGACCTTATCGCCATGGCTCATCCATACCTTCAGCATGGCATGCGAATCAGGTGTCACGAAATCGCTGATATCTTTCAGCAGCGCCGTATGGCCGCGTGCACGCACTTCGGCGTAACCGAATTCACGCACCTTGCCCATCTCGACCTTGCCGCCCAATTGCTCAGCCATGGTTTGCATGCCGTAGCAGATGCCGAATACCGGTACGCCCAGCTCGAACACTGCCTGCGGCGCGCGTGGGGTATCACCGTCGGTAACGCTATTCGGGCCGCCCGACAGAATCACGCCGGAAGCACCGTAGTTACGCACGAATTCGTCGGATACGTCGTAGGGATAAACCTCGGAAAACACACCTGCTTCGCGCACGCGGCGTGCGATCAGTTGGGTAACCTGGGAGCCGAAATCGAGGATGAGGATTTTTGAGTGCATGGTGGAGGCCTGGTAGCTGATTTAGCAAAAAAAGAGAATCTTTTATAGGACTTACGCAAAACTGTGCCGGCAAGGCACGACGACGAAGACAGTACGGCGTACGGCTAGGAGGAGTAACGCCGCTGGGGCAGTTTTACGTAAGTCCTATTTAAACTGCACGCGCCACCTGCGGCATAGTCGCAGGTGGCGCGTTCATGTGACAGGATCAAGATCGCCGCTATCAATCGGTACGATAGTTTGGCGCTTCCTTGGTAATCTGCACATCATGGACATGCGATTCGCGCATGCCGGCTGAAGTGATTTCGACAAACTCGGCTTTTTCGCGCAGTTCGTCGATCGTCGCACAACCGCAATAGCCCATGGAAGAACGTACGCCGCCGACCAGCTGATACAAGATGGTCAACACGCTGCCTTTGTAAGGAACCCGGCCTTCAATGCCTTCCGGCACGAACTTGTCGGCCTTGTTGGCAGAATCCTGGAAGTAGCGATCGGCCGAACCGTCCGACATCGCACCCAGGCTGCCCATGCCGCGATACGATTTGTAGCTGCGGCCCTGGAACAGGATCACTTCGCCCGGCGCTTCTTCAGTACCGGCGAACATGCTGCCCATCATCACAGTCGAGGCGCCGGCGGCCAAGGCCTTGGCGATGTCACCTGAGAAACGAATGCCGCCGTCGGCGATACAGGGAATCCCTGTGCCCTTGAGCGCTTGTGCGACATTGGAGATAGCGGAAATCTGCGGCACGCCGACACCAGCCACAATCCGCGTCGTGCAGATAGAGCCAGGACCGATGCCGACCTTGACGCCATCGGCGCCATGATCCGCCAGCGCCTTGGCGGCAGCCGCGGTAGCGATATTGCCGCCGATGACTTCAACCTGCGGGAAATTCTGCTTGACCCATTTGACGCGATCCAGCACGCCCTTGGAGTGACCGTGCGCGGTGTCGACCACGATGACGTCGACGCCGGCTTTCACCAACAACTCGATGCGTTCTTCGTTATCGGCGCCAACGCCGACTGCCGCACCAACCCGCAATTTGCCCTGGCTATCCTTGGAAGCCAGCGGGTGCGAAGTCGATTTCTGGATATCCTTGACCGTGATCAGGCCGCGCAACTCAAATGCGTCGTTGACCACCATCACGCGTTCCAGACGATGTTTGTTCATCAGGCGCTTGGCTTCCGACAAATCGGCGCCGTCCTTGACGTACACCAGTTTCTCGCGCGGCGTCATCTTGGCGCTGACTTCTGCCTCCAGCTCTTCTTCAAAGCGCAGATCGCGGTTGGTGATAATGCCGACCAGGCGATTGCCGTCGACCACCGGGAAACCGCTGATGCCGTGCAATTCCGATAATGCAATCACTTCACGGATACGCATGTTCGGCGGAATCGTGATCGGATCACGCACCACGCCGGATTCGAAACGCTTGACCTTAGACACTTCGCGCGCTTGTTCCTGCGCGGTGAGGTTCTTATGGATAATGCCGATACCGCCCTCTTGCGCCATGGCGATCGCCAGCCGCGCTTCAGTCACGGTATCCATTGCCGCCGACAACAACGGAATGTTGATATCGATATTGCGGGTCAGGCGTGTTTTGAGGGTGGTGTCTTTGGGGAGGACGTCCGAATAAGCGGGGACTAACAGCACGTCATCGAACGTGAGTGCTTTTTGAAGTAGACGCATAGTTTTTCCTATAGGCGCAAAAGCGAATTATACAGAAATCCGGGCAAGTCGCCTAACACTGCACAATTTTACGCAGCAACAAGGAAAATATTTCCACATGGCACCATCGATTGATTGACACGACTGCTTAAACATGGCGAAATCTGCGCTCTGCCAATCTACTTCTACCGTCTCAAGGAACAGTAATGAATGCACCCCGCCTGAAACAGGTTTTCTCCGCCGCCGCGGCTCTGGTCTTGCTCAGCCTGGCGACTTCGGCTCTGGCGCAATTCGTGTGGCTGGACGACAAAGGCGTAAAACAATATTCAGACATGCCGCCGCCGCCCTCTGTACCGAACAAGCGCATCCTGAAAACACCGGGTCAAAGCCTGCCGCGCAACGCCGGCGCAGAAGATAGCGGCTCTGTTGCCGACAGCAAGCCGGAGGCAAAAGCGCCACCAACCGTCGCCGAACAAGACGCTGCATATCAAAAGCGCAAGGCTGAACAGGCAGAGAAGAACAAGAAAGCCGAACAAGAGGCCAAGCTGGCCTCCAACAAGGCAGAAAATTGCGTCCGCGCCCGCGCCAACCAGCGTGCGCTGGATTCTGGAGCACGGATTTCCGAGACCGACGCTAACGGCCAACGCTCATACATAAGCGATCAACAGCGGGCACAGCAAACCGCCCAAAACCGCGAGGCATTGAACGACTGCCAATAAAAAGAAAATAATCAGGAAATCGCAACAGCCCGCCACTCAGCGGGCTTTTTTATCGGCAGCCTTTGCGCTACGCTTATCAGCGCGTTTACGGCGCGATTCCATCGGATCGGCAATCAACGGACGATAAATTTCAATCCGGTCCTGATCGCGCAACACCGTATCCAGCGTCTTCAGTTTGCCAAAGATACCGACCCGCCAGCAGCTGAGATCGATTTCGCGTATCTCTTCCAGCAAGCCGCTGCGTTTGATCCCGTCATGCAGCAAGGTTCCAACCGGTACCGACAGCTGTCTTAAGGCTTGCACTTCAGGAGTGACATAACAAACTTGTATGCGGATCGTTCTTTCGGTGGCGGCAACGGCGCTGTCGTCCTTGGTCATTGCTTTATCAGTCATGATGACCGTACACCGCGTCGGCGCGTTTGCAGAAGGAATCGACGAAACTGTTGGCAATCATGCTGAACACCGGCCCGATCAGTTTTTCCAGGATCCGGCTCGAGAATTCATAGTGCAAATCGAATTCGATTTTGCAGGCGTCGGCCCGCAGCGCCTTGAAACTCCAGTTGCCGTCGAGATGCTTGAACGGCCCTTCGACCAGGCGCATCTGCATCGCAGTCGGCGGCGTGTTGCTGTTTTCAGTAGTGAACGCTTGCTTGATACCGTGGTAATGTATGTTGAGTGTCGCCACCAACTTGCCCTCCTCGCGTTCGCGGACATCAACGCCGCCGCACCACGGCAGGAATTGCGGGTAATCTTCGACCCGATCCACCAGCGCAAACATCTGTTCAGCGCTATATCCCAAAAGAACCGTTTTATGC
Organism: Collimonas sp.; assembly: GCF_035566375.1. GTDB lineage: Bacteria > Pseudomonadota > Gammaproteobacteria > Burkholderiales > Burkholderiaceae_D > Collimonas. Next base: position 22,524 of record NZ_DATMRK010000007.1, read on the forward strand.
ACTACTGCCATTGAATATCAACCGTTTGATAGAATCACAACTTGAAATTTTAACCGACCTGCGCGATTTTCCTAATACATGAGCATTATTGATAACAAAAAAGTCTTCCACGACTACTTCATCGAAGAGCGTTTTGAAGCGGGCATGGAGTTGCACGGCTGGGAAGTCAAGGCTATCCGGGCCGGACGCGCCAATCTGAAAGAATCCTACGTCATCGTCCGCAATGGCGAAATCTACCTGTTTGGCGCGCATATCAGCGCCCTCCTCAGCGCATCCAGCCACGTCCATCCGGAAGCGGTGCGGACCCGCAAGCTGCTGCTGCACGCCGAGGAAATCAAGAAACTGATCATCAAGGTCGAACGCTCCGGTTATACGCTGGTGCCGATCAATCTGCACTACCTGCGCGGCCGCATCAAATGTGAAATCGGCCTGGCAAAGGGCAAAAAGCAGCATGACAAACGCGACACCGAGCGCCAACGCGACGGCGAGCGTGAAGTCCAGGCTGCGATGAAACAACACCGGCGTTAGACCGAACTCAATACCGAGCGCAATAAAAAAGCGGCCCCGGCGAAGTTGAAATTTCGCCGGGGCCGCTTTTTTTGTTACCTGATTATGACTTGGATTATGACTTGGACTGAGACTTGACCACCTGCATCGCAGTGGCGATCAAACCGCTGATATCGCCCATGTTAGCTGGCACGATGATCGAATTATTGGTCTTCGCCAATTGCCCGAACGCCGCCACGTATTGCTCAGCCACTTTCAGATTCACTGCATCCGAACCGCCTGGCGACTGGATCGCCGCCGCGGTCTTGCGGATAGCTTCAGCGCTCGCCTCAGCAATCGACAGAATCGCCGCCGCCTGGCCTTGGGCGCGGTTGATGGACGCCTGTTTTTCACCTTCAGACTTGGCAATCGAGGCTTCGCGTTCGCCGGTCGCGATATTGATCTGTTCCTGCTTACGGCCTTCCGAGGCGGCAATCAACGCCCGCTTTTCACGCTCGGCGGTAATCTGCGCCTGCATCGCATGCAAGATTTCCTTAGGCGGTGTCAGATCCTTGATTTCATAACGCAGCACCTTGACGCCCCAGTTGGCTGCGGATTCATCAATTGCGCTGACAATCGTGGTATTGATGTGATCGCGCTCTTCAAATGTTTTATCCAGCTCCATCTTGCCGATCACCGAACGCAAGGTGGTTTGCGCCAGTTGCGTGATCGCGGCGATATAGTTGGAAGAGCCGTAGGAAGCGCGCATCGGATCGGTAATCTGGAAATACAAGATGCCGTCCACCTGCAATTGCGTGTTGTCGCGCGTGATACAAACTTGCGGCGGCACATCCAGCGGGATTTCTTTCAAGACGTGCTTATAGGCGACGCGATCGATAAACGGTACCACGATGCTCAACCCCGGACCCAGGGTTGCATGATACTTGCCTAGACGTTCGACCACCCACGCATGCTGCTGCGGCACCACTTTGATCGTTTTAGCAATAAATATAATGACAATCACCAGCAAGACTAACGAGACGCTTCCGAACATGATTTTTTTCCTTATGAATTGAAACAGTGTCATTCGCCGCAACGCGACGCATTACAACGCATTGCGGCTAGGCATGAGGCCTACTTGTGCTAATGCTGAGTGGGACTATTGCCGACAATCAGCCGGCTGCCGCGTATTTCTTGGATAAAAAACTGGCCGGCGTCCGCATTTGCCGCCGGCGCCAGTTCGACATCCCACATCGCGCCGCGATACTTGACGCGCGCCGTATATCGGCCACCTGCGCCGCCGCCCGCACCGTTGGTACCGTTGCCGGTGCCAACATCGTGCTGCCACTGCTCGACCGTGATCGCCTGGCCGATATCCAGATTGACATTGGGATCGCGCTCAGCCTTGACTTTGGTGCGGCGGCCGAATTTGCTCCGCCGCAAAATAAAGGTAGCGATCAAAGCTACCACTGCGGCAATTAATAATTGCCACTCCACGCCTAGCCCCATCAGCGCGGCGACGCCACCGACAGCCAGGCCAATCGCCACCATCAATAAATACAAGGTAGTGGTGAACAGTTCCGCCACCACCAGCAGACCAGCCGCCAACATCCACGTCACCCATCCGGCCATATGTCGCTCTCCGTTATATAGAACACGCAGTGTAATCCATTTGACAACTAGGAATACTACTAAAAACCGGCGCGCGTTGATTCATACCCAAAGCGCCAAAGCTGATGCCGACCCAATCCAGTGCTATGCTCCCACACTGTCCCATAGACGGCCATCAGCCACAGCAGCCTTCAACCAGCCATACATGAACACGATCCATCTTATTCAACAAGCATACAAGGATTTCCAGAATGGAAATGCCGGCCATGCCGAACTGTCACTGAAAAACATTCTAAAGAGTCAGCCGGAAAATTTCGATGCACTGCATATCCTCGGCGTGATCTGCGCAGCCACCGGGAAAAAAAACGAAGCGATGCAGCTGTTCGGACAAGCTCTTGCACAGGATGGCAAGAATGTCTCGCTGCATTACAAACTGGCCCGGGTGCAGTTTGAATCCGGTCAATTCGAGGCAGCGCTGGGCGCTTATGAAAAAATTATTGCCTTGGGTTATATCAAACCCGAGATTCTGCTGGCTAAAGCAGTCGCCCTGATCAATTTGCAACACCATCGGGAGGCACTGGACTGCATCGATCAAGCATTAAGCAAATGGCCGGATTACGCCGACGGCTGGTCACACAAGGGCAGCATCTTGTACCAGCTGGGGCAGTTTGAAGAAGCACTGCATTGTTTTGAGCAAGCACTATCGCTGCAACCGGCCACAGCAGACAGCTGGTACAAAAAAGGCTTGGCGCTGGACAAACTGGCGCGCTATACGGATGCGCTCGCCAGCCTTGACCGCGCCATAGCGCTAGTGCCGAAGAGCGCCGCCTACTGGCTCGACCGGGCGGTCATCCTGCATAAACTGGAGCGTTATGCCGAATCCCTGAGCGACAACGAAACCGGCCTGGCGCTAGCGCCTGACAATGCCGAAGCCTGGGGCGATCATGGCTTGACCCTGAGCCGCATGAAACGCCACCAGCAAGCGCTCGCCAGCTATCAGCGCGCCCTCGGCCTGCGAGACGAGTACGCGGACGTGCTATCGAATCAATCGTTGTCGCAACTGGTGCTGGGGCAATTCGAAAGCGGCTGGCAAAGCTATGAATACAGATGGAAGAAGGGCAATGCAGACTTTCGTCGCCATACTGAAATCCCTTTGTGGCTGGGCCAGCCAGCTATCAGCGGCAAGCGGATTCTGTTGTGGTCGGAACAGGGCTTGGGTGACACCATCCAGTTTTGCCGCTATGCCGCCCTGGTCGCGGCGCTAGGGGCCGAGGTGGTGCTGGAAGTCGATCCCGCACTGAAAACAATCGCCCAGACCATGGGTGATTTCAAAGTAATCGCCATCGGCGAACGATACGCACCAGTCGACTATCAAACGCCGTTGATGAGCCTGCCGCTGGTTTTCAAAACCGATCTGACAAGCATCCCGGCCTCACCCTCTTATTTCAAAGCGGATAGCGAGAAACAGGAAAGCTGGCGAAAACGACAGGATTTCGCCAACGGAAAACTCAAAATCGGCTTGGTGTGTTCCGGCAATGCGGGCAATACCAACGACCACAGACGCTCCGCGCCGCTGCAGGAATTTGCGCCGCTACTGCAACTGGATGGAGCGGATTTTTTTCTGCTGCAAACAGATGTGCGGGATGCGGATCAACTATTCTGCCAGCGCACCCCGCAGCTCAAGCTAGTGGCAAACGATATCTCGGACTTTGACGATACCGCAGCGATCATCGCCAATCTCGACTTGGTGATCAGTGTGGATACTTCTGTCGCCCACCTGAGTGGCGCTCTGGGCGTGCCGGTGTGGATTCTGTTGCCGTGGGTGCCTGACTGGCGCTGGTTGCTGGATCGCGAGGACAGCCCGTGGTATCCGAGCGCGAGATTGTTCAGGCAAAACCGGGCCGGCGACTGGCAAGGCGTGATGGAACGCGTAACCAGTGCGCTGAACGATTTTTAAGTATCGCCGTAAAATCGAATCAAAATAAAGTAATTATTTGACAACAATAAGAATCCACGAGAAAGTCAAATACTCCTTGACTTAAGTATCCAATTGGATACACTCGAATATGCTTGATGTCTTGCTCTCCGATGTTTTTAAAGACTGGCTTCTTGATCTGCGCGATGTCCAAGGGAAAGCCAAAATTCTGACCCGTATCAGATCAGCCAGCTATGGCAATCTTGGCGATGTTGAAGCAGTCGGCGAAGGCGTTAGCGAATTGCGCATTCATTGCGGTCCGGGTTACCGCATTTATTTCACCAGGCGCGGTAAAGCGTTGATATTACTGCTGGTGGGCGGCGACAAGTCCTCGCAGAAGAAGGACATCAAGCTTGCCAGACAAATGGCGAAATCACTGAAGGAGTGAAACATGAAACAAACATTTTCGCCGTTTGACGCTGCAGAGTTTCTGGATAACGATGAAATCATCGCAGCCTATCTTACCGAAGCGCTGGCAGACGACAATCCTGATGTGTTTATTGCCGCTCTGGGCGATGTCGCAAAAGCGCGTGGGATATCGCAAATTGCCAAGGACGCCAAGCTTGGCCGCGAGAGCTTGTATAAGGCGCTCGCACCGGGTGCAAAACCGCGCTTTGAAACCATCGCCAAACTGATCAATTCGCTTGGCGTCAAAATCGCCATAGTACCCAGCGCTCATCTGGAATCTGCAACGTTGCCATAGAGCGGCAAACTTTTCGCATCTCCAAATAAAAAACCTCCCCGCTTGAATCCAAGCGGGGAGGTTTTTCGCGTGTTGACTTAAGGCTTATTGCGCGGCTGCGAGCTTCTGCCAGGTATCGATCACCGAATCCGGATTCAAGGAAATCGATTCGATGCCCTGCTTCATCAGCCACTCGGCAAAATCAGGATGGTCCGACGGCCCCTGACCGCAAATGCCGACATACTTGCCCTTGGCGATACAGGTCGCGATGACCTTCTCCAGCAGGGCCAGGATAGCAGGATCGCGCTCGTCGAAATCGGCCGCCAGCAACTCCATGCCGGAATCGCGATCCAGGCCCAAAGTCAGCTGTGTCAGATCGTTGGAACCGATCGAGAAGCCGTCGAAATGTTCCAGGAACTGCTCTGCCAGGATCGCATTCGATGGCACTTCGCACATCATGATCACGCGCAAATCGTTTTCGCCGCGCACCAGGCCATTCTTGCCCAGCAGGCCGATGACTTTTTCTGCCTGCCCCAAGGTCCGCACGAAAGGCACCATGATCTCGACATTGGTTAAGCCCATGTCGTTACGCACCCGCTTCATCGCCTGGCATTCCATTTCAAATGCTTCGGCAAAGTCGCTCGCCAGATAACGTGCAGCGCCACGGAAACCCAGCATTGGATTTTCTTCATCGGGCTCGTAACGCGAACCGCCGATCAGCTTCTTGTACTCGTTCGACTTGAAGTCGGACAAACGCACGATCACTTTTTTCGGCCAGAATGCAGCGGCGATGGTGGCGATCCCTTCGGCCAGTTTATCGACGTAGAAAGCCTTAGGTGAAGCATGGCCGCGGGCCACCGACTCTACCGCCTTCTTCAGGTCGGCATCGATGTTCGGGTATTCCAGGATCGCACGCGGGTGCACGCCGATATTGTTGTTGATGATGAATTCCAGACGCGCCAGGCCGACGCCGCCATTTGGAATCGATTGGAAATCGAAAGCCAGTTGCGGATTGCCGACGTTCATCATGATCTTCAATGGCAGCTTAGGCAGTTCGCCACGCGCCACTTCGGTGACTTCGGTTTCCAGCAGGCCATCGTAAATCTTGCCTTCATCGCCTTCGGCGCAGGATACGGTGACCAGCGTGCCGTCTTTCAGCACATCGGTAGCATCGCCGCAGCCGACTACCGCCGGCACACCCAGCTCGCGCGCAATAATCGCGGCGTGGCAGGTACGGCCGCCACGGTTGGTGACGATCGCCGAAGCGCGCTTCATCACCGGCTCCCAGTTAGGATCAGTCATGTCGGCCACCAGCACGTCGCCCGGTTGCACTCTTTCCATTTCGGAAGCGTCATGGATCACGCGCACCGGACCGGCGCCGATCTTCTGGCCAATGGCGCGGCCGTGGGTCAGCACATTGCCGATACCCTTGAGTTTGAAACGTTGCTGGGCGTCAGTCGATTTTTCTTGCGACTTCACGGTTTCCGGACGCGCTTGCAAGATGTACAACTTACCGTCGCGACCGTCTTTGCCCCATTCGATGTCCATCGGACGTTCGTAATGCTTCTCGATGATGGTGGCGTATCTGGCCAACTCGACGATTTCTGTATCGTTCAGCGAATAGCGGTTGCGCAGCTCGATCGGCACGTCGACCGTCTTCACAGAACGGCCAGCCTTGGCTTCGCCGGTGAATTCCATCTTGATCAGCTTGGAGCCGATGTTGCGGCGGATGATCGGCAGCTTGCCCTGTTCCAGCATCGGCTTGTGAACGTAGAATTCGTCCGGATTCACTGCGCCCTGCACCACAGTCTCGCCCAGGCCGTAGCTGGAGGTGATGAACACCACATCCTTGAAGCCGGATTCGGTATCCAGGGTGAACATGACACCGGCGGCGCCGACGTCGGAACGGACCATGCGCTGGACGCCGGCCGACAACGCTACTTCGGCGTGGGTGAAACCCTTGTGCACGCGATAAGAGATAGCGCGATCGTTGTACAGCGACGCGAACACATGCTTCATGGCTTCCAGCACGTTGTCGATGCCGACCACGTTGAGGAAGGTTTCCTGCTGGCCGGCAAATGAGGCGTCCGGCAAGTCTTCAGCCGTGGCCGACGAACGCACGGCAAACGACATCTCGCTGGACGAATCTTCGACCAGGCGTTTGTAAAAGGCGTGAATTTCCTGTTCCAGACGCGGCTGGAACGGCGTTTCCACTATCCATTGACGGATCTCGGCGCCGGCTTGCGCCAATGCCCGCACATCGTCAATGTTCAGGTTTGCCAGGCGCTCGGCAATCCGGTCGGCCAGGGGCGCGCCGCCATCGGCGCTGTGCGACAGGAAATCGCGGAAAGCCTGCGCAGTTGTAGCAAAGCCGCCCGGCACCCGTACCCCCGCGCCGGCCAGCTGGCTGATCATTTCACCCAGTGATGCATTTTTGCCGCCGACGGAATCGACATCCGTCATCCGCAGATTTTCAAAGGAGATGACGTAAGCCGCCCCCTGGGTAGCACCCATCTGTATTGCATTGGACATAACAACCTCTAGTTTGATGATAAGAAATCTTCACAATTGCCTTCGCCGCCCTTGGCTTTTTGTTATTCTTCGTCAGGTAGCTTCAAATATTCAGTTGGCTGCCATTTTATGCCAATTTGGCTTCCAAAGGCGCACAAGGCGGCAGCACCCTTAACTAGAGTCCGCGCTCCGTTAAAAGTTTCTGCGCCGCTATGGGCGCTAACGCGCTTACTGGGCGCTTACTGGGTGTTTTACTGAGCGCTGCCTGGTTTTCGTGTTTTTTTATTTCATCATTTTATTTTTGACAACGCTATGCTAGATGCTGCCCCCGCCCCGCTGGTTCCTGCCAATCGCACCGTATTTTTTGTCTCCGACGGCACCGGCATTACCGCCGAAACCTTCGGCCATTCGGTGCTGACCCAGTTTGACCTGCGCTTCAAGCAGGTGCGCCTGCCCTTCATCGATACCCTGGACAAGGCCTACGAAGCAATCCGCAAGATCAACGAGGCTTGTGTGGCGGACGGCAAATTACCTATCGTGTTTTCGACGCTGGTCAAAGCCGACCTGTCAAAAGTCATCCAGCAGGCCAAGGCAATGCATATGGACCTGTTCCAGACTTTTGTCGAACCGTTGGAAAGAGAACTGGAAGTCAAGTCCACCCACACTATTGGCCGCAGCCATAACACCGCCAATACCGACGAATACAAGAACCGGATCGAAGCCATCAATTTTTCGCTGGCGCATGATGATGGCCAGTCGCACAAGAACCTGGCTGACGCCGACGTCATCCTGGTTGGCGTGTCGCGCTCGGGAAAAACCCCGACCAGCCTCTATCTGGCCATGCAGTTCGGCGTCAAGGCCGCAAATTATCCTTTGATTCCAGAAGATTTCGAACGCGACAAATTGCCAAGCGGCCTGATGCCGTTCAAGCAAAAGATTTTCGGCCTGACCATCGCTCCAGACCGCTTATCGGAAATCCGCAACGAACGCCGTCCCGGCAGTAAATACGCCGCGCTGGTAAATTGCCGTTATGAAGTGAATGAGGCGGAAAAAATCATGCGGCGCGAAGGGATACGCTGGATGTCGTCGACCACCAAATCGATTGAAGAAATTGCGGCAACGATTTTGCAGGAAATCAAGCCGGATATCCGGACTTTCTAAGCAGAGGCACAAGCAAAAGCAGCAGCTGGCTTGCTGGATTTAAGCCTGCGCCAGTGTCTGCCGCAGCTGTTCAAAAAAACATACCGCCGCTGCGGCGGCAACATTCAACGACTCCATCTGGCCACGATGTGGAATCACGACTTGTTGACTGGCCAGTTGCAATAAATCTTCCGCAACGCCCTGCCCCTCATGGCCAAACAACCACGCTAACGATACGCTCAGGTCCGCCTGATAAATACTTTGGGTGGCGTACGAACTGGTGGCAAACACCGGTATCTGCGTCGTCGCCATCAACGCCGCCAGATCGACCCCCTCAAAAATGTCCAGTATGAAATGCGCGCCCATTCCTGCTCGCAAGACTTTGGGCGACCAGGCGGATGCGCTGCCTTCGGAACAATAAATCTGCTTGATGCCGGCGGCGGCGGCGCTGCGCAAGATGGAGCCGAGATTTCCCGGATCCTGCAAGTTGTCGAGCAACACGGCCGACTGCGTCAATCCTGCCGGCGTGGCTGCCCTCGGCGTTTCAATCACAAATAACAAACCGACGCCATGCTCAACCTGGCTCAGCGCCTGATACTGGCCATCCGGCAGCACCACGCATTGCACGGCGGTGGCCTGGCATTGACGAATCACTGCGGCCGCTTCGGCATGCGTCAGTGCCGCTTCGCTGGCAACGCACAGCACCGGTTTACCGCCATGCTGCAAATACGCTTCGGTTAAATGAATCCCGTCCAACAAAGTGCGGCCGGCCTTGCGCCGCGCTTGCGCGCTGGTCGCCAGCTGCTTTAATTCCTTGTACAAGGGATTGGCGGACGAGGTAATGCTTTTCATGCCGCCGCTCCATCGGGGTTTACTGCCAGCAACGCCCGCACCGGCGCATAAGACTTGCGATGCACAGGCGACACGCCATGCAGGCGCAGCCGCTCCATATGCAATGCGGTCGGATAGCCTTTGTGCTGGTCGAAAGCGTAATGCGGATATTGTTCGTGCAACACTTGCAACGCGGCGTCGCGCGCTGTCTTGGCCAGAATCGACGCCGCCGAAATAGCTTGCACCTTATCGTCGCCCTTGATGATGGCCTCGGAACGGATGCTGAGTTGCGGACAGCGGTTGCCATCGATCAGCGCCAGCGTCGGCAGCATGGCCAATCCTTCCACCGCGCGCCGCATCGCCAGCATGGTTGCCTGCAATATGTTGAGACTATCGATTTCCGCTTCTGAGCATTCAGCAATTGCCCAAGCCAAGGCATTGGCTTTGATTTGCTCAGCCAGCGCTTCGCGCCGTTCGGCAGTCAGTTTCTTGGAGTCGCGCAGGCCGCTGATCGGCCGCGCCGGATCGAGTATCACGGCGGCAGCAAACACCGGTCCGGCCAGGGGGCCGCGGCCAGCCTCATCGACGCCGCAAATGATTTCGCCGTCGTAGGTAAAAAGAGAGAGATTTGGATCAGATAGGGTCACGGCATTCCACGAAATAGGTACGCCGGATCAGGCCGGCGAGAATCCAGATGAGCGTCAACGTTGCTTTTTATTCTGCGCATTTTGCTCAATCACTTGCAACACCGCTTGCGCACTTTCGTTAGCGGTATCGCGCAACAAGGCATGATGCATCTCGGTAAAGCGTTGTCGCAACATCGCCTGGCGCGCAGGGTCTTCCAGCTGCTGCCAGAGCGCATCCGCCAACGCCTGCGGCGTTGCGGCGTGCTGCAGAAGCTCCGGCACCAGAAATTCACGCGCCATGATATTCGGCAAACCTATCCACGGCTGGTAACTCATATGGCGCAGGATTTCCCAAGTGGCGCGCATCATTTTGTAGGCGATCACCATAGGCTTCTTGTACAGGGCGACTTCCAGCGAGGCGGTGCCAGAGGCGACCAGCACCGCATCTGCGGCAGCCATGGCAGTGTGCGACTGGCCATCCAGCAACTGGATAGGCAGATCCTGCAAACCGGCCTGGCTGACCAGCTCGCTAAAGAATTTGCGTTGTTTCTCGCCCGCCATGGGAGCGACGAAACGCATGCCAGGATCGCGCTGCGCCAGTATTTTTGCAGCCTGCACAAAGGCGATTGTATTGTGTTTCAGCTCGCCCATGCGGCTGCCAGGCATGATCGCCACCACCCGGCCATCGGCCGGCAGGCCAAGCACGCTGCGCGCCGCGGCAACATCCGGCACCATCGGAATCACTTGCGCCAGCGGATGGCCGACGTAAGTTACCGGAATCCCCGCTTTGCGATAGATCTCTGCTTCAAATGGAAAGATGACCAGCATATGCGACGCCGCACGCGCGATCTTCTTGATACGGCCGCCGCGCCAGGCCCAGATCGAAGGGCCTATAAAATGCACCGTGGGAATGCCGGCCTGACGCAACTGTGCTTCCAGGCCGAAGTTGAAATCCGGCGCATCGACGCCGATAAACACACTCGGCTTTTCCGCCAGCAGGCGATCGCGCAGCGCGATCTGGATGCCCTTGATCTCGCGGTAGTGAGCAAGTACTTCGAACAAGCCGTTGACCGATAGCTTTTCCATCGGCCAGTCGCTGACAAAACCGTATTCAGCCATCTTGGCGCCGCCGATGCCATACATGGGCGCATCCGGCAAATGCGGACGCAGGCCGGACAGCAAACGGCTGGCCAGCAAATCGCCGGAGGTTTCTCCGGCGACCATGGCGATTGCTACGTTGGAGTCAGTGTCCGCCATATCAGCGGATGATGCCACGCGTAGAAGCGGCGATGAAATCACGCATCAGCCTCAAATATGCAGCGGATTCAGGCGTTTTCAGCTCTTCCTGCGCCAACACGGCCATGGCGTCGTCCAGCGCCAGGCCGGAACGATAAATAGTCCGGTAAGCACGCTTGATCGCCATGATTTGCTCGCTGCTGAAACCACGACGCCGCAGGCCTTCGCTATTGATCCCCGCAGGTTCGGCGCGGTTACCCGCGGCTGTCACGAACGGCGGAATATCCTGGCTGACAGCGGCAGTGAAAGCTGTCATCGCATGGGCGCCGATACGGCAAAACTGGTGCACGGTGGTAAAACCGCCGAGCAATACCCAGTCGCCTATGTGCACATGTCCCGCCAGCGTCGCGTTATTGGCGATCGTGGTATTACTGCCAATCTGGCAATCATGCGCCACGTGGACATAGGCCATGACCCAGTTATCGTCGCCGATACGGGTGACGCCGCCGTCCTGCACGGTACCGAGATTGAGAGTGACAAACTCGCGAATGGTGTTGCGGTCGCCAATCTCCAGACGGGTTGGCTCGCCGGCGTACTTCTTATCTTGCGGCACCGCGCCAATCGATCCGAACTGGAAAATCGAATTGTCGCGTCCGATCGTGGTGTGCCCTTCGATCACGGCATGCGGGCCGATCTTGCTGCCGGCGCCGATAGCGACATGCGGGCCGATCACCGTATAAGCGCCGACTTCCACGGAACTGTCGAGGGCCGCCTTAGGATCGATGACGGCCGTAGGGTGAATGCGCGTCATTGAATCACTCTGCCGGGCTGGCGTCCACCACCACAGTCGCAGCTGCGCCGGGACTGACAGCGGTGCGCATGGTGCACATGAATTCCGCTTCCACTGCCATTTCACCATCGACACTGGCAACCGCCTTGTATTTCCAGATACCGCGCACTACGCGCACGATTTCAACCTGCAGCTTGATCTGGTCGCCAGGTTCTACAGGGCGGCGGAAACGGGCTTTGTCGATGCCAAGGAAATACACTACGGTATTTTCATCCGGCTTGCGGCCTTCGGTCAGAAATGACAGCAAAGCGGCGGTTTGCGCCAATGCCTCGATGGTCAAGACGCCTGGCATCACCGGTTTATTGGGGAAATGGCCGTTGAAAAACTCTTCATTGATAGTGACATTCTTGATCGCAGTGATCGACTTGCCACTTTCCCAATTCAATACGCGATCAACCAGCAACAGCGGATAACGATGCGGCAGGTAAGTTTTGATCTGATTGATATCTAGCGTTTGGCTTGGACTATTCATTATCTTTTTCGGTAAGCTGTTGCGGTAACTGTTTAATGGATTTTTCCAGAGACCGGATTTTCTCACGCATTGTATTCAGATTGCGTACCAAGGCAGCAGATTTTTCCCAATCGCCGTGTTTTGCAATCGGATAAAAACCGGTGTATTGGCCCGGTTCGGAAATCGAGCGCAATGCCAGCGTCCCCGCTGACACATGCACATGATCGACGATGGTAATGTGGCCATGGATCATCGCCGCCCCGCCTATCGAGCAATATTTACCGATTGTGGCGCTGCCGGCGATGCCGGCGCAAGCTGCAATCGCAGTATGGGCGCCGATATGGCAGTTATGGGCGATCTGGATCTGGTTGTCCAGCTTGACCCCTTCTTCAATCACGGTATCGGCCAAAGCGCCGCGGTCTATGGTGGTATTGGCGCCGATTTCGACGTCGTCGCCGATCAATACCCGGCCGGTCTGGGGAATCTTGACCCAGACTCCGCCGTCATTGGCAAAACCGAAACCATCGGCGCCGATCACCACACCGGAATGGATGATGGCGCGCTGGCCAATCTGGCACGCGTCATAAATCGTGACATTAGGATACAGCCGACTTTCTGCGCCGATGCTGACGTCCCGGCCAAGCACGCAACCGGCCCCGATCCGGACGTTTTCACCAATCGAAGCGCCAGCCTCGATAACCGCGTTGGCGCCGATAGAAGCAGTCGCAGCGACATGGGCGGCAGGATCTACATTGGCTGCCGGATGAATTCCAGGCGGCACCGGGATGGCATTTTTTGCAGCAAACAACTGCGCCGCCCGCGCAAAATACGCATAGGGATTGGCCGCGACAATACGCGCACCGTGATAATCGGCGCCGACCGCTGCATCATCTGCTGCAGACAAAATGATCGCCGCCGCCTGAGTTTGCGACACCTGGGAACGAAACTTGGGATTGGACAGGAAGGTGATCTGTGATGCGCTGGCGTCGCTCAGTGGCGCGATGCCGGATACCTGGATATCCGCATCACCGATCAATTGGCCACCCAAGCTAGCGACCAATTCTTTTAGCCGAATGCTCATACTGTGGCCTTAACAGAATCTGGATTTATGCAAAATCCCGCCAGCAGCGTTATGCCTCCTAGCTGTACATCCGTACTATCGTCGTCGGCATGCCTTGCTGGCGAAATTTTGCATAAATCCAGGGAGTGAATTTATTTATTGAGAATCTTCAACACTTTGTCAGTGATATCGATACGCGGGCTGACATACACCCCGCCCTCCTGGAACACCATATCGTATTTTTCCGCTTCAGCAATCTGCTTGATCGCCTTGGTCGAACGTTCCAGCACAATCGCCAGTTCTTCGTTGCGGCGCTGGTTCAGATCTTCGCGGAACTCACGTTGCTTGCGTTGAAAATCCTTGTCCAGATCGCTCAGCTCGCGTTGGCGTTTGATCCGCTCGGATTCCGAAATCACGGCCGAATCCTTGTCCAGCTTGTCTGCCATGTTTTTCAGGCGGGTAGCCTGATCTTGCAGATCTTTGTCGCGCTTGGAAAACTCGGCTTCGATTTTGGTTTGTGCAGTCTTGGCCGGTGTCGCTTCACGCAAAATGCGCTCGCTGCTGACGAAGGCGATTTTCGAGCCTTCATCAGCATGCGCCGGCGCCACCGACAATATGCACATCGCCAGCAAGCCGGCCGATGGCAATGATGTAAATATTTTAATTAGAGATTTCAACACTGTTCTCCGCAATTCAAATGATGCAACTTGTGCATTATGCCATTCTTGCCAGGAACTGCAATTGTGCAGTATCCCGACGTTTTAGAAGCCGGTACCCAACTGGAACTGGAACGACTGCTGCTTATCGGTCGGTTTCGCATTCAAAGGTTTGCCGTAACTGATTTTCAACGGGCCGATAGGTGACACCCAGCTCAAACCGATACCAGTAGAATAACGCAACTCACTCAACTGCATCGGCGACTTGTCTGCATACACCTGGCCACCATCGAGGAAGGTGAACCAGCGCAAGGTGCGGTCGTTGCCGGAACCAGGGAACGGGAATTGCGCTTCCAGGTTGCCGAACAAGCGCGACGCGCCACCCATGGAATCGCCGTACTGGTCGCGGTTGGTGCCTACGCCCAGGGTCGAGCCTTCAAATCCACGCACGGTGCCGATACCGCCGGCATAGTAGTTCTTGAACACAGGGAACGGCTTGCCGCCGATGCCGCGGCCATAGTCGATTTCGCCGTTCGCAGCCAAGGTCACAGCATTGCTGAACAAAGGCTGGAAGTACTGGTGCTGATAGCTGGCACGGTAATAGCGCAAGGTGCCGACTGCGGAAACTTCAAGACTGGCGCGCTGATAGCGGCCCTTGGTTGGCACCAGTGCACTGTCGCGGCTGTCGCGCTGCCATGCTGCCGTCAGCGGGAAACTGTTGGTAGTCGCTGCCGACGGGCTGCTCAAGACCTTATAGCCCAGGCCGCTGTCGACCAGTTGGCCGTTACCGAAGTCGCTGACATATTGCTGATAAAGCAGCGGGCTGGAGGCGTCGGCCTTGACGTTGGTGTTTTCGATACCGACGCCGAAGAACACCGTATCCAGCTCCGAGAACGGCACACCGAATTTGATATCGCTACCGATGGTTCTTACCTTGTAGTCACCGGTGGTGTACTGCGACGGGCGCACGGTACGGTAGTAGACATCGTAGGTACGGCTGATGCCATCATCGGTAAAGTAAGGATTGGTTTGCGACAGTGCAACCACCCGCGAGTAGCTGCTGGTATTGACATCCAGGCCGATGGTATTACCGCTGCCGAAAGCATTCTGTTGCTGGATCGAGCCAGACAAACTCAATTTATCCGTTTGCGAAAAACCGGCGCCAACCTGGATATTACCGGTCGGCTTCTCGGTCACCGCCATGTTGATATCCACCTGATCGGAAGTGTTCGGCACTTCCGGCGTTTCGATGGCGACGTCCTTAAAATAGCCAAGGCGGTCAACCCGGTCGCGCGAAAGCTT
Source organism: Collimonas sp. (assembly GCF_035566375.1). Lineage (GTDB taxonomy): Bacteria > Pseudomonadota > Gammaproteobacteria > Burkholderiales > Burkholderiaceae_D > Collimonas. Next base: position 37,941 of record NZ_DATMRK010000007.1, read on the forward strand.
GATCTTCGAACCGTCATACCAGGAATCTTCAAATTGACGGAATTCGCGGCGCACCACTTCATCGCGCGTCTTGGTATTGCCGGCAACGTTGATGTGGCGTACGTACACGCGCTTGCCGGGGTCGACCAAAATGGTAAACGCCACTTCTTTGGTTTCGCGATTCAAATCCGGATTGGCGTTGACGTTAGCAAATGCATAGCCGAAATTACCCAGGCGCTCCGACATCTTCTTGGTACTGTTGTTGAGCTTTTCACCGTTGTAGATGTCGCCCTTTTTCAGCTCCATCAGCGCACTGAGTTCGCTCTCACGGCCAAACATCTCGCCTTCCATCTTGATGTCGGAAACCTTGTATTTCTCACCTTCATTGATATTGACGGTGATGTAGATATCTTTCTTGTCCGGGGTAATCGAAACCTGGGTCGACTCCACTTGCATTTCGATATAGCCGCGGTTCAGGTAATACGAACGCAAGGTCTCGATATCACCCGACAATTTCTCTTTCGCGTACTGATCCGCCTTGGTGTACCAGGTAAACCAGCCTGGCGAACGCAGTTTTATCTGGTCGCGCAGAGTGCCGTCAGAAAACGCCTTGTTGCCGACGAAACGGATTTCCTTGATGCGCGATACTTCGCCTTCATCCACCGCGAACGTGACGTTGACCCGGTTACGTTCGATAGGGGTAACAGTAGTAGTCACCTTCATGCCGTACAGGCCGCGTGACAGGTATTGTTTCTTCAATTCCTGTTCAGCGCGATCGACCTGGGCTTTATCGAAAATGCGCGATTCGCCAACGCCGATTTCTTTCAATGCCTTGGTCAGTTGATCTTTATCGAATTCCTTGATGCCGGAAAAATCGACGCCGGCAATTGACGGCCGTTCTTCCACCATGACCACCAGCACATCGCCTTCGGACTCAACCCGGACATCCTTGAAGAAGCCGGTCGCATACAATGCCTTGATCGCTGCCGTACCTTTCTCATCGGTGAAGGTTTCACCGACGCGCACCGGCAGGTAACTGAAAACGGTACCTGCCTCGGTACGTTGAATCCCTTCGATGCGGATATCCTTGACCACAAACGGCTGTACCGCCAGCGCTTGGCCCGAACACAGGGCAAAGGCAGCAGCAGCAATCAAACGACGGGGAAGAATCGACAAAGGGAAGTGCTCAGAATGTAATTTCATTAGCGATCGTTTTTTATCAATGTCCTTGCCTGCCACGATTGTCAGACAAGAGAGCGGAACTTAAAATATGAGCCGAACGATGTCGTTAAACATGGCGACCATCATCAACGTCATCAGAATACCGATACCTGCGCGCTGTGCAATTGCACCAATCCGCTCAGGAATGGGGCGTCCAGTCAAAACTTCCAGCGAATAATACAGCAAATGGCCACCATCTAGAACCGGAATAGGCAGCAAATTCATGACGCCCAGACTGATGCTGATGAAGGCGATAAAGCTCAGATAGCTGAATGCGCCGATACGCGCAGTCTGGCCTGCGTAGTCGGCAATGGTGATAGGACCGGTGATATTTTTCCAGGAAACCTCGCCGATCACCATTTTACCCAGCATCTTGAGGGTCAAGACACTGCCGTCCCAGGTCCGCTGGGCGCCCTTGGCCAGCGCCTGCAGCGGCGGGCTGCTGACCAGGATCATTTCCGGCGCCATCGGCATTTCGACCTTAATCAAGCCGATTTGCCCATTTTTGCCGGCTTGCGCTTGCGGCGTCACGCTCAGGGTGAAACTATTGCCGTTTCGCAAACCTGCAAGAGTCAGCGGTTTGCCTGGCGATGCGTTGACCTTATCGACGAAAGCGACGCCATCGGCAACCGGCTCGCCATTCACGCTGGTAATCAGATCGCCTTCATGCAAGCCAGCCTGCATGGCAGGGCCGCCCGGCAGGATTTTGCCGAGGACCGCTTTGGCGCGCGCCAGCTTGATACCTAATTTTCCAAGAAAATCGCCTTCAAGATCCTTCGCCGTCAGCCCGTCTATCGGCAAATTAACGGTATCGAGCAAATTGCCGCCTGTCGGGCCGGCATTGGGCTTGCGGATGTCGAGCTTGATCGGCGTCTTATCGATCACTCCCTGCAGCACTTTCCAGCGCAACTCGGACCAGGCCTGGATCGCGTCGCCGTTCACCGCCGTAATTAATTCGTCGCCGCGCAAACCGGCCTGATAGGCCGCAGTCTGCTCAGCGACGGCGCGCACTCTTGGCGTAGGCTCCATCTCGCCATAGCAGTACAAACCGGCAAATAATAAAATGGCAAGGATGAAATTGGCCAGAGGGCCGGCCACCACGATCGCCATGCGCCGCCATACTGACTGGCGGGTAAATTCGCGTCGCAGTTCTTGCGGCGGCAAACCGCTCACGTCTTGCTCGCGAGCATCGAGCATCTTGACGTAGCCGCCCAAAGGCAGGATGGAAATAGCCCATTCGGTTTGATCGGGGCCAAATTTGCGCGAGAAAACAATCTTGCCCATCCCCACCGAAAAGCGCAGCACCTTGACGCCGCACAAACGTGCGACCCAATAATGGCCAAGCTCGTGGATGATGACCAGGGAGCCAAGTGCGACAACAAATGCCAGGATAGTTTGCAGGAAGGCCATTGAGTGCTATGCGATCAGGAAATCAAGGAATGAACTGTTTGGCGCGCCAGAAGATCCTGCTCAAGCAACGAATCGATATCGCTTACCGCGCACAGCGGCAATTTATCCACGGTGCGCGCTATCAATTGATCGATCATGCGAAAGCCGATTTTTCCATCTAGAAAAGCTTGGACCGCGATTTCATTCGCTGCGTTCAATATTGTTGCTGCCGAACCGCCGGCTCGCAATGCATCATACGCGAGTTTCAGACAGGGAAAACGCTGCAGGTCGGGCCGGCTGAATTGTAACTGTCCGACCACGGTCAGATCGAGCGGATTGACGCCGGACGCCATCCGCTCCGGATAAGCGAGCGCATAGGCAATCGGGGTGCGCATATCGGGGTTGCCCAATTGCGCCAGGACCGAACCGTCAACATAAGAAACCATGGAGTGAATCACGCTTTGCGGATGAATCACCACCTCGATCTGATCAGCCGAGGCGCCGAACAGCCAATGCGCCTCGATCACTTCCAGGCCCTTATTCATCATGGTCGCGGAATCGACCGAAATCTTGCGTCCCATGACCCAGTTCGGATGGGCAATCGCCTCCTCTGGCGTGACGGACTCCAAAGTCTCCACGGCCCGGTTCAGGAACGGCCCGCCGGAAGCGGTCAGCAATATTTTCGCCACCCCAAGTGCCGCCGGCTGACGCTGATAGCCATGCGGCAAACACTGGAAAATCGCATTGTGTTCGCTGTCGATAGGCAACAGCACGGCGCCGCTTTGTGTCACTGCATCGATGAACAACTGCCCCGACATGACCAAGGCTTCTTTGTTCGCCAGCAGGATTTTTTTGCCGGCCTTGGCGGCAGCCAAAGTCGGCGCCAGACCTGCCGCGCCGACGATTGCCGCCATCACCGCATGACACGCCTCGGCGCTAGCCACCTGAGATAACGCCGCAGCACCATACAGCACTTCGATTGCAGGCGCTTTGTCCCGCAACAAGGCGCTTAGCTGCTGCGCCGCCGCCGCGCTGCCCACCACTGCCAGTTGCGGCTTGAAGCGCAGGCATTGCTCAGCCAGTTGTTCAACCCGGCTGTGCGCGGTCAGGGCGTATACCGAATAGCGTTCGGGATGACGCGCCAGTACATCCAGCGTCGACATGCCGATCGAACCGGTGGAGCCGAGAATAGTAATATTTTGCATACGACCTAAAACCAAAAACTCAATAATGCGGCCAAGGGCAATACCGGTATCAGCGCATCGACCCGGTCCAGCACGCCGCCGTGACCAGGCAGCAGATTGCTGCTGTCCTTGATGCCGGCCCGGCGTTTCAGTAGCGATTCAAACAAATCGCCGGCCACACTGGCGGCTACCAGAACTGTCGCTGCCGCCAGCAATCCAGCCCAACCCCAGCTAGCCAGCAAACGCATCGGGAACGTCTCGGCCAGCGCAGGCGCCAGGCTAAACCCGAATACCATGATCAGCACCAGGATCCAGCCGCCGAGCGCCCCTTCCCAAGACTTGCCGGGAGAAATCGAAGGCGCCAGCTTGTGCCGGCCGAATGCTTTACCGGAAAAATAGGCGCCGATGTCCGCCACCCAAACGATCACCAGGACCGACAACAGATATAGCGGCGATTGATGAAACAGCACCACAATCGCCAGAAAGCAGCCAAAAATCGCGATGGCGTAACTGCCGGCAACCAGCCGGTTGCCGAAGCTGCTCAAGGCCGGCAGGCCCAGACCTAAGGCCGGCACAAAGCGCAAGCACCAGATTGCCACGCAGAGTACAAACAATAAACGAATATTGGGACCGCTGCCGGTGTACATGATGGCGCCGAACAAAATCAGCGCAGCCAGTCCCCAGGCCAGAGCGGCTTTGGCGGAAGCGCCGAAGATCCTGGCGCTTTCCCAGATGGCTGCTGCAAAAAAGAGCGTCGAGACGACGACGAATGCGGGGAAATAATTGAAGTACAAGATCGGCAGCAAGACTGCCAATAAAAGCAAGGCCGTGATGACACGCGTTCTTAGCATCAGGAAGCCTGCTCCAGCAATTGTGCACTGGTGCGCCCGAAGCGACGCTCCCGCTGCTGATAAGAGGCAATTGCCTTGTCCAGCTCGTCAGCGCCGAAATCCGGCCAATAGGTATCGGTAAAATACAGCTCGCTATACGCCAGTTGCCACAGCAGGAAATTGGAAATGCGTTGCTCGCCGCCGGTACGAATAAACAGATCCGGTTCAGGCGCATAGGCCATGGCCAGGTGCTGCGCCAATTCTTCTTCTGTGAAGGCGGCAGGATCCTGGCCGGCGCCGGCGCCAGGAACAGCTGCCCCGCCGCGTGCCGCCAGCATTTTTTGCACTGCCTGCATCACATCCCAGCGGCCGCCGTAGTTAGCGCAGACGGTGACAGTCATGGCAGTGTTGCCGGCGGTCTTACGCTCAGCGTTGTCGATCATTTGCTGCAGCTTGTCATCGAAGCGGCTTAAATCGCCGACCACTTTCAGGCGAATGCCGTTGGCGTGCATCTTGCCCACTTCGCGTTCCAGCGCCACCATGAACAAACGCATCAGCAGCGACACTTCATCGGCTGGCCGGCGCCAGTTTTCCGAGCTGAAGGCGAACAGCGTCAGGTATTCGACGCCACGTACGGCACAGGCTTCGACCACCGCGCGCACCGCCTCGACGCCCTTGCCGTGACCGGCAACGCGCGGCAAAAAGCGACCGGTCGCCCAGCGGCCGTTGCCGTCCATGATAATGGCAACGTGCCGTGGCACGGACGGACTTGCTGGCAGTGATTGCGTGGAACTTGTATGAGCCATAGATAATGAGATAAGAAAATGGAGAGCGGCAGAACGGCCGTGGTCACACCGTCATGATCTCTTTTTCTTTGTCGACCACTTGTTTATCAACTTCAGCCACAGACTTGTCGGTCAATTTCTGGATCTCGTCCTGCGCACGACGTTCGTCGTCTTCCGAGCATTCCTTGTCCTTGACCAGTTTCTTGAAGGACTCGTTAGCATCGCGCCGAATATTGCGAATGGCAATTTTTGCATCTTCCGCTTCACCCTTGACCAGCTTCACCATTTCCTTGCGGCGCTCTTCTGTCAGCGCTGGCGTCGGCACACGGATCATCTCGCCTTGGGTGGATGGGTTGAGGCCCAGATCGGATTCACGGATGGCCTTCTCGACCACCGCAATCATTTTCTTCTCAAATGGCTGTACGCCAATGGTACGGGCATCGATCAAGGTCACATTGGCAACCTGGCTCAGGTTGGTCGGGCTGCCGTAGTACTCCACCATGATGTGATCGAGAATCCCGGTGTGGGCGCGACCGGTGCGTACTTTCGCCAGATCGGCGCGCAAAGTCTCAAGCGACTTTTGCATTCTCAGTTCAGTATTCTTTTTAACTTCAGCAATACTCATGCTGCTCTCCTATTCGAAAACTTTAAAACGAAACTTTAAAACGAAACTTTAAAAATCAATTACTTATTTGTGTAACTCATTTGTGTAACTCATTTGCGTAACTCATTTGCGTAACTCATTTGCCTAATTTATTTACGTAACTCATTTGCGTAAATATTATAAATTACACAAATAATTTAAACGTGCACCAAAGTACCCTCATCTTCACCCATGATGACCCGCTTCAGCGCGCCGGGCTTGACGATGGAGAATACCTTGATCGGCAGTTTCTGGTCGCGGCACAGGGCAAACGCGGTGGCATCCATGACTTGCAGATGCTTGGTGATTGCCTCATCGAAAGTGATGTGCGAATAGCGCGTTGCCGTTGGATCTTTATTTGGATCTGCGCTATAGACGCCGTCAACCTTGGTCGCCTTCAGGACGATTTCCGCACCGATTTCCGAACCGCGCAATGCCGCTGCGGTATCGGTGGTAAAGAACGGATTGCCGGTACCCGCTGCAAAGATGACAATTTTATCTTCTTCCAGATATTGCAGGGCTTTAGGCCGCACATAAGGCTCGACTACCTGCTCGATGCTGATTGCCGACATGACACGGGCTGTGAGGCCTTTTTGCCGCATGGCGTCTGCCAATGCCAGCGAATTCATCACGGTTGCCAGCATTCCCATATAGTCGGCGGTGGCGCGATCCATACCCTGGGCGCCCGGCGCTACGCCGCGGAAAATATTACCGCCGCCAATCACGATCGCCAGTTCAACGCCTAACTCAGCCACTTCGGCGACATCAGCAACCATACGATCGATCGTCGCCCGATTGATGCCATAGGCGTCGTCGCCCATCAGAGCCTCACCGGAGAGTTTCAGGAGAACACGCTTGTAAGCTGGTTTTGTCATGGTCTGGGCCCCTTGTGGCTTTCCGATTGATAATGTATTAGTCAATGCCTGGCTGAAGGACTGCAGCGCCATTGTCAGGCCAAACCGCAGCAAAATCCACTATCAACGCGCGCTTTCAGCGTGTATCGATGCTCAGCGCCGATTCCTGCGACCTTTCCCGCCCCGGGTTACGGAGCAGCGATTCAGCAAGGCATTCCTTAGTCCTTGGCTCGCGAAGAAAATTCCTCAGAGCCAAAAAAACGGGCCTTTCGGCCCGTATTCTTGCTTACGCCTGCTTGGCCGCAGCAACCGTCGCTGCAACTTCTGCAGCGAAGTCATCTTGTTTCTTCTCGATGCCTTCACCGACCACAAACATGGTGAACGACTTAACGCTGCTATTAGTTGCCTTCAGCATTTGTTCAACAGTTTGCTTGTCATTCTTGACGAAAGTCTGATTCAGCAAAGAAACTTCCTTCAGGAATTTCTGCACCGAACCTTCAATCATCTTGGCCGCGATATCCGCAGGCTTGCCGGATTCAGCCGCCTTCAGAGTAGCTACCGAACGCTCTTTCTCGATCAGTTCGGCAGGCACCTGGTCCGACGACAAGGAGACCGGCTTCATCGCTGCAATGTGCATGGCAACGTCTTTACCGACTTGTTCGTCGGCGCCGTCGAATTCAACCATCACGCCGATACGTGTGCCATGCAGGTAAGAAACCAGCTTGGCGGCAGTGTCAAAACGTGTGAAACGGCGAATCGACATATTTTCGCCGATACGGCCGATCAAGGCAGCGCGAGTTTCCTCAACGGTGCTACCGTCGAGCGGCAAAGCCGACAAGGCAGCGACGTCGGCCGGATTGTTTTCTGCAACCAGCTTGGCGCAAGCATTTGCCAAAGCCAGGAAGTCGTCGTTCTTGGTCACGAAGTCGGTTTCGCAATTGACTTCCACCAGGGCGCCAACGCCGCCGGCGATATACGCTGCAACCACGCCTTCGGCGGTCACGCGGGAAGCGGCTTTGGAAGCCTTGCCGCCCAGTTTCACGCGCAGAATTTCTTCTGCTTTGTCCATGTCGCCGCCAGCTTCGGTCAACGCTTTTTTGCATTCCATCATAGGCGCATCAGTCTTTGCGCGCAGTTCGCCTACCAGTGCTGCTGTAATTGCCGCCATACTATTCTCCTAGCTGAGTTGATGCTGTTCTTGCTGTCCTGCCGACCTGGTCACCGCTGTGCAGTGCGCCCAATCATCAGCCTTCCAGCAGCATCATTCAAAATATATTCGGGTAAAAAATAAGCAAGTGATACAAAAAAAGGGGCAACCACGCCCCCTTTTTATTCTGAAGTATCGAACCTCAGATTTGAGGCTTAAGCCTGATCGTTAACTTCAACGAATTCATCGCCGGCTGCGCCCTTGATAGCTTCAACCACGTCGTTCACTGCATTGGCACGACCTTCCAGGATCGCATCGGCAACGCCGCGAGCGTACAGAGCGATTGCCTTGGACGAGTCATCGTTACCAGGGATAACGTAAGTCACGCCGTCTGGCGAGTGGTTGGTGTCAACCACGCCGATAACCGGGATGCCCAGTTTAGCGGCTTCAGTGATGGCGCCCTTGTGGTAGCCGACGTCGATCACGAAAATTGCGTCAGGAATGCCGCCCATGTCCTTGATGCCGCCGATAGCCTTTTGCAGCTTGATCAGTTCGCGTTGGAACATCAGGCCTTCTTTTTTGCTCAGCTTCTCAACCGAACCGTCTTCAATCGCGGCTTCCATTTCTTTCAGGCGCTTGATCGAGGTCTTGATGGTCTTGAAGTTGGTCAGCATGCCGCCCAACCAGCGTTGGTCAACGAAAGGCGAACCCGAACGTGCTGCTTCAGCAGCAACGATTTCGCGTGCTTGACGCTTGGTGCCGACAAACAGGATGTTGCCGCGGTTGGATGACAATTGGCGGATGTACTTCATCGCCTCTTGGTACATACCAAGGGTCTTTTCCAGGTTGACGATATGAATCTTGTTGCGGTGACCGAAGATGAACGGCGCCATCTTTGGGTTCCAGAAACGGGTTTGGTGACCGAAGTGGACACCGGCTTCCAGCATTTCACGCATTGTTACTGACGACATAATTTTCTCCAGGGTTAGGTCTGGAACCCGCTCAGTCACTATCTTTGCCGTATTTACACACCGACAAGAACAGCACCCTTTTCGAGCGGATTCGCGCTTTTAAAACCGATTTTTAAACAAAATGAACTACTCAAACAACGACATAGCCAGATAGCAATCCGAGCTAACCCAAGATTGTACCCCAAAACCCCAGACTTCTTCAAGCGCCGCGAGGCATATCTTTAAGCGCATCTTGTTGGGCTCGTTTATAATCGTGACCTGAGCGAAAACAGGCCGTTTTCGGCTGTTTTCCAGTCGCTTTCCAACGAATTTCAAGAATTTCTCATACTCATTCTTATATTTTATGACTTCCATCTCGATTAAAACCGCCGAAGATATCGCCGGCATGCGCATCGCCGGCAGGCTCGCCTCGGAAGTGCTCGATTACATCACGCCGTTCGTCAAGGTCGGCGTCACCACCGGTGAGCTGGATCGCCTGTGCCACGAGTACATGACAAATGTGCAAGGCACCATCCCTGCCCCGCTGAACTATTGCCCGCCCGGTTATACGCCCTATCCGAAGGCTATCTGCACCTCGGTCAATGACGTCATCTGCCACGGCATTCCGGGCGACAAGGTATTGAAAAGCGGCGATGTCGTGAATCTCGATATCACCGTCATCAAGAATGGCTACCACGGCGACACCAGCCGCATGTTCTATGTCGGCGAACCCTCGATCATGGCCAAGCGCCTGGGCGACATCACCTATGAATGCATGTGGCTGGGAATTTCCAAGATCAAACCCGGCGCGCATCTGGGCGATATCGGCTATGTGATTCAGCAGCACGCCGAAAAAGCCGGCTACAGCGTAGTTCGCGAATTCTGCGGCCACGGCATCGGCAAGGTGTTCCACGAAGAGCCGCAGGTATTGCACTACGGCCGTCCCGGCACTCTGGAACGACTGGAAGCCGGCATGATTTTCACGGTCGAGCCGATGATCAACGCCGGCCGCCGTGATATTCGCGAAATGGGCGACGGCTGGACCATCAAGACCAAGGATCGCAGCTTGTCGGCCCAATGGGAGCATACCGTTCTGGTGACAGAAACCGGCTACGAAATCCTGACCCAATCCGCTGGTACACCGCCACCGCCTGCCTTCATTCAACCAGCGACTAACGCCACTACCGCGTAGTTGGCTTACATTTACATGACGACACTTGCCGCGACTCTCAAAAAACAGCTTAGGACCGAGCGGCAAACCATCATCTCTGCATTTCTGGCGGACGGCAAACCCGGCGAACTGCTGACGGCGTTGCGGCGCAGCGTCGACATCGCCCTCACGCAAGCCTGGAAAATGCTGGAGCTGCCGTCCAGTGCGGCGCTGGTGGCGGTCGGCGGTTATGGCCGCGGCGAGTTATTCCCGCATTCCGACGTCGATGTGCTGATCCTGCTGGCCGCCAGCCCGGACCCCGAATTGAAAGCCAAGCTGGAACAACTGGTGCAGCTGTTTTGGGATATCGGTCTCGAAATCGGCCACAGTATCCGCACCATAGACGAATGCCTGAGCGAATCTGCCGCCGACATCACGGTTCAGACCAGCTTGCTGGAAGCGCGGCTGGTGAGCGGTAATCAGCCACTGTTCCATCAGTTGCAGGAACGCTGCAATGCGGCCATGGACGCCTGCGCCTTTTTCCAGGAAAAAATCCTGGAAATGCGCCAGCGCCACGTCAAGTATGAAGATACGCCCTACAGCCTGGAACCGAACTGCAAGGAAAGCCCGGGCGGCTTGCGCGACTTGCAAGTCATCCTGTGGGTGGCGAAGGCTGCCGGCCTCGGCGAATCCTGGCCCAAGCTGGCCAAGCATGGCCTGATCACCGCCGCCGAAGCACGCCAGCTGTCACGCCAGGAACGTGCCTTCAAAGATATCCGGATCCGCCTGCACATCTACACCAATCGGCGCGAAGACCGGCTGGTGTTCGACGTCCAGACGCCGATCGCCGAAGCACTCGGTTTCCAGACCACCGAAACCCGGCGCGCCAGCGAATACCTGATGCAGCGCTATTACTGGGCCGCCAAAGCGGTGACCCAGCTCAACACCATCCTGCTGCAAAATATCGAAGTGCAACTGTTTCCGCAGCCGATGGCGCCGCAACGCATCAACGACCGCTTCAACCACCTTAACCACCTGATCGATATCGCACGCGACGACCTGTTCCAAACCACGCCGTCAGCGATGCTGGAATTGTTCCTGCTGCTGGCCCAGCATAGCGAACTGAAGGACATGACCGCGCGCACCCGGCGCGCCCTGTGGCATGCCCGCGTCAAGATCGACAACAGGTTCCGCCGCGATCCGCTGAATCGGTCACTGTTCATCCAGATCATCCAGGCGCCGCAGGGAATTACCCACGCGCTGCGCGGCATGAATCAAACCAGCATCCTGGGTCGTTACCTGCCGAATTTCCGGCGCATCGTCGGCCAGATGCAGCACGACCTGTTCCATGTCTACACGGTCGACCAGCATATCCTGATGGTGGTGCGCAACGTGCGCCGCTTTACCATGAGCGAACATGCCCATGAATATCCGTTTTGCAGCCAGCTGATCGCCAACTTCCCGCGCGCCTGGCTGTTGTATGTCGCCGCCTTGTTCCATGACATCGCCAAGGGCCGTGGCGGCGATCACTCCAAGCTAGGCATGACCGACGCCCTGCATTTCTGCCAGCAGCATGGCTTGCCGGCGGCGGATACCGAGCTGGTGGTGTTCCTGGTCGAACATCACCTGACCATGTCCCAAGTGGCGCAAAAGCAGGATCTGTCGGACCCCGAGGTGATCCTCAACTTTGCCGCCACCATGAAGGATGAACGTCATCTTACTGCGCTCTACCTGCTGACCGTGGCCGACATCCGTGGCACCAGCCCCAAGGTGTGGAATGCCTGGAAAGGCAAATTGCTGGAAGACCTGTACCGCATGACGCTGCGGGTGCTGGGCGGTGAAACGCCGTCGGCCGATCGCGAACTGAAAAATCGCCAGGAAGAAGCCCTGAAAACCCTGCGCCTGTATGGCTTGGCGGCAGACGCTCACGAGCAGTTGTGGCAGCAACTCGACGTCGCCTATTTCTTGCGCCACGACGCTTCCGACATCGCCTGGCAAACCCGCTCCTTCTACAACCAGACCGACAGCGCCAATCCGATCGTCAAGTGCCGCCTGGCGCCGATCGGCGAAGGTTTGCAGGTGGCGGTCTACACCAAGGACCGGAGCGACCTGTTCATCCGCATCAGCAGCTATTTCGACAGCAAGAATTTCAGCATCCTGGATGCAAAAATCCAGACCACGCGGCACGGCTACGCGCTCGATTCTTTCCTCATCAGCGCGCCGCTGTTTGCCAAGCACTATCGCGACATCATCAACCTGATCGAGCATGAACTGACCCTTTTACTGCAATCCGACAGCCCGCTGCCGGCGCCCTCCAAGGGCCGCCTGTCACGGCTGTCGCGCACCTTCCCGGTGACGCCGACGGTCGATCTGCGCCCCGACGACCGCGGCCAGTATTACCTGCTATCGATTACCGCCAATGACCGCACCGGGCTGCTGTATTCCGTCGCCAGCGTCCTGGCCAAGCACAAGATCAATTTGCACACCGCCAAGATCATGACCCTCGGCGAGCGGGTCGAAGACGTGTTCCTGGTCGATGGCAATGCGCTTAACCATGCGCGATTGCAAATCCAGCTGGAAACCGATTTGCTGGATGCGCTGCATATTTAGCTTCGATTTAAGCTGCTCTGCAGTTTTTATTTTTATACTCTTCTTATTCGATTTAAGCTGCTCTGCAGTTTTTATTTTTATACTCTTCTTATTTTTTGCATTCCATGACCGAACCATTACGCCTTTCCAAACGCATGTCAGAACTCGGGCTATGCTCGCGCCGCGAAGCCGATGAATGGATCGCTCGCGGCTGGGTCCGGGTTGATGGCGTCGTCGTCTCGGAACTCGGCAGCAAAGTATTGCCAAGCCAGCGCATCAGCGTCGAACGCCAGGCCGCGGCCGAACAATCGAAACGGGTCACCATCCTGATCAACAAACCGGTCGGTTACGTCAGCGGCCAGGCCGAAGACGGTTATCAACCGGCGGTGGCGCTGATCAAGGAAGCCAACCGCTGGAGCGAAGACCGCTCGCCGACCTTGTTCCATCCGACCCAGTTGCGCAGCCTGGTGCCGGCCGGCCGCCTCGATATCGATTCGGTCGGCCTGCTGGTGCTGACCCAGGATGGCCGCATCGCCAAGCATCTGATCGGCGAAGAAACCAGCGTCGATAAAGAATACCTGGTGCGGGTGCGCTACACCAAAGGCGACAAGCTGCCCGACGCCGAACTGCGCCGCCTCAATCACGGCCTGACCCTGGACGGCAAAAAGCTCAAGCCGGCCATCGTCAAATGGCAAAACGAGGACCAGCTGAGTTTCACCTTGCGCGAAGGTAAAAAACGCCAGATTCGCCGCATGTGCGATATGGTCGGGCTCAAGGTATTGGGTTTGAAACGGGTGCGGATTGGCGGTGTGAAGCTGGGGAATTTGCCGGAAGGGCAATGGCGCTATCTGGGCGCAGACGAGCAATTTTAATACCGGCTTAATAATACGGCTTAATAATACGGCTTAATAACACCGGCTTAAGAAACCGGGTCAGCCTCAACGCTGACCCGCAGGCCGCAGCGGGCGGCCAGCGAGGGCCGCTGCCGCTTCCAAGAAACTACAAGAAACGATCCAGAATCTTGCGGCTGGCCTTGTCCAGGGCCTGCGTATCGCGGATCAGGAACTGCACGCCGTGGCTGTCGGCAATCAACAAACTGGTCGCCACGATGCGCCGGATATCCTCTTCCCCCTTCAGCGTAAAAGAAGCATCGCCGCGATTGGTTTCCACGTACCAGGTGCTAGGTGCGGTAAAACTGGAAACCCGTTGAATACGCCGAATTTCCGGCATGAATTCACGGCTCGCCAGTTCTTTCTCGACCATGGCGCGGGTCGCATCCGGCAAATCACTCAGGCGTGAAATCCAGGCCAGCTCCTGGCCATCGCCGTTCACCAGCGAGATGCCGTCGTCCGGCGCGCCGATAGGAAAGGCGCGCACCGGCACCACGCCTTCATGCACTTCGCCATTCGCGCCGGTGTATACCAGACGACCAAAGGCATTGCGGCTTAGTTTGAAATCATGGATTGTCATGCGGCACTCTCATCGCTCTCTTCGCTGTCTTCATCGACCAATGTCGGCTCGGCATCGACGTTGCGCAACTGCGCTTGATACAGACGGTAATAGGCGCCTTCGCGCAGCATCAATTCGTCATGGCTGCCGACCTCGACTATCTGGCCGCGATCCAGCACCACCAATCGGTCAGCCTTGCGCAAGGTCGACAAACGGTGAGCAATCGCTATCGTGGTGCGGCCTTGCACCAGGTTGTCGAGCGCTTTCTGGATTTCTTTTTCTGTAGTGGTGTCGACCGACGACGTAGCTTCATCCATGATCAGGATGCGCGGATCGATCAGCAAGGCGCGGGCAATCGAAATACGCTGGCGTTCGCCGCCCGACAGCGCCTGGCCGCGTTCGCCCACCAGCGAGTCATAACCTTGCGGCAAGCGCAGAATGAATTCGTGGGCATGGGCGGCGCGCGCGGCGGCAACGATTTCTTCGCGGGTGGCTTCAGGTTTTCCGTAGCAGATATTCTCTGCAATCGTGCCGAAAAACAGGAACGGCTCTTGCAGCACCAGGCCGATATTGCGGCGGTATTCCGAGATCGGCATGGAGCGGATATCGACGCCGTCAATCCGTATCGATCCTTCCGACACATCATAAAAACGGCAGATCAGATTGACCAGGGTGCTCTTGCCGGAACCGCTATGCCCCACCAGGCCGATCATCTCACCCGGCGCAATCGACAGGTTGACGTCGCGCATCACCGCCCGGTTGCCGTAACGGAAACCGATATTGCGCAATTCGATGGCGCCTTTCACGTGCTCCAGATGCACCGGGTTGGCCGGCTCCGGCACACTCGATACGTGATCCAGGATTTCGAAAATGCGCTTGGCGCCGACCGCGGCTTTTTGCGTCACCGAAACGATCCGGCTCATCGAATCGAGGCGGGTATAGAAGCGGCTGATGTAAGCCAGGAACGAGGCCAGCACACCGACCGTGATTTCATTTTTCGAGACTTGCCAGATACCGAACACCCAGACCACCAGCAAACCCATTTCAGTCAGCAAGGTAACCGTCGGCGAGAACAGAGACCAGATTTTATTGACCCTGTCGTTGACCAGCAGGTTGTGCTGGTTGGCGTCGCGGAAACGCGTGGCTTCACGCTTTTCCTGGGCAAACGCCTTGACCACGCGGATCCCTGGAATCGTATCGGCCAGGACATTGGTCACCTCGGCCCAGATCCGATCGATCTTTTCAAAACCATGCTTCAAGCGGTCCCGCACCAGATGGATCATCCAGGCAATGAACGGCAACGGCACCAGTGTCACCAGCGCCAGCCAGGGATTGATCGAAAACAGGATCACCGCAGTCATCACGATCATCAATACGTCGATCGCAAAATCCAGCAAATGCAAGGACAGGAACACGCAGATGCGATCGCTTTCGGAACCGATGCGCGCCATCAGGTCGCCGGTGCGTTTGCCGCCGAAATATTCTTGCGACAGGCGCAGCAAATGTTCGTAGGTAGTAGTCCGCAAATTGGCGCCGATGCGCTCGCTGACCAAGGCCAGGATGTAGGTACGGGCCCAGCCCAGGCTCCAGGCGACCAAAGCCGAAGCCAGCAAACCCGACAAGTAAAGCTTGACCAGATCGTAGTTGATCGGCTTGCCGTTTTGATATGGAATCAGCACATTATCCATCAAGGGGCCCATCAGATAAGGCGGCACCAGGGTGGCGGCAGTAGAAATCAGCATCAGCACAAAACCCAGCAGCAGCATGCCCTTGTAGGGCGTGGCAAAACGCGCCAGCCGGAACAGCGCCCAGGTCGAAGACGGGGCCTCTTTTTTTTCAGGACAAATCAGACACTCGTCGCTACCGGGCGGCAAAGGCGCCTTGCATTGCGGACAAGTAGCCTGCTCCTGGCGCGCTGCAGAACGCCCTGCCAGATGATCGTCGCGCTGCTGCTCGAAGACCTTGATCAGGCGCAGCGCTTCCAGGTTGAGACCGAGCGTGTAACGCCAGCTGGCCAGCTGTTGTTGTTCGTCGAACAATTCCAGGCTGCCGACGCCGGCGTGATCGTGATGACCCAGCGTCAGGCCCGGCCGGTAAGCCCATTCACACCAGCTGCTGTCTGCAGCCATCTTGGCCAGCACACGCTGATTGGTGAGCAATACCAGACCGCGCGCGAAATGCAGCGAAGCGTTGAGATCGACTTCCAGGGACGCCAGAATCTCTTCGGCGGGAGCTAGTTGAGTTGTCACTTCGGCACGCCAGGAGGCGGGCAGCATAGGTGACAAATCAGGCGATAAATAATTACCAGTGGTGAGCACAGGGGATAAAGGGTTGCTTTTCATCTAAACGGCATGGTGTGTCCGCATGCATACTCGGACAGGATGGAATTTTGTGTGAAATCGCCGCAAATGGCGCACATCGTCTGCCGCAAGTATTATATCCTATCGAGTTTTTCGGAAACGTTACTTTTCGTTACCAATTAAACCTATCTTTTTGTTATTTGGTGAGCCCTTGTAAACCAATTCACGCTTTAGTGCGTTACAGATAATTGCAGGGTGTTGAAACCGGCACATGCAAAAAATTCAGCATTCACGCAAGTATCGTCCTATTGCATTGCCTCATTGCTCACTCATGAAAAACATTGAAATTCTCCGTATCATGTCGCTGCGCGGTCCAAATATCTGGACCTATCGATCAACTCTTGAGGCGTGGATCGACATTGGTGAACTGGAAGATTTCCCCTCCAATACCCTGCCCGGCTTTAACCAGCGCCTGACCAGCTGGCTGCCCTCCCTGATCGAGCATCGCTGCAGCTACGGTGAACGCGGCGGTTTTGTACAGCGCCTGCAAGACGGCACCTGGCCCGGCCATATTCTCGAACACGTCACACTGGAATTACAAAACCTGGCCGGCATGCCCGGCGGTTTCGGCAAAGCCCGTAGCACCTCGGTGCGCGGCGTCTACAAAGTTGCGGTGCGCGCGCGCCATGAACAAGTGACCCGCGCCGCCCTGCACGCCGCCCGCGACCTGGTGATGGCAGCAATTGAAGACAAGGTATTCGACGTCCCTGCCACCATCGCTGAACTGCGCAGCATGGTCGATTCGCGCTGCCTGGGGCCGAGCACGGCCTGCATCGTCGAAGCGGCGGATGAACGACGCATCCCCTCGTTCCGCCTCACCGAAGGCAATCTGGTGCAACTCGGCCACGGCGTTCGCCAGCGTCGCATCTGGACCGCGGAAACCGATCAGACCAGCGCCATCGCAGAAAGCATCTCCAGCGACAAGGATCTGACCAAGAGCTTGCTGCAGGCTTGCGGCGTGCCGGTGCCGGAAGGCCAACTGGTGGAGAGCGCCGCAGAGGCCTGGGAAGCGGCTGAAGACATCGGCTTGCCGGTGGTGGTCAAACCGTCCGACGCCAATCACGGCCGCGGCGTATTTATCGATCTCAACACCCAGGCCGAAATCGAAACCGCCTATGCGCTGGCGCTGCAAGAAGGCAGCAGCGTCATCGTCGAGCGTTTCATTCGCGGCAACGAACACCGCTTGCTGATCGTTGGCGGCCGCCTGGCGGCAGCTGCGCGCGGCGAGCCGCTGTCAGTCAGCGGCGACGGCAGTTCGACCGTGCGCCAACTGATAGACAGCCAGATCAATTCCGATCCACGCCGTGGCGAACTTGAAGAATGCCCGCTCAGCCTGGTGCTGCTGGATGAAGAACCAGTGGTGCGGGTGGAGCTGGAGCGGCAAGGCTTTAACGGCGAATCGATCCCGGCCGCAGGCCAGCAGGTACTGATCCAGCGCAATGGCAATGTCTCTATCGACGTCACCGATCTGGTTCACCCTAGCGTCGCCGCCGCAGCCTCGCTCGCCGCGCGCGTGGTCGGCCTGGATATTGCCGGCGTCGACCTGGTGGCCGAAGATATTTCGCGGCCGCTGGAAGAACAGCGTGGCGCGATCGTCGAAGTCAACGCCGGCCCCGGCCTGCTGATGCATCTGAAACCGGCGCAAGGCAGAGCGCGTCCGGTCGGCCGCGCCATCATCGAGCACCTGTTTGCCGCTGCCGACAATGGCCGCATCCCGATCGTCGGCGTCACCGGCACGCACGGCAAAACCACCGTCTCGCGCCTGATCGCCTGGCAACTGCATTTGAGCGGCAACCATGTCGGCCTGGCTTGCGGCGACGGCCTCTATTTCGCGCAGCGGCAAGTCGAAAAAGGCGACCGCGCCAATTGGGAATCAGCGCAACGGGTGCTGATCAACCGTGCGGTCGAAGCCGCCGTGTTTGAAAACAGTCACGACACCATTCTCTCGGAAGGCCTGGTCTACGATCGCTGCCAGGTCGGCGTCGTCACCAATATCGCCGCCGACGACAGCTCGCCGCAGTACTACATCGCCGATGCTGAGGAAATGGTGAAAGTGGCCCGCACCCAGGTCGATGTTGTATTGCCGAGCGGGGTTGCTGTGCTGAACGCCGCCGATCCGCTGGTAGCGGGCATGGCGTCGTTGTGCGACGGCGAGGTGATTTTCTTTGGCGTCGACCCTGCCCTGCCGGTGATTGCCGAGCAACTTGAACAAGGCAAGCGCGCAGTCTTTATCCAGAATGACCAGATCATGCTGGCCACCGGCAAAAGCGAAACGCTGCTAGCCGACATCACTACCGTGCCGCTGATCAGCCGTAGCAAAGACAGCTTCCAGATTGAAAATGTATTGGCAGCAGTGGCTGCCGCATGGGCGCTGGACATCTCTCACGATTTGATGCGTGCAGGGATAGAGACTTTCGAGATGGTTTAAAAATTTAAGCAGGGTCGGCAACCATTTGCCGACCCTGCTTTTTTGATTAGTAATATCAGTATTAATAGGAAAACTTGTTGATGGACGTTTCACGTATCCGAGTACTTCGCGGCCCCAATCTGTGGAGTCGACATACCGCTATCGAAGCCATCGTGTCTTGTACCGATGCCGAGCGCGCCATTGCAGGCATCGCAGGTTTCGAAGCCAGGCTACGTGAACGCTTTCCACAGATTGGCTTCCTGGAAGCGAGCGGCAAAAGCGAGGTCGTCTCGATGGCGCACGCCTTGGAGATTGCCGCGCTCGGACTGCAATCGGAAGCCGGTTGCCCGGTCACTTTCAGCCGCACCGTGCCGACTTTGGAAGCCGGCGTCTATCAGGTAATCGTCGAATATACCGAAGAAGATGTCGGCAAGCTGGCTTTCCAATTGGCGCTGGAGCTGTGCCTGGCGGCGCTGCAAGACAAGCCTTTCGATCTCACTGGCGCCTTGGCCAACCTGCAGGAACTGGACGAAGACATTCGCCTCGGACCGAGCACCGGCTCCATCGTGCAAGCCGCCGTGGCGCGCGGGATTCCGTTCCGTCGCCTGACCGGCGGCAGCATGGTGCAATTCGGCTGGGGCAGCCGCCAGCGCCGCATCCAGGCGGCCGAAACCAACCACACCAGCGCCATCGCCGAATCGATCGCCCAAGACAAAGACCTGACCAAGAAACTGCTGAACGCCGCCGGCGTCCCGGTACCTATGGGCCGGGTAGTCAGCAGCGCCGAAGAAGCCTGGGCCGCGACCCAGGAAATCGCCGGCCCGGTAGTACTCAAACCGCGCGACGGCAACCAAGGCAAAGGTGTGGCGGTCAACATCACTGCCCGTGAACAAGTCATGGCAGCGTTTGAAGTCGCTGCAAAAATCTGTTCGGAAGTCATCGTCGAGCGCTACCTGCCGGGCCACGATTTCCGCCTGCTGGTGGTCGGCAAGCAACTGATCGCCGCCGCCCGCCGCGATCCGCCGCAAGTCATCGGCGACGGCGTGCGCACCATCAGCCAGCTGGTAGACCAGGTCAATAGCGACCCGCTGCGCGGCGAAGGCCATGCCACTTCGCTGACAAAAATCCGCTTCGATGCGATCGCCCTGGCGACCTTGTCCAAGCAGAATTACAGCGCCGATTCGATTCCGCAGCAAGGCGTGCGGGTGGTCTTGCGCAACAACGCCAACCTGAGCACCGGCGGCACCGCCACCGATGTCACCGAAGATGTCCATCCCGAACTGGCGGCACGTGCAGTGGCTGCAGCGCAAATGGTCGGCCTCGATATCTGCGGCGTCGATGTGGTCTGCAACAACGTCCACCAGCCGCTGGAAGAACAGGAAGGCGGCGTGGTCGAAGTCAACGCCGCACCCGGCTTGCGCATGCACATCAGTCCTTCCTACGGCAAGGGCCGCGCGGTTGGCGCCGCCATCATGGCGACCATGTTCGAAGCCGGCGACAACGGCCGCATCCCGTTGGTAGCGGTTGCCGGCACCAACGGCAAAACCACCACCGTGCGCCTGATCGCCCACCTGCTGGGCCGCAAAGGGTTGCGCGTCGGCATGACCAATTCCGACGGCGTCTACATCGAACAGCAACGCATCGATACCGGCGATTGCAGCGGTCCGCGCAGCGCCCGCAATGTCTTGATGCACCCGGACGTCGACGCCGCCGTGTTTGAAACCGCACGTGGCGGCATCTTGCGCGAAGGCCTCGGCTTCGACCGCTGCGATGTCGCCGTGGTTACCAATATCGGCATGGGCGATCATCTCGGCCTGAGCTATATCAGCACGGTGGAAGATCTGAGCGTAGTCAAACGCGTGATCGTCGAAAACGTTGCGCCTGGTGGCCACGCCGTCTTGAACGCCGCCGATCCGATGGTCGCCAGCATGGCCAAATCGTGCTCCGGTTCAGTCACCTTTTTCGCCCATGATTTCCATCACCCGCTGATGACCACCCACCGCGCCCAAGGGCATCGGGTGGTGTATCAGGACGGCAACGCCATCGTCGCCGCCAAGGGCAAGCAAGAACATCGGATAGCGCTGCAAGAGATTCCGCTGACGCGCAACGGCACGATCGGCTTCCAGATCGAAAACGCCATGGCGGCGATCGCCGCCGCCTGGGCCTTGAACCTGGATTGGGATGTGATCCGCGCCGGCCTCAGCACTTTCATCAACGACGCCGCCACCGCGCCCGGCCGCTTCAATGTATTCGACTATCGCGGCGCCACCCTGATCGCCGATTACGGCCACAACCCGGATGCGATCCAGGCGCTGGTAAAAGCCATCGACGGCATGCCCGCCAAACGCCGCTCGGTCGTCATCAGCGGCGCCGGCGACCGGCGCGATATCGACATCCGCCAGCAGACCGAAATCCTGGGCGATGCTTTCGATCAGGTAATCCTGTATCAAGACCAATGCCAGCGCGGCCGCGCCGACGGCGAAGTGCTCGGCCTGTTGCGCCAGGGTTTGCAAAATGCCCGCCGCACTACTTCAACCGAGGAAATCAACGGCGAATTTGTCGCCATCGATACCGCCTTGTCACATCTGTCGCCAGGTGATCTTTGCCTGATCCTGGTGGACCAGGTGGAAGAAGCCTTGGCGCATATTGCCAAGCGCATCGCGGAAGTGTGAGTTAAAGCGTGAGTTGAAAACGACTCGCCATCGGTTCCCGCATTGAATGACCAAGCGGGTATCCGGTGGCGGTCAGGCTGAGGCCGGCTTATGCCCGGTCAAGGCCGCACCGGCGTTCAAAGGTAGCCGCCGGGTCACAGGAATCGAGGCCATCGAGAACAGGCCGATGACAATAAATGCCGGCCAGAAATCCCCCGCCACGATAGTGGAATGCCCCTGCAAGCGGCTCGACATATGTACAGCCAGACCGCCGATGGTAACTCCCAAACCCAAAGAAATCTGCTGCACCACGCTGGCCAGGCTGGTAGCGCGGCTGACGTCGGCGCTATCCAGATCGGCGTAAGCCATGGTGTTGAGGCAGGTGAATTGCATGGACGGGAAAAACCCGCCCAGCAAGACCACCGCCATCATCACCAGATAAGGCGTAGTCGGCGTGAACAAGCCATACGAAGCCAGCGCCAGCCCGGCCAGCACCGCATTCCAGATCAGCACCGAGCGGAAACCGTAACGCCGCAGGATAGAAGTGCCGATGGCTTTCATGAAGATCGCGCCAAAAGCCGAGGCGCAAGTAATCGTGCCGGCATGGAAGGCATTCATGCCAAAACCGACCTGCAACGCCAGCGGCAACAGGAACGGCACCGCGCCCAGCCCGATGCGAAACAGCGAACCGCCGATCACGCTGGCGCGGAAAGTCGGAATCCGCAGCAAGCGCAGATCCAGCAACGGAAACGGTTCACGCCGCGCGTGCAGCAGATACACGTACAAGGTCAGCCCACCGAGTACACACATGCCAAAGGCCGATGCCGACGACAGCAACTCGCCGTCAATCAGCGACAAGCCCAGCATCAGCAGCGTACTGCCAACCGCCGACAAGACAAAACCCTTCATATCCAGCGGCTGCAAATCGTCGGAACGGTAATTCTCGATATAGCGGCTGGCCAGGTACATGCCAAGAATACTGATAGGGACATTAATCAGGAAAATCCAGCGCCAATGGAAATAAGTGGTGATGAAACCGCCCAGCGGCGGCCCGATCACCGGCCCCAGTTGCGACGGAATAGTCAGGTAACTGATGGCCTTGACCAGTTCGGTACGCGGCACCGAACGGAAAATCACGATACGCCCGACTGGCACCATCATCGCGCCGCCTATGCCCTGCAAGAAGCGGGCAGCGACAAACGCCGCCAGCGAGCTCGACGCCGCGCACATCAGCGAACCAGCCAGGAACACCAGGATCGCGGAGCGGAACACGGTGCGCGCACCGAAGCGATCGGCAACCCAGCCGCTGATCGGGATGAACACGCCAAGCCCGACCACATACGAGGTCAAAGCCAGTTTCAAGGTAAGGGGATCTTGCCCGAGGTCGCGCGCCAGCACCGGCAGAGAGGTGGCAATCACCGTCGCGTCCATGTTTTCCATGAACAGCGCGCAAGCAACAATGAGCGGAATTAGAAGAGTACGTGACACTGCCGATAACCGTAGGGTAAACAAAAAGACAGATGCAAGCAGTGTTGCATCTGTCTGGCGGCTAGTTTACACCGTTTCCCGGAAACTGGCAGGAAGTACGAATCTCATCCTGTTGCACTGAACGCGCGCAACAGGATAAGTGCGACTTATCAAGCCAGCTTGCGTTGCCCCGGATCGTAGTAAAACTGTTCTTCGCTTATCTTGTCACCGCGCCAAAGCTGGTAGGCGATTTCATCTTGCTGGAAACTGCGACCATCATGGGCGACCAGTTCGAACAGCCAATTGATGGCGACCCGATCGCCATCGATCAAGAAGGACTTGGCCGCCAGGGTGCGGATTTCCTTGAACATCGCCAGTGCCTTTTCCTCACCGGCTACCAGCACCTGCAATCCCTTGCGCGGCGGCTCCTGGTTTTCCTGCATGGAGGCATCTTCGGTATAAAACTCCTGGATCGCCTCTACGTACTTCCCCTGTACAACCAGCGCGATCAGGCTTTCAACACGTTCTCGACTTGGCATGAATACTCCTGTATCAATGTGGATCGGATTTGAACTATACCCGGCTTCAGAATCGCCCGCCGGACTCGCGCAACTTGTCCGGCAAACCATCATGCGGGCCAAGCGGATCCTTCGGCGCTGCGGCCCAGCATTGATCGCCGATGCTGGCATTGCGGTCCGGATGCAAGGGATAGTAGACCTGATTGTCGGCACGGAAGCATTCACCGACCACCAGCAGGCGAACATCGGTATCGGTGTTGTTGATGAAGGTATGGGCGATACCGGTTCCGGCGGCAAAGCCAACGCCGTCTCCCGGCGCCAGCCGATGCAGATGGCCGTCCAGCCAGACCTCTGGATGGCCTTCAATGACGTAGACGAATTCCTCTTCCGTCTTCTCGGCGTGCGGCCAAGAGGTGCGGCGGCCGGGCGGCAGCAGTTCGTGATGGATGCCAAGGCGAGTCAGGCCGAACACGCGGCCGAACGGCGAACCTATCGCCATCAGCTCAGCGCTGCCGGGATAACCGGAGTCATCCGCGCCCTGAATTTCTTGCCAGTGTTTGATGCATTCCGGTCTGCTCATGGTGGCCTCCGCTGCCGCGTGTTTAACGGTTTAGTGGTTTCATTTAATCAGGCAGCTAACGCATACCCCGCAAAGTACAGGCCGCATGTAATGACTAGAAGCGGAATAAATGTACCAATCCATCGTGTTGGCGACCAATTCAATTTGGTGCCGATAAAGGCCACCACCCCATAGAAAATAGACGGGCCGAACAACGACCCAATGAACAGTGCGATGATCCACCAAGGAACGTTACAATGGTCAATCTCATAGCAGCCATGCTTCGGCGTTTGAGACATAGCCCAGTCAATATGACTACCGGCATAACCACACCCCCAAGCTACTAAAAACCCGAAAACTACGGCGGCAACTACTATTAGAAAGCGTTTCATTTTTATTTCAAAAAACAGGATTTCTTTTGCGGCAGAGAGGATGCCCGGCGCTGCCTAGGAAGAAGTCCCGAGAGTGAGTCCGCAGACCCGTATGGGGGCGTGTAGGCACGTGCGCGGCACAGTGATGCCCACGAATAACCGGATCAAAATTTGGTCGGGATGCAGACGGACACGCTACTTACTTCGACCCGCGATAATTGCGCCACCTATTGCAGCCAACAGTGACACGATGGCCCAGGAGAGGAAAAACATATTGGCGGCGTGTGGGTCTGTGTCGAACAAGCTACCCGCACCATGCAGCACAATTACACCGTAAGCGTAAAGTACCCCCCAACAAATAACTGTCGAGAGTAACAGCCCGATTACGCCACCTAACAGAATTTTTAGCGGTTTCATTTGATCAGGCAGCTATCGCATACCCCGCTTAGGTCGGATTATTTATGGGCTGGCTTCGATAACACTGCATATAGCCCGGCAAGGGCAGCGATACTGATTAATCCGGGTATCGTGCTGCGCTGGGTTAATCCATAAAGAATAATGTCAGTCGTTAATCCGATAATCCAGAAAACAGCAACGTACAACAATGTCGCTGCGGACAGATATTTTCTTGATGTCGTCCAGTAAGGACGGCATTTCAACCGTACCCACACCAGATTAGCAATGCCAATAACAACAAGGACTATAAAAACAGCTAAAGAGATTGCCGTCCATGCCAAAGACGGCCCGGTGAAGACTGAGTTTTTGTCTGTCTTAGACAGAATGAAATGGCAAGTAAGTGCAGCTGCATTAAGTAGGATAAGGCCGTCTATTGCATAGCCGAGAAACACCGCCGCTGAGTTTCTATCGTAGTCCTTCACTATATAGCCTTTCCGCTAGTTCTTTCCAACGCCTAGGGCTGTCGCTGGTGACATGCGCATAGTAAAAATGACCTTCGCCCTTACCCGCGGTCATTTGTTCTCCAAGGGTGGGAACAGCGCCAAGCAGCGCTGCTTCCGACATACCTGCGTGAATTTTATCTCCAAATTGAGTTAGATCGATTACTACGACTTTCTTGATATTTTTGTGGGTCTTCAGTTTCTTCAAAAAATCTCTGTCAATAGGAGAGCCTATCAACACTAGATGGTCAATGACATTGCCTTTCTTCACGTAAAACCAAGCCGTTTGCGCCGCAAGCAACGAGCCGTAGCTATATCCAATTATGTTGAACTGCTTAGACACGACGTCCATGCCACTAGAGATGACCCAATCGTCGTTGTCCTCAAAACGAATAAACAATCCTGACCGCATCGCGTCGAGCAGTGTCCCAGCGGTAGAGCCAACGTCCTGCGTTGCGGAGTTTGTCAGACCAACAGAAACATCGGTAATCCCTGCGTTTCTAAATGCTTGCAGCTGCGGTTTAATGTAACCCCCGTCAAGCCCGGCGCCGCCCCAATACAAAGTGCCACGAGGTTTCTTGACATAGATTTTTACTGGCTTGGTGTCGCTCCGCAAAGTCATTACTACCGTTACAACTGCTATAGGCACGAGTGGTATCGGCATTTAAATGTCCTCTCCGAATATTTCAATCTTGATTTCTTCGGCTTCATTAGATATAACTTTTTTGGTAAAGCCAGCAGCATCCGTATGTCCTGCGATAACGCCGCTTGAGCAATATATTTTGTAGAACCGATTTTTCAATAGCTCACCAGTTTTTTCATCGTGGAGTTGAAAGAACTGATCAAATTTCAAGGCGTGATTTTCGTTCGGAGAAAGGCCGGTGCCAGTAGCTGCCGCTACTCCAGTTGCTTCACCCAAATGCAAACACCATGCTGCATCAGTATCGACGGTCATGGAGTAATCAACTCGCTGTGGAAGAAACACAGGAGGGCGGTTACATTGGCAAATACAAATATCGCCGCTCAATGCCTTTTGCACACCATCTACAGTATTTGATAAACGTGGTCCAACGCATTTGATCGTGCCTGCTGATTTGCACACAGGACAAAACACGCCAGAGCCTTCTAGTGCATCGCTTTTACCGTAATAAGTCGAACGCGGCGTGCCGGAAATTATCGTTGCGCTGTTGTCTGCCTTGTCGCCGACGACGAGATAGTACCGAGTTAGGGACGCCATGTATCAAGCCTTCTGGGTTGCTGTTGGCTCGTAACCTTCCTGCAAAAATCCGGGAACTGGCGGCATCCCCTCTCGAATGTCGATGACCGCATGTTTTGAGTGTCTGCTTTTCTCAATAACATCACCGTTGCTCACATGACTACCTTCGATAGCGTAAGACTTACCCTTGGTAGTCATAGCGAATCCTGCGCCGGACGTGATATATGCAATCTCGCCGTTCGCATAGCGGACTTCATCCCCGACCAATGCAAACTCAATACCGTCGCTGGTCGTAGTCCTCGATGTCGCTGTATGGACAACGCCGCCTCTTTTTGTCAGGGAGCCTAGTGTCACCAGCGAATGGCTACTGATGATGGGCAGCGCGGCGATCCGCTGGCTTTCTTCGATAGCGCGAATGGCATCTGGATGGGTAACTTCTACTCCGTTGTACATCATGCGGCTCTCCTGGCAAGGTGGCTAATTATAAATATCAATTAGGCAACTATAAGCGCGAGGCTTAGACGAGAGCAAGAAATAAAGTTGAAATTTTGATATTGCAATTCTTAACAATTGCCTTTGAGGCTGGCTGCTGTCATGTAGAAGGTCGGCTTGTGCATCAGTTGCAGCAAATCATCTGGAATTTTCGTCATAACATTCTGTTTGAATGGCATGCTCTAGCCTTGTTTAGCCATCGCACATCGCTCTGGCGTCAAAAATATTCTTACTGAGACAGCAAAATCCGATAACCAACCGCAGTTTCAGTCAGCAAATGTTTAGGCTGGGCCGGATCGTCTTCCAGTTTCTGCCGCAAGTGCCCCATATAAATCCGCAGATAGTGGCCGCTCTCGGAGTGCGACGGCCCCCACACTTCTTTCAACAACTGCGGATTAGTCACTACCCTGCCGGCGTTGGCCACCAGCACCATCAGCAAACGGTATTCGGTCGGTGTCAGGTGCACCTGTTGCTGCGCCTTGGTCACCAGCCTTGCCTGCAGATCCAGCGTAACGTCGCCGAAACGGATCAAGCCGTCATCGCCGGCCAGCGGCTGGTGCTGGCGGCGCAGCGTAGCGCGTACCCTCGCCAGCAATTCGCCGACGCCGAACGGCTTGCTCAGGTAATCGTCGGCGCCGGCGTCGAGCGCCTTGATCTTGTCGGCTTCATTGACGCGCGCCGACAGCACGATGATGGGCACGCGCGACCATTTCCGCACATCCAGGATGAAATCGACGCCGTCGCCGTCCGGCAGGCCGAGATCGAGAATCACCAGATTCGGCTTGCGGGTGCCGCAATCGATCAAGCCGCGCTGCATGGTCGGTGCTTCAAAAATCTGCCAGCCTTCGCTCTCCAGCGCGGCCCGTACAAAACGCCGGATCTGCGGCTCGTCTTCAACCAGCAATGCTATTGGTGTCGGTTGCATCGTCATGCTTTCTCCGTATTTCCGCTATGTCCGCGGTTTCCCTCACTGGGGTTTACCTGGCTGCTATCAGCATCCGCGCTAGCGCCGCCGGCAACCGCGTCATGCACCTCCTTATGCTCTTCCTCATGCTCTTCCAGATCAGGCATGCTGGGCGGCGTGCCGAGCGGAATGGTAAAGATGAATTGAGCGCCGCCTGTGCTGCCTGCGCCACCATTGCGAGCCCGGATAGTGCCGTCGTGGGCCTCCACAATCGCACGGCAAATCGCCAGCCCCAGCCCAACCCCGGGCTTGGCCGATTCGCGCTCGCCGCGTGTGAATTTCTCGAAGATCGCATCTTCCATGCCGCTCGGCAGCCCTGGCCCGTCATCCGCCACGGTCACCGTCAGATAGCGGCCGCTGACCACGGCGCCCAATACGATGTGCGAACCGGCGGGCGTGTACTTGGCGGCGTTTTCCAGCAAATTGCACAGCACGCGTTCAATCAGTACCGCATCAAAACGAATCAGCGGCAATTCATGCGCTACCCGGATTTCAACATGGTGCCCAAGCAGCGCCGAGCCACTGGCGCGCAATGCGCTGCCGACCACTTCCTCGAACGGCTGCCATTGCAGGTTCAGCTTGACCTCGCCGCTCTGGATTCTGGCCATATCCAGCAAATTGGTGACCAGCGCGCTCATGCGCAGCATTTCGCTATGCAGTGCGGTGGCCAGCACTTGCTGCTGCTGTTGTAATGGCGGCTTGGACAATACCAGCGATTCGGAGAGGCCGATCAAGGCCGTCAAAGGCGTGCGCAAATCGTGCGACAGCGCCGACAACAGGGAATTGCGCAAACGCTCCGACTCCATCCGTACCAAAGCATCTTGCGCAACCTCGACATAATGCACCCGCTCCAGCGCAATCGCCGTCAAAGTAGCAAACGTATACAACTGTTGCTGCTGTTCCGGAATCAAGATCCAGCGCCGGCTGTGCGGCAGGATCACCAGCACGCCGCGGGTCCGCATCGGCGCTACCAGGGGCAGATAAAGGTAATTGCTGGCTGGCAGCGTATCGGTGCCGATGCCGGCGCTGCTGGCGTTATCGAAAGCCCACTGGGCAATCCCCATATCGAGTGCTGCAGCGACCTCAGCCGCGTTGTCCGGGATCACCGCAGGCATTTGCAAACGGCCGGCGTCGTCCGGGATCAGCAGCAAGGTCTTGGCCTGGAAACTGCGTTGCAGGAATTGCCC
This sequence comes from Collimonas sp., assembly GCF_035566375.1. Classification (GTDB taxonomy): domain Bacteria; phylum Pseudomonadota; class Gammaproteobacteria; order Burkholderiales; family Burkholderiaceae_D; genus Collimonas. Next base: position 67,199 of record NZ_DATMRK010000007.1, read on the forward strand.
GCTGGTTTCGAATATCTGCTCGGTCTGCAACACGCCGGACAGGGCGCGGGCAAATTCGAACAAGGCGCGCGAGCGCGCTTCACGGTCCGAGGCAATCCGCGCCTGGTAGCGCAGCCCGGCGGTTAGGTGGGTAATGGTCAGGCCCACCGCCAGCATCACGCCGAAGGTCAGCAGATACTGGAAATCGCTGACGGCAAATGAAAAGCGCGGTGGCACAAAAAAGAAATCGAAAGAAGCGATACTCAGCAAAGCGACAAAAATTGCCGGCCCGCGGCCGTAGCGGATGGCGATCACGACTTCCGCCAGCAGATACAGCATGACGATGTTGGCCAAGTCGAAAAACGGCAGGATCGGCGTCGCCAGCACGGTCACCAACACACAAACCGCAAACGCCCAACCGTAGCCCCACCACTCGATCCTGCTCTGCATCGGTACATGACGCGGCGCGATTTTTCCAGCGGCGTCTTCTTGCTTTTCCACAGCGCTGACCGGCGGCGCGCCGATGGCGATGACGTCGATGTCGCGGGCGCTGGCTGCGATCCGTGCGGAATGATTGGTTTGCCAGGGATAGCGGCGCTGGCTGCGGCCGATGATGATCTTTGAAAAATTATGGCTGCGGGCGTAAGCGGCCATGACTGGCGCCACTTCGTTACCGGCCAATACCGCCGTGGTCGCCCCCAGGTCCTGCGCCAGCTTGAGCGTCTTCAGGATGCGCTCGCGCTTGGCCGACGGCAGGCGCTGCAAGCGCGGCGTCTCGACATACACCGCATGCCACTCGGCATTGAGCTGGGTCGCCAGGCGGGCGGTGCTGCGGATCACGTGCTCCGCGCTGGGCGAGGGACCGACGCAAGCCAGCAAGGCGGCGTCGGTCTGCCACACCGCCCCTATCGATTTCTCGATCCGGTAGGCCTGGACATCGCCCTGCAAACGATCCGCGGTGCGGCGCAAAGCCAGTTCTCGCAACGCGATCAGGTTGCCCTTGCGGAAAAAATTGCGCGAGGCGCGCTCGGCTTGCGCCTGTTTATAAACCTTGCCGAGTTTGAGCCGGTTCAGCAATTCATCAGCCGGTAAATCCACCAGCACCACTTCATCGGCCGCATCGAATACGGTATCCGGCAAGGTTTCCGCGACACGGATGCCGGTGATGCCGCCCACCACGTCGTTCAGGCTTTCCAGATGCTGGACATTGAGCGTGGTGAAGACGTCGATACCGGCGTTCAGCAATTCCTCCACGTCTTGCCAGCGTTTCGGATGGCGCGAGCCGGAAGCATTGGAATGCGCCAACTCATCGACCAGTATCAGCGAAGGCTTGCGCTTCAAGGCCGCGTCCAGATCGAATTCCAGCAGTTGCTTGTCGCGATACGGGATCTGCTTCAAGGGCAGCAATTCCAGGCCATGCAACAGCGCCGCGGTTTCAGAGCGGCCGTGGCTCTCGATCACGCCGGCCAGCACCTCGCGCCCTTCGCTATGCAATTTATGGGCGGCGCTGAGCATGGCGTAAGTTTTACCGACGCCGGCCGAAGCGCCAAAATAGATGCGCAGCTTGCCCCGCCCCGCTTGAATCTCCGCCACTTGCAGTCGGGCCAGGAGAGCATCCGGATCTGGGCGCAAATCGTCGTTTGAGTAAGGTGAAGACACTGATTACCTTATAAAATTCGTCGATAAGACGGTTATGCAAAATCGTAGCCCAATTGTAGATTGGCAGATTAAAAATTGTAGATTAAAACGCGCTACCGTTACGATACTCTGAAACCCGTTTGAACTCTTTGCCGGCCCCGGAAACAGCATGACGAACAGGCCGGGAAGCTATGCGCTTTCCGGCCGATACTATTGCAACAATCTGGCAACAACTATTAAAACGTTTTGGTCGCCGATACTACCAGTGCGGTTTTACCCAGGTTCTTGTGATCCGGCCCCGGTCCTACATAATTTTTGGTGTCGGTGCCGATCACAGCCACGCTGCCTGACAGGAAACCGAAATCCTTGGTCAAGCCGACTTTCCAATCGTTATAGCTCAATGTTGAATTGTGTTTGACGGTTTGATGGCCGGCGTGCAAATTGACCGTATAACCGTTGCTGACATCGATATTGGCGCCGATATCCAGGTAGCCGCTGTTCTTGCTGTCGACAGCGCCGAACAGATTGGTCACCGACTGTGAATACTTGATGTAAGCCGGGCCGTAACCCAGCTGGCCATACAGCTCGGTGGTATTCGCATCCGGATGCAGATCGTTGGATGGATAGATATACGTCAGGACGCCGACATCGTAGCTAAAGTCCGGAGTGAAATTACCCTTCTTGCCGGCATACACATCCCACTCGATATTGCCGTTGCCGCCGCTATCCTTGATCCATTTCAGCGTCGACAGCCAGGTCCCTACATACAGCCCGGTCGGATTATTGCTATAGTCCGCGCCGCCTTGCAGAGCCGGTTTCAATCGCGTCTGGGAAATCCCGCGAAAGCGATAGTCGGACGCCAGGGTAGCGTTGAACGTCAGCGAATTATCGGGCACAGCAGCAGCTTCTTCCGCTTGAGAGAAATTAGAGGTCAGAGCAGTAACGCCGATAACGCCAAGCAAACCGGCAAAATAGAGTATTTTCTTCATAGGCTTCAAGTAAAGCAAAGGTTGGTGGTGATAACTGCAAAGGCGCGTGTAGAGACTGGCCGCACACCGTGCGGCCAGTCCTGCAAGCAAATGGTGCTTCTAAAAAAGGGGCTTAGTTTGCTGCCGGAGCCGGCGCTGCAGCTGGATCCTGCCGGTCCAGCGCCAGGTTCAAGGCCATGACATTGACCCGCGGCTCGCCCAGGAAACCCAGGCTGCGCTGCAACTGCAAACCGTCGATCAGAGCGCGCACCGTATCCACGTTCAGCTTGCGCTCGCGCGCGACACGCCCGGCCTGGTAGTAAGCGGCGGCGAGGCTGATTTCCGGGTCCAGGCCGCTGCCGGAGGCAGTCACCAGATCGACCGGGATCGGCAATGTGTTGCCCGGATCGGCCGCTTTCAAGGCGTCGACCCGGCCTTTGACAGCGTCGATCAACGCCGGATTGCTGGGGCCGAAGTTGGAGCCGCCGGACGATTGCGCGTTATACGGCATCGGCGCGGTAGCAGACAAACGGCCCCAGAAATAGTTAGGAGCCGAAAACTCCTGGCCGATCAGGCGCGAACCGATCAGCTTGCCGTTTTGCACGATCAGGCTGCCGGCGGCCTGGTCCGGAAAAGCCACCTTGCCGATGCCAGTCACGGCCAGCGGATAGATCACCCCGCACAGCACAGTGAGGCCGACAAACAGCACCAGCGCCGGACGCAATACGCCTTGCGAGGCGGTGTGTGTGGCTGCCGCCGACGTTGCTGGAGACGATATTGTTGTAGATGCGGATTTCATTTCTAGACTCCTGATTACACCAGATGCATTACCGACAAAATCATGTCGATCAGTTTGATGCCGATGAAGGGCAAGATGATGCCGCCCAGGCCATAGATCAGCAGATTACGACGCAACAGCGAAGCCGCGCCGACCGCGCGATATCTGACACCCTTCAACGCCAGCGGAATCAGCACCACGATGATCAAGGCGTTGAAAATAACCGCAGACATGATCGCCGACGACGGGCTGGCCAGATGCATCACATTCAAGGCCGCCAGCTGCGGATAAGTGGTGATGAAAGCCGCCGGGATAATCGCAAAATACTTGGCGATATCGTTGGCGATCGAGAAGGTCGACAAAGCGCCGCGCGTCATCAGCATCTGTTTGCCGATCTCGACGATCTCCAGCAGCTTGGTCGGATTCGAATCCAGGTCGACCATATTGCCGGCCTCTTTCGCCGCCTGCGTGCCGCTGTTCATCGCCACCGCCACGTCAGCCTGGGCCAGCGCCGGCGCATCGTTGGTACCGTCGCCAGTCATCGCCACCAGACGGCCTTCGGATTGATAGCTGCGGATCAGCTTCAGCTTGTCTTCCGGCGTCGCTTCGGCCAGGAAATCGTCGACCCCTGCTTCAGCCGCAATCGAAGCCGCAGTCAGGCGATTGTCGCCGGTGATCATGACCGTCTTGATACCCATCCGGCGCAATTCGGCAAAACGTTCCTTGATGCCGCCCTTGACGATGTCTTTCAGCTCAACCACGCCCATCACCACGCCTTCATCCACCACCACCAGCGGCGTACTGCCGCGGCGGGCGACGTCGTCGACGTTATGTGCGACTTCAGCAGGAAACGGCAGGCCCAGCTCTTGCATATAGTTCTTGATCGCTTCGGACGAACCCTTGCGGATCGCGCGGTTGCCGATATCGACGCCGCTCATGCGGGTTTGCGCAGTGAACGGCACGAAAGTGGCGTGCAGCACATTCATCTCGCGTTCACGGATATTGAAACGCTGCTTGGCCAGCACCACGATGCTGCGCCCTTCCGGCGTTTCATCCGCCAGCGAAGCCAGTTGCGCGACATCCGCCAATTGCTGCTCGGTGATGCCAGGTGCAGGCACGAAGGCCGAAGCCTGACGGTTGCCGAGGGTGATGGTGCCGGTCTTGTCCAGCAACAGCACATCGACGTCACCGGCAGCTTCCACCGCACGGCCAGAGGTGGCGATCACGTTGGCCTGCATCATGCGGCTCATGCCAGCCACGCCGATGGCGGACAGCAAGGCGCCGATGGTGGTCGGGATCAGGCACACCAGCAAGGCCACCAGGACCGTGATGGTGATCGGCATACCGCTTTTGGCAGCCGTTACGCTAAACAAGGAGAACGGCAGCAGGGTCACCGTCACCAGCAGGAACACGATGGTCAGCGCCACAAGCAAGATGGTCAGGGCGATTTCGTTCGGCGTCTTTTGACGCTTGGCGCTTTCCACCATCGAGATCATGCGATCCAGGAAAGCTTCGCCCGGATTCACCGACACCCGTACCACCAGCCAGTCGGACAGCACCCGGGTGCCGCCGGTCACGGCAGAGAAATCGCCGCCGGATTCGCGGATCACAGGCGCCGATTCGCCGGTGATCGCGCTCTCGTCGACCGAGGCTACGCCTTCGATGACTTCGCCGTCCACCGGAATCACATCGCCGGCTTCCACCAGCACCACATCGCCCTTGCGCAGATTGCTGGCCGGGGTGGCCGCCCAGCTGCTGAGCTGGCCCTTGGACTTGCTGTTGGCTTCCAGTTTTTTAGCGGAAACGGTTTGCTTCAAGGCGCGCAGCGATTCCGCTTGCGCCTTGCTGCGTCCCTCGGCCAGCGCTTCGGCAAAATTGGCGAACAGCACCGTGAACCAGAGCCATACCGAGATCGCCAGGATGAAAGCCGGGCTGGCCTCGCCCTTGCCGATCAAGGCTTGGAAATACAGCAGCGTGGTCAAGATGCTGCCGACATAAACTACAAACATGACCGGGTTGCGCAACTGCGTTTGCGGCGCCAGTTTTTTGAACGATGCGACGATCGCCGGGCCCATGAGCGCGGAATCGAACAAGGTCAGATTAGTGCGAGACATGATGATCCTTCTTCTTAACTTAGTGTGCAGCAAAGATTTGCAGATGTTCAACCACCGGGCCAAGCGCCAGCGCCGGTACATAGTTCAGTACCCCCACCAGCACCACCACACCGATCAGCAAGACGATGAACAGCGGACCATGCGTCGGCATCGTGCCGGAGTTCGGCTCCAGCCGTTTTTTGGCGGCAAACGAACCAGCCATCGCCAGGATCGTGACGATGATGATGAAACGTCCGAACCACATCGCTATCGCCAGCATCACGTTATAGAACGGCGTGTTGGCTGACAAACCGCCGAAGGCGCTGCCGTTGTTGTTGGCGGCGGAAGAGAAGGCGTACAGGATTTCGCTGAAGCCGTGGGCGCCGGGATTCAGGATGCCCGCTACCCCGGCCGTCGCCATCACCGCAATCGCAGTGCCGCCCAACACCAGGATCGGCGTCGCCAGGATCGCGATCGAAGTCATCTTCATTTCGAAGGACTGGATTTTCTTGCCCAGGTATTCCGGCGTGCGGCCAATCATCAGGCCGGCGATAAACACCGCCATGATGGCAAACACCAGCATGCCGTACAGGCCGGAGCCGACGCCGCCGAACACCACTTCGCCCATCTGGATCAGCGCCATCGGCACCATGCCGCCCAAGGCCGTGAACGAATCGTGCATGGCGTTCACCGCGCCGCAAGAGGCTGCCGTGGTCACCGCTGCAAACAAGGCCGAAGCGCTGATGCCGAAACGGCTCTCCTTGCCTTCCATATTGCCGCCCGATTGCAGCAGGCTATGCGCCTGGTCGATGCCCAAGGCACTGAGGCCCGGATGCGCTTGCTGCTCGGCGTACATCACCACACAAGTCATGATCACGAAAATGATCGTCATCGCCGCCAGCACCGCCCAACCCTGGCGGATATCGCCCACCATGAAGCCGAAGGTGAAACACAGCGCCGCCGGGATCAGGAAGATCGCCAGCATCTGCATGAAGTTCGACAAAGGGGTCGGATTTTCATAAGGATGGGCCGAGTTGGCGTTGAAGAAACCGCCGCCATTGGTGCCTATCATCTTGATCGCTTCCTGCGAAGCCACCGGACCCATGGCCAAAGTCTGCACCTTGGTGTTCATGGTTTCCAGCACCGGCTTGCCGGCTGCATCGTTGATTGGCTGACCGTCGGCGCCGACTTTCGGCTGCTGATAAGTCAACGGCTGAACGATGTTGGCGTCTTTATACGAATCGAAATTCTGGATCACTCCTTGGCTGATCAGGAATACCGAGAAAATCACCGCCAGCGGCAGCAATATATAAGTGGTAGAACGCGTGATGTCGGTCCAGAAATTACCGATCGACTGTGCCGAATGACGCGAAAAACCGCGAATCAAGGCAAACGCAACCGCTATGCCGGTAGCAGCGGAAAAGAAGTTTTGCACCGCCAGCACCAGCATCTGGGTCAGGTAGCTCATCGCGCTTTCGCCCGAATAACCTTGCCAGTTGGTGTTGCTGATAAAGCTGACCGCAGTATTGAAGGCGGAATCCGAGCTGAGATTGGCAAAATGCTGAGGATTCAACGGCAGCCACAGCTGGAAGCGTTGCAAGGCATAGGTAGCCAGCGCGCCGATGGTATTAAACAGCAGCAAGGCCAGCGCGTAGGTCTTCCAGTTCATCTCGGACTTGGCCTTGATGCCGGCGCAACGGTACAGCCATTTCTCGATCCGGTTAAAAACTCCACTAAGCCAACCGAAACCCTTTACCGGAGCATGATCGGAAGAACCGGCGGCGACCTGCACGATGAATTTGCCGAGCGGATAGCTCAGCACCAGCAGCACCGCCAGGAAGGCGATCAACAACATGGTGGATTGGGAGGTCATGTCAGAAATCCTCCGCATTGATCAAAGCCACGACCAGGTACACCAGCAGCGCCACGGTCACCACTGCGCCAAGTATGTAGAACGCGTTCATTGACGGTCCTCCAGCTTCTTGCAACCCACCGCCAGCGCCCAGGTGACGACAAACATCGCCACGATCGCGCCAACATAAATTCCATCCAGGACCAACACCTTCAGCTCCATCATTACCCTCATCACAGATTAGTTGCGGTACTGACAGGCTATAGAGAAGCCTCTAAAAATGTTGTAAAGAGTGGTGATGGGGGTGTAAACAAAGTGTAAAAAAAGCGTAAAAACCCGCAAATAAATCCAATCCTGCGCGATGCCTGCGGGCGAGCGCCGAATGCCGTTGATTTTCTTGGCTTTTTTACCACATTCAATACTATTGATGCAGGCAAACAGGTACACTTTCAGCCTTGTCAGCCACCGCCCCAGACCAGACATGCACTACGCCCTAGATCTGCGCACCTTTATCTTCAGTCACTATTTCTATACGGGTTTGCGGATCGCCACCGGCGTCGTCGGCCTTACCTTGCTGGTGCTGCAATTCACCGACCTGCCGACCGCCATGACGGTCTGTATCGGCGCTCTCTCCACCAGCCTGATGGATTTGCCCAGCACGCTGCGCCACAAGTTCAACGAGATGCTGTCCAGCGTGCTGATCTGCAGCGTGGTGACGCTGATCATCAGCCTCTGTGCGCCATTCCACTGGCTGCTGAGCGGCATGCTGGTGATCGTCACCTTCTTCGCCAGCATGATGCTGGTGTATGGCAAAAAAGCCATGCCGCTGCAATTCTCGGCCCTGTTCGTCATGACGCTAGCCATGGAAAACGCCATGAGCGTGCCGCAAGCTTTCTTTCACACCGGCTTGTTCCTCAGCGGCGGCCTGATTTATCTAGCCTATTCGATGACGGTTTCCTGGTTTTTACGCAGCCGCATCAAACAGCAGGTGTTGGCCGAGGCGCTGTTCGAACTGACCCGCTACATCAATATCAAGGCCGATTTCTACGATATCCATATGGATCTGAACAACCAGTTCAATCTGCTGGTGCGCCAGCAAATCGTGCTGGCCGAAAAACAGCAGGCCTCGCGCGACCTGATCCTGCGCGACCCCAAGAATGAACAGGACACCATCCTGGTGCAAGTCCATTTCGGCATGTTCGATCTGTACGAACACATCCTCTCGGCGCACACCGATTACGCCATCCTGCGCCAGCATTTTGCCGATGCCGACGTCCTCACCTATCTGCGCGACCTGGTCAACAAGGCCGCCAAGGATATCGAATCGATCTCCTACGCCGTGACCCGCAAGCGCGCCTCGTTCGCCAGCATCAGCTACAAGGCCGAGATGCGCTCGATCGAGAGCGAAATGCAGCAACTGCAGCAAGACAGCCTGGCCGGCAAGATCTCCGAAGAAGCGCTCGATATCCTGCGCGCCACCTACATCAAGATCAGCGACGCGATCGACATGATCGGCCAGTTGCACCACGCCACCCAAAGCGTGCAAGGGCCGCTGCCGGTGTTCATGAGCAAAGACATGACGCCGTTCCTGACCCAGCAGAAATATCAGTTGGGCGTGCTGGTCTCCAACCTGCGCTGGCAATCGCCCACCTTCCGTTTTGCGATACGCGCCGCGCTGGCGATTTCCTGCGGCCTGCTAGCAGCCGATTCCCTGCCCTATGCCGGCCACGGCTACTGGATCGTCCTCACCATAGCGATCATCCTCAAACCCAGTTTCAGCCAGACCAAACAGCGCCGCAGCGACCGTCTGATCGGCACCCTGATCGGCTGCGTCGCCACTGCCCTGATCCTGCGCTTCGTGCATGAGCCGATCGCCCTGCTAGGTTTCATGTTCATGGCCACCGCAGCCGCACCCGCCTTCATCTACGTCAAGTACCGCTACACCGCGATTGCCGCCAGCATGCAGATTCTGTTGCAGATCAATCTGGTCATCCCCAGCAGCGGCCACGTCATCGGCGAACGCCTGATCGATACACTGATCGGCGCCGTCATCGCCACCGCCTTCAGCTTCGTCCTGCCGAGCTGGGAATACCGCACGCTGCCGCAACTGGTGCGCAATGTCTTGAAAAGCAACCAGCGTTTCCTCGAAGCCGGCAGCAAGCTGTTGCAAGGCAAAGTGCGCGACGATTTCATTTACCGCGTCTGCCGCAAACGCTTCCTCGACAGCATCTCCGAACTGGCCTCAACCCTGGTGCGGATGCTCGACGAACCCGTCAGCAAACATCGCGCGGTGGAAAACCTGAATCAATTCATCATCCAGAATTATCTGGTGATTGCGCATATCGCCGCGCTGCGCATGCTGCTGCGGCGCAACGCCGAAGGCATGCCGCAGGAGGCGGTCAATCTCCAGCTCGACGCCGCCACCGAACACGTCCGCAAGACGCTGGAGCTGGCGGAACAGGTCTTGAATCCGGCGGCACCGCTGGCGGCACCGAGCGCTGGCCCCATATCCGAGACTGACGCCACTGGCGAGATGGCGCAGGCAGCCAACTGGTCAGCCTGGTATCCGCTGCAGCGGCGGGTCGAGCAGTTGTATGAAGACACGGAAAAAATCGCCGTCAACAGCGCTGCGATCGGTCGCATCCTGGCGGCGTGACGGCAGTCATGACATCGCCATTGCAAGAGTCATGTGGGATCAGGAGTCATCTGGGGTCAGAGTCAACTTTCGCAGTGCTTCATCGCGAAACTTGACTCTGACCCCACATGACGGATTCGGAGAAAGACAGAACGCGCCATGCGGTTTTGTTCTTTTTTAACGATGAGGCAGGTACTCCGTGGCCCGCTAAGTGGGGTCAGAGTGAAGTTTCTGCAAAAAACACGCAGAAAGTTCACTCTGACCCCAGTTAGCTCATTGCCTATGCCGTGGCAAGCCAGTACAACAAGCTTGGCTTACTCCAGGCTATTCACATAGCGCTGATTAAGCACCTCGATACGCCGTTCGGCCTGTTCCGCCAGCATACCGGCAGCGGCCATCGCCAGGCGGGTCAGGCACTCGGTATCGGCAACATTCAGCGTCGGCGGACAGGCGGCGTCGCCCTCTTCCCGCGCCAGATTGCTGGCGTGGATCAAGCCCAGGCAAGTTTGAATGCCTTGCGTCGCATCCAAGGTGTGCGCCAGGAATTGCATGGCGGCGTCGATGCGCAATTCTTCC
>NZ_DATMRK010000008.1:0-41526 GCF_035566375.1 Collimonas sp.
TATAAAAATGATGGTTCTCTATTCGGGTACAACCTGCCCATTTTCACAACGCTGCCGTCTCGTTCTGTTCGAGAAAGGCATGGACTTTGAAATTCGCGATGTCGACTTGTTCAACAAGCCGGAAGACATCTCGACCATGAATCCATATGGTCAAGTGCCGATCCTGGTCGAGCGCGATCTGATTCTGTACGAGTCCAATATCATCAACGAATACATCGACGAACGTTTCCCGCATCCGCAGCTGATGCCGGCCGATCCGCTGATGCGCGCCCGTGCGCGGCTGATGCTGTTCAACTTTGAGAAAGAATTGTTCATCCACGTGCACACGCTGGAAAACGAGAAAGCCAAAGCAGCAGAAAAGAGCCACGAAAAGGCACGCTCGGAAATCCGCGACCGTCTGACCACGCTGGCGCCTTTGTTCCTCAAGAACAAATACATGCTGGGCGACGAGTTCTCGATGCTGGATGTCGCCATCGCGCCGTTGCTGTGGCGTCTGGATCACTACGGCATCGAACTGTCGAAGACGGCTGCGCCGCTGATGAAGTATGCTGAGCGCATTTTCTCGCGCCCAGCCTACATCGAAGCGCTGACGCCGTCCGAAAAAGTCATGCGTCGTTAAGATCGTGTAGATTACTGGTGTGTATCGCTCCGGCGATACGCGCCAGCCCTTGCCTAAATTTTGTAGTGATAGCGTTTTTCCAATGTCAGAAACCTCTACCAAACCGTATTTGTTGCGCGCTATTTATGAATGGTGCACCGACAATGGCTACACCCCGTATCTGGCGGCCAGGGTAGATGCGCAAACACGGGTGCCGATGCAGTTCGTCAAGAATGGCGAGATTGTATTGAACATCAGTTTCGAAGCCACCAGCGGTTTGAAAATGGACAACCAGTTTGTCAATTTCAGCGCCCGTTTCGGCGGCGTATCGCGCGACATTTCGGTGCCGGTGGATAACGTGATTGCGATCTATGCACGGGAAAACGGCCAAGGCATGGCGTTCGAAGCAACGGCTCCGGCCGCAGAATCGGATACCGAAGCCGCCGCCGAGCAAGAGCTCAACACTGAATCACCCGCAGCGGTAACGCCGATTCTGACCTCGGTGCCATCGCCGTCATCGGATGCAAAACAGAGTTCGTCAGGTACGGATCCAGAAAAAGATCCGGAACCACCAAAAAAAGGTGGAAGACCTACCCTAACTCGAATTAAATAGGTATAATTGCGGACTTCGCAGTTTAGCTGGCTTAGCTCATCTGGTAGAGCACCTGACTTGTAATCAGGGGGTGGCGGGTTCAAGTCCTGCAGCCAGCACCAGAATTTAAAAGGCCCTCAGAAATGAGGGCCTTTTTCTTTTGCTCCGCAATTCTCCAGTCGCAAGGGTTCGGTTCAGTTACACAGGAAAAACCGAGAGCTTAGTGCGCTGGTTTGATGATTTCCATCATGATTGCTTTGCTGATGGCATGGCGGGTGCTGTAGACGCCAAGTTTCATCACGACATTTCTCAAATGGAAATATACGGTGCGTTGCGAAATCCCCAAGATCAGTCCGATTTCGAAGCTGGTTTTGCCCTCTGCACTCCAGCGCAGGCATTCAAGTTCGCGTAGCGATAGCAGAGGCGGCTGATTGGGGATGGTCTTGCACCACAGTAGTTCAGCGGCCTCCTGCAGATGGAGGCCGAGTAGCAGCGCAGTGGCTTGAGTGTTAATGTCCAGCGCCATCGGTTTTGCGGCATTGTAGTAAAAGTCGAGGCGGCTCACCGCATTTTTTCTATGCGTGGCCAGACTCATCCCATGTGTGATACCCATCGATTTCAACAGCGGGTAGATTTGTCCGCCGTCTAGAATGCACAATTGCTCAACCTGCCAGGTTAAGGGGAGGCTGGATCGTGATAGATGCTGCTGGATCGGATCTGTTTTTCCAGGCGGAGGATTATTGAACAGCTGCAGCCAGGAATTTGGCAAGCTGCTGAACTTCTGCATCAACGGCTTGCCGTTGGCGCAGAAGATGTCCATCTTCAAACAAAAATCACAAATCCCGAGTTTCATCAGAACGCGCTGCATATGTTCACGCAGCCTTTCCCAGTTTGGCGCATGCAATATCTCCAGCAGATCTGGAGCGGATAGTCTGGGAGCGGCTTCGCTTCGTAAAGATTCGACGTTTGATCCAGTTTTATAATCTGACATTAAGTGTTCAAGAAAGATGAATTTGAAATTTCGAGCCACAGCCACGGAAAGTTTTTGCGCTGCAAGCTGCCCCGCATGGTGAGGCTCACAAAATTCAAATGCGTTTACCAGCGGCGCGCAGGAGACGCGCGATATTTTCAGATTTCATGGTGATCGTCTTCTATTTTTGAAGTCATCGAATCGAAGCGGTGTTTTGCTGATATTGCCGCTTAGAATTATTATTTATTCCGACAATCAAAACAATCCTGAAAATTAGAACAACACTTGTGCCGTAGCGGCACAAATAAAATCGTAAGCGCCACGTCTTTAGCTACCGTTCGCTACGGTGATGACTAAGAATGGGTGGGAAATGACAACGGCGAGATGGATGTCGGGCAGGACGAGATAATAGGGGACAGAACACTATCTTCTGACAGAGGAAACGGCGCTGCCGTTTCCTCGTCCCGGCTGAATTTCACAGCCGTTCAATCTTTACGTCTTATTTGCGTCTTATTTACGTCTCAACTAGGCAGAAGCACCCGGCTCAATCATTCGCTACCAGTGTTACGCCGCTAAATGTGGCATACGAATTGAGCAGCAAATAATAAGTCCCTGCTTTCGGATTGCTGATTGTGATGTTCTCGGAAGTCGTCCAACCGTCGGAAATATACTGATACGAACTTGTGGTCGGAGCCGAACCGAAGCTCACGTAGATATCGCAGTCGCCGCTGCCGCCGGAAGTCTTGAAGCTGAGGCTGCTGCGGCCGGCAGGAACGACGATGGTGTAGAGCTTGCTGGAACCCGCAGGAAGCGCCAGACCGGTTACCGGAACACCGCTTTTCAGCACATTGCCTGGTGGCGGTGGAGGCGGTGTGACCGAACCGATGACTGCCGCAAATTTTGCAACATCCAGACTGCCGTAGCCGCTGGCATAATCCCATCCAGCCTTGGCGCTATAGCCTTGGCTACCCGAGGTGATGTCGTGGAACATGGTCGGATTGGCCGCTGCCTTTTGGTAGATTGCAGCTGCCGGGAAAGCCAGGCTGTTGTTGTTTTGCGATTGGACACGAGCCCAGAAGCCAGTGAACAATGGCGCCGCCAGGCTGGTTCCGCCAATCTGCTGAGCGGCGCCATTGATCAGGACCATTGCGCCGCTGGATGGATCGGCATCCAGGGAGATATCCGGGACGCCGCGTTTTGTCGATGAGCCGAGAACGCCGGCATTGATTTGCCAGCTAGGTGCTGCCTCAGTCAGGCTAGGACCACCGCCGGCGCCGCCGCTTGCGCTTTGCTGGCAGCTCTGCCAATCGGTACAGGCCCACACGGATTCCGAGGACCAGGCATTGTTCGCACCGGTGCTGACCAGAGTACCGCCCAAAGCCATCACGTACGGCGAGACTGCCGGAAAACTTTGGGCAGTCGAACTGGTGTTGCACTCGTAGGCGCCGGAGTCACCTGACGACACCGAGAACATCTGCCCCTGTGCGACCGCAGTCTGGAAAATTTGGTCATTGCTGGCCATGATACCGGACGCTTGGGCATCGTTTTCGCATTCGCCCAGCGAGACGTTGATCGACTTCGCCTGGTTGTCCGTCACCGCCTGGTTGTAGGTGGAGGTCAGGTCAGCATCGCTCAAGGTGTTCGCTACGTACAGGATCATCTGCTTGATGGTCCCGCCCGCTGCAGCCAGTGAACTTTGCGTGTCCATGTTCCATTCACCGAGACCGGCAGTATCGGTGCTGGGGCTGCCGACCACGACGGTGGAGACATTAGTCTGCGGATAACCGGCATTGGATGTGAAGGTATTCAAATCCGCAATGGTTTGCGTCACGTCGCCCTGGGTGATGATGCCGATGGTGGCGTTGGTCGCGCTAGGCAGGCTGCTGGCGTTGTAGATTACCGGGAAATCGGTAGGATTGTGGCCGCTCACCCCGAGCGTCACGGCATTTGGTTTCGCTTCCAATTTCTTTAACGTGGTGTGATGCAGATGTACCGTCTGCAGACCGTGCACCGCCAGCACAATACCACCCAACGACTGCGGAACAGCGGCGTCGCTGATGTTGGCGTAGGCATTGCGGCCATTCACGCTATAGGTGTGCAGTTCGGTATTGAATGCGGATTTTACCGAGCCAGCAGAGCCGTTGGCGCTGACCAGCAAGTTGTTAGCAGAAACGGTAATGTTGGTAAAACCGTTTTTAGTCAGATGGGCGACGACAGCTTGCACCTGTTCTTTGGTAGGGGCATACAAGCGCATGAAGTCGGCGCTGGACAGCGTCCTGTTTGAATGCCCTGACATGAGATTAGCCGTGAACTGGTCCAGTTCAGGCTTGTTGCGCAGTTTCAGCGCCACGACCACGTGAGTCAGAGCGCCGGCCTGCATTGCCGAGATATGCGTCACGGCGGTTCGCGCCGTGCTCGCAACAGCGGTTGCCTTGGTCGCGGTTGGCGCCCAAGTCTCCGCTTGTGCGGTTGTGGCGAAAGCAGCAAGCGTCAAGCCCGCGAGCGCCAGCATTTTAAAGTTGGATCTGAATGTCATTACTTTACTCCGGTTTTTAAGGGATAAAGTGATCCCGTCGACGGTGGTCGACTGGATCTGCTCAGTGGATGCATTCCTCTGAAATGTAAGGCTCTCAAAGGAAGTCGCAATTTCACGCAACGTCGAACCTCCTGACGATGCGGAGAAATGCCATATTGCGTGTCACGCACAATCGGCGGACATAACACAAACGCCAGGCGACCAAGATCAAGCCGTCTGACTTATTGAACAAATCAGCGAACAGAAAAACTCAATGCGCGCTGCTTTAAAGGGCATAAATTCGTGCTACAAGCTCGACGCTG
This sequence comes from Collimonas sp., assembly GCF_035566375.1. Classification (GTDB taxonomy): domain Bacteria; phylum Pseudomonadota; class Gammaproteobacteria; order Burkholderiales; family Burkholderiaceae_D; genus Collimonas. Next base: position 4,999 of record NZ_DATMRK010000008.1, read on the forward strand.
GATGAACGACGGCGTGTGACGCCTGGCAACCAGGTGGGCGCAGCGTTGCCTCAATGAATGCCCGGTTTCGTGCAGTCATTTCGTTTTATCGCTTTTATCAAAAATCAGATGCCAGCGATAAATTAGTTTCCCGTGCGCAACTAAAATTACGCGGGTTGGCATATCGTGAATAGCTGCAATAAGTGTCAGTTGACAATCGATCTTCAACCGGCTGTTGAAAATTACAGGCGCTGGAAATTGCCGTGATCGACAAGTCGGACCATGAGGCAGCCAATTTTTGGCGGGGCTCTTTGAGTAAATGTGGTTCCGCAATTCGCCGTTAAGCATTTGTAAGGTCGCGTTTGCTTTCGGACTGATTTGCTTTCGATTCTGGATATAAAAAAAACCGCTTGCGCGGCTTTTCTTTTGTGAATTCAGAGCATCAGCGCCGCCTATTTTTGGCCTTCTACCCATCGAATCATTTTCTTTGTCTCTGCGGCCACGCACATCGCCTGCGCTGTCGGCCTCATTGACCCTTCACCGAACTCGCGCGCAGCAGATTTAGCACATGCTGCGTCGCGCTTCTTCTCCCACTTGGCAATCTTTTCGTTGAAGGCATCCGCACGCTGCGCCTGCTTGGCGGCGATCGCATGTTTAAGTGTCAAATCGGCGGCCACTTGGTCGCGATAGGCGCACAGATTGGTGTTTATCTGATTGGCGTCGCAATTGGCAAGGCTCTGCTGCAGGTCGGCTTCGGGCAAATTACTGCGGCGGGAGAGTTCGGTCAGCACCTCGCCAGCCGGCGGGACGTAGCTGGCCGAAGCGCTGGCCGCTGACACAGCCGTGAACAAAACCACAAATAGAAATTTTTTCATATTCGAAGGCTCTTCGTTTTTGATCGATTGCGGAGCGAAAATCACGTTAACTTATTGATTTGCATGGCATTTGGTGTGGACTTGTAATCAGGGGGGCGGGTTCAAGTCCTGCAGCCAGCACCAATATCTAAAATGTAGTAGTCCCGACTTCACGCGTATTGTGATCGATAAGCGGATGCGAATAGCCGATTTAGTTTGGCTCCAAACCTCTTGCCTTCAAAACTGCCTTCGTCGCAGCCGTAACCAGCAGGTCAATGAACGCCTGAGCTGCTCCAGGGGCTTTCGCTTCAGTTGCTATGGCGGCAGCAAATGACGAATAGACTTGAACTTCCGGGGGAAGCGGGCCGACCAGCCTTGTGCTCGGCGTATCCAGAATCTCGCTAATCTGCGTAAAGCCCATTTCGGCCTGACCTGATGCCACGGCCTCAGGGGCAGTTATCGCAGTAACTACGATTGTCTTCGCGCTCATCACTTCAGTGATTCCAAACCGCTCAAATATTCGCTTCATAATTGGCGCTGTTGCGCCTTGTGCCGAATACACAATCGACTTCGCAGATAACAGTGCTTGCTTTAGTTCCTCGCCAGTCGTGATGGATGGTGCGGCGGCTCCTCTTTTTACTGCGATGCCGACACCTGACTTGGCCACGTTGATTTTGCTGATCTGTGTGAAACGGCCCTGTTTGATTAGGTCGTCGACAGCGGCAACCGTCAGCAGCGCGACGTCACAGGGTGCACCTTTTTCGATTTCGGCCTTGAGTTCCGCAGCTGTTGCGAATCGCAAAACAAGCTTGTGATTGGAGTCGCGTTCAAACGCGGGAGCAATCTCCTCCAACACGGACTTTGCCGCTACCGTACTCAAGACGACTACTTCTGCAGCTCGAGAGTTGGAACTCGTTGCTCCGATCAGTATCAGCGACAGTGCTGCGATCGCGACGACAGGACGAAATATCATGGTATCTCTCCTAGTTAATCTATTCACTGTCTTGCACAAGTCCACGGTGCACGGTGATTCTCCGCACGGAGAAAGCCGTGTGACACTGAATGCAACGTGAACCTCAAGCAGTGTGGCATGAATCGGGAATTGCGGTATATCGCTACTGGTCGAAAGCTGCTGAAACCAACGCATTACTTGCTTTGGGATTCACGGGGTCGGAGTCGAATATTTTTTGGCACGGCGCTAGAAACACCAAGTCGGTATACGGCAGCCACTTATTGCCACGATATCAAAGAACGTCTATAGTTTGTTCGTCCCTGCAAAAAACAGGGATCAGGTTTTGCAGCCTGTATTTGCATATAGCGCACAGACCGCGCCACGCGGTCTTTTTTCGTGCGTACTACTACGTTCTCCACGGGCGGCAGTGGTAGGGAGCCTTCGGGCTGCCGGTTTTCCTATATGCACCGGTCTGCAAACCTTGCCACATGTCGCCCTCCCGTTTTGCAGCGGAAAGCGACTTAACCGCATGTATGGAGATCGTAATGACTTACACATCTATCGAATTCCCGCGCACCCCGGTAAAAGCAGACCATCAACCATTCTCCTGGCTAGCCGAAGAACTGCGCATGGATACATCCGCGCAATTCATGGCGCTTACTCTCGATCTGAGCCAAGGTATTAAAACCTGTTTGTCGCTGATCCACGCCAGCCATCTGGCGCGCGAGCATGGCGACGAAGAATCTCCGCCTATGCTAAATGTGTCCGATACAGAATGCCTGACACGTATGGCGATGGCTGCGGCAGGCGTTCTGTCGGAACGGGCTGAGAGCTACATTGATGTCTTCAACGACATGCAGGTGAGCTGCGGGGAGCGTAAGCCGCATATGTGATGCAGTAGCTGGCGCCAGTAATCTAAAAGGCTCACAACAATGTGGGCCTTTTTCTTTTTTCCGCAGAACCTGATTTTTGGAGGAGCTTGTGCTTGCTGAACGATTTCATCAATCTGTTGCATCTACCGGTTGAATCCACTTCCCCAAGCGGACGTTCGGCATTTTGCCGCGGCGTTTAGTCCCGCTTTATCGCGCAGTGACATGCACCAAGCTCGTCATTGCATCAACGTACAAGTGCTGTTCATCTGCAAGCAGTGGCAGCAACGGCGTGACCGAGACTTGATTCACTTTTGTCATGCGAATTTTTCCTGTCGCATCACGAAAAACGGCAAACGGCACATCTTGTATTACGTAGGGTTCACCATTGACTTTCCCCAAAATCATCAGCACATGTCCCGGCACCACGATCAGGTCGCCTGTCTGAGCATCTGATACTGCCTTGACGCGCTCTTGGTGAGAATCTGAAGCCGAGAAAACGCGCTGCCGTAATGCCGGGCTGCGGCCTTGGGCGGCAGAATCCGGCGGCAGGAAAATTCCCATGCTGCGATATACGTCGCTGGTAAATCCGCTGCAATCGCGTGCGTTGTAGAGGTGTCCCCAGCCATATCGCTCGCCGAGGAACTTGAACGCCTGGCGAATAATGTTGGCCCGGGTGAGCGGGAGATAGGTGGGGGAGGTGTCTTTGATTTTTTGCAGCAGTGCGGGTTTGAAGCCTAGCGATCCATCGTCGCGGCGTACTGGCAGATCGATGGTCCAGGACACGTAAGGCCCTTGGCCATTCACCGCTTCGCCGGCGGGGAGCTGGGCGAGCGGGATGCGCGTACCCATATCCAGCTGCAGTTCGGATACCTCGGGAGCCTCTGGCGTAAATACCGTGTGCACCTTATCCCCGGTCACTATGCGAAATGGTTGCTTATCTGCATAAGAAATCACCTGTTCGGCCGTGCCCTCGGCAATGTCTGCGCGTGCCACCCAGGCAGGGCCTTGCTCACTGAAGACCAGAAACCACTGGTTGTCGACGCTCGTATGCGCAATTACGACGGGATTACCTGGGAAAAGCGTGCCTCCCTGGAAGCTTTCGAAATCCAGAAGATCCTTGGACGGGAAAGCTTTGAGGGGCGTCGGAAAGAGGCGCAGCTGAGCGCGTCTTACGCTTAGTCCGTAACGGATCGGGGTGCTCGCCGCGATCCGATCGATACTGAGGTTGGCTTCGATTGCATCGATCGTTGCTTTGGGGATCGCATTACCCGATGCGTCTACCAGTGGCTTGCTCGGTAGCGCTGAAGCCTGGTTCAGCCAGGACAGTATTTGCTCCCGGGATAAGCTGGATCCCAGCTTGCTGAGATCATGCGGCGCTGGGTCCGTTGCGAGTGTTTTTGCATTCAGTGCATCGATCTGCCGCGGTGACATCAAGACTTTGTTCGGCGTGGCAGCCCGCGCAATCCAATAGTCAGGCGAAAGCATCGCCTGATCGAAACCGATAACTCCGGAAGGTGGGATGGGCAGCGTATTATTTTGCGCGCCGGCGGTAGCCGAGATGAAGAGAAAAAGAGAAATGCCAACCCTTTGGAACGACAATCTTTTCGATTGGCCCATCGCCATTTTTATTTTCCTTTGGTAATTTCGGGGGAGTGAGTTGATGCATGCTGCCATAGGTGATTTATCAAAGCAACATCAAGCAGATGACCTTCGTAGCCATAGAACCTCGGCATTGCACCGCTTATCCGCTGGTCGAATTGATAAGCACCCACCTGACACTTTTACCAGTATGTTTTCCTTGCGCATGCGACTAGCATTGGTTTCTCTTCGGCAAGTGTTGGCATTTTTGTAGCCTGTAACTGGAAGGCCGCGACAGCTACGGGTATCCGACTATGCGGTCATCGCAAGGGGAATATTATGACGACAGAACTGGCTGGTGGTTGGACTCAGTTTGACTATGAAATAACCAGTGCTGCGAGGGCAGTATTCAAAGAAGCGACGGCGGAAATTATTGGCGTGACTTACACGCCATCGGCTTTTGCAACGCAAGTTGTGGCAGGCACGAATTATTGTTTCTTGTGCACCGCTCAAGTTGCCCATCCGGTGGTTTCTCCTTACCCGGCTCTGGTTTCTATTTTCAAGCCGCTGTCTGGCAAAGCCCACGTCAGCGAAATTACAAGAATCAAGCCTCAATAGAAGCTTAGTCTTAGAGACTCCAAAAAGGGACGTCTCAGCAGAACCCCGGTAAGCGCAAGCTGCCGGGGTTTTCTGTTTGGAAATAACGGGGTCAGCGATAATAAAATTACAGAGACGACAACAAATTCAAGGATTACAATATGCACAGAGGGGGATGTGCGCAGCATAGGGTAGCGCCCCGCGCAGCCGCATTGGCATATGAACAGCATCAAGTACAAGAAAATGACTGGTATGGGCGGCATCATCGCCCTCGGGTGGCTGATTTTTACCACCGCAGTCGCGGTTAGCCAGCGCAAACTGATTTTCAAGCCGGTTCGAAACAAGGAAGTCGAACATCCCCACAGCGTTGGCCACAGATCCCGTCTTATCGTGTTGCGCAGCCTTGATGGCACTCGCCTCTCGGGATGGTTGTTGACGCCGCGCGTGCCCGGTCCTCATCCTGGCGTAGTGTATTTCGGCGGCCGCTCGGAGGAAGTCTCTTGGGTGGCGCGCGATGCGTGGCGCATGTTTCCGAATATGACTGTGCTTGCCATTAACTACCGCGGCTACGGCGATTCGGAGGGCATTCCGGGCGAGCTGAAAATGATGGAAGATGCTCACATGCTGTTCGACTGGTTTGCCGAGCATCGCCATATCATGGCTGGACAAATCGCCGTGGTCGGGCGCAGCCTTGGCTCGGGCGTGGCGGTACAGATAGCGGTCAGCCGGCCAGTCGCAGCGGTGGTGCTGATTACGCCCTATGACTCGCTGCTGGCCCTAGCCAAGCGCCGCTTCCCGTCCATACCAGCTTTCGTTCTCAAGCATCGCTTCGATTCAATCAAGCATGCGCCTTTGTTGTCTGCGCCGACGTTTATCATCCGTGCCGCATCTGACGATGTGGTGCCGGCTTCGCACACCAATCTGCTGGTGGCCAAATTGACGAACCCGCCGCAGGATGAAACCATCTCTGGCTCCGACCATCACAACATCCCCTACCTCGAAGCTACCCAGGAACGCATTGCAGCCTTCCTGACGGCGAAATTCAGCAGGGGCAGTCTCTAATCAGACAGCGTGAAGCTAAAGGATTGTTCGGCAATCACGGTGTCGCTTTTTTAGGTGCAACTACCAGCACGTTGACGCTATCCGGCAGCACCGGCGCGCGCGGATGCGGGACTTCTTTGCTTGGTTCTGCCGGCTTGCCGAATTTGGCGCTCACCAGATAGACCAGATGGTTTTCCGGATTAAACGCCAGCGTCTTCGCTCCCTTTTGCGTAGGGAGGTTTGCCTTTACCGTGTACTGATCCGCTGTGTCTTGATGCACGACGGTCAATGTGCCGCTGCCATTGGAAACCAATACCAGCCCCAATTCGGGATCAAAAGCAACCGCATCCGGGCTTTCGCCGATTTCCACCGTGCTGACGATTTTTCCGGAGAGGGAATCGACCACCATCATTTTCTTGTTGCTACACACTGAAAATAAGCGGTGCTGCTTGTCGTCGATCGCCAGGCCGCTTGGCTCTTCGCACGGAGCAAGCGCCCAGCGTTTGACTATTTTGGAGGATTGCGCATCGATGACCGCAATTTCTCCCTTGTCTTCGACGTTGAAAAAGATATGTCCCTGGCTGTCGCTGACGGCGAATTCGGGGCGTCCGGCAACTGCTATGGTGTCGATCACCTTGCGGCTCACAGCGTCGATCACTGTGATGTTGCCGCCGCGGCCGTTGAAGCTGTAGACCCGTTTCAACGGAGCGTAGTAGAAGATCACGTCGGGCGCTGCGCCGGTGGCTTTGATGGTGTCTAAGGTTTGCAGGCTATCGAGGTCAAATACCGTTACCGTGTCCGATTTGCCATTGCTGGTAAAACCGAGATTGAGATCCTGGGCGATGGCGACGCCATGCACACCGGCAGTACCGGAGATGTTGGCTACCAACTTTTCAGACTTGGTATCGATCACCTGGACGTGATCGGAGCGGCTGACGAAGAGATGATTGCGTTTGCCATCGATTGCGAGGAAATCCCAGCCTTCGTTTCCGGCTACCGGAAAGCGCGACACTATTTCGTAGTTGTCCGGCGTCGTTGCTGGTGCTGATGCCGGTGCTGCTGCTTGCGCCGATGAAACCAGGGCGGCTTGCAGTAAGGCCAGGGCGCCAAGCCTAATCATCGTCGATTTGCTGAAGTTAAAATTTTTCATGTGCTCTTAATAGTTGGATTCGATAAAGGTTAGTAGCTGGCGGTGACGCCGACTTGAATTGTCTTGCCATACGTTTCGCGCTGAATCGGACGGTTTTCGGTTCCTTCCGTGAATTTCAAGGCGGTGTTGGTCAGGTTTTTCACGTTCAGATAAATCGAGTAATTTTGCCTGATTGCGTAACTCGCGCCGAAGTCCATGGAGAAGCGTGGTTCCGAATAGATATCGGTGGCGGCAGAACTTCCTACCCCAAACAGGTTTCTGCCGACGTAGTATGCAGCCAGTCGCATGTCGAGGCCATTGCGCTCGTAGAACAGGGTGGCGTTGGCTGTGTTCTTCGAGGTCGAAGGCAAGGACTGGAATTCGCCGGGACGAATTTCGAGCCGGGAATGCACCCAGGTCCAGTTAAACGAAGTGCCGAGGCCGCTCAACAATCCGAGCAGCCCGTGGAACCGTTGTTCGTAGTTGAGTTCAGTGCCGTAGACCCGGGCCGACGAGATATTGTCATAGGTGAAAACCTTGGCTGGGCCGGTAAATCCTGCAAACAAGCCATCGTTAGGAAAGGTTTGCGTGCTGACCTTGCTCACCACGTAGTTGGAGAGGGATTTGTTGAACACGCCAAACGATGCGACCCCGCCTTGCGACAGGTAATGCTCGATCGACAGATCGATATTGTCCGCCGTGGTCGGTTTCAAGCCCGGATTCCCCTGCGATACAAAATCTCCACCCGGATTGATATTGATCGCTGCGCTGGTCTGGTTAAAGCCAGGGCGGGCAATGGTGCTGGAGTAGATCGCGCGGCCAACCAGCGACGGCGCGAACTCATAGCGCATCTGCAACGACGGGAAGAAATTCGAATAATTGCTGTTTGCCGAAACCGGCTGGACTGGATAGGTCGTATTGCCTGAACTGTCTGTTTGAGTTGAAACCGCATTGCCTCTGAAGGTGGCGCGGGTAAGTTCTGCGCGTAAGCCGGTCAGAATGCCGAGCTTGCCGAAGCCGAATTGATATTGGCCGTACAAGGCGTAGACGTTTTCCTTGTTGTCAGCGGCGCCGCGGGCTGCAGTTGCCGCATCGGCCAGCGTGTTTTGCACAAAGCCGACGCCGCTTTGATAAGCGCTCCTGATCAGATCCTGATTGATTTGCGGACCATTTTGATAGTGGTCGTTGTAATAGGTGACACTCGATCCGCCTGCTGCCTGCGACAGCGGAATGGCCGGCACCGCAGAGTAGGTAAAGGCGCCGATAGTCTGTGTGTTCTTGCGCAGGCGAGCACCGGCGCCAAACTTTATTTCTTCATTTTCTGCGGCAGTGAAATGCGTCGGAATCGTGACATTGGCCGCAGTCGACCACTCGCGTGTGGTGTTCTGCTGGGTACCGTTGTTAAAGCCGGTCAGCGTATAGGCCGAAGTGTCTAGCGGGCTGCCGCCGCTGACGATGTTATAAGTCGGGTAATTCGGACTGGCGGTGTTGTTGTAATTGACGGTTGACGGACCGGGATTGGAAAAATCCGAGTTGTAATCGTATGGCTTATCGTAGGAGCCAACGGTATGCGCCAGCCAGTAATCAATCTTCATGCCGCCCAGATCGTTTTTACCGCCGATCGTGAATACCTTGGTGTCGATGGTTTCTTTTTCGTCGCGCAAGGTCTTGTCGAAGCTGACCCCTTGTTCGGTAAAGCTGCCATCCGCATTGACGGTCGGATTGCCAGGGAAATTAAGCAGCAGGCGATTGCGGCTGACTGTTTCCGTATAGCCGGCATCGTAATAGCGGACATACCATTTGTTTGCAGCGTCCGGCTCATACGCCAGTTCGCCGCCGTAGCCGTGACGCTTGCGATGATAGTTGTAATAACGTTGTTCTAAAGAGGCGAAAGCCTTATCCGGAACAACCGGCTGGCCGTCGACATAAGAGGCTTCCAGATCGTCGACGCCGCGCCGGTCTTCGTAATACGACAGAGTGCCGATGAAACTGAATGGATGGTCCGAATAGGCCACTGGCTGGCCATCCTTGGGGACATTGTCAGAGCCGCCAAAGCGGCCGCCGAAAGTCAGCCCAAGCTCCTTGATGCCGGTGTTGCGCAACGGCTCGATACCGCTACCAAGTTTTGCTTCGATAAAAGGTTTGCCTGAAAGCGGAACCGACTTCGGCGTAATTTCTACGGTGCCGCCCAGGGCTTCCGCATCCTGTTCTGGCTTGTTGGTCTTGGTCACCAGAATGGAGCCGATAATCCCGGCAGGAATGGAATCGAACGCAACTGCGCGGCCGCCGCCGAACGGACTTGCGGTATTGGTCGGCGGTAAACGCACGCCGCCGAAAGTCGTCCCGGTGAGGTCTGCGTCCAGTCCGCGGATATTCACGAAGCGGCCCTCGCCGGTATCGCTTTCCAGCGAGACGCCGGGAACGCGGCGCACCGCTTCGCCGGCGTTGACATCCGGCAGCTTGCGAATTTCTTCTGCGGTCATGACGTTGATCATGTTCGGCGCCACTTCCTGTTTGGCGCGCGCGATGTCATTGCGGCGTGAATTGACAGTCACGGAAGCGAGCGAGGCAGTGCTGCTAGCCAGCGTAATGTCACGCGTTGTCACCGCGGCGTCGTCGACGTGAACGGCTTGTTCTACAGCGGCCTGCTTGCCGACCGTGATTGCTAATGTGTAATCGCCTGGTGGCAAGTCCTTGAATGCAAATCCGCCGTCGCTGGCAGTGGAAGTGCTTGCACCCGTCTCGCGAATCTCAACCCGCGCATTCGCCAACGGCCGATGATCTTGTTCTGATTGCACATGTCCTTGCAAGCCGCCAGAACTGGCTGCAATGGCAACTTGCACAACGAAACTTGTGGAGACTCCCAGCAGCAGGCATGCCTGTCGCGCCTGTGATTTACGCAGCATTGTCGATCCCTCAATTAATAAAAAATGACGATGCTGCCGTTGCAGCCTCGTCGCAAAAGAGGGCAATATCCGCTTGTTTTGTTACTGCATAATTACACTGCCGATCAGCTTGATGTTGTGCGACAACAGGTTTAAATGCTAAGCGTCAGCTAAGTATCGGCTAAGTATCGCCTGATATTTTCGCGGCCGCGCGCAGTCTTGCATATATAGGAAAAATGGTTGGACAAGCTCTGCCGGGCGCAATGAAAATTGCCGGCGAATACTAAGTGAGCGCTAAGACTGAGCTATCACAATAGATCGTGTCAATGCGATAAACCAAAGGCTCACACATGCAAGCACTTAACGCTACTATCGAACACTCCGCACGCGGCGGGCCGGGCCAACCTGGCGCTGAAAGCGCTGCCTACATGCGCAACAAAGTCCCGCAGGTTGTCCTCGCTTTCTGGGTGATCAAGATCTTGTCGACCACCGTCGGCGAGACCGGCGCCGATTACCTTGCGGTGCATGCCGGACTTGGCACTGCCGTTACCGGTGGCATTACCGCGACTCTTCTGGCGTTGGCACTGCTGTTGCAATTCCGCCTGAAGCAGTATGTGCCTTGGGTTTACTGGCTGACAGTGGTCTTGCTGAGCGTGGTCGGCACCCAGATAACCGACGCCCTGACCGACGGCCTGGGTGTCAGTCTGTATATCAGCACAGCCGTATTCAGCGTGCTGCTGGCTGCGTTGTTTGCGCTTTGGTACCGGCAAGAACATACCCTCTCAATCCAGACCATCGTTACCCGGCGTCGTGAACTTTACTATTGGGGCGCGATACTGTTGACTTTCGCTTTAGGCACCGCGGCAGGCGATCTCGCAACTGAAGCGCTCGGTCTTGGCTTCAGGTTTGGCGTCATCATTTTTGGGGCGCTGATTGCATGCATCGCCGTGGCTAATCGCCTGGGCGCCAGTTCTGTGCTGACTTTCTGGCTGGCTTACATTCTGACCCGGCCATTGGGCGCCTCGCTTGGCGACTTGCTGTCGCAGTCGCCTGAGTACGGCGGGGTCGGTTGGGGGACAGTAAATACCAGCATCGTGTTCCTGACCGTCATCACTATCTTTGTGCTCGTTTTGAGCTTAGGCAAGAGCCGTCCTGCTTCCTGATTTTCTGCAAGCGCAATCCCGTCAAATCAAATTGATTCTTCTCTTAAAGGTAAGAAAATGTACAAACTGAAATCAGCTTCAATCTTCGCCGCTCTGATGGCAGTAGCGATTTTGGGGGCCGCGCAATTCACGCCGTCGGGTTCCTTGATCTCGTCTGCCGCAGCCGCAACCACAGCCCCGGCTTCTAAACTGGGAGACCTGGCGGCGTTCCGGCGGATTGCTCAAGACACTGCTGCCTTGGTCGAGAAGGGTGATTTGGGCGCTGCAAAAACCCGGATCAAGGATCTCGAAACCAGTTGGGATGAAGCCGAGGCCGGTTTGAAACCGCGCTCGGCGGCGGACTGGCATGTTGTCGATAAGGCGATCGACCGCGCCTTGGCGGCATTGCGTGCAGCCAAACCTGATGCGGCTGCGTGCAAGCAAGCCGTGGCGGAACTCCTGAGCATCATCGACAAGCAAACCGGGAAGCTGTAATTTCAGCTGATCTTTATCAATCCTGATCGGCGTTCTTTTAACCTGCGCCTGCTGATAAGAAAAGGCCCATAGCAATATGGGCCTTTTCTTTTTCTCTGCAATTCCAAGTTTGGGCTGATGTTGGGCTGATAGCGCTAACTATCCCGCGCTGACAACCTCTCTCATGGACTCTTCTTGGTCCGCGCAATCGATCCGCTGCTTGCATCTTCCCGGTAGGCGTAAGCCACCTTGCCGTTGCGGATTTCACCCATCACGATCATGTTCAGGGCAATCGCTTCATGGTCGGTTGGCGAGAAGGGTTTGAAGTAACGCGAGACGACAGTCGACGTCGTGTGTACTTGCAAATTCTCCAGCGCATCCTTGATCTTGACGCCATCCGCCGAGTTAGCCTGGAATATTGCCAGCGTAATCAAACGCAGCGCGTCGTAGGTTTGGGCGGCAGCCACGGCGGAGGGAATGTGGTTGGTCTTGTTCACATTGCGATAGGTCAGCGAGAACTGGTTGCTGACTGAACTCAATTCGTTTTCGATGAACGTCACAGAGCTGCGCACGCCTTCAGCGCCTTGGCCGGCCTTGTCGATGAAGGTCTGTTGCGACATGCCCCACGGCCCGACTATCGGCAACCGCATTTTCAGTTTTTCCGAGCTCCTCACCACCATCGCGCCCTCGGGAGCGAGGCAGTACATCACGATGGCCTGGGCGCCGTTGTCTTTTGCGTGCTGCAGTTGCGTCGTCATGTCTTGATCGCCGACCTTGAAACTTTCCACCAGCACCGGTTTGATCTTGCGCCGCTCCAGTTCCGCCAGCATGCTTTGTTTGCCGAACTGGCCGTAGGGGCTGTCGTCATGGAGCAGCGCGATCTTGTCGATTTTGCGGCGGTCGATCACATCATTGAGAATCACGATCGGTTGCAAGGCGTCGCTGGCGGAAGTACGGAATACATAACTCACCGGATAGGCCGGCGGCATGAATGATTTGGTGATGGTAGCGCCGGTGGCGCCGGTCACGATCAGCGGGATCTTGGCTTCCTGGAAAATTTTCGCGGCAGGCAGGGCGACGCCGGTATTGCCGAAACCGACCACGGCGACCACTTTTTCTTTTTCAATCATTTCCTTGGCCATGGCGGCGCCGATGTCCGGCTTGGCGTGATCGTCGCGCTCGACCAGTTCGATGCGTCGGCCCAAGACGCCGCCGACCTGGTTGATGTCAGCCAGGAATACCCTGGCGCCACCGATCATGCTTAACCCCATGTCTTCCGATGGCCCGGTGATGGGGCCGATGACGCCGATCTTGATGGGGGGCAGTTCGGCCAATGCACTTGTGCTAAACCCAAGTGCTGTCAGACAAAAAATGACGCCATACATATGGCGTTGGCTGCGTTTTTGCATCGCTATCTCCTTGATGAGGCATTATTTTAATTTCCCCGTGGAAATATACATGAGGAGAATGCGAAATGTGGCAGTTTGATGTGCCAAAATTGAAATTAAACGCGTTTGCCGGTTCAGGTAGAGGCAGCGCCCTGCAGATAGCCGTTCACCGCCAGCATCACGCGTTGTTCCAGCGCAACCGCATCAAGTTCGCCGCGCTCGCCGGCGGCATCGACCATGCCGTGAACTATGGCCAGCAGATCGTGAGCCACCAGGGGTACGTCGGCCAGCCGTGGCGCGTCGGGCAATTGCAAGGCGGCTGCCAGTTGCGCATGGATGATATCGGCCACGCGTTGATTGCGCTCGCCTAGCGGCAACCGTCTTTCCTCGAAGTCAATCAGCCTTGCCAGCACCGGCCGCCGCATTTGATGCGCGACCGCTGCCCGCACCATGTATTGAATGCGGCTGCGCGCGGTTTGGCCTTGCGCGGCGCGCTCGATATCCAGTAGCAACTGCGCCGTCTCGCGCTCGATCAACGCTACTGTCAGTGCGTCGCGGTTGGGAAAATACTGATACAGCGAGCCGACGCTGACGCCGGCGCGTTCTGCGACGGCGTTGGTGGTGCAAGCGGCGAGCCCCTGCGTTTCGAGAATGCGAGCCGTTGCTTCGAGCACGGCTTCAACGGTTTGCGCTGAGCGCGCCTGGACCGGTAATTTGCGGGGTTTGAGGCGCTGCGTGGCGGAGGGTTTCGGCATGGAGGGAAAGCGAGTTTTAAATGTGAGCAATGGCTCGTATTATGGGCTCGTTTCGCGAAACGCTGCAATCTACCTCTCACTCTTACTGGAATTGTCACTATGACTAACTCTGTAACTACCCCTATAACTACCACTGCAAGCCAACCGGAATTGACAGTTTTCATGCTGGTGAAGACGATGCCGGAATGGCTGGGTTTCCCGATCGACGAACGGTTTCGCCTGCTGCGTGAGCATCTGGAACCGCTTCTGAAGAAACATGCCGAACACATCCGCCTGCGCTTCTACGATATCGAGTTCTACTCGGCTCGCGTGACCGATCTGTGGATGTGGGAAGCGAACAGCCATCACGCCTACGAGTTGCTGGTGGAAGACTTGCGCGAAACGCCGTTTTGGGACCGCTATTTCGCGATCGTTGAGATCCTGCCAGGCGTGGAAAACGCCTATGCGAAAAATTACGACAGGGCTGCCTTGCTGGCTTCTTGAATTGCGTGACTCAGGAGCTTGTCACGACTGCTCCGCCCGTATCTTGAAAGCAACGGCTCGGTTGCCCACGCAAGCGGATCACCAGTACTTTGATGAGACGGGTACTGCAAGCCTGGCATGACTACGGCACACGGAGCGCTCAAGCGCCGTGTGCCGCTATGCACTCTTGCTCTGCGATTAGCCGACGTTCGGCCCGGCCTGCACGGCATTGATGATGACATCGGGAACAGTGACAACTTTATTGCTGCTGAAAGAAAATTTCTCGAAAGTTGCCGGATTTGGTATCCATAGCTTCTGATTGTTGGTCACCAAATAGATATTGCTAGGACTTCCTTTGGCCAGTACCGCGCCTGAAGTCAGTGGGGGGCCGGAAGGAATACTGTCGACCAGATAGTCGCTGACGACGACGCCACCCCAGGTGCTGAATAGATTGTTGTACGTGGTCGGATTGGGAATCAAGTGGCGCAGGCCATTCATGACCAGATATATCGCTCCTCCTGTGCTGGCGGTGATGCGTTCGCCATCATATTTTTCCCAGTCGACCAGCGCCAGAGCTTCCTGTACCTGGCTTTCCGAAGCGATTGTCAGGTTTTTTTCGGAGTGAATCGGTGACAGTTGTGACGTCATGATAATCCCTCATTGGTTATTGTTAGGTTGGCATCCTGGCGCTCAGGAAAATGCAGCGCCGGACCAGATCAGCATAGGTCGCGAAGCAAGCGCTACAAGCTGTGAAAAGTGACAGTGGTTTTTTTGGAATGCTCGGAAATCAGAGATTGATTGGGGGCTGTCATGTAAGGTAATATGCAGCCCTGTTTGAGCTTTGGCGCGGACTTGCAATCAGGCAAGCAAGAGGTTCAAATCCTGCCGCCAGCATCAGGTTTCATAAGGCCCTCAGCTATGAGGGCTTTCTTATTTTGTCTCGTAAAACATTGTTATTTCCGCACAATTCATTCGTCTGATGCAAGGCGCCCTTGCTTAGGATATTTTTGATCGTTAGTTTTTGTATTTTTTGTATTTTTGTATAACGGCAGGAGACGTAAATGAGAAAAATTAAGGCAACGACGTGGATTATGGTCGGCATGGTTCTGGGTATCGTGGTCGGCTATATCTGCCACAATCTGGCGCCGAATGAAGCGGCAGCAAAGGAAATCGCCGCTTACTTCTCCATCATTACCGATGTGTTTTTGCGGCTGATCAAGATGATTATCGCGCCTTTGGTGTTCGGCACGCTGGTATCGGGCATTGCCGGCATGAAGGACAGCAGCTCGGTGGGCCGCATCGGCATCCGCGCCCTGGGCTGGTTTGTCATCGCTTCCTTGCTGTCTTTGGCGTTGGGCATGTTGTTCGTCAACGTGCTCCAGGTCGGCCATGCGCTCAACCTGCCGTTGCCGGCGCTGGGAGCCGACACCAAGCTCAATACCAGCGGTTTTAATCTGAAGGATTTTGTCTCGCACGTGTTCCCAAGCAGTTTCGTCGACGCTATGGCGAAAAACGAAATCCTGCAAATCCTGGTGTTCTCGCTGTTTTTCGGTTTTGGCCTGGCGTCCGTCAAAGGCGAGGCAGGAAAAGCAGTAACTACCGCCATTGACGGCCTGGTGCACGTCATGCTGAAGGTCACCGATTACGTGATGCGCTTTGCTCCGCTTGGCGTCTTTGCTGCAATCGCTGCGGTCATCACAGTGCAGGGCTTCGGCGTGCTGGCGACTTACGCCAAGTTCCTGGGCGGTTTCTATGCCGGGCTGGCCACCTTGTGGGCGCTGCTGATCGGTATCGGTTATATTTTCTTGCGCGGTTCGATCTTCACTTTGTTGCGTTTGTTGAAAGAACCAATCATGCTGGCGTTTTCTACCGCCAGCAGCGAAGCGGCCTATCCGAAAACCATGGAGCAGCTGGAAGCATTCGGCGTCAACAACAAGATCACCGGCTTCGTACTGCCGCTCGGTTACTCCTTCAATCTCGACGGCTCGATGATGTACCAGGCGTTTGCCGCTTTGTTCGTGGCTCAGGCCTACAACATTGAAATGTCGTTTGCGCAGCAACTTACCATGTTGCTGGTGCTGATGATCAGCAGCAAAGGCATGGCTGGCGTGCCGCGCGGTTCGCTGGTGGTGGTGGCCGCTATCCTACCGATGTTCCATTTGCCGGAAGCCGGCATTCTGCTGATCATCGGCATCGATCAGTTCCTCGATATGGGACGTACCGCCACCAACGTGGTCGGTAACGGCATCGCGACCTCCGTGATCGCGAAATGGGAGGGCGAGCTGGATCAAGACGTTGCCCGGCAAGCCCTCGAAAATAATGCCCTCGGAAGTAAGGCCTGAAAAGTAATGTCTGAACAGTAAGGCTTGAAAAGTAAGATCAGAGACACAGCGCCCGCAAGGCGCTGTTTTTCATTCGGGAGTATGCTAATTTACTGGCTTGCATCGTTCTGTAAATGACCAGAAAGAGATCCCGATGGAGAAACTGCGTATCACCACCGAACCGGCTGAATTGGATATCCCCCTGATTCATCGCTTCCTGTCTGAGGAATCGGCATGGGCGCGTGGAATCCCTCTCGCGACGGTTGAAGAGTCGATCCGTCACTCTCTGAATTTCGGCCTGTTCGCCGGTGCCGCACAAGTAGCTTATGCGCGCGTTATCACCGATTATTCGACGTTTGCCTATCTGGTTGATGTGTTCGTGCTTACCGAACATCGCGGCAAAGGTTATAGCGTCGAGCTCATGACAGCCGTCATGGCGCATCCGAGACTGCAGGGATTAAGACGTTTCATGCTGGCGACCAGCACCGCCCACGGCCTGTACGCCAAGTTCGGCTTCGCGGCGCCGTCCAGGCCGCAAGCGCTGATGGAGCGTTATGCGCCGGATGCGCACCTGCCTGGCGCCTGAGTCGCGCTCTGGTCGGCATCGAGATCGTGATTACCCGTTTGTCGGGCAAATGGAAGGTCAGCCAGAACCAGCCGGCGCAGAACCAGGCAACGGTGATTGAGGGTTTGCGCGCGCAGGCCAGCGAAGAGTCCGTGGCCATGGCGGCGCTGGTTGAAGCTGGGGCTGAGGCGGGCAAGATCGCACGTTAAACCACAGTTGCATTTTGGGGCGTGGCGTTGTTGTACTATCGTAGCTTTCCGTAAAACCTGCTTGCACGGCGCTCCGCCTGTGTTGAAAATTCATGCCACGCAAACAACCAGCGCCCACACTTGCCGATCAATTCACCATGCAATCCGGCAGCCACTTCCTGCTTGGGCTGGTGCTGACAGCGGCCAGCGTTTTGCCGCTAGCCGCGCATGCCGACGATATCGAGGAAGAGAACTGGGGTATCAAAGGGCAGGCCACCTACATCTGGCAAAAGAAACCTTCTTTCGATGCGGCTTATTCGGGGACAAACAGTTTGAACACGCGGGCCGAAAAGGGTTATTCCTTTTCCGGCACGCTGTTTCTCGGCTTGCGGCCGTGGCGCGGCGGCGAGTTGTACTTCAATCCGGAAGTGGTGCAAGCCGTGCCAATGTCCGGCCTGACCGGCTTGGGCGGGATGATGGATTCAGAACAGCAAAAGGGCAGCAGCCCGAATCCCACTTTTTATCGCGCCAGATTGTTCTTGCGGCAAACCTGGGGTTTCGGCGGCGGCCAGCAGGCGCTGGAATCGGCCCCAAACCAGTTGGCCGGGATGGTGGATAAGCGGCGCCTGGTGCTCACCGTGGGCAACCTCAGCATCATCGACATCTTCGACAACAATGCGTATGCCCACGATGGCCGCACTCAGTTTCTGAACTGGGCCTTGTCGACTTATGGCGCCTTTGATTATGCCGGCGACACGCGCGGCTATACCTGGGGTGCTGCGGCCGAATATTACTACGACGACTGGGTCTTGCGCGGCGGCAGATTCATGGTGCCGCTGGAATCCAACGGCCAGCGTCTGAATACCCAACTTACCAAATACCACAGCGACCAGATCGAGCTGGAGCATGATCACATGATCGGCGCTCAGCCGGGGAAAGTGCGGGTGCTGGCTTTTCGTAACAAGGAAGTCATGGGCAGTTTTTCCGATGCACTGACTGACGCAGCGTCCAACGGCGGTACGCCTGATGTGGCCCTGGTGCGCAAAGGCCAGGTCAAGTATGGGTACGGGATTAGCCTGGAGCAGAGCTTGAGCGACACCCTCGGCGTCTTTGCCAAGGCCAGCCGCAACGACGGTAAAACGGAGACCTATTCGTTTTCCGAAATCGAGCGTTCTTTGACGCTGGGGATGGCGCTCAAGGGCAGCAGCTGGCATCGTGAAAACGACACCTTCGGTTTGGCGCTGATACAAAATGGCTTGAGCAAAGCGCATCAGGACTATCTGGCGGCCGGCGGTCTTGGCGTGTTTATCGGCGACGGCCGGTTGAACTACCGGCCGGAACGTATCCTGGAAGCCTATTACAGTTTCAGCGTGTCCAAAGGCGTTGCATTAACGGCCGATCTGCAGCATTTTTATAATCCTGCATATAACGCCGACCGCGGGCCGGTGACGGTAGCTTCGCTGCGGCTGCACGCGGAGTTCTAGTTATCCCTGAGGCCGTGGCCGAGCGCATTGCTCAGCACTTCATAACAAGCGCCCATGGTGTGGTAGTCGGTCTTTCCAGCGGGGCTTTTTTCATCGCCGTACTTGCGGTTGTCGCGCGTCAGGATGCGGTACCAGGCACCGTATTGATGATCGACGAAGTGTTGCCAGCTGTACTGCCAGATGTGTTCGTACCAATCCCAGAAGCGTTCTTTGCCGGTGCGTTTGGCGAGCAGGGCGGCGGCGGCAAAACTTTCGGCCTGCACCCAGAAATATTTGTCCTGGTCGCAAATCACGCCGTCCGACGCAAAGCCGTAATAGATGCCGCCGCATTCGATATCCCAGGCTGCATCGAGCCCGGCGTCGAACAGTTCGATGGCGCGTGGCAGCATCCAGTCTTGCGGCCGGTGCCGTTCCAGGATCAGCAGCAATTTGGCCCACTCGGTGTGATGGCCGGGCTGGAAACCCCAGGGCCGGAAAATATTGCTGCTGTCTTCCTTGTTGTAGTGCCAGTCGGGCGACCAGTCCTGGTGGTAGTGTTCCCAGATCAGATTATTGCTCAGCGCCGCCTGGCGCACGGTGATATGCTGCGCCACCATTTCGGCGCGATCCAGAAACATCGAATCGCCGCTGGCTTCATAGGCTGCCAGCAGCGCTTCGGTCATGTGCATATTGGCGTTTTGGCCGCGATAACTTTGCAGCTGCCAATCGGCGCTGGCTTCATCGGCATACAAACCTGCGTGCGCTTCCCAGAAATGCTGTTCGAGCAAATCGTAGGTTTGATATAAATCTTCTTTGGCGCTGCTTATGCCCGCCATCATGGCATGGGCATAAGCCAGCAAGACAAACGCCAGGCCGTAGCAGTGACGCGTCGGATCCAGCACCTGCTTGCGGCCGTCTTGCCACGACAAGGTCCAGTCGTAACCTTGGTGCAGCGGGTCCCAGTGCACTTCACGCAGGAACCTTAGTCCATGCTTCAACCCATCCAGATAAGCAGCATCGCCGAACTGGCGATACGCCATGGCGTAGTTGAAGATGAAGCGTGTGCTGCTGACCAGGTGCCGGGTTTCGCTGTCGTATACGCTGCCGTCATCTCTGAAGAAATGATAGAAGCCGCCGGAGGGATCAAGCGCCGCCGGATGGTAGAAGCGCATGGTGTCGCGTATGTGCTGCAACAGAAACGATGGATTGCGAAACTCGGCTTTAGGAATCGGGTTCAGAGGGATTGCTTTCGATTCGTGCATGTTCATGGCGATAGCGGATCAGTTGCCAAGTGTGCTGGCGCGTTGTATCAACTCCACCGGCAGCATCACTTCGGGTTGCGCCAGAGCGTCGTCCAGCAATAGCTTGATGCCCATCTGGCCTAAAGCTTCCTTGTCTACCGCAAGCGTGGTCAGTGGCGGGGTGGAGCTGGCGGCGGCATCGATATTGTCGAAACCGACGATCGCGATATCTTCCGGAATCCGCAAGCCGCGCGCCTGGCACACATTCATGACGGCCAGCGCAGTGGCGTCGTTATAACAAAATACGGCGTCCGGCGGGGCGTCGGATTGCAGCAGGTTTTGCATCGCGGCGGCGGCGTGCAGATGCAGTTCCGGTCCCGATTGCAGGTTGATTTCCAGGCGTGGATCGAATAAACGGCCGGCTTCGAACAGCGCCTGGCGATAACCCCGCGCCCGTTGCGCAATACTGTAATGAGATAGCGGGCCGCTGATGAATGCCAGCCGTTGACGGCCAAGCTTGATTAGATGGCGGGTCGCGGCCAGCGCGCCGCTCAGATTGTCTGGATTGATGGAGCGGAAGCCGGGCGCCCAGAGGTCGATCAGCACTACCGGTTTGCCGGTCTGGGCCAGCAATTCCAATACCTCCGGTTCCATGAAACCGGCTACCGCCAGTGCGTCGGGTTCGTGCAGACGGATCTGCTCCATCACATTGTCGGCGGCGCCGATCGACAATACGGTCGGCACGATGCTGCGCTCGCGGCAGGCTGTTTCCACACCGTGCAGCACATGCGAAAAAAACGGACTGGCGACGAAATTGTTGTGCTGGCGATGCAGCAGGAAAGTCAGGCGCCGGATTCTTCCCTGACGCAAATTGGCTTCGTCGTAGCCAAGCTGGGTTGCAATTTTTTGTACATGGATGCGGGTTTGCTCGGTCAAGCCGGGCTGCTTTTTCAAGGCGCGCGATACGGTGCCGATGGATACCTTCGCAGCCGAAGCGATGTCCCGAATCGTTGGTCTCATGATCTCCTCTTTATATGCCAGCCGGCGCATGCATTTGCCAGGCCGGATGCCGCTGTTTGCGGCTGGCGAGGCTGCTGCCCAGGATTGTTTTAGTTGGATAGTAATGTATAGTAAAAAAATTATATTTACAAATAATCCTTCAAATAAACTCTCATAACACCTTGTTATATAAGGATTTATTCATCATGTATTTCATATATTTGTTTAATAAACTTACTAAACTTTTGTCTCTGGATAAGGCTGAAATGAGGATTTGCTGAGAAACAGTATCGAAAGCAGGAGCGGATCGTTTTTGTCGCTGCTTTGTTGGATCTGCGGTTTCACCGTAGCTGAAAATAAAAATGGCGGACGACCGTTTCCGGTCGCCCGCCATTCCCAGGCAATTTGGCGTCTTTTACTTCGGCGCCAGGTGCTTGGCTAAAAATCCTTCCATCGCGGTATAAAAATCAAAGCGATTTTCTTCATTGTGGAAGCCATGGCCTTCGTTATCCTTCACCATGTATTCGACCGGCACGCCACGCTTGCGCAGGCTCTCGACGATCTGGTCCGACTCCGCTTTATTGACGCGCGGATCATTGGCGCCTTGCGCAACGAACAGCGGCGTCTTGATGCGGTCGGTGTGCAAGGCTGGTGAAACCGCCGTCAGCAAGTCCTTGTCCTTGACCGGATCGCCGACCATTTCGTGCATCTGGTCGAGGAAAGGTTTCCAGTATGGCGGGATGGTTTTCATGAAGGTGAACATATTCGAGACGCCGACATAGTCGACCGCCGCCGCATACAAATCCGGCGTGAAGGCGACCCCGGCCAGCGTCGCATAACCGCCGTAGGAACCGCCGTAGATCGCTACCCGTTTAGGATCGGCGATACCTTGTTCAACCAGCCATTGCACGCCGTCGGTGATATCGTCCTGCATGGTCTTGCCCCATTGCTTGAACGAGGCTTCCCAGAACTGCCGGCCATAACCGGTTGAGCCGCGGTAGTTCATCTGCAGCACCGCATAGCCGCGGTTTGCCAGCATTTGCACTTCCGGGTTGTAACCCCAGACATCGCGCACCCACGGGCCGCCGTGCGGGTTGACGATCACCGGCAGGTTTTTCGGATCTTTGCCAAGCGGCAGCGTCAGGTAAGCATTGATGAGCAAGCCGTCGCGCGCCTTGTATTGCACCGGTTTCATCACCGCCATGTCCTGTTCGGCGATGGCCGGGTTGATGTCGGCCAGCTTGCTCAGCGTGCCGAGCTTGCTGTCGAACAGATAGCGGCTGCCTTGGGTTCTGTCATTGTAGGCAGCGACAATCCATTTCGATTCATCCTTGGTGTGCGACTGCGTAACAATTTCGTAGCCAGGCAGTTTTTCCTGCAGGGTTTTATGCAGAGCTTCGCTTTGCGGGTCGAGGAATTTATACTGGTTTTTCCAGGTGGTGTAACTGATCTCGGTCAGCACCTTGCGCTTCTTCGAGTAGGACAGTCCGTCGACGTCGACCTCTGGATTTTCATATAGAACCTGTTCTTCCTTGGCCGTCTCCGGATCAAGTATCACTATCGCTTGTTTATCGCGGCCGAGGTTCGACGATGCGTAGAGTTTCTTGTTGTCGAAGGTAAAGAACAGCGGACTTACCGAATCCTTGAAGGATGTCGTCAGCACGGTCTTGAACGGTGCGCTTTCGGTGGCGCGATATAGCAGGCTGGTATTGACGCCGTCGGAAGTGGTCGCGGCGCGCACCTTGCCGTCGTGATCGGTGATCCAGGACTGGATGGTGCCGGGGTTTTTCGCTACCAGCTTTTCAGCGCCGGTCCGGACGTTGATCCGGTAGACATCGAATATTTCCGCATTGCGTTTGTTGTGGCTGACCAGGATTTCATCCTTGTTCTCTTCCAGGTCATCAACAATCTGGGCGCGCACCTTCGGATACGGCGTCAGGTCTTTCAGACCCTTGCCATCGCGGCCGACCGACACCACGTGAAAATTTTCGTCGCCGCCAAAATCCTTGGCAAACAGGATGTGATCGTCGCCTTTCCAGAAATAGCCGCTGATGTCGCGCTCCTTTTCGGAGGTGATGCGGGTTGCTTCAGCATCCGAGCCGACGCTCTTGACAAAGATGTTCATGCGGCCATGCCATGGCTGCATGAAGCTGATGTATTTGCCGTTGGGCGAAAGCTGGAATCCGCTTTGCTCGGGATTGCGGAAGAAATCGCGCACTGAATATTGTTTTTGCGGGCTTGCCGCCAGCGCATCCCCACCCAGTATGGACAAGCCGAAACATGTGGCGGTAACCACTTGAAGAATAGAAATAGCGCGCATCAAAAACCTCCAAAAATATTTCGGTCGTAGGTGTCGTCGTGTTGTTTCCGGTAGTCTGAGTTTTGATCTTGCAGCTCGGCGCGCTCGCACTGCCGGGCTGCAACAACGCCGCTTCAATTATCGAACAGGCGGCCGAGTTCAACCCCGGGCTGTGCTGCGCGCATGAAGGCTTCGCCCACCAGGAACGCGTTGACATTGGCGTCGCGCATGCGCTTGACGTCATCCCGGGTGTGGATGCCGGATTCGGTCACGACCAGTTTGTCGCTTGGTATCTGCGGCAATAAATCCAGGGTGGTTTGCAGCGAAGTGTCGAAGGTGCGCAGATTGCGGTTGTTGATGCCGAGCAGGGCGCTCTTCAGTTTTAACGCCGCGTTTAATTCTTCGGCGTTGTGCACTTCCACCAGCACGCTCATGCCCAGCTCATGGGCGACAGCTTCCAGCTCCGCCATCAGGCCGTGGTCGAGTGCGGCGACGATCAGCAAGATGGCGTCGGCGCCCCATGAACGGGCTTGATACACCTGATACGGATCGATCATGAAATCCTTGCGCAGGACCGGCAGGGCACACGCGGCGCGCGCCTGTTGCAGGTATTCGGGCGCGCCCTGGAAGAATTGGATATCGGTGAGCACCGACAAACAGGCCGCGCCATGCGCTGCGTAGTCGGCAGCAATCTCAGCTGGCCGGAAATCGGCGCGAATCACGCCTTTCGACGGCGAGGCTTTTTTGACTTCGGCAATCACGCCGGCATGGCCCGCCGTGATTTTCGTGCGCAAAGCCGCTTCATAGGCGCGCAAAGCGGCGCGTGCTTCTGCATCCGACTCTACCTCGCGGCGCAGGCTGGCAAAGTCTTGCTGCTTTTTTGCCGCAGCGACTTCATCCGCTTTGACGTCAAGGATTTTATTCAAAATATCAGACATGGTGCGATCCCTTTATTGCGCGTGCCGTCAGTTGGCGGCGCCGATGGTTTGCGTGACTTGTACGAATTGATCGAGTTTGGCCTTGGCCGCACCGGAAGCGATGACAGCGCGGGCTTTATCCAGCCCATCCGCAATCGAACTGGCGACGCCGGCGGCGTACAAAGCGGCGCCGGCATTGATGGCAACGATGTCGCGCGCTGGCCCTGCCTGGTCCTCCAGCGCTTCCAGCACTTTTTGTCTGGACTCTGCCGAGTTCGATACTTTCAGATTTCGGCTGGCAATCATTTGCATGCCGAAATCTTCCGGATGGATTTCGTATTCGCGAATTTCGCCGTTCACCAGTTCGCCCACCATGGTGCCGGCGCCTAGCGAGACTTCATCCATATTGTCGCGGCCCCACACCACGATGGCGTGTTGCGCACCAAGCCGCTGTAGCACGCGCACCTGGATCCCGACCAGATCGGCATGGAATACACCCATCAGGATATTCGGCGCGCCGGCCGGATTGGTCAGTGGGCCAAGGATATTGAAAATGGTACGCACACCCAGTTCTTTGCGCACTGGCGCAGCATGTTTCATCGCCGCATGGTGATTCGGCGCGAACATGAAACCGATGCCGGTCTGTTCTATCGATTCTGCCACCTGGGTCGGCGTCAGATTGATATTGGCGCCAAGCGATTCCAACACATCGGCGCTGCCGGATGACGACGAGACGCTGCGGCCGCCATGTTTGGCGACCCGGGCGCCAGCGGCGGCGGCGACAAACATGGAGGCGGTCGAGATGTTGAAAGTTTGCGCGCCATCGCCGCCAGTGCCGACGATATCCACCAGATTGCCGGTATCGCGGCAGGGAACGGGAGTGGCGAATTCGCGCATGACTTGCGCCGCCGCAGCGATTTCGCCGATGGTTTCTTTTTTAACGCGAAGGCCCATGGTCAACGCCGCAATCATGAGCGGCGACATTTCGCCCTTCATGATGCGGCGGAACAGCGACAGCATTTCATCGTGAAAGATTTCGCGATGCTCAATGCAGCGCAACAGGGCTTCTTGTTCGGTGATTGGCATGATTTCCTTGCTACGGATTCTACGGATTCTACGAATGAGGAGTGCGGCGCCTTATTTGCTGACGAGGCGCCGGCGCTAAACGTTCAAACAGTTCTTTGAACAAAATTCCGCAGCAAGGCGTGGCCGTGCTCCGACAAGATCGATTCCGGGTGGAATTGCACACCTTCGATATCGTAGTCCTTGTGCCGCACACCCATGATTTCGCCGTCATCGGTCCAGGCCGTGATTTCCAGGCAGGCCGGTATCGAACTGCGCTCGATGGCTAGCGAATGGTAGCGAATCACTGTAAACGGGTTGGGCAGATCCTTGAATACGCCGACACCGGTATGGTGAATTGGCGAGGTTTTGCCATGCATCACTTGTTGCGCGCGAATCACTTTACCGCCGAACGCTTCACCGATTGCCTGATGGCCAAGGCAAACGCCGAGTATTGGCAGCTTGCCGGCAAATTGCTGCAGCAAGTCGACGCAAATCCCGGCTTCCTTCGGGCTGCAAGGGCCTGGCGACAGGCAGATGCGATCAGGTTTCAGGGCAGTGATTTCATCCAGCGTGATTTCGTCATTGCGGAAGGTACGGACGTCTTCACCAAGTTCGCCGAGGTATTGCACCAGGTTATAGGTGAAGGAGTCGTAGTTGTCGATCATTAGCAGCATAATAGTTCTAACCCATTGATTTTGTTTGGGAATGCTGCCCGCGGCATGGTTGCTTGTACGGTATGTTGTCCGGTTGTTGCAACACAAACGCAAAAATCTCGCGGGCGACACTAAATCAGCCCTGAATTATAGGGCGCATAGTGTGGTTTTGGCTTTCCACCAACCTTAGTCTAGGGACGCCATCGCAGCTGCGGAGTCGCAGGCTGGATAAAGTTGGCAGTGAGGCGGGGTGTATTCATCTATGGAGATAGGTAGGCAGTGCAAGCACATGTCGTTGCAGCAAAGTATAGCGTCATGGCCGTAAAACGTGCAATAACCATGATCATAAACGGAAATATCGGTAGCGGTTTGGTTTTATTCAAAAGACTAGCCTGGAGGCATCAGATCGCCACGGTTGTTAGTCGTCAAAGTTGGCAAAAGGCAATTGAAGACCTGATGCTGAGGCCTCCAGGCAGACAGCTGGCGAAAGGCTAACGCTGCGTTGACAAACGCTTCCTTGATTCCTAAGATTTATTCGCAGGCGAGCTCGCAGCAGGCCGTTTGCATGCGTCGGATTTGTGCATTCGTGCAATCACATTGCTGCAATGAAGGAGTTCACAATGACACGCAAATACATCGACTGCCGCGAATATCCGAGCGATACCAACTGTTCTGTGGCGATCGCTGCAGACAATGACGAAGAATTGCTGGCGGCGGCGGTCCAGCACGCAGTAAGTGTTCATGGCCACCAGGACACGCCGGAATTGCGCAGCCAGCTTGGACAGCTATTCAAGGAAGGTACGCCGCCGCTGAAAATATGACGGCGACAGCATTGTTCTAGGGATGGCGGAACTGGCGCGACCGCGGTTGGTAAGCATCATCCATGCGATCATCCGCGCGGCTGCATTAACGACTACTCTCTTGCGCAGGCAGAATCATGAGGGTTTCGCCGCGCGGCGTTTGTATTGCCTTGCCGGTTGACTTGAGTACCGGCCTCGGGTTGCCGACCGTGACAGGAATCGATATCGCATTCGTGCGATCGTCGATGGTGACGGACACATCCAAGTGATACACACCATCTGCCGCTGCCTGCACATTCGGCGTATCTGTCACGGTGCCGTCTTGTTCACTGATTACGCTGCCTTGTGTACCTGTCGAACTTAGCGCTTTCCATTGCATACAGAGCGGCGCCATCGGCAGACGTACCGTAACCAATCGATTAATCGTCCTGAATCGCGAAATCCTTTCCTTTCATGCCGTGCTTGCCGTTCTGGCTGCTTTATCTCGCGACTATACCGCTCAATGTTTAGTTGAGCGGCATTGAGAGTGATTCTGGATTGTCTTGCCGATTAGTTCTTTGCGAACTACCCGGTAAGGGAATTTGAACTGTTTTTCTTTCACTCGCAGTGAGTAAGGTGCAAGCCATGATCGCTAGTTATCGTCCATGGTTTGCATGAAATATTAATATAAAGGCAATTACAATGTTATAAAATAATAAATTTCATGATTAAAATTAAAGGCAGGCAAATTGCATCGAGCTACAAGTGTCGGGATCTTATATTGATGTCGCTAGTGATTGGACTGAGCGTCTCCGCTGCCCATGCGGGCTCGGGGGTTCGGGTAGAGGTGCTGCAGGGGGCGGCGCTTAATGGCGTGTTGTCCGGTCAAGCAAAGGTGCGTACGACCACAACGGCTGAGGATGGAACGAGCAAAGTCGAAGAGCTGTCCATCCCGGATGGCGCTGTCTATGAAACGCAGGCGACTGGAAGCGGATTGCCAAACTTGCGGACACCTATCGCCCGATCAGGCAACCCCGGTGAGCAGACGTTGCATAGCGCCTTGCCGCCTGATATCAAGCTGGGCACTATTTTTTCGGCGCCGCAGTGCGATGTTTCGCGTTTGAGTAACTGGAATGACGTGCCACAACCGGAAGCGGCGGCAATTGCCGCGCGCGATTCGCGTGATCCGTATGTGATTGCCGCTTATATGTCACAACAATACTATGGCGGCGGTTTTAGTAATCGCCGTGGCTTGACCAATTCCCTGGCTGCATTTAGCGGTGTACAGCCGCAGGACATGAGTGCACTTGTCTTGCAGCCAGCGAATGAAGCGTTGTTCCGGGAGTTCTCTACGCAGATACTGAATCACCAAGAGTGGTATGAGCCGCTGGTCTCCCGGCTGACGCTGCGTCTAGGCAAAGTCGCCAGCATCCGATGGCCAACCCCGCCCGTCCAATTTTCGCAGGAACAGCTTACTGCGTTACGCGCGGCCTTCATAAAGAAGGATGGATTGATTCTGGGCGGGAACCTACTCCTTGCTTACCCTGATCGACTGGAACGCAATGAAAAGATGATCACGCAGCAGTACTACGACATCTCGATAGCAATGGGATCGTTAATTGGGAACGAGGCAGATTGGGCCACCTTTGCCACGTGGGCGTCCGATACTGTTGGGCGTAGCATTGGCAAAGATTTTTTGGTTGATGTAGCTGAAACTGCGGGTTCGAATCCTCGTTATTGGTTGAGTAAAGGTAACGCACAGCTGGCTTCGCAATTGCCTGTGGCATATGTTCAATTTATTCAGACCTTCAAGAATGGCGCAAATCGCCAGCTGAGTTTCGAAGAGTTCTGGAGCCGCCTGGTGAAGCGATATTCCGGTTATGGGGTTACGTATATCGATGGCGACGAGCAGTCCAAGCGTGACGCCAAGAACGCTTTCAAGGCGTATTACGACAGTATGAAACTCTATGACGAAGAGAAAACTCTTCGAAATAGCTACTGGCCCTGGGACGTGAAAAGGCGTATGTCATTGCGCGAGACGCGGGGCCAGTACATGCTATACGGAAATGTTATGACTGTATTGACCGAACAGCGACTGCCGGCGACACAGACCGCCCTCAATAATGGGCAATGTATCGGTGGCGTGATCAATCCGATCGGCGCTGCTAGCGCAATCGGTGTGATATTCCACCTCCCAGGGTGGGCGGGTATTGGCGACAAACCGCTGCCGGCGATATTGGGTTTGCCATTGAACACACTCTATCGCGTCTATTTGAATCGGTCTTTTGTTACTTCCAATGGCGCCTCGATAGACATGGGGAGGGAAGTGAAGAATCTCTTGAACGGTCTGCGAACTCGCAATTTTTATAAGGATAAGTATTTACCGATCTATAGCGCAACGGCGCATTGGGAGGATCTTGGGGAGCGCATGGCATACATTTTCCACATGTTTGCCAATTTTCAGCGCTATAGCCCGATATACAGTAATCCTCGAAAGGTGTACGGCTCCAGGGCGGGGGTGAGCGTTAATAACCCGATCATTGAATATGCTCTGCTGCCATGATGACGTCCCACGACAGTTTGTTTATCAAAGTCTGTAGAAGGATGAACAGCCGGTTCGCCAGGATTAATCGTCGATTACGTGAGTGCGGATAGGCGATCAATACCCAAGCCAAAGGGGGGATTCTTTGGCGTTTTTACTCGAGAAGGAAATACATATGAAGCAGCTCACTATTGAAGAAACCATGCAAGTATCCGGAGGCGGTATGGGGGCGGCGTGGTTCGGTTCCGCATTGATTGGGGCAGTTGGCATTGTTAATAACCTGCTTAACGCAGCAGGGCCAATCGGGCTGGCACTCAATAACCTCGGTCCGGTCGTGCGGATCGCCCACCAGGCGGGCGATTCAGCTATTTATGAGATATCTAAGATCGCAACTGGCATCGGCCGTGCGTTGGGAGGTAAGGGCAGCCCGAATTACCACTATCCGACCGAGTGGTAATTCTCGCTGAATCTCGTTGAATCTCGCTGAATTTTTGGCTGGAAAAGCAATGCGGCCCTCTTGCCGGTAAACCGTCGACCATGAGCGATAGCTAACGACCGAGATCAGCCTCAGATTTCTCCATCTAAACCGTCTTGCACCTGTTCTGCCGCGCGCAATACTGCGCGCGCCTTGTTTTCGGTTTCTTGCCATTCCATTTCGGGCACCGAATCGGCGACGATGCCGGCGGCGGCTTGCACATACAGCATGCCGTCCTTGATGACGCCGGTGCGGATCGCAATGGCGACATCCATTTCGCCGCCGAACGACAGGTAACCGCAGGCGCCGCCGTAAATCCCGCGCTTGGTCAGTTCCAGTTCGTCGATGATTTCCATGGCGCGGACCTTGGGCGCGCCGGACAGGGTGCCGGCCGGAAAGGTGGCTTTCAAGACGTCCAGATTCGACAGGCCGGATTTGAGCTCGCCTTCGACATTGGAGACGATGTGCTGCACATGCGAATATTTTTCAATCACCATCTGGTCGGTGACCTTGACGCTGCCGGTCTCGGCGATACGGCCGATGTCGTTGCGCGCCAGATCGATCAGCATCACATGTTCGGCGATTTCCTTCGGATCGGCCAACAGTTCGGTGGCCAGTTGCTCGTCCTGTTCCGGCGTCGAACCGCGCGGCCGGGTGCCGGCCAGAGGGCGAATCGTGACTTTACGCTTGCTTTCGCCATTTGCCTTGGGGGCTGAGGTTTGCTCATTGCGCACCAGGATTTCCGGCGAGGCGCCGACAATCTGCATGTCGCCGAAATTGTAG
Source organism: Collimonas sp. (assembly GCF_035566375.1). GTDB lineage: Bacteria > Pseudomonadota > Gammaproteobacteria > Burkholderiales > Burkholderiaceae_D > Collimonas. Next base: position 35,397 of record NZ_DATMRK010000008.1, read on the forward strand.
AAATACATGTAAGGCGATGGATTCAGCGAGCGCAAGGCGCGATACAGCATCAGCGGTGAATCGACATATGGCTTCTTGATGCGCTGGCCGATCTGGACCTGCATCAGGTCGCCCGCCATGACATATTCCTGGGCTTTGGCGACAGCTTTCAGATAGTCGTCTTTTTTGAATTCGCGTATGGTTTCGGTACGTACCGAGGCCGAGGTAACTGGCGCATCGGCCGGACGGCGCAGCATGTTGCGCAAATCTTTCAAGCGCTGGCGGCCTTTGGAGAATGCTTCCGGCTGGGTCGGATCGGCATACACGATGAGATACAGTTTGCCGGACAGGTTGTCGATCACCGCCAGTTCTTCGGTCAGCAGCAATTGAATGTCAGGCAGGCCGAGATCATCCTTGGGCGTCGAGTTTGCCAGGCGCTTTTCGATGTGGCGCACCGTGTCGTAACCGAAATAACCCGCCAGGCCGCCGCAAAAACGTGGCAGGCCAGGGCGTAGCGCCACTTTGTAGCGCGATTGGAATTCGGCGATGAAATCGAGCGGATTGCCTTCGCGGCTTTCGATCACCTTGTCGTCCTTGACCACTTCGATCCGCGTGCCGTAGCTGCGCAATAGCGTGCTGGCCGGCAAACCGATGAAGGAGTAGCGGCCGAAACGTTCGCCGCCGACTACCGATTCAAGCAAGAAGGTGTTTTTGCCGGTGTGCTGGGTTTGCGCCAGTTTCAGATACAGCGTCAACGGAGTTTCCAGATCGGCAAAAGCTTCTGCGATCAGCGGGATACGGTTGTAGCCTTGCGTGGCCAGCGATTTGAATTCGAGTTCAGTCATGTTTTTCTCCAGACCGCTATTGTAAAACAGCGGTGGTGCACTACAAAAAACTTGCCTGCGACTTAAAAGGTGAATAGCAGGCAGCAGCGATCAGCGGACTTAGTTGGTCCAGGATTGCCAGCGTCGCCATAGCCAGGCCTCAGGGGCGGCTAGTGGGACTTGATGTTTTTTGTCGAGAAACATGAGAGAGATGTATTAAATAAGTCGGTTCAGTGGCTTATGTTTTGTGCTGCAACAAGCAGCGAAGCGACTATACCATCCGAATCGACGTCTTGTATAGACTCGCCGTGATTGTATCCATAGGGTACGTTAAACACCGGGCAACCGGCGGCGCGCGCTGCCTGGGCGTCGTTGCTGGAGTCGCCGATGGCGACTACCTGCGCCGGTTGCAGCTTGAAATCGGCGCACACTGCCAGCAGCGGCATCGGGTCCGGTTTTTTCAGCGGGAAGGAATCGCCGCCATACACCACCTCGAAATAGGCATGCAAGCCGGTTTTCTGCAGCAGGGCCACCGCGAACGCCAGCGGTTTGTTGGTCACGCATGCCAGCCGCAAGCCTTTATCGCGCATCGCTTGCAGGCCGTCCAGAACGCCCGGATAGAGTGTGGCGTAGCTGCCGTTGACCACGGCGTAGTGACTTTGATAAGAATCCAGCGCGGCGCTGAAACGTTGCTCTACTTCTGCCGGCGGATAATCGACGCCGAGTACGCGCCGGATCAGGTTTTCGCTGCCCTTGCCGACAAAATCGATAATCGTTTTTTGCGGCAGCGGCGCCAGCGCCAGTTCGGCCCGCATGCGATTCACGGCGACATGGAAATCCGGGGCGGTATCCAGCATGGTGCCGTCCAGATCGATGATGGCGGCGGCGATACCCTTTAGAGCAACGATTTCAGGTGCTGCCGTATTCATACGGTTGCCAGTTGGGCGCGCATGTCATCAATCACTGCTTTGTAGTCGGCCTTGCCGAAGATGGCCGAGCCGGCGACAAAGGTATCGGCGCCGGCCTTTGCTGCCGCGGCGATATTCTCGATCTTGATGCCGCCGTCGACTTCCAGCATGATCTCGCGACCTGAAGCGTCGATGCGCTGGCGCACTTCGGCGATTTTCTTGAGCGCTTCCGGAATGAACGACTGACCGCCGAAACCAGGGTTGACCGACATGATCAGGATGATGTCGATCTTGTCCATGACGTAATCCAGATAATGCAGCGGGGTGGCCGGATTGAATACCAGGCCGGCTTTGCAGCCGTTGTCGCGTATCAGTTGCAACGAGCGGTCGACGTGGTCCGATGCTTCCGGATGGAAAGTGATGATATTGGCGCCGGCCTTGGCAAAATCGGGAATGATGCGGTCCACCGGTTTGACCATCAGGTGGACATCGATCGGCACTTGCACGTGCGGCCGGATTGCTTCGCATACCAGCGGCCCGATGGTCAGATTGGGAACGTAATGATTGTCCATCACGTCGAAATGGATCATGTCGGCGCCGTCGCGGACAACATTGCGTACTTCTTCACCCAGGCGGGCGAAGTCGGCGGAGAGGATACTGGGAGCGATACGATAGGTTGGCATGGCGGGCAATCCAGGGAAGGGCGCTAAAAAGAGCGCTATTTTACCCTTTAGCCTTGCGCCTGGCTTCCTTGCAGCTTGCGTCCAGGGGTAAATTCGTGTGCAATGAGCTGTTAGCTATATAGCGTCAATCGAGGAAATCAGCATGGCCGCCTATGAATTCACCGTTTCTGTCAGAACCCAGTATCTGGAAGAGCAGTCTCAACCTGACAGTTCGCACTATGTATTTGCGTATGCGATCACGATCAGGAATACCGGCCAGGTCGCCGCGCAATTGATTTCACGCCACTGGGTAATCACCGACGCTAATAATCATGTCGAGGAAGTGCGCGGCCTGGGCGTGGTCGGCCACCAGCCTTTGCTGCAGCCCGGCGAGCAGTTTGAATACACCAGCGGCACTTCGATGGCGACGCCGCAAGGCTCGATGCTGGGCGAGTATTTTTGCGTCGCCGAGGACGGCGAGCAATTCGAGGCGCGGATTCCGGAATTTATCCTGTCCCTGCCGCGCACTTTGCATTGACGCGCTCGGGATTGAAGCATTCTGGATTGACGCATTCTGGATTGAATCTATTGGTCCTTGCCCTTGTCTTTAGGTGGTAACGACTTGGCGGGTGGTTTCTGATCCGGCTTACGGCCGGAAAACATGGTCCACCAGACAATGAATGCGAATACGAAGAAGGCGAAGCACGCTTCGAGAGCCACTAACCACATAAAGAATCCTAAATGCCATTTAAACGTATCAGTCTACCCGTTTCCGCCTTAACTGCCTTAATCATCGGACTCAGTTTAGCTGCCTGTACCACCGCCCCAGTCACCACGCCAGTGCAGGAAACTCAGCGCCCGCCCGGCATCCCTACGACGCCGTCCGCCACGCCCGGCGCCAGCTTGCGCGCCACCACCTTTGCCGCTTTGCCGGGTTGGGGTAGTGACGATTTGCGCCAGGCGTTACCGGCTTTCCTGACTTCATGCTCAACCCTGGCGCGCAAGACCGACTGGAAAGAACCATGCGCTGTTGCTGCGGGGCTGGATGGTAGCAATGAAAATGCAGTACGCACATTTTTCCAATCTTTTTTCACCCCTTATCAAGTTATTAATGCCGATGGTTCCGACAATGGTCTCGTGACCGGGTACTACGAGCCTTTGCTGAAAGGGTCGCGCAAGCGTGGTGGTCCGTATCAAACGCCCATTTACCGGGCGCCGGAGGATCTGATCACGGTCGAGTTGGCGAGTATTTATCCCGAGTTGAAAGGCTTGCGTCTGCGCGGCCGCCTGGTGGGCAATAAGGTGCTGCCCTATCCGAATCGCGCCGAGCTGGATAAATCCGGGGCGCTGGCCGGCAAGGAAATCTTATGGGTGGATGACCCTATCGATGCGTTTTTCCTGCAGGTCCAGGGTTCCGGCCGAGTCCAGTTGAATGACGGCGGCAGCATTGTACGTGTCGCCTATGCTGATCAAAACGGTTATCCCTATAAGTCGATCGGCCGTTATCTGGTCGATAAAGGGGAGCTGAGCCTGGCCCAGGCTTCTGCGCAGGGGATCAAAGCGTGGCTGGCGGCGAATCCGGGCCGGCAGCAGGAATTGTTGAACGCTAATCCTAGCTATGTTTTCTTTAAGGAGGAGAAGGTGCTTGATCCGAGCAAGGGGCCCAAAGGCGCGCAAGGCGTGCCGCTGACGCCGTTGCGCTCGATCGCTGTGGATCCGCAGTTTGTGCCGTTGGGTACGCCGGTGTTCCTGGCGACGACTCAGCCCAATAACAATGTGCCGTTACAGCAGCTGGTAGTGGCGCAGGATACCGGTGGGGCCATCAAAGGTGCGGTAAGAGCTGATTTCTTCTGGGGTTTTGGCGATGAGGCTGGCGACAAGGCCGGCAAGATGAAGCAACGCGGCATGATGTGGTTGTTACTGCCAAAGCTGGCGGCGGTGCATTAGGGGGGCAAGGCTCGACGCTGTCTGGCGTCGAGTGTGGCGAGCTTGCCGGTAAGAGCTTAGCGCAGGACCAGCACCGGGATGGTGGAGTGCGCCAGTACTCGTTGGGTTTTGCTTCCTAAAAACAAACGGCTCAGACCGCTGCGGCCATGCGAAGCCATGAAAATTGCGTCGCAATGATATTTCTCGGCCGCGCTGATGATTTCTTCGTCGGGATTAAAAGCCTGTGCAGTCAGCACTTCACAGGGAACGCCAGCAGTCTTGGCGGCATCGGCGACCTTTTGCACGTTGAGCTTTGCCAGCGCCAGCATGTTTTCTTCATAGGTGCCAGGGTCGGTCGCCATGGTGCTCTCCGCCATCGGCGAGAACGGGTAAGGTTCGGCAACCGAGAGGGCAATTATCTTGCCGCCGCTGAATTTGGCAAACTCAATCGCTGTATTGATGGCTTTGTCTGACAAGTGAGAGCCGTCGGTTGGTACAAGAATGGTTTTGAACATGGCTTGCCTCCTTCTGGTTGAAAAAGGGGTGTCGGTCAAAATCTGGCGATCTTGTCGGTAATATATAGGGCTCTAATGCAGAGCTTTAATACAGAGCACTAATATAGCGCTTTAATAATATAGAGCTTTATTATCGAACCGTACTCAAACATAGACAGTTTGAAAGCTGGAAGATTCCGAGGGCGACTGTTAAGTATCCACGTTACAGTCATCCTATCCGTTATCCAGCGGCGCTACAATTAAGTTTATTCGACTCAAGTTAAATGGGATCTGCAATGACATACGAAAATATTCTGATTGAAATACAAGGGAAAGTCGGCCTAATCCATCTGAATCGCCCTAAGGCTCTGAACGCCTTGAATGATCAGCTAATGAGCGAATTGGGCGAAGCTTTGCTGAAATTCGACGCTGATCCTGAAATCGGTTGCATCGTCTTGACAGGTAGCGACAAGGCCTTTGCTGCCGGCGCCGACATCGGCGGCATGGCTGAGCTGAGCTATATGGATGTATTCAAAGGCGATTACATTACCCGCAACTGGGAGAAGATCCGCAGCGTGCGCAAGCCGGTGATTGCGGCTGTAGCCGGGTTTGCCCTGGGCGGCGGCTGCGAGCTGGCCATGATGTGCGACTTCATCATTGCCGCCGACAATGCCAAATTCGGCCAGCCTGAAATCAAGCTGGGCATCATTCCCGGTGCCGGCGGTACCCAGCGTTTGCCACGCGCCATATCAAAATCCAAGGCGATGGACATGTGCCTGACCGCACGCATGATGGATGCTGCTGAAGCTGAGCGCGCCGGCCTGGTGTCGCGTGTCGTGCCATTGGACAGATTGCTGCAGGAAGCCATGGAAGCGGCAATTGTGATTTCCTCTATGTCGTTACCGGCGGTCATGATGATCAAGGAGTCGGTCAACCGTGCCTATGAAACCACCCTGGCGGAAGGCATTCAATTTGAGCGCCGGCTGTTCCACAGTACCTTCGCTACAGAAGATCAAAAGGAAGGCATGCAGGCATTCTTAGGGAAGCGTTTACCTGTTTTTAAAAATCTTTAACAAATCGCTTGCCATAGGGCGAAATGGTTTGCTATAGTTCGCCTCCCGTTGAGAACGACGCGAAACAAGCGAAGCAGCTGAGAGGTAAATGAGCTGTTTTTGCGAGCGAAGTTTGAAGTGGGGAAGCGGGTTAGGAAGTTGTGGTGGTAGTAAAAAGTTTTTCGGTGAGTAGTAAAAAAGTAGTTGACGAAAAACTGGAAACGCCACATAATCTCATCTCTCTGCTGCTGACAAACAAAACGATTTGACAGCGACGCGAACCGG
>NZ_DATMRK010000009.1:0-103402 GCF_035566375.1 Collimonas sp.
TGAGATGCTGCTGGCGGCGCAGGCCTTGACCATGACGGAAGATTTGCTGCCGGGTTTTGTGCTGGGCCAGGGTACGCAGGCGGCGTATCAGGAAATCCGCCGGCAGATTCCGGCTTGCCTGGAAGGCGATCGCTGGTTCCATAACGATATCGCGGTGGCGCAATCGTTTGTGGTGAGCGGTTCGGTACGCGATGCGGTGGTCAAGCAGATCGGCGAATTTGTCTGATTGAAACATCTGTAAGTAAAAAAGGAGTCACGTTGCCGTGGCTCCTTTTTTTATGCGCTGGTGCGCAAGTGTTTCATAAACTCAGTCGGACCATAATTTGCCGGCAGTAGCCCAGTCTTCGCGTTTGACTTCCTGGATGATGATATCCACCGATTCCGGTCCGCATTCCAATGTCTTGCAAGTGACCTCGGTGATGGCTTTGACGAAAGCACGCTTTTGCTCGATGCTGCGGCCTTCAAACAGCTGTACGTTAAAAGTCGGCATGAAAATCCTTTCTTTCGGTTAAGGGGGAGATCAGTGTCGGTAGCTGGGATCGATGGCATCGAGTTTGCGCAGCAGGGCAGGCCATTCCAGCACACCTTCGGGACTGCCGTCGCCCAATAGCTGGTCGCGGGTTTTGCGGCAGATTTCCTGAGATGGCAAGGTCAGCCGGCCGCCGCCGGAACTCAGCTTGAGCTGTATTTCGCAAGCCTTGTCCAGGGTGTCCATCAGCACATAGGCTTCAGCGATGGTGCGGCCGCATATCAGGCTGCCGTGATTGCGCAACAGCATGGCGGGCAGTTTCCCGAGTTTTTCGACCATGCGGTTTTGCTCGCTGGCGCTGAGCGCCAGTCCCTCATAGTCGTGATAGGCAATCTGTTCGTAAAAACGCAGCGCGTGCTGCGAAATCGGCAGCAAGCCGTCGGCCTGAATGCCGATCGCCACCGCATGGGTATTGTGCAAATGCATGACGCAAACCGCATCTGCTCTTGCCGCATGGACCGCGCCATGGATGGCAAAACCGCTGACGTTCACTTGATAAGGAGAATTGCCGACGATACGTCCCTGGCCATCGATCTTGACCAGGTTGGATGCACAGACTTCATCGAAACGATAGCCAAACGGGTTCAGCAGAAAATGCCCGGGCTCGTCGGGTACCGAGGCGGAGATGTGGGTGTATATCAGGTCATCCCAGTGTTTCAGGGCACACAGGCGATAGCAGGCCGCCAGATCCTGGCGGATCTGCCATTCGGCCTCGCTGATTGCGGCCGGGCGGCCGCTAGAGGATAAGCTCATGATGTCGGCATAAAAGCCGCGGTTGCAAATATCAGATGATACAGGAGCGTCTTGACGATGCGCCCCTGTATTGCAGCGTTGCCTCGCAGCATTTGCTGCTGCTTAGAAGTGATATTCGGCGCGGATCATCGGCGTCTTGGCCAGGGAGCCTGGGACATTGTGCGGATTGCCGAACTTGTTTCTCCAGTACTGATATTCCAGGCCGACTTTGAAAGTATTTTTACCCATGCCCAGCTGCGTGCCTAGGTCGTACATGACCTGTCCGTCGAAATTGACTTCCGGCGAGGTGGGGCCGCCGAATTCGTTCTTGCCCTTGGCGCCGATCCAGTTCACATAGCCCTCGAATGAAAAAGCGGAAGAGCCGAGCGGGATGCCCCAGTTCATGTTCAACATCGGATGCGTATCGTAGCGGTAGCGGCTGGTGACGCCTATCGGCTGGTTGCTTTCAAACAGCGCAAACAGACTGATGTTGAGGAAGCCGGGTACATCCATCATCAGCGTCGGACCCACCACCAGCATGCGTTTTTTCGACGCATAGCTATTGTCGTTCTTGGTGTTCCAGTCGAAACCGCCAGTGAAGCCGATGCCTTTGACCGGGCCGAATTTAAAGTCCTTTCCCGAGATCTTGCCAATGTCGAGCGTGTGGCGATAGACGACATACGCTTCTTGCGCATTGTCGTCCTTGTGGTCCGACATCAGCAGGTCGACGTTCAAGTAGTTGCTGCCGTACTTGTAACCGCTGGCATGCGTGAAATTGATGATGTTTTTAGTGAGGTCCTGATCGTTGTACGGCTCGGCGAACTTGGTGCCATAGCGGTAGCCGATGGAGTTGTCGCTCCAGTCGGCGGCTTTTGCCGGCTGCATGACAATCAGGGCGGACAGTGCGAGCAGGCTGCCAGACATGCCTGCGACTAGCGCTTTGTTACGGATGCGGTTGGCTGTTGCGGCCGCGGATAATTTGCCGGATGTCTGGCGGGTTTGCTGCATGGTGTCGTCTCCGTTTTATGAGTAATTCCATCTTTTTCAAATGATGGATGGTGAATCCGTGGAACCGCCACGACGGTAAAAAAATCGTTTATGCCTGGAATGGATGCGTGGCGCGCCAGTGATCGGCGATATCGATGCGACGGGTTATCCACACTTGGCCGTGGCTCTGCACATAATCCAGGAAGCGCGCCAGGGCCGCGGCGCGTCCAGGACGGCCGACCAGACGGCAATGCAGGCCGATCGACAACATTTTCGGCTGGTTCAGGCCATGCGGATCGCCTTCGCGATACAGCACATCGAAAGCGTCTTTCAGGTAATCGAAGAACTGGGTGCCTGAATTGAAACCTTGCATAGCGGCGAAGCGCATGTCGTTGGTGTCCAGGGTGTAAGGCACGATCAGCTGTGGTTTGATCAGCGTTTCGCCGTTGTTTTCGCCATTCTTGCCGTTGACCTTGACCTGCTCCCAGAACGGAAGGTCATCGCCGTAATGATCGGCGTCGTAGCTGAAGCCGCCATGTTCCAGCACCAGCCTGCGCGTATTGGGCGAATCGCGGCCGGTATACCAGCCGAGTGGGGCGCTGCCGGTCAGCTGTTTGATGACGGCGACGGCTTCGGCGATATGGGCCCGTTCGGTGGCTTCGTCGATATTCTGGTAGCTGATCCAGCGCAAGCCGTGGCAGGCAATTTCATGTCCAAGTTCTTGAAACGCAGCGGTTGCTTCCGGGTTGCGCTGTAGCGCTCGCGCAACACCGAACACGGTCAGAGGCAGGCGGCGCTCTTCAAACATGCGCAGCAAACGCCAGACGCCGGCACGCGAACCGTATTCGTACAGCGATTCCATGCTCATGTGCCGCGCCGGGAAACTTTGCGCGCCGATGATCTCCGACAGGAAGGTCTCCGAGCCGGCGTCGCCGTCCAGCACGCAGTTTTCGCTGCCTTCTTCATAATTGAGGACGAACTGCAAGGCAATCCGAGCCCGGTTCGGCCATTGCGGGTGCGGCGGAGTGCGGCCGTAGCCGGTCATGTCGCGCGGATAGTTGGGATCGGTATTGTGTGTCATTGCTTGGCCTGGAGAGTTGATTTGGTTTTTTGGATTATGTGCGCTGCAGCCATGATTAATATATGCCGGATAGTATATTGAGCTAGACCCAGCGGTATATCATTTGATCGATACTGGTTTTCAACTAATCGATATAGGGAAATGTCATGGGAAAGTTAAGCACACACGTTCTGGATATCACCCAGGGTAAGCCGGGTGTTGATGTCAAAATAGCACTGTACGCGGTCAGCGCCAGTGGCCGCAAGCTGTTAAAGAACGCAACGACCAATCAGGATGGCCGGGTTGACGCGCCTTTGCTGCAGGGCGAAGAAATGCAGGTTGGACAATATGAGCTGGTGTTTTCGGCCGGCGACTATTTCGCTGCGCAAGGAATCGATCTGCCGAGCCCGCGCTTTGTTGATGATGTCACGCTGGCTTTTGGCATTGCCCATGCCGATCAAAATTATCACGTACCGCTGGTTGTTTCGCCCTGGTCGTACTCGACCTATCGCGGTAGTTAAGCAAATTCCTGGCCTGCCGACGGCTCGCCAGATTACTAGCCTCGACGATAGCGAATCGGCAAACTCCCCTTTTGCCGGCTATCGTCAAATAACCACATCCGCAAGATCGATACGCCTTCCCATCCGCTTTGTGCTAAACTAGCTCTCAACATTTTTTGATTAGTTGCAGGTTCGGCTCCAGTAGTGATTCAGCAGTTGCGGCGCCGGCCAGATCAAAATTGAAGGAACGAGCGGTGTGTTACCCGTCTTGTTCAAGTCTTATTGTCCCCGCCCTCATTAATCCTCCTCTAACGGGCGCTGGACAGCAGTATCAACAGCTTTTCCTTTGACCAGGCCCTGCCTGCCGTTGAACATAAGCTCTGCGAAATTTTTAATAAAATTTAAATAAACTACGTCGTACATGAATATTATTGAGGCCAAGAAAGTCCTCGAAACTGCATTGCTCTGTGCTCACGAGCCGCTGTCGCTTAACGACTTGAAAAAGCTGTATGCGGTGGCTGGCGAAGACGACGGCGAAATCAATGCGGATACGATCAAGTCTATGCTGGAGGAGTTGCGTAGCGACTGGGCTGACAAGGGCATTGAGGTAGTCGCTCTGTCGACCGGATGGCGGTTCCAAAGCCGTCCCGAGATGAAAATTTATCTGGAACGCCTGAATCCGGAAAAGCCGCCGAAATACTCGCGTGCGACGATGGAAACCCTGGCAATTATTGCCTATCGTCAACCTGTGACGCGTGGCGATATCGAGGAAATTCGTGGTGTAACAGTTAATTCGCAAACTGTAAAAATGCTCGAAGAGCGCGGCTGGATCGAGGCCATCGGGCATCGTGACGTGCCAGGACGCCCGGCATTGTTTGCCACCACCAAGCAGTTTCTGGATGATCTCGGCCTGACATCGCTGGATCAATTGCCACCGCTGCAGCAAGTTGCAAGAAATGACATGCAGGAAGGCAATTTGCTTGAATTGCAGGCATTGGAAGCCGATCTGGAGGCAAGTATCGAGGCCAGGGCAGTACTGGATGCTGCTGCGGCGCAGGAAGCAAACCTAGTGATCGCCGAGCAGGAATCAGAACTCGCCGGTCAGGATGAGCAAGATCGGCAAGATCACATAGCAGCCGATGCGAAGCAGATAGCAGACGCGGGGCCAGTTGCAGAAGATGTGCTTGATCATGCATCAGAACAAACAGAACAATCAGAAATCACGAAGGAAAATGCGATGGAAGCGGATGAGGAAGTAGTTGCTCACTCGCAAGTAGCATCAATTGCATCGAATGAAACCCACACCAACGACCACGCGCCCGAATCGGATGATGAAGCTACGCCAGGTCGGCATAACCAACACCTGAATAATGAACCCACCTAGTTCCAATGATGCACCGGTCGTCGACGTGACAGCCGCCACTGAACCGAAGCCGGCTAAAAAGCCAAGAGCGCGCAAGGCTGCGACGGTCGCGGCTGATGCCCCGGCTGCGGTAGAGACCTCTTCTGCAGATGTCGCAGAACCGGTCAAACGCGCGCCGCGCAAGAAAGTAGCTGTGACAGCCGACGAGAGTAGTGCTGCATCGGAAGTAGCGCATGTTGCCGTCGCCGCAGTAGAAGCTGTTGCGCCCGCCAAGCCTAAAGCTGCGCCGCGCAAGAAGGCGGCGGCTGTAGCGGTTGAGCCGGCTGTCAGTGTTGAGGTGGTTACCCAGGCAGCACCTGCTGCCGTGGATGTGGCGCCATTCGTGAGTGTGGTGAATACAGCGAATGCTGAAACCGCGCCGCGCGAGCGGCCGGCCAAGCGTGGCGTACGTGGTCCGCGCGCATTGCGTAGCAACCGCGCCGCCCAGCGTGCACAAGAGTCAGCGGCCGCTGCGGATTCCGTGGTCGAGACCGGTAATGTGGCTGTCGTCGAAGGTCAGCCGGCTGTGTCGCAAAATGCCGATACTCCTGCGGGCGAGCCGCGCCAGCCGCGTGGCGACCGTAACAACGGCCGTGGCGGCGAGCGTAATGGCGACCGTAGCGGGGATCGCAATTCACGCGATCGCCAGCAAAAGGGCAAGAAGCCGCAAGGGCAGAATGGCAAGCCAGGGCAACCCGGCCAGCGCAATGGCAAACCGGGAGCCCGTGGCGGCGACGCCGATGAAGTTTTCTCTTTCGTCACCTCCGAGTCCTTCGATACGCTGGTGACCACCGAGGACGCGAACGACCGTCGCCAGGCTGCGCAAAAGAATGTCCGGCGTGATCTGACCGCCGAAGATGATGCGCCTAAACTGCACAAGGTATTGGCAGAGGTCGGCCTGGGTTCACGGCGCGATATGGAAGAGCTGATTATCGCCGGCCGGGTTTCGGTCAACAGCGAGCCAGCACATATCGGCCAGCGCATCTTGCCAACCGATCAAATCCGCATCAACGGCAAGTTGTTGCAACGCAAAGTGAGCAAGAAGCCGCCACGGGTGCTGGTGTATCACAAGCCGGCTGGCGAAATCGTCAGCCACAACGACCCGGATGGCCGTCCATCGGTATTCGACCGTTTGCCTAATATGAAGGCCGCCAAATGGCTGGCCGTAGGACGCCTGGATTTCAACACCGAAGGTTTGCTGTTGTTTACAACCTCGGGTGACCTGGCAAACCGCCTGATGCATCCACGCTACGGTATCGACCGCGAATACGCGGTGCGTACCTTGGGTGAGCTGGAGCAGGGCATGCGCCAGAAATTGCTGGCCGGTGTCGAGCTGGAAGACGGAGTGGCCCAATTCACGAAAATTGCCGACGGCGGCGGCGAAGGCATCAACAAATGGTATCGCGTGGTGATCGGCGAAGGCCGTAACCGCGAAGTGCGCCGCATGTTTGAAGCTATTGGCCTGACCGTATCGCGTCTTATTCGTACCCGTTACGGCGCCATGACGCTGCCACGCGGTCTCAAGCGTGGCCGTTGGGAAGAGCTGGATGAAAATGCAGTACGTGACATGATGACTGCGCACGGCCTCGACAAACCAGCAGCCGGCCAGAATGCAGGTGGCGGCAAGGGCCGTCCCGATTTCAATAAAGACCGCGAGCCTAACGGCAATCGCGCCGACAGCGCGCCGCAAGGCCCGGGTGTTTACCGTGATCAAGGCTTTGGTGGTCAGCCGCGTGGTCGTGGCCCGGGCGGCGGCCAAGGTCGTCCGCAAGGTGGTGGCCAAGGCCGTCCCCAGGGTGGTGGTGGCGGTCAGCAGCGTAGCCGGCAGCCGGATCCTTTGCAAACTGCGTTGGGCTTTCCTGATGCTGGGCAGCAACGACGTAATGGCGGCGGTAATGGTTTTGCGCGTCCTGCACGTCCCAACAAGGCGGCTGGCGGACAAACAGGTGGCGGGCATTACGGCGCACAAGGCGGGCCGCGCCGTCGTCCACGCGGCTAAATAGATGTTAACCATGGCGCCATCGAGCGTCGTGGATTGCGGCTTGGCAGCAAAAGCCGCGAATAGATGTGGATGCATCGCCTGGAGAGTGTTGCAATATTGATCAATTCGCCGTCGCGAGACGACGAATTGTCAGGAAATGCAAATTTCCCGCATTGCGGTACATAGCCTAATCGTTTATAATTTACAAGTTAACAGAAGTCATTGACAGAATTAATTGAGAAATTAATTCGCAGCCGATCTCGTGAAACTGCTTGAAATGACAAACGATAAGAAGATGGGCAGATGCCCATTTTTTTTTTGCTTTTCGTTTTCAACCGGTTTTAAATTGCAGGAACATTGCGAGATGTGCGGATCTTTATTGGGGAGTTGCTTTGCAGTTGCTGGAGCTAATTGAAACAACCGTGGTTGGCATGGGCTACGAGCTGGTCGAATTCGAAAAGGCCGCGCGTGGTTTGTTGCGCGTATACATCGACTTCACACCTGAAAATGCCGGGCAAGGCCAGATCACGGTAGAAGATTGCGAAAAAGTGACGCATCAACTTCTGCACGTATTGACGGTGGAAAATGTCGTGTACGAGCGTCTGGAAGTGTCGTCGCCAGGCTTGGACCGGCCGCTGAAGAAACTGGCTGACTATGTGCGTTTTGCCGGCAAGGAGGCAATTGTCAAATTGCGTATCCCTATGCCTGGCGCCGCGCATCGCAAGACATTCCAGGGCGTGCTGGGCGAGCCGGACGGTGACAATCTGAAAATTGAATTTGAAACAAACGATGGGTCGGCGGTGTTGGATTTTACGCTCGCTGACGTAGACAAGGCACACTTGGTGCCGCAAGTGGATTTTAGGAGTCGCAAAGCATGAGTCGCGAAATTTTATTGTTGGTCGATGCGCTCGCGCATGAAAAAAACGTCGATCGAGATGTGGTGTTCGGTGCGCTCGAACACGCACTTGCACAGGCAACCAAGAAACGCTACGAGGGTGATGTCGACATCCGCGTCACGATCGATCGTGAAACCGGCGAGTTCGAATCCTTCCGTCGCTGGCACGTAGTGCCGGATGAGGCCGGCCTGCAATTGCCGGACCAGGAAATCCTGTTGTTCGAAGCCAAGGAACAGATTGACGACGTCGAAGTCGACGACCACATTGAAGAGCCGATCGAATCGGTTGATTTCGGTCGCCGCTTTGCCCAAGACACCAAACAAGTCGTGCTGCAACGTATCCGTGACGCTGAACGCGAACAGATCCTGGCGGACTTCCTGGAACGCGGCGATTCGCTGGTTACCGGCACCATCAAGCGGATGGAACGTGGTGATGCGATCGTTGAATCGGGCAAGATTGAAGCCCGTTTGCCGCGCGACCAGACGATCCCTAAGGAAAACCTGCGTATCGGCGACCGCGTCCGTGCATTCATCCTGCGTATCGACCGCAATGCACGCGGCCCGCAAGTGATTCTGTCGCGTACCGCGCCGGAATTCATCATGAAGCTGTTCGAACTTGAAGTGCCGGAAATCGAGCAAGGCTCGCTGGAAATCAAGTCGGCAGCGCGTGACCCTGGCGTGCGCGCCAAGATCGCTGTATTCACTGCCGACAAGCGCATCGATCCTATCGGCACCTGCGTTGGCATGCGTGGTTCACGCGTGCAAGCCGTGACCGGCGAACTGGGCGGCGAACGTGTCGATATCGTGTTGTGGTCGGAAGATCCAGCGCAATTCGTCATCGGCGCCCTGGCTCCTGCCAACGTTTCTTCGATCATGGTTGACGAAGAAAAACACGCAATGGACGTCGTGGTGGACGAAGAAAATCTGGCTATCGCAATTGGTCGCGGCGGTCAGAATGTGCGTCTGGCGGCAGAACTGACCGGCTGGCAGATCAACATCATGACAGCGGAAGAGTCAGCGGATAAATCGGCGGTGGAAACTGCTGCGATCCGTGCCCTGTTCATGGAAAAACTGGATGTCGACCAGGAAGTCGCCGACATTCTGGTGGAAGAAGGTTTTGCCAGCCTGGAAGAAATCGCCTACGTGCCGATTACCGAAATGCTGGAAATCGATTCGTTTGACGAAGATACCGTCAACGAACTGCGTAACCGGGCTCGTGACGCGCTGGTGACAGAAGCGATTGCTTCGGAAGAAGGACTGGAAGGCATGGAAGATGCCCTGGTCAATTTCGACGGCATGGACCGGATTACCGCCGGCAAGCTGGGTTTGGCGGGAGTCAAGACATTGACTGCATTCACCGGACTGGCTTATGACGAATTTGGCGCGATCCTGGCTCTGCCAGCCGACCGTGCCCGTCATTTGATTGAAGAAGAGTTTAAAGATGTGACCGACGATGAGATGAAACTCATCGATGCCAAGTACGATGATCATGCCAAAGCCCTGCAGGCCAAGGCATGGAATATAGCGGAAGCCAAGTGATCCAGTGATCCGAGAGGTTCCGATATCGTCTGCCGCGCCACATAGAAAAAGAGGACTGAATGGCGAGTAACAATGTAGCCCAATTTGCCACCGAGCTGAAAATGCCAGCGGATCTCCTGCTGACACAACTGCAATCGGCTGGCGTCCAGAAAAATTCGACTGACGACGCCTTGTCGAAAGAAGACAAGGATCGTCTGCTGGAACACCTGCGCCGTTCGCACGGTGCGGTTCCTGACAGCGAAAAGAAGAAAATCACGCTGACTCGCAAGGAAACTACCGAGATCAAGCAGGCTGACGCCACCGGCAAGTCGCGCACGATCCAGGTTGAGGTGCGCAAGAAACGTACTTTCGTCAAACGCGACGAGCCTGTTGCCGAAACACCGGCAGCGGCGGTTGCGCCTGTCGCACCGGTCATCGACGAAGCCGAACAGGCGCGTCGGGTTGAAGAAGCTCGTCGTCAAGCCGAATTGATCGCTCGCCAGGAAGCCGAATTGATCGAGAAGCAAGAGCGCCTGGCCAAGTTGGAAGCTGAGAAAGAAGCGCAAGCCAAGGCTGCGCAAAAAGCTGAAAGCGACGCCAAGAAAGCTGAACTCGAAGCTAAAAAAGCCGCTGCTGACGCGACGGCGCGGGTTGCTTCTGATTCCGCTGCTGATTCTGCTGCGGGTGCGCCTAAGAAGCAGGAAGATCCTGCCGCTGAAGAAAAGAAGCGTCTGGCGAACGAAGAAGCAAAGCAAAAAGTTGCGCAAGCTGCCAAGGAAGCCGCTGAGAAATCTGCAGCTACTGAACGTGCACGCAAGGCCGTGCAAGATGAAGTTGCGCAGATCAAGGCGATGATGAACGCGCCGCGCAGGGTCATCAAGGCGCCTGAGCCGGTAGCGCCGGTAGCAGCGCCGGCCAAGACGGCCGAAGGTACTTTGCACAAGCCAGCGGATAAAAAACCGGGCGAGAAGAAAGACGACAAAAAAGTGGTGGTCGACAAGAAATCGATCAAGTCTGCTAACGTCTCTTCCACCTGGCAAGACGATGCGGCCAAGAAGCGCGGCCTCGGCATCAAGACCCGCGGTAATACCGGCGGCGGTCGCGATGGCTGGCGTGGCGGTCCGAA
The DNA here is from genome assembly GCF_035566375.1 of Collimonas sp. Classification (GTDB taxonomy): domain Bacteria; phylum Pseudomonadota; class Gammaproteobacteria; order Burkholderiales; family Burkholderiaceae_D; genus Collimonas. The sequence goes on from NZ_DATMRK010000009.1 coordinate 10,731, forward strand.
GGGCCGTCGCAGTTCGCACAATGACGATCACGAAAGTAATTTCCAGGTGCCGACAGAAGCGGTGATCAAGGACATTTATGTTCCTGAAACCATTACTGTTGCCGAGCTGGCGCACAAGATGTCGGTCAAGGCTTCGGAAGTCATCAAGCATTTGATGAAACTGGGCCAGATGGTCACCATCAACCAGGTGCTGGATCAGGAAACTTCGATGATTCTGGTCGAAGAAATGGGTCACACCGCGCACGCTGCCAAACTGGACGATCCGGAAGCATTGCTGGTCGACGGTGAAGAACATACCGACGCCGAATTGCTGCCGCGGGCACCGGTGGTCACTGTCATGGGTCACGTTGACCATGGTAAGACCTCGCTGCTGGATTACATCCGTCGCGCCAAGGTTGCATCCGGCGAAGCTGGCGGCATTACCCAGCACATTGGTGCATATCACGTGGAAACCCCGCGTGGCATGATCACCTTCCTCGACACCCCGGGCCATGAAGCGTTTACCGCGATGCGCGCCCGTGGCGCCAAGGCGACCGATATCGTGATTCTGGTGGTAGCTGCCGACGATGGCGTGATGCCGCAAACCAAGGAAGCGATTGCCCATGCGAAAGCAGCCGGCGTACCGCTGGTGGTGGCTATCAACAAGATCGATAAGCCGGGCGGTAACCTGGATCGCGTCAAGCAAGAATTGATCGCTGAGCAAGTTGTGCCGGAAGAGTACGGTGGCGAATCGCCATTCGTGCCGGTATCGGCCAAGACTGGCGAAGGCATTGACAACTTGCTGGAACAAGTATTGCTGCAAGCAGAAGTGCTGGAGTTGAAGGCTGCAGTTGCCGCACCGGCCCGTGGCCTGGTAGTGGAAGCAAGGCTCGATAAGGGGCGTGGTCCGGTTGCAACGATTCTGGTGCAATCAGGTACCTTGAAACGCGGCGACGTGGTGCTGGCCGGTTCGGCTTATGGCCGTGTGCGTGCGATGCTGGATGAAAACGGCAAGGCGATCAGCGAAGCGGGTCCATCGATCCCGGTCGAAATCCAGGGTCTGACAGAAGTGCCGGTTGCCGGTGAAGAAGTCATGGTCATGGCAGATGAGCGCAAGGCGCGTGAAATCGGTCAGTTCCGTCAAGGTAAATACCGTGACGTCAAGCTGGCCAAGCAGCAAGCCGCGAAGCTGGAAAACATGTTCGACCAGATGGCCGAAGGCGAGGTCAAGAACCTGCCGATGATCATCAAGACCGATGTCCAGGGTTCGCAAGAAGCTTTGGTGCAATCGTTGCAGAAGCTGTCGACCAGCGAAGTCCGGGTACAAGTGGTGCACGCCGGCGTCGGCGGCATCAGCGAGTCGGACGTCAATCTGGCGGTAGCCTCGAAGGCCGTGATTATCGGCTTCAACGCCCGCGCCGATGCATCGGCACGCAAGCTGGCCGAAGCCAATGGCGTCGATATCCGTTACTACAACATCATTTATGATGCGGTCGATGAGATCAAGGCAGCGATGTCCGGCATGTTGTCACCAGAGAAGCGCGAGCAGAACCTGGGTCTGGTCGAGATTCGTCAGGTGCTGCTGGTCAGCAAAGTCGGCGCGATTGCCGGTTGCTACGTGCTCGAAGGCTTGGTCAAGCGTGGTGCTTCGGTCCGCCTGCTGCGCGACAACGTGGTCTTGTGGACTGGCGAGCTGGATTCGCTGAAACGCTTCAAGGACGACGTCAAGGAAGTCCGTTCCGGCTTTGAATGCGGTCTGACCCTGAAGAACTTTAACGATATCAAAGAAGGCGATCACCTCGAAATCTTTGAAGTCGAAGAAGTCGCACGGACTCTGTAATAACGCAGGCACGCGCACGGCAAGAATGTGCGCAGGCAGGAAAATCGGGCCTAACAGCCCGATTTTCATTTGGTAATATCATGTAGTGCTGGTTAGAACTCATTTCATAAATATCCGTGAGATGCGTTCTTGCCAGAAGAGGCGCTGGCAAGGCGTGCGACGCGTCCAATAGCGAGCTATTGGCAAGGAGCGCAACGCGGCCAGCGCCTCTTCTGGCAAGAACCCTTCGGGAACGGCTGCAGGCGTCGCATGCCGTTGTTGCGACTCCTTGCCGTAGCACCGCTACGTCGCGTCGTCGCGCCTAGGCCTACAACGCCTGCCGCGCGTTCGCACTTACGGATATTTATGAAATGAGTTCTAATTGTCGGTAGTTCATTTGTGAAAGATAGAGCGTGGAAACGCGCTGAATAAAAGTATGGCTAAACATAGTAAATCCATCCCTGGCCGTGGTTTGCGGGTTGCAGACCAGATTCAGAAGGACTTGTCGGAGATCATCGTATTCGAGCTGAAAGACCCGCGGGTCGGCATGATTACGATTACCGAAGTACAGGTGACGCCGGATTACGCCCATGCCAAGGTGTTTTTCACGATGCTGAACGACGACCTGGAAGCGATTGCGAATACCGTCAAAGGCTTGACCCAGGCTGCCGGTTTCTTGCGCAACCAGTTAGGCCGCCGTTTGTCTATCCACACCTTGCCGGCCTTGCATTTTATTCATGACAATTCGACTGCCCGTGGCGTCGAGATGTCGCGCCTGATCGATCTGGCGAATGCTACCCGGTCCAAGGACGATGGCCAGGATTAAACGATTGCTTAGTTGAGTTTACTAACAGTCATTGTCATAAATTTGATGCGGCTTGCTGGCGACGGCAGGCCGTTTCCGCTTTTCCCGCTTTTTCCATTTTTGTATCCGCTACCATGGCATCACGCCCACCCAAAAGAATCCGTATTCCGCTCAATGGCGTTTTGCTGTTGGATAAACCTGTCGGCTTTTCCAGCAATGATGCATTGATCAAGGCCAAGGGCCTGCTGAATGCGCAGAAGGCAGGTCACACCGGCACCCTCGATCCGTTTGCCACCGGTGTGCTGCCGCTGTGCTTCGGCGAGGCGACCAAGTTTGCCCAGGATTTGCTGGATGCCGACAAGACTTATGAGACCTTGATCCATCTGGGGGTGAGTACTACCACCGGCGATACCGAAGGCGAGGTGCTGGAGCGCAAGGATGTCGACATCAGCCGTGAGCAAATCGATGCAGCGCTGGCAAAGTTCCGCGGCCCGATCCAGCAGGTTCCGCCCATGTATTCCGCGCTCAAGCGCGACGGCAAGCCGCTGTACGAATATGCCCGCGCCGGCATCACCCTGGAACGCGAAGCGCGCGATGTGACTATCCACACATTGGAATTCCTGGATTACCAGGCGCCGTTTTTGCGCTTGCGGGTAGCTTGCAGCAAAGGCACCTACATTCGGGTGTTGGGCGAAGACATCGGCGCTGCGCTAGGTTGCGGCGCGCATTTGCAGGAGCTGCGAAGGATCCAGGTCGGTCATCTGACCTTGGCCGGCTGCGTCACGCTGGAGCAGTTGACGGCGACCGAGGAGGGCGGGCGGGCAGCTTTGCTGGCGCCTGTGGACAGCTTGCTATCCTCTTTCCCGGAAGTGTTGTTGTCTGAACCACTGGCAATACGTTTTTTGCAAGGCCAGCGTCTGACGCTGGCGAAAGAAGAGGTGGTACTGCCGGAACATTCCGGACGGGTGCGCGTCTATAGGCTAGGGCCGGAGCAGGGTGCAAGCGGTACGCCGTCTGGCCGCCAACTGCTGGGCACTGCACAATTGCATGAATACGGAGTGCTGGCGCCGGAACGCCTGATTGCCACAGCGCAACCCGCATAAAATCCGATTTAAAGCAAATTTGCAGACTGACTGAGACAGCAACTCTTTGAAAATACAAGGCTTTTCATAAAGTAGTGCAGCGCATCATGCTATAATGCGCGGCCTCCCAAATTCCGCTACATCTGCCGTACTTCTGTGCAGTGCCTTAGCGAGCATTTTTGGCCGCATTTGTAGCAATAAACATTCAGCAATAAATATTCAGTAATAAATATTCAGCAATAAATATCCTGCGCATTTATGTCTGCGCACTTACTAAGTTCTCCAATCTCCAAACTGACCATGTCAAACACACCTCGCGCCATCCGCAACATTGCCATCATTGCCCACGTTGACCACGGCAAGACCACTCTGGTTGACCAATTACTGCGTCAGTCCGGCACTTTCCGTGACAACCAGCACGTCGATGCACGCGTGATGGATTCGAACGATATTGAAAAAGAACGCGGCATCACGATTCTGTCGAAGAACTGCGCAGTCGAATACAAGGGCACGCACATCAACATCGTTGATACCCCAGGCCATGCCGACTTCGGTGGTGAAGTTGAGCGTGTATTGTCGATGGTTGATAGTGTTTTGCTGCTGGTCGATGCACAAGAAGGCCCGATGCCGCAAACGCGTTTCGTGACGCGTAAAGCATTGGCGCTGGGCTTGAAGCCTATCGTTGTCGTCAACAAGATCGACCGCGAAAATGCAGATCCGCAAAAGGCTGTGAACGCGACTTTCGAATTGTTCGACAAACTCGGCGCAACCGATGAGCAACTGGATTTCCCGATCATCTATGCATCGGGCTTCAAAGGTTACGCAGGTCTGGAAGACACCGTCCGCGACGGCAACATGGAACCATTGTTTGACGCCATCCTGAAGCACGTTCCAGCGCGTGAAGATGACCCTAACGGCCCGCTGCAACTGCAGATCACTTCGCTGGAATACTCTTCCTACGTTGGCAAGATCGGCGTTGGCCGTATCCTGCGCGGTAAAGTCAAAGCCTTGCAAGACGTGGTCTGGATGAATGGCCCGGACGACAAGCCAACCAAGGCCCGCATCAACCAGGTGCTGACTTTCCGCGGTCTGGACCGCGTGCTGGCAGACGAAGCGCTGGCTGGCGACATCGTGCTGATCAACGGCATCGAAGAAATCAGCATCGGTTCCACCATCTGCGCACCTGACTCCCCAGAAGGCTTGCCAATGTTGAAGGTCGACGAGCCGACCCTGACCATGAATTTCATGGTCAACAACTCGCCGCTGGCTGGCCGCGAAGGCAAATTTGTCACCACCCGTCAGATCAAGGACCGTCTGGACCGCGAACTGAAAGCCAACATGGCCTTGCGCGTGGTACAGGCTGAAGGCGATGATTCGACCTACGAAGTGTCGGGTCGCGGTGAATTGCACCTGACCATCCTGATCGAAAACATGCGCCGCGAAGGCTACGAGCTGGCCGTTTCGCGTCCGCGCGTGGTGTTCAAGATGGTCGATGGCGTGCGCCACGAGCCGTACGAAAACCTGACTGTCGACGTTGAGGAAGTCAACCAGGGCGGCGTCATGGAAGAACTGGGCCGTCGCCGCGGCGATCTGCAAAACATGGAACCGGATGGCAAGGGACGTGTACGTCTCGAGTACCGCATTCCAGCACGCGGCCTGATCGGCTTCCAGGGCGAATTCATGACCCTGACCCGCGGCACCGGCTTGATGAGCCACGTGTTTGACGAATACGCACCGGTCGACGCCTCCAAGGGCGAACTCGGTGGCCGTCGCAACGGCGTGCTGATCTCGCAAGACGACGGCGCCGCCGTTGCCTACGCTATCTGGAAACTGCAAGATCGCGGCCGCATGTTCGTCAGTCACAATGACCCGGTCTACGAAGGCATGATCATCGGTATTCACTCGCGTGACAACGACCTGGTGGTTAACCCGATCAAGGGCAAGCAACTGACCAACGTCCGTTCCTCGGGTACTGATGAAGCGGTGCGCCTGGTGCCGCCAATCGAAATGTCGCTGGAATATGCGGTCGAATTCATCGACGACGACGAACTGGTTGAAGTTACGCCGAAGAGCATCCGTCTGCGTAAGCGTTACCTGAAGGAACACGAGCGTAAAAAGGCATCGCGCGACGCGTAAGTTGCCTGGTGAACCGGAGCGTTTGCTGCGGACACTAAAAACCCGTCGATTTGTGAGGTACGCAAACTCACAGATCGACGGGTTTTTTACTTTTCGGGTTTGGCACGGGTTGCAGCAACAGAATGCCCCTACACGATGCAGCGCTCAGGCGAGCATCAGACGGCCGACCACGTAGGCCAGTTGCACATGATTTCGCACCCCGAATTTTTTCCGAAGCTGGAGAATGTGGTAGTCGATGTTTTGCGGCGATGTATCCAGACGATGGGCTATCTCGCGCCGACTCACGCCATTGATGACCAATTTCAGTGTCTGGCGCTGGAGCTCCGACAAGTCGATCTGGAAGTCCGTTCTTAAATTCTGTTGTGCGTGGCGGGTGAGTAGCTCATGGATCTTTAGCCCTACCGCATAAGTCTGCCCGACAACGCTGTCGACAATCCATTCCTTGGTGGGTTTCGCCGAATAGAAGCTGATGAAGGCGCGTTCCACGGTGTTGGGATTGGGGATGCCAAAGGCAATCCCGCTGCGCACGCCCGCATGCTCAGCCTCGGCCAGAAATTGTCCGGACCGCTTTGCCAGTCTATCTATGCTACCTAAATTGTTCAGGGACGATAAATCCCATACAAACGGCAATTCGTGCCGGAACGCGAAATGCACGCGTGGGTCGACCTCGTAATAACGCTGTTCGACGTAGCGTTTTGCCCAAGGAGGCAAGACGAAATGACCGAAGAAATCGACGATTTGAATGGTGTCGCCCAAACGAGAATAGCGCCCGTATCCGAATCCGTCCAAGCCAATCGCATTCATTGCCGCATGAGCAGTCTGCTCTATCTCGTCGGCGTTCCGTTTTGAATTGATCCCAATGATCGAGGCGACAGGACGGGCATGGGACGCCTTTTCCGGGAACGCACTTTCAAAATCTTTTTCGATTAAATCTCCTTCATCGGGCGGCGCTGGGCTGCCCGGCTGGCTGGCAAGGTGTAAGTACATGACGAGGCCTTTTCAGATCGAATGCGGAAACTGTGCACGAGAATTATCTGCACGATGTTGCTGTTCTGTTCATGCGAGGAAGACTTGACGATGACGTATCGATACTTTTTTCTGCATAAGCTTGAATGCAGGGACCAATGTCATCAGCATAGTTGTCTTTTTTTGCGTATGAGATCAGTTTCTCGTAGCCGTGCGACTTCTATCGGCGAGCCATGAACGAATTGACTACAGTTTTCCGGGCCTGGCCGAAATGGGTTCAGTTCCGTGCCAAATGGTGTTGATGTCATCTTGGATGGCCGAAAGCGGGTATCGATTACGGATATCCGTTGGACGGAACGGGAGCGGGCCGCGCCGCGCTTGCCAAATCAGAGATCTCTCAGGAGATTTCTGATTTTTTTTGCAATTAAGACCGGTTTCTCGTAGCGGACTACATCTATCGGCCAGTCATGAACAACTGCCTACGGTTTTCCGGCCCTGGCCGAAATGCGTTCGGTTTTATTCTAGATGGCGAGGCGTCTTTATTTTATTGACGCAAACAGATCCAGCGACATATTGAGAACTCAGGACGCGGTGGCTATTTAGACGGTTGTGCGTGCCTTCTGCTTTTAGTACATGACAGCATTACAAAAAAATCATGACGCAAAAAACGCTCAGAATTCTTAGCGGATTTAATCAGGGGGCAGAGGTCAGCCTGGAGCTAGGCGTGCCCTTCATTTTGGGCTGCCAGTCCGATTGTTCTCTGGTGCTTGTAGACGAGGGCGTTGAAGCCCAGCATTGCCAGTTGCTACTGACGGTCGCAGGTCTGATTTGTACAGCGCTCAATGGTTCGCTCACGATTCAGGACAAACAGCTGACGCCAAGTGAAACAGTAAAAATCGCCTATATGCAGTCGGTACGTTGCGGCAGCATTGATTTTATCGTGGGTGATAAAGGCACTGACTGGGCCAGTTTGCAAACTGATAATGCTGTAGCAGCGTTGATGGCAAAAAATAAGTCGGAGCGTTCTTGGCGATCAGGTGTTTCTGAATTGCTATCCATGCCACGCTGGAAGCGCAATGTCGTTCTGGGAGGTGGGGCAATCGGCTTTTTAGCCGTGATGGGGATTGCCTATGCGGCAATGCTGCCTTCATCTGCGTATATGTCGCAATCCTATCTCACCGAAGCCCGGCTCTGGCTGAAGTCGATTGCGCCGGCAGGCAGTGAGCTACGCATCGATCGTACCCAAGGTGGTGAGCTCGCCTTGAGCGGATACGTGGGAAGCAATTATCAAAATGAGTTGCTGACCATGGCAGTGCATAACTCAAGCTACCACCCAAAAATCGAAGTGCATTCCGTCGAGCAGATGGTGTCTTCATTGTCACGCCTGGCGAACCTTGAAAATTTGCCTTGCATTGTCAATTACCGGGGAGCAGGGCGCCTCGGTTGCAATAACGAAATAGACGAGCAAGCGCAGGCCGTACGCTTGCAAGTGCTGGCGCGGCAGGTTGTGGGCGTGAAGGCGCTGGAGGCGCGTGTGCGTCCGGAACAAGTGAGTGACGTCGCGGCGCCTCAAACTTCTCCTGTACCAGAGACGTCGCGCACGGCGCCTCCCGCATCTGCCGGGATTGGAACCATAGCAAACTTCCCTCGCAAGCTCTCGATTCTTATGAGCAAGCGCGGCCGTTACGTCATTGATTCGAGCGGCTTGAAATTTTCAGAGGGTGACGTGGTCGACGGCTTTGCGCTGGTTGCGATCGAAATCGATCAGGTCGAGCTGGAGCGCAATGGGCAACGGTTTCTGGTCCGGGTCGGAAACAACTAGATGATGAAGATCAACGACAGTACGCAAGAGTCAATGATGACCCCGCTGGCGCAAAGCCTGATGCAGGATCATCAAGGCATCCTTAAAGATCGCTATTGCCATGTTTTTGAGGCATTGCAAAATCAAGCAAGCGCAAATCTGCGGCAGCCGATGTCTGGTGAAGAGTGCGCGCTCAATCAATCCGCGCTTGAAATAGCGGAAATAGCGGCGCAAGTGATAACCCGTTTTTGGGACAGGTGCCACGTCAAATAGATTTTTATGCAGCAGTCATCCGACTGTTGTTTTTTATGAGTGATCCCGTCATGGGACTTTTTCTTTGTGGAGTTAACTATGTCAGTTTCAGGCGTAAATACCAGCGGTCTGACTAACCAGTCAAATGCATTGCAAAGTGCTATTACGGATTTGAATAGCAACACGGACCCAACAAAAATTCCTGCACTCGCAGCCAATGTATCGGTGATTTCTGCCGCACTGGAATCGCTCAAGAAAGCGCAAGACGATTCAAGTAAAGCGCAGGCAGGCCGAGCTTAATTTTCATCGAAAGCATGAGCATGGACGGATATCCCATGACACAAAGCATAGAAGTCTTGACCCTTTCAGCTATGCAGCATTTAGCGGAGGTGGGGTTTCTTGCCAGTGAAATGGGATTGTCCGACCAAGCGGTCGCGATTTTTTCGGGTCTGGCAAAAATCAGGCCCGAACAGCCTCATTCCGGAATTAATCTGGCGCTGGTCTATGCCCGTTATGACAAAGCGGAGGAAGCGATCGAATTGCTGCAGCTTCTGCAAAAAAAATTTCCAGATAATCAGATGGTCATGTCGGTACTGGGAGTCTGTCTGGTGCAGCAGGAAAAGCCGGGAGCCTTGGCTTTACTGGATCAGGTACTGAGTCGCCAAACCGATACAGATGCAATGAATGTCGCCCGTTCTTGTTATGACCTGGCCAAACAGCAACAAGCTGGCAGGGAACATAAGACTCCCACCGAGGGCCTGCAGTTTTTTCGGCATTACAACCATCAAGTCTGATGGCGTGCTGTTGCCTGGCACGTTGAATCAAAATGCGAGGATGAAAATGAGTGGAGCACAAATATACAATCAGGTCGATTTCAGCGCATTAAACAAAGCGACCGAGCAGCATGAGGCAAGTTGGGTTAATCAACCAGTCTCTGCCGGTACCATTGAGCGTTTCCAGGTTTTGTTGAATGGCCGCCCCGATCAAGCCGGTGCGGCGTCTGCCCAGGCCAACGCCACCAATAGTCCAGCAGCTGTCGACCATGGGAAAACCGGTTTGGACGATGTCTTTCATCGTGAAGAATTGATGCAGGCGGTTGCTGCCATGAGTAATTTGAAGCCGCATGAAATACCGGCTGCGGCAGCCAGGGTAACCATGATTTCCCTGGACATGCAGATGAAAGTCGACGCCGTCAGGCAGGGTTCGAAAAGCAGTGAAGATTCCGTGCAGAGCATGCTGCGCGCATGAAATATCCGTTTTCTTCATTTGATGTCAAAAGGTGGTTGCTGCTTACCGGTCTGCTTGCATCGTTGGTCTTTTTGTCTGGCTGCAAGGAGGCGGTTTATAACCAGCTGAGCGAACGCGAGGCCAATAATATTCTGCTAACCCTGCTCAAAGGCGGCGTTGAGGCAGACAAACGCGCGGATGGTGAAAAGGGATACAGCATTTGGGTCAGCGAGAGCAAGATGGCGCTCGCTATCGAGTTGCTTAAGATGAATGCGGAGCCGGAGGAACCTTATCGCAGCATGGGCGATCTGTTCGCGCGCAATCAGTTGATCGCGACTCCCGCCGAGGAACGGATACGTTTTATCTATGGCATCGAACAGGGACTCGCCGCGACCTTGTCCAAGATTGACGGCGTGCTGGTCGCGCGTGTGCATATCGTCATGCCAGACAATGATCCCTTAGCCAATCAGGTCAAGCCAACCTCAGCATCTGTTTTTCTGAAACATCGCGCCGATATGAACATGCAGGTGATTCTGCCTGCCGTCAAAGATATGGTGGTGCACAGTGTCGAAGGCTTGACGGTCGATCGTGTCGCGGTGACTTTGTTTCCCGCGACGGCAACCTCGACCACGCCTGCCGATGTTCCCATTACCCGCTTCTTTGGCGCATTGGTGGCTGCTTCCAGCGTCTCCACCTTGTGGCTGCTGCTGGGTTTGCCTTGGTTGCTGGCTGGCCTGCTGGCGCTCGCATTGTTTTATGCGACCCGCTTGCGCGAGCTGCTCTGGCGCTATATCAAGCCGGCGTCATCCAGTATGGATTCGAATGAGCCTGGCGAACGGCCGGTGGCAAGCGCGAAGACCAGATTCCGCTGAATAAGAGAACAAGATGGAGCTTAACGAGGCCAGGCATTTGGACTATGCGGAGCAACAGATGCGCCTGGCTGAAACAGGATACGAATTGCCGATCGTAGATGATCGATTCTTTGATTTGATTCTTAAATTCAATCTCTTCCCCGCGTTATATGTTCATCCTGAGCAGATCAGCGCACTCGATGCATTGCAAGATGACGTATTGCAAGATGACGGCCTGTTGAGCGCAAGCGGAAATGACTGGAATCCATACTGGTTGCGCTGCCTTTCAGACGCTTTATTGCGATCGAGCCGGCTGGAGCAGCACTACGATTTTGATTTTTCAGTGCGGGAAAAAAGACTGATGCTGCTCGACGCATCGGCTCTCATCCCGCTAGGGCAGCATGTCGCAGCAATTCTAGTACAGCCCTATTTGCGCAAGGTCGTACTGGGTGAGCGCGTGAGAGAAATCGAACAAGTCATGGGTGCGGCATGCCGTGAATTCGGCTTGCGTTGGGTAGCCAGGCAAGACGCCGCGCTAGCGCAGGTAGCGGCAGCTTTGCAAGGCTTGGGCGATGCGGGGATCGAAGCGCTTGGCACTGAAGAGGATTGGCGTCAGTTTGTGTTTAGATTGATTCTGTCGACATTGTCGGAAAGCGACATCGCGGTGCGCGGCAGATTGAAGCTCAAATTCCCGCCCGCATTGCAGCACGTAAAGTCATTCCGGCTGCAGGAAGGCAAGAGAAATTTACTGGTTACATTGTTCTTTGATGTGCTGAAAAATACCTTTCCCGCCTGGCACGATCAGGTTGCCATTGAATTACCAGGAGAGCCTCATGCAAGGACTGACTCTGATTGATAAGCGCGCGCTTGCCATCAGTGAAGGCAAAGTAGTCAAGGCGCAAGCGTACTCTGCCTCGATTGAGGCCGCTGCTGTGCTCGCAGAAGCGTGCGCCTACGCAAAGCAACGGCGCGCCAGCGCCGATGCTGAAATTGCGCAGGAGTGCGAGGCGGGCTACCAGGCAGGATTCGCCAAAGCCAGCCAAGACTTTGCGGCACGCATGACAGACAGCGTCATGCGGCTGGAATCGACCTACATAGGGTTGGAAGCACGCCTGGTCAATACGGTAATGAACGCCTTGAAGACAGTGCTGGGTTCGCTTGACGAAAGCCTGTTAATCGAAAAACTGGTGCGACAAGTAATTCATGCTGCAGGCCAGGAAAAAAAAATGTGCTTGAGGGTGGCGGCAGATCAGTTTGAAGAGGTCAATGAAATTCTACAAAAAATTCTTGGCGATTATCCATACGTAGAATTCATCGATGTCGCGAAAGATCCTCATATGCGATTCGGAGATTGTGTCCTCGAAACAGAATATGGCGCGGTGGATGGCGGTCTGGAACATCAGCTGAACGCCATTCGCCACAGCCTGATCAGTGTGTTTGCCGGCAGACGGGCAGAATCCAGTGGATCGCGAATTGCTCAGCCACTGCCCGTGGAGCCGTTGCGGGAGGGCAGCTGATGTTGAATCAAGAGGAATATTTTGCCGAGGTATTGGACACTGCATCGCATAGATTGCAACCCCTGGAAATCAAGGGAAGAGTGACTCAGGCCGTGGGCACCTTGATCAAGGCAGCTGGAATTTCCGCGCGGATTGGCGATGTCTGCCAGCTCTATAACCCTGGCAGCGATTGGCAGCTGTCGGCAGAAGTAGTCGGTGTTACACGGGATGGCCTGTTGTTGATGCCCTACGGTGAATTGACGGGACTATCGGTTCAGACGCATGTCCAGAATCTGGGGCACGTGCCGTCTATCCGTGTCGGCCCCGAATTGCTGGGACAAACCTTGGATGGCTTTGGGGCGCCGCTAAAAAAAGAGTTGATCACGACAGATATGGTGAGCTACCCGATACTCGCCGCTGCACCTAGTCCATTCGAACGCAGGCCGGTTAGCGAGGTTTTCCAAACCGGGGTGCGCGCCATTGATGCCTTGCTGACCTGCGGCAGAGGACAGCGCATCGGCATATTTTCGCCGGCTGGTTCGGGTAAGAGCACTTTATTGTCCATGATCGCGGAAGGCGCCGATAGCGATGTCAATGTCGTGGCGCTGGTAGGCGAGCGGGGTAGGGAAGTCAGCGAATTCATTCAGCATTTTACAAACACCGACAAGATCCGGAAAACCATATTTGTGGTGACAACCTCTGACCGTTCTGCCGCGGAACGTGCCAAGGCGCCATGTGTTGCGATGGCGATTGCAGAGTATTTTCGCGATCAGGGATGTGCAGTTCTGCTCTTGATGGATTCCGTGACGCGCTATGCGCGCGCATTGCGCGAGATCGGCCTTGCCGCCGGCGAGCCCCCCACCCGAAGGGGATTTCCGCCTTCCGCATTGACCGCCCTGCCAAAATTATTCGAACGCGCCGGACAAAATGAGCGGGGCTCGATCACCTCGTTTTTTACGGTCTTGCTGGAAGATGATATTGCCGGCGATCCGATTGGCGAAGAGATGCGCGCCACCCTGGACGGTCACATCATTCTTTCGCCGCTGCTTGCCAACGCCAACGCATTCCCTGCCATCGATATCCCATTGAGCCGCAGCCGCGTGATGCGTCAGGTGGTATCGGATACGCATTATGAAAATGCTGGAATGCTGCGTGAATTGATGCGGAAATATGAATCTGTCGAAATGCTGCTGCAAATGGGGGAAATCCAGCAGGGCAACGATAAATTCGCCGATAAAGCAATTCGCACTCACGAGTCGATGCGCCATTTTTTGCGGCAAAAGGTCGGGGAAATAGGCGAGTTCGGTGACAGCATCGAGCAGCTTTCCCGGCTGGTTGGAGATTGATATGCAGACAGAATGCATGGCATCCCGATTGCTCAATTTAATTCGCGTATATCGCTTGCGCATGGACAGAATCGAGATACTCAGGTCGGCAGGAATCAACGACAGGAACAACGTCGATAAGCTGCTGCTGCTGTTGCGCGAAGATATGAAACTGGTGTCCGATCAACGGCAGGAATGGCAATCTCAATGGCAAAAATGGTTGCAAGAAGGCGGCACTCTCGGCAACGGCCGCAACTATAACGCGCATCATATGCAACTGCAGGAAATCGAGAATCTGCTCAAGCAACACCAGGCAGGAATGGAAGCCCGGCGCGCCGACATACAGCTGCGGATCGCGGCATTAAACCGCGACCTGATGCGTTACCAGGAAAAGATTCGTTTTGTAGAAGAGCAACAGGCCGAGTTGCAAAACCAGGATGCAAAAATAATACGCCGCCATGACTCAGACCAGAATGAGGAAACGAGTTTGAGAAAGTGGCTTTCTGAACAGCTTACACCTGCAGAAATGGGATTTTGAAGATGCCAGCCAATCCAGCCACGCCAACCGCCATACCCATGCGCAGCGACGCGCCAGATATCCATTCTGCATCTCCACATGTGCCGCACATGCTGCCGCCTGGCAAACCAAGCGCCGCTGCGATTGAACTGTGGAAAGCTGCCGGACAGAGGCAGGGACAGGAGGACCCTGGTTTAGCCAATCAGGCAGCGCCCGACGCTATGCCGCAGGGTGACACGACACCTGGTACGAGCACAACAATAACCGGTTTGCCGGGCTTGGATTACCGTGCACTGGCGACGGCAACGAAGGATTTGACGATCCAGCAGTTCAGGGAAAGCTATCGGGATAGTTATCATCAAAGCCTGCCAACACGGCATGAACAACATGCTGCAAAACAAACTTCAATCGATGTGCTTGCCCCTGAATCGCCTATGGGGATGGGGGCGCCGGCGCCAGCCCTGCATGAGGAAGTTTTGAAAGGCTTGCCCGATGGTTTGGCGGCGGGCCAGGCGCCATTGCCGATGCTAAATCCATCCATGGCGCCGGCTGTGTCTTCTGCAAACAGCTCGGCCTCCACCGTCAATGAAGCCGAGTTGCATACCCTTTTAGAGAATTTCTGCCAGTCGCTGTATATGGGAAACCAATCCGGTTCGAACAGCTTCGGCAGCGTGGTGCTGGACGTGGGCGCAATCCTGCCGGGCGCGATGATTGAAATGTCACGGCAAGGGGCCTCGTTGCAGGTTCGCCTGTATGCATCAGATAAAGAAACATTGCTGGTGATGCAGCGGGAACGCGAAAAGCTCAATGCAAGTCTCGCAGCGTCAACTAATCTGGTGGTCAGGGTGGACGCGATTGCGCGTGGTTGACACTCTCATTTTTGAAATGGCAGAGCAAGAATATGCTTGTTGAACAGTGTCTCCCGGTGTTGTCCGATGTCTGGCTGGAAGAAAGCAATCGGTGGCTCTTATGGCGTTCGGATTTTCGCTTCCAGCTTGCCAGCAACCAGCTTGAGTTGAAATGGATTGAACCGCAATCTGAAGCGTCTCAAGTGCGAATTCTTTTCAAGCTGCGCGAGCATCGATGGGCAATCAGCCTCAATCGGCTTGGCGCATTGGATGCACGTCTGAATGGCGCGCCGTTTGACGGAATGCCGGAAGCATTACGCACGCTCACTTTGCAGAAAATATTGTCAGGTTTGCTGGCAAAATTTCCATCAAGCGTGACTAACGATCTGGATTCCGCCGAAGTGGCGTGGCATGCCCCGCACGGCATTGAGGGATGGCAGTCATTCCCATTCGAACTGACGAATACGACACAGGGCAGCAAGTCGACGGGTGCATTTGCAGTTTGCTCGCCGCAGACACTGGCTTGGTTCAGGCAGCAGCTGCCTGGCGCCCGGAAAGAACCATCTGTCCTCATCGGCCAATTGCAGGTACGCGCGAGGCTTCAAGTCGGTATCACCAGATTGCATGCCGGGCAGATCGCCGAACTCTCATTGGGCGACTTGATATGGATGGATGCGGCTAGCTTGGGCAAGCATGGTCTGCGGGTCGGCTTTGACATCGGTACAAAAGGCGGCAACACTTTTTTTTACGCAAATTGGAAGCAAAAATTATTGACCGTGATTTCCCCGCCCATGGATTCAACGCCAGGATTTCAGGATCTTGCCGCTAATTTTTCGGAGAATGCGCACATGCACATAGATATGAATCAACTTGAACTACCCGTTTCATTTGATCTCGGCGAATTGTCGTTACCGGTGTCTGAGATTGCGCATATCGTGCCGGACTACGTCTTCCAGCTGCCGGACGAAGCCGCCGATGCGCTTGTGAATGTCCGGGTTCACGGCAAGTTGATCGCCCAAGGCAATCTGGTTCTGGTGGGAAGGAGACTCGCGGTTCGGCTGACAAAGATTCGCCAGCCGGACAATCTCCCCGATGCAGATGGCGTTGCCTTGGACTGATAAAAAAATAAAGAAAAAAATGCTGAATCAAGATCCTCTCGTTCTCATTATCAGCCTTGCCTTACTTAGCCTCGCTCCTTTTATCGCGGTCATGGTGACTTCATTTGCCAAGCTGGTCGTGGTATTCAGTCTGGCCAGGAACGCAATAGGCTTGCAGCAAGTACCTCCGAACCTGGTTGTCAATGGCCTCGCGCTCATATTGTCGTTCTATATCATGGCGCCGGTTGTCAATCAGATGTCGGATGTTTCACAAGCACAGATAAGCAACGGCAGCTTGCGCATAAGCGGGCTGATTGAAATCATGAATCAAGGGCGTGAGCCGCTGAGAGCTTTCCTCGAAAAACATGCAGAACAGCGGGAGCGGGAATTTTTTGTGCGTTCAGCGCAAAAGATATGGCCGCCGGAGCAGGCTGCCAAGCTAAAAAATAATGACTTGCTGGTGCTGGTGCCGGCTTTTACCGTCACTGAACTGACAGCGGCTTTCAAAATCGGGTTTTTGATTTATCTCGCGTTTGTGATTATCGATCTGGTTGTGGCAAACATCCTGTTAGCGCTCGGCATGATGATGTTTTCTCCCACCGTGGTCTCGGTGCCGCTCAAATTACTGCTGTTTGTCATGCTGGATGGCTGGGCCAAGCTGATTCATAACCTGATTCTTACTTACCAGTAGGTTGTAGCGTAATCATGAATATTGCGACACTCGCGACAGATGTAAAGCAGGCGCTGATGCTTGTACTCTTGCTCTCAATGCCGGTGGTCCTGGCGGTTGGAGTGACAGGCTTGTTGCTGGCGTTCCTGCAGGCCGTCACTCAAATGCAAGATCAAACCATGGCGTTTGGCATCAAGCTGGTAGTCGCCGTGGTTGTGATTGCCTTGATGTCGGGTTGGCTGGGGGGCGAATTGTTCACCTTTGCAGATGGGCTGTTTGCCTCCATTGCATTGGTGAGGTAAGCGGAGCAGCCATGGCAGACCAATACCAGAATCTTGAATCCTCGCTGATAGGTCTTGGCCTGCTGATGGTACGCATGTTATTGGCATTTTCATTCATGCCGTTTTTTTCTGCGAAAGTAGTGCCGCTCACGGTGCGGCTGAGCTTCGTGGCGGGCCTGAGCTTATTCCTGTTTCCGCTATTGCAATCTCAACTGCCTCTATTCGAGGCGGATTGGCACATTCTTTTTCCATGCTTGCTCAAAGAGGCCGGTTTAGGCATGGTGCTCGGCGTGTTCGCCAGTCTTTCATTCTGGGCCTTCCATACGGCGGGAGTGATCATCGAATATCAGGCCGGTTTGACCATGAGCGTCGCTATCGACCCCTTGTCCGGAGAAGAAGATTCATTGATCGGCGGACTCTTCATGCAGCTGCTGACGGTTTTCTTTTTTATTTCCGGCGGTATGAGGCAGCTGGTGGACATGCTTTTTGAAAGCTATGTTATCTGGCCAATCAACAAGATGCTGCCCATCGTCGGCAATCTTAAATTGATCACCATGCTGATGGCGGCAATCATGCAAATGATAGTGCTGGTCGTCAAAATTGCCGCGCCCTTTGTCATCCTCATGTTGTTGGTTGAGCTGGCGCTGGGTTTGTTGTCTCGCTTTGCTCCGCAATTGAACGTGTTCTTCTTGTCGCTGCCTATCAAGGTAGGGATCCTTGCCGTGTTACTTCTTATTTATAGTTCTCTGTTGTCGGACGGAATGCAGTTATTACCCAATTTCCATGAGTTGAACAAAACCTTGGAAGGGGTGCTTCGATGAGTGATTCGAGCAGCAGTCAAAGCAAGACAGAACAGCCTACTCCCAAGAAGCTGCGCGATTTGCGTCTTAAGGGCGATATCCCGGTGAGTCAGGATCTGGTTTCAGCGTTGTCGATGCTGGTCGTCAGCGTGACACTGGCGATGGCTGGAAAATCGTTTATTCAAAACATGATGGGGCTTATCAATCAGGCGCTGAATATGGACTGGCGCGCGATGAGAGATCCGGATGCGGTCCTCCACGCCACCAAAATCATGTTTGTCGAAGGCATTGCTTTCAGTTTGCCATTGATTGCCCTCCTGATATTTACCTCGATAGCGATCGGCCTGCTGCAGAGCCGCGGCTTGCTGGTAATGACACGCGTCATGCCGGATTTGAAACGGCTCAATCCTATTGCCGGATTGCAGCGCATCTTTTCTCTGCGCACGATTTTCGAGTTGTTCAAGCTGTTATCCAAAGCAATCTTGCTAGGCCTGATTGTATTTTTGTTGACGCGTCAAATACTAGGCATCCTGTTTGACGCCCGTTTCCTGCCGATCGCCGGCGTTCTTTTGCTGGCCGGAAGAGTCATCGGCCAATTGTTCTGGATGGCGCTTGCGGCGTTCATTTTGTTTGCTATTGCGGATTTCAGTTTCCAGCGCTGGGATTTCACCCGTAAAAATCGCATGACAAAAGACGAGGTCAAGCGTGAATATAAAGAGATGGAGGGCGATCCCCATCTGCGTGCCAAGCGCAGGCAACTCCAGCAGGAATTAAGCATGCAGACCATGCTCGACAACGTCCGCAAAGCCAATGTCGTGGTGGTCAATCCAACCCACATTGCCGTCGCGCTGTACTACCGCCAGGACGAAACAGCGATCCCGGTTGTTCTGGCCAAGGGTGAAGGGTTCATAGCGGAAGAAATACGGCGGATAGCACAAGAGGAAGGCATTCCGATATTACGGGATATTCAGTTGGCAAGGCAGTTGCAGGCGCAGGTTCCGGTAAATCACTATATTCCTGATGACTTGATTGAGCCGGTTGCGGCGGTGCTGCGCTGGGTCCGGGACATCAAGTCCGAAGTATGAGCGTTTAAATTAATGAGCGTTTAAATTAATGAGCGTTTAAATTAATGAACGTTTAATTCAAGTTGAGGCAGACATGGCATTTTTAAAGTCAGCATTGAATAGTTTGGGCAGCCCTCGATCAGTTGCGTCGAGCACGCGGCTGTCCCGCTTGGGGCGCCATTATGACCTGATGCTGGTGGCGCTGATCGTAGCGGTCATCGCGTTGCTGGTATTGCCCTTGCCGCCGTATGTGCTCGATACATTGATTGCATTCAATCTTACCGTCTCCGTCACATTGCTGATTGTTTCTCTATACATTGCTTCCCCGCTCGGCCTGTCGACTTTTCCTTCACTGTTGCTGTTTACCACGCTGTTCCGGCTGTCGCTGAATATTGCATCGACCCGTCAGATACTGTTGCATGCTTACGCGGGCGACATCATCTCCACCTTTGGCAAATTGGTGGTTGGCGGCGACGTCATTATTGGCATGGTGGTATTTGCCATCATTGCAATTGTCCAGTTTATCGTCATTGCCAAAGGTTCCGAACGGGTTGCCGAAGTGGCTGCCCGTTTCAGCCTTGACGCCATGCCGGGCAAGCAAATGAGCATCGATGCCGATCTGCGCGCGGGCATCATCCACAAAGATGATGCGCGTCAGCGGCGGCGCACGCTGGAGAGCGAAAGTCAGTTATATGGCGCTATGGATGGCGCCATGAAGTTTGTCAAAGGAGATGCCATTGCCGGCATCATCATTGCGCTGGTGAATATCCTCGCGGGCATCATGGTGGGCATGTTACGCAAGGACATGAGCCTGGATACCGCCTTGCAAACCTATTCCGTTCTGGCAGTCGGCGACGCCCTGGTTTCGCAAATTCCTTCGCTCTTCGTTTCAATCGCAGCCGGCATCGTCATCACCCGTGTGGCACGTTCCGATAGCATCGAAGCGATTCCCCTCGGAAATGAGATCGCACAGCAAATCAAGGCGCATCCGAAAGCGCTGGTGGTGACCGGCATTGTGGTGTTTGCCATGCTGCTAGTGCCTGGTTTTCCGAAATGGCAGTTTCTTGCACTAGGCCTGACGGTAGCGCTGACCGGCTGGAACCTGGGAGCGGGCCGGCGCGGCAGGGCGCGCAACCCGTCAGAGGTGTTGATGCCGTCAATGTCGCGAGAAGGAAGTGATCGGGTTCCGGTTTTTATCGATGATGCCGATCACTTGATGACGATACCGATCGTGATGGAGGTATATCCGCAGATTGCACAGGATGTGAATCCACGCCAGCTGGATTCCGGATTGGAAAATGTACGGCGGCATGTCGCGCATGACCTGGGAATTCCTTTTCCCGGGATGGTGATTCGCCCCGCTGCTCGCCTTGGCACGGGACAATTTGTCTTGCATATCAACGAAATCCCGATGCTGCAGGGTTATCTCATGCCGGGACATGTGCTTTGTCTTGAGGAAGAAACGAATTTAAAAGCCGCGGCCATTCCCTATGTGACGGCGGAAGGCATGTTTGGCGGCAGCGGTCTGTGGGTGTCATTCAATCAGCAAGGCAGATTGACAGAAAATAAATTCCGGCTCTTGCATGCGGAGCAAATTCTGGCGCAGTATGTTCTGCGCGTGGTTAGCCGCCATGCGCATGAATTCATGGGAATTCAAGAAACCCAGTTACTGCTAAAACGTCTTGAAGATTCCTATCCGGATCTGGAAAAGGAATTGAAACAGCAAGTGCCCTTATCCCGCTTGGCGGATGTGTTGCGCCGATTGGTGCAAGAGCAGATACCGATACGCGACCTGCGTCTCATCGCTCAGGTGCTGATTGAAACTGCCGCACGTGAAAAGGATAATGTCATGCTGACCGAATACGTGCGTAACGCCATGGTTCGTTCAATCAGTTATCGCAACACTTTGCGCAATGGCAGGCTGGCTGCGATTGTCGTCGCGCCTGGTTTCGAAGATCAGATCAAGCAGTATCTGAAACAAAGCGGCAGCGGCAGCGTTTTACTATTGCCGGAAACCCTGCGCCTGTCTATCCACTCTCAGATACTGCAAATCACGAACGCCAGGCAAGCAGATGATTTTCATAAGCCTGTGTTATTGGTCAATGCAATTGAAATACGTGCTCATCTGCGCTCGATACTGGTGGTCGATTTTCCCGATTTGACAGTACTGGCCTCACCGCAGGTAGAAGGTTCGGTCAGGGTCGACATCCAGGGGCAGATTCAGTAATCGCGTTAATTCATTTTTCTGAAAAGGAGGGCGATCGGGCATTTATGCGTCGCCTGACAGCTCCGCTTTCTGCTTCAAACAATCGCCAGCCGGCCGATCGTATAGGCTAGTTGCGCGCGGTTCGCTGCACCATATTTTTTCCGCAGGTAACGCAGGTGATAATCGACATTGTGAGAAGTGGTTTTCAGGTTTCGCGCAATTTCTTTATCACTTAATCCGTTTGCCAGACATTCGAGTATTTGCTTCTGGATATCCGAGACGGCGTCCAGGCCAGGGTGGTGCATCAATTTCTCAACGCAGCCGGAGATGAACTCGTGGACCGACAGGCCAAGAATCAGCGCTTGCCCGATAACACTCGTGGTAATCCAGTTCTTGGACGGATTGGCAGAGTTGAATCCTACGACAACTTGCCGATGGGTTGCCGGATTAATGAAGCCAAAGGCGATGCCGCTGCACATCCCCGCATGCGCCATGTCTTCCAGGAATCCACGCGCTCGCGCATCGTGCGCCGGAACCAGGCGGGCCTTCGAAAAATACTGTAGATCCCAGACGAAAGGAAAGGGCGAGTTGAGACATGCGCTTACTCTTGGATCCAGATCGCAATAATGTTTGCGTGCATATTGATGCGCCCATTCGCCGGGGACATAAGTCTTGAGAAAGTAGTGTTCGCGATTGCCGTCGCTGGTGTTTTGCACGGCCTCGTATTGCAGGTAATTGAATCCAAGGACCGACAGCATACTTCTGATATTGGCCATTCGCGCTTCTGGCGTCGATGCTGCTATAAGCTCACTGGCGATACGCGAAGGGACATGATCTTCTTTCTTTCGCATGTCAAAGACCAATTGCTGCTCTTCAAAAAAACTTATTGTGTGACGTTGTCCGTCGCTTCTGGCCTGGCGCCAGTTGTGCGGTGCAAACTCATCTTCGAAAGGGACGAGAATTTCAGCGGCATTTATCATTTTGGTCTTTGTCTACGTTGACTGCCAGACGTAATTAATTTTCCTTCACCAAGCGAATTTTCATTGCGCATGAAAGTATGTTGACGTTCTCAGATCATCGCAAACGACGGCTGGTGAATTCGTGTGGAATTTCAATGTTAAATATTGCCATCAGGCATGGTTTGAGCCTGCCAAATCACTTTAGTTCGTTTGTTTGCGCAATTAGTGTCGACGCTGCGATCATGTCGGTTTGGCATCGACGCTGATGGAGCTCACGCCCGGTAAGGCCGGCTCCAGCCGTGTGGTTGTTCGCCACTGGTCAAATAGGCGCAGATCGATAGTGTCGCATTCAAGATAAGTTATTGCCTTTGGGCAACATGATTATCATAGCACGGGCCTCATTTTCGGGTTCGACGAATCGTTCGGTAGCCGCCAGCTTTATCTCCTGACAATTTTTGCCGGCCGATGATCTCAACCGGGATTCGGCTCAAACCGGCTCAAAGGGAATCGACTCAAATATCGGCCCGCGAATGTTTGTCACACATCAATGCGCGCGATCCTGCTACAGCCGGGATTTCATACGGAGGTAATAAACAATTGGTGTAATGGGATCTGAATCTTCTATGGCGATTTGCTGATGCTGGCGCGGACGCTGGGAGTATCGGAAAGGTCCCAGACACCTCTTTGCAGAATCTGCCGTTACTCACTTCCCCACTTCCCGAGATTGCGTCTATCCGATGTCACTCTACATATATCCAAAATCGCTCGCAAGTTCAGATAATTTCGCCGCTCTTGACACGTCACTGGATACGCCGCCACCGGCCCCGCCTTTGCCAGACCCGGCACAAGACACGGCAATCTTGCATATTGTCGGGCAGGGCGAAACCCTCAATGAGTTGGCGGCGCGCTATCGCGTGCCGGTGCAGGACATCATCGACGCCAATCCCGCACTGACAGATAGCGGCCAAATCAATCCAGGTGACACGCTCACGATTCCGTTGCAGCAGGGGGGGCAGGCGCTGCCTGCGCTGTATGCCGTGCAGAGCGGCGAGAGCTTGCATCAAATCGCCGCGACTCACGGCGCCGGCGTTGGAGAAATCGCGCTAGCCAACAACATGCTTAACCAAGACCTTATCTATCCGGGCGAGAAAATCTGGATTCCGGGCATGGGCGGCAAGGGCCTGCCTGGCGCTAGCAGCGCGAACAACGATGCTGACACGGCGATCACCTTTACTCCCGATACGCAAAAGGTGAACCACGCGCTGCAGCAGGTGGACGCCACACAGCGGGTATTGACAGCACTTAAGGACGATGCGGCCAAAGGCAGCGCCGCCGCACACGCCGAGCTGCGCGACGGCTTCGCGCAAAAAAATGCGGACGATGCGCTGAGCAATCTCAAAGATGCTGTCAACGGCGCGATCGGTGCGAAGGTCGGCGTCAAGACCGACGATGCAACGCTTAACAAGGCCGGACAAGAGCTGGCGGCGCCCTACATGCGGGATCCTGCTGCCTACAAGGCGGTTAACGACGCCATCGCCCAGGTACGCATCGAGCGCCAGGTGCAGGCTATCCTCAGCGGCGCCCAGGCGCAGAGCGATCCGCTGCAAATGCTGCGCACGCTCAACGCCGGCTACACCAATGCGCCGCAGAATGTAAAGGACGCGCTGCTGGCCGACCCGCATGCGCAGCAAATGCTGGGCGTTGTCGCCGCGTGGGCCAACCAGCCGCTGACGCAGAAGCCTGAGAACGGGACCATGCCGCAGGCACAGACTGCAGCGGCGATCAGGCGGCTCGACCAGGCGACGCAAGGCTTGGATAAAATATTGGCCGGCGCGGTGGTTGACCGCGCGCTACCCGCTTACGAAGCTTTCTACAAGGATCCGCAGCACGACGGCACTTCGCTACTCGGCAACCAGGGCATGACCGTCTTAATGAACTTGTCCGGGCGCATCGCAGGCTGTACGCAAGGCGACGATGCGATAGCGCGTTTTGCCGCTACCGATGCCTGGAACAGCGACGCCGTGCAAAACGCTATTGGCGCCGGCGCAGACCCGGCTTACGCAATCGCGTTGGCGAGCAGCATCAAGGCGGCGGGGCAAGAGCCGGATATCGTGGTCAAGGTTATCAATGACGGCATCGCATTGCGGGACCGGAAAAATATCGCTGGCGGCGGCGATCCGCAGCCGACCCTCGATGTAGTCAAGCGCATGCAGGCGGCGGGGCTGGATGGCAATGGCGTCATGAAAGTCGTGACAGACGGCATGCAGCAATTCAAGGGCATTGTCACGGCTGACGTTACGAAACTGGCGCAGCACGATGCCGAGATATCCTGGCTGGTGCAGAACCTCGGCCCCGGCATGACGCCGCAACAGCTCAATCAGGCTGTCGCCGACTACCGCGCCAAGAAAGGACCCGCCTGGCAAGCTGACGAAGACAAGCTGCGTCTGCAGATCGTCGTCGACGGCAACCGGCTGACGGCGCAAATGATCGCAGTCAACCAAACGCCGCAGACATCGCCGTCGCGGGCATTGATCGATCCGGCGCTGCAGACGATAGTCAACGATCCGTCCGCAGGCTTGGCGATTTCCACCGCGATCCAGGCCGATCCGAATTTGACGGATGCGTCGCACGCCAAGGATATGGCGGACTTGTTCGCCTTGTCGAAGATCGGCGACATCGGGCGCAAGTACTCCAGCGAGATCGCCTCTGCCTACTTGCGCCGCAATGTACTCAGCCAACTGCAAGGAATCGACTTGCACGATCCTGCGAGTGTCGAACAAGCCAAGCGGGCCATCAACAGCTTGCATGGCGAGCCTTTTGCACGGTTGTTGGGCGTGACGCAGAGCGACCTCAACAAAGCCATCAAAGCGGTGCAGGGAGCTGCCGACAATATCGCTGCGGCCAACACGCCGGACGGCGCGGACGCGGCGCTGCAAAACCTTAACAAGACGCTCAGCACCGACGCCACGCTATCCAAGACTTTCAATAAAGTCACGCTGCCGGGCCAGTTGCTGCGGGGCGTGGCCGTGGTCTTCGCCGGCGCCAGTCTGATCAACTCGGACAACAAATTCAACGCCGACCCGTCGGACCCGCAGAACGGCCTCAAGCTGCTGGTCGACTCGTCGGGCTTCGCTCAAAAGAATGTCGAGGTGCTGGTCGGTTTGGGGCGCATCAACAAGAACTCGCTAATGGGGCAATTCGGCGGTGAATGGAAGATGGCCGGCCGTGCGTCTGCGGGTGATCTGATTGGCGGCGTGTCGACAGTGCTCGACGGTGTCAGCGCGGTACGCTCGACATTCGGCATCGGCACTCAGCAAGACGACGCCAATGCGGCGCTTTCAGCGACCACCGCAGTTGGCGGTGCGTTGACGGTGGCGCCGGCGTTTGGCGCCGCCGCATGGCTCGGACCGGTCGGCCTGGGCGTGACTGCAGTCGGCGTGGTCGGCAAGGCAATCTATGAAGCGGAAAAAGATGCGCACAAGTATGAAGCTGCATCCAAGCGTTTTTTGAAGTCGGCCGGCTATGATGAGGTTGCCGCAGAGGCGTTGAGCAAACAAGGAGGTTTGATCTCGGACGCCCCGGGAGCTAGTCAGATACCATTCCTGGTGAAATATGGACAGCTCAAGAATATGACGTCTGACCAGCTCCAGAAGTGGGTCAACAGTCTGTCCGCCGATCAGATCAACGCCGTCTCCAATCGTCTGCAGCAAACGGCTAGCGATAGCGACGGAAATCCGGGGAACTTCACCGATGGCCCTCGGCAAACCGTATTTATCGCCGGCGGCGACGGCTATGCGGTGCAAGTGACGCGAGCCGATACGCTGAGCGTATTCGAGGAATATCTGAAGTACGATCATGTACCGCTTGGGTAATCAGGGCATGTATCTGAAATGGCCATCCAAAAAATGTGACTGACAGGTGTGACTAAAAGCGTGGCTAAAAACGTGACTGAAAAGCGAAAAAGCGAGTAATGAACATTTGTCCGCATTGCAAATCCGAATCCTGTCTGCCCTTGTGGCGCAAGCTCTGTCTTGGCCCGGCAGGTACTGCATGCTGCCAAATCTGTGGCTGCAAGGTGGGTGTCGATGTTGCCCGCGCCTGCCTGGCGATGTTGCCGACCTTGTTGCTGGTGATCGTAGCCGGCTTCGGCCTGGTGCGCGATCCGATTGCATTAGCGATCTCGCTGCTGTTGTGTCTGGCTTGCATGTTGGCGCTGTATGCGCTCTGGGTGCCGCTGCGGCCAGAAGAGTTGAGCAACCCGAACATCGTGGCAAGCGGCCGGGCGCGTATAAGCGCCTCTAAACAAGCGGCCAGGCAGGTCAAGGAAAGTAGAGATAAATAAGGCGGGGACAACCCGAATAAACACTTAAGCGCTGCTTTTTTCCGGGCGTCGCCCGCGTCACCTATCGATAGCGATATCGGCATATCAAACTTCCTGAGCGGCCGCGACCTGTTCTTGGCGTCATGCCAGCTTTGCATTGTCATCATAAAACTACGGATTTTTGAAATGGCGGGCAAGTAATTCGAACCTACAATGGATCGATTGGCAGGCCGAAAGTCAAGAGCCAAGGAGTGCCTGCATAAGCTTCAATCCAAGAAAATGCTATAAAAATATCAAGGAGATTGTTTATGGGTTTGTATATCGATGGCGATTCTTCGGCGAGATACCGGCCGGCGATAGTTCCTGCCGCTGCGCCAGCCACTGCGCCGTCACAGCCGGCAACCGCACCCGCTAATTCACCTGCTAGCGTAACCATCGGCCAAAACGGCGATAACAATCTGTTTGCGGTTTTCGTCAACCATCTTGATCAATTGCTGTCACCGGATGAGCGGAGCAAGCTCACCTATGACGAGCAGTTTCTGCTGGTATTCAAACGGCTGAGCGAGTACAACAAGAATCAGAATTTCGACATGAGGCTGGTGGATAGCCGTCTGCCCGGCCCGCCCAATCCGAATGCGCCTGCACGTGATCCCAACCAGCTGGAGCAAGGCGAGGTAATCAATCTGGCCCCCGCGGCTGACGCCGCCAGCGTGCCCGGGTCGGCGGTGACGGCAGCGTCCGGCCCGGTGGTCCCGCCGCTTACTCCGGCACAGAGCGCAGACGTCAATGCGGTCGCGCCGCCAGTACCTCCGACCTTGCCTACGCTGGCCGATATCAACTCGCACAAAATCGACGGCCAAACGCTGCCCGAAGCCGCCATGACCGCATTGGTCGCGCAATACAGCAACGCCGACCACAATTCAGATCAGTATAAATGGGCGATGGCTGTCAGGGCGCAATCAATGGCGCAAACCGGTGTGCCGGTGGATCAGAAGGCTTACAAAACTGACGCCATGCCGGCCTTTACTGTTACCAACGGGATTATTGACTTGCCAAAAGTTCAAGCAAGTCTACTCGCTTACAGCAAAAATACGGCGTTTACAGATCAGATGGGTAAGGACTATCAAGCCATCACCGATGGCTTGACCGTGAAATATTTTCCGACGCCGATCAGCACCACGCAAAAGCCCTTGTTATGGGCCGCTGTGAACGGTGATCCGGTTCCTAAGGCGCCAGCTATCATTCCGACCCCGGCGCAGACAGGCCCGGTGCCTACGCCGTCAGGCAGTTCACCTGCTGCTCCTGCGCCAACAGCGAGTCCAACTGTCCCTCCCGTGACATTGACCCCTGTCTCGCCAGACACGCAAAACCGCGGCAATATTGATCTGAAATCTTTGACCATTAGCGGGCTCATCAATGGCATGATCAATCCGCAAGCACTGGCCGCTGCGCCGCAAAAATATTTATCGGGCGGGCTGTTCAACCCAGGTTTGTTACAAGGTGTGCCCGCAGCAAAAGCGATAATTGACCACCCCGATCTGGCCAACGTTAGTCTCGATGTGGTGGCCAATATCCAGACCACGGCGAACGCTCACGCCATGGCAATTTCGCTCAGCGTTAAGCCTTACGGCGTGAATGCGCAATTAGCGTATCTGGCGAAGACGCATCCAGAATTGACTCCGCAACAGCGCTCCGATGCTGTCAACCAGGCGTTCGAGTTGATGGGCATATCGAACCGGCAAGCCATTGAATATGCCAAAGCAGTAGCGCCTTATCTGACAGCGCCGGCCAGCCCTGCAGTGTCCAACGGATTGCCAACGGCAGCTCCTGGCCCGGCGCCTGTTGTGCCTGGGACATTACCTCAGGGCGTCGCCCTCAGTGCCGATGCGCCAGCTTCGGCGAAGGCCGCTTGGGATGCTTTGCACAAAGTTGCAGAGATGCGCGCCGCGCTGGACGATACCAGTGGTGCCCAGCCGGCCGACCTGGCGCTCACCAAAAACCTGGACCGGGCATCGCTGGAGACTGCCATCAATCAGGGCGCCAGTACGCAATTTAACTCCACCAATGTTGCGCAGGGCTGGTCCGACTACATTACTTCGCCTGCGTATACAAAATGGCTTATGACGCTGCCAGATGATCAGCAAAAACAGCAGATAAATGACGCTTTGGCGACCATACGCACATTCAATCCTAAGATTGCCGATACGGCAGCCGAAAAGCTGGGACTGAACCTGTATCACGAAACTTATGACGTCAAGCTTGGCACCATTGATCCCAAAGCAGGCGCCACGGCCGCTTATTTGGTATTGAATATAGAGCGCTGGAGCGCACGCAGTGCCGGCTTCTTCGCCGGGACGTCGGACAGCGACATGAAGCAATTTGCCAAATACATGTTCACGATGATGCAACGCATTCAAGCCAGAGGCGGTGATCCCTCCACCTATACCGAATTTTTAGACGAGGCTCGAAAAGATGGATCTGCACCCACTGCACTACTGCCTCTGGCTGAGAAATTAAACAAGGCTGGCGCGTGGGGCAGTATTTCCGGCGCCATCGATTTGGTGGCCGGGGACAAGCGCTGGGGTGATTCGACGTTCCAGGCAGCGTTGAACAACGGCACCAACCCACTGGATTTATCCGACAATTCCAAGGCAGCATGGGATAAACGGGATGCCATCGTCACCGGCTTGAACTATATCGACATTGCAGGTTCCTATGCGGAGCATTACGTTCGTCTCGGTATGGTCTTTAATTCACCGGAAACGAAAAACAAGATAGCGCTGTACGAAACTGTCGGAAATATATTACCGGAACTTAAGCAAAACCTGCGCCCCGATGTGAAAACGTTGACCGCAGCCTTGGATAAGGTGGATCCGACAGACAAGGATGCGGTTAAGGCCGCGCTTGACAATGTACTTAGCAAAAATGGTCAATTGCAGAAATATTTTCCAGGCATTAAATATGACACGAAATCCTTTGCTGAGCGCTATAGCAAGGCGGCGCAGTCGCTGAGCGCCGATGAGCGGGTAGCGGTCCAGACCAAATACACGGCCAGGCTGGGATTTTTGCTCGATAGCCCGGCTACCGGTGCTGCCGGGGGGGCCGAAACCCCGCTTACCCAGGAAATCAGCAAACAGGCGAAAGCGCTGACCGGCGTTAATTTATCGGATAAAGCCGCCGTCAAGGCTGCCTTGATCGATAATGGCAAATACACGGTGAATGACGCTGATTTACTGGCCGACCGGATTGCAAGCACCGTGACCAAGGGCGGTGCACGTACGACGACGACCTTGGAAACCTATGGCCGCTTGACGATCAATACCTATTCAAGCGCAGCGGTCTATTCAGATCCGGCGATCGAGAAGGCGGCAGTGCAAGCCAGCAAAGCTGGCGGCAATGTGGCGCTGACGGGAGCGATCGATGTCTCCACTGAAAAAATAGCGTCGGGATTAACCAGAGGATTAGGCTACACGGGCTTGGTGCTCAAGGCCGGCGTAGCAGGATTGGATATATTGTCCGGACCGCTTTCGATCTATTCGGGTGCCAGGGATATATATAGAGGTTTCAACGAGAAAGATGCGTATGGCAATTCCTTGGGGAACAATTATGGCGTAGTTGGCTTTGGCGCGGTAGAAACCGTAGGAGGAGCGTTCTGGGGTGCTGCAGGTTTTGTGGAAGCCGCCACCTTTGTCGATATGGCTTCAGGTCCGTTCTTTCTGGTCGCACTGGGGTTGACCGTAGTAGGCGCCGTGGGCGTGTTTGTTTCGGAGAAGATTTTTGAACCCAGTAAATCCGATCAGAATAAGCAAGCAATGGAAGAATTTTTCAAACCTTACAATGAAATCGGATTGACCAGCCAGGATTGGAAAAACAATGCCGATAACTGGGTAATGTCGGAGCAGAAAGGCTACGCTATTATGGCTCCGGGGCTGGTCCCGGCAAAGAGTCTTTCTGGGGTAGCATGAAGACGCCATCGCTAACGCTAACGATACGCCCGGCACTTGCAGCTTTAGATGCGCATGGCGCAAACCGGCGCGTGCAATCCGGCAGTCAGCGATCCGCCATCGACAATACCGATAATCACGCATATTTTTTTGAAATACACCGGCACGGTAGTAGCTAGAGTAATCAGCTGACCAGGTATGCGGATGGCAGAGCGCGCATCCTGGTCGAGCAAATCCCGGCGCACGGAAAATGCTTCAAGCGCCAACCAGGCCCTGGCCGCAAACACGAATTTCCATTCTTGCCAGCGTATCCATGTCCTCTGCATCACTGAAGCCGAACATGCCCTTGCTTTCTGCCGGGCTGAAAAAGCGGGCGCGCGGTGCGTGCAGTGGACGAGCAACGGCTGGCATACTACAACCGGGGGGCAGGAAATGGGCTTCGGCACAGCCGAGGCAAGCAACCGTGCTTTTTGAGAGTTCTTAAAAAGAGCCGCCCAAGAATATTAAATTGACATATTCCTCAGCATTTTAGATGCCTCTCTGTTTGCAACAAGTCGCGTGCCATCTCGCATCTGCAATTGCAGCTGAGATTGCTCATCCGCCTTCATCGATTCGACAAAATCGAGATTGACCAGCGTCGAGCGGTGAATCCTGATGAATTTGCAAGGATCGAGCCGCGCGCTCAGTTCCGAGAGCCCGATGCGGACCAGGAAGGTTTTTTTTCTGGCGGCGATGACCGTGTATTTTTCCTCCGATTTCAGGTATTCAATCTCATCCATTGCCAGCGGGAAAATATGCCCGCGGTCGCGTACCAGGATGCGCTTGAGCACCGACGTGTCGGGTTCCAGCGCCTGTTTCAGCGTGAGTTGCAAGGCCTCTGCGGATGGTGTCGACACTTCCTGCAAGCGATTAGCCGCTGCATCAAAGCGCTCTCGTGAAAACGGTTTAAGCAGATAATCGACTGCGTTTAACTCGAATGCCGTAACCGCAAACTGATCATAGGCAGTGGTAAAGATGAATTCAGGCAAATGAGCCAGACGCTTCACTACTTCCAGGCCGTTCATCTCCGGCATTTGTATGTCCATGAAAACCGCGTCGGGCATCATAAGATCGATATTTTTCAAGGCGGACGCGCCATCGGCAGCTTCACCTATCAAGCGTAACTGTGGATGGTCGTGAATCCAGTCACGCAAGGTTTCCCGGGCGAGTGGCTCGTCTTCCGCAATAAAGACCGTTTTTATTTTCATGATTTTTATGTTTTTTTGTTAGCGACAATTGCGTCAGCAACCGTCAACTGTCATGCGAGTTCAAGCGGGATTGACAGGTGTACAGCGAAGCCGGCGCCGGGCTCGGTTCGAATATCTACATTGCTGCGCTGGCCGTATTCCAGCTTCAAGCGTCTCTCGACCGTCTTTACGCCGAATCCACTCGACTCTTGTATCGCCTGCACTTCACATCCCGGGCCGTCGTCGCTGACTGTGATGTCAATGCCGTCGGTTGCCGCGTTGGTGCGAGCGCTGATGACAAGTTTGCCCGGATGACTGCGGGGATTGAAGGCGTGTTTGATGCTGTTCTCCACCAGCGGTTGCACGGTGAGCGCCGGTACACAATGGTATATGGCGGTTTCATCAATATGCCATTCAACTTGCAAGCGCGTCCCGAGTCGAAGCGATTCGAGATCCAGGTAGTCGCGTACAAACTGGAGCTCCTGATCCAGCGTAACCATCGAATCTCCGCTTTTTTCAGTGTCGAGAATGTAGCGCAGCATGTCGGAAAATTTGAGCAATGCCGCCTCCGCAGCGCTCGAGTCTTTACGAGTGAGCGCAATGATGGAATGCAGTGTATTGAAAAGGAAATGCGGATTCAATTTATTGCGAAGCGCGGTCAGTTCGGATTTTGCAAGCAAGGTTTCAGCTTGGGAAATCGTCAGTGACTGCAAGCGCATCGCTTCGACTGCGCGTAGCGTGTGGAAAATGCCGGTAACTACCGCATACATCATGAGATAAAACAGAGATTGCCAAATGAACCATTCTTCTACACATGATTGGGCTGCACGTCGGCTGACGAAATAACAAATGCAGGCGTATGTCAGGGTCAGACAAAACACGGAGAAAAGTATTGCCGATGCAAAGTGGACGCCGACTAATGCGGCCGGACTGCGGCCAACGCGCTCAAGATATCCGGTTAAGGGCCATAGCAGAGAAAGAAGGAGGATTGCCGGGCCTAGAACACACGCGGCATTAAACAGGCCTTGCCCGAGGTTGAATTGCCCGTGAAACAGGGCGTCGCCTTGGGTGCCAATCGAATAAAACAAAAAAACCGGTATCCACGCGGCGAGGTACAACGGCCAGATGCGACGACTCATGACCTTTCCTTGTTAAATTGTCCTGTGCCAGATTGTCGCTCAGAAAGCAAGCGTTGCGTGGTGTCTTGGCATGAACTGAGGGAACGGGTAGCTGAAATGATGGCATTGCGTTCTGCTAGTCGTCTGGCCCATTCCGTCCATGCATTTGTCTATCAGGATAGACAAGCTCATGTCAGATAGAATACGGTCATCCTGATACCCCCATGATGGACTGGCCAGTCAAAGGCATATGAGCCATTTAAATATTGGGTCACTTTGGTTGCTGATGCAAATTTGATGCATAAGAATTGGCGGCGACTGTCGCGAGCGGGGTTATTTCCCCTCATGATTGCATTGCAAAATAACTTATGACATGAATTTTGATTTAACACATTAGATGCTCATCGCATCTACGCAGAAATCGATAAACGCGTGGACTTTCGCCGGTTGATGAAGCCTCGACGGATACATTAGAAAAAGTGGGAAGCGTTCTCCTGACCACTCCGGAAATAAGTCGATCAGTTGGCCGGTGCGCATCAACTCCTCTGTACCTAGCGCCATCACTTGAGCAATGCCTGCACCAGCCAAACACGCAGTCAGCATCGTACCTACGTCAGAAACCATCAAGCGGCCTGCGGGCTTTATCTCGATCACCTCTAGGTCGCGTCTGAACTCCCACTCGAACGGTCGCCCGGCAACGGCGTTGTAGAAAAGGATGCGTTCATGATTAACGACGTCCCCAGGTGTCTCCGGTTTTCCGTGTTTTTTGATGTATGCCGGAGACGCGACCGTAAGAATGCGTGTTTGAAGCAACTGACGGCCAACAAACGAGCCAGCAGGCGGTTGCCCAAATCGAACTGCCAGATCAAAGCCGTCGGCAACCAGATCGCCAGCGTCGTCGCGCATGATCAACTCTAAAGACAATTCAGGGTAGCGTGCAAGAAATCCGGCGACCGGCGACGCCAAGGCAATGCGGGAAAAAAACGGATCCACGTTCACACGCAATCGTCCTTGTACTGCATTCGCTGCACCCGACGCCAAAGCAGCCGCCTCGGTGATGCCATTCAAATGTGGACTGACCAATTCATAAAAGCGCAGTCCCTCATCGGTAAGCCTAAGAGAACGCGTCGTTCGCTCGATAAGCCGAACCCCAACCCGTTTTTCCAACCTGCTGAGCGCACGACTCACGCCAGATGGTGAAAGCCCCAACGCTTCTGCGGCCCTCACAAAACTCCCGCTTTCAACCACGGCAGCCAACAGCGTGACACCAGAAAAAAGCTGTCCGTCGAATGTCATAACCGCTCCACTTCCAACTTTGATTAAGTGATTTTAATCACGATTGATTTGCATAATACATACTTTTTTCCCTTAATTAATAGCGTCATGATGACCTCGCACCAACTTTAATGGAATTGAAATGGAAGCTAAGCAAGTAAGCAAGAACCGAAAAGCAGTCGCATGTGCAATTGGCATTGCTCTGACGTTCGCTGTCGGATCTGCCTGCAGCGAGTCGTTCAAGAAGCAAAATTCTCAAGCTGAAAGGAGGCAAATCATGACGATGAAAGAGGATTTGAAAAACCGTTCGATGGAAATTCACTGGCCCGAAGGGTTTTCGCCGGCAGAGGCAGATCTGTTTTCACATAATGAGCTCTACATGAACGCATCATGTGAGCGGGTGTGGTCACATATCATCGACGCTTCAAAATGGCCCGAATGGTATCCAAATTCCAAGGACGTCCGCATCCTCAACGGTGATGCTGCTTTGAAAGAAAGCGCTACGTTTAGATGGGAAACCTTTGGTTTGCCGCTCGAAAGCAAAGTGAACGAATTCGTAGCTTTCGAGCGCATCGGATGGTATGGCTATGCTCCAGGTACGGCGCCGGCTTTTTATCACACGTGGTATCTGAAGCCGTCGGGTAATGGCTGCCTTGTAATTACCGATGAAGTCGGTCAGGGCGCTGGCGCAGCGAAATTTCGTGAAGCGGACGAAGGGGCCGTTCATAGGGGGCACGATCTGTGGCTTGCGACATTGAAATGGGTGTCAGAAAGCAAGTAGACAGCTAGCGCTATAACTTCATCGCATTATCCGACCGCCACCCATGTTGTCACGGCAGTACCTGCGTCGAACTGGGCCGCTTAGTGCGGCCCTTTTATCGTCCTGACATTGATCGGCAAACTGTCAGGACCTTGTTGTGTGAAATGATGCGCTTTTGTAGTGAATATCGGTCTCCGCACGAGGAGCACTGCAAGCACCTTCCTCGGAAAGTGAGTTAACTACGAAGTCAATAAACGCTCTGACTTTAGCGGAAACATGATTCCGGGATGGATAGTAGACGAATAGCGGAAATCGCTCATCGGGCCAATCGGGAAAGAGATTTATCAATTGGCCGGATTTGATGTAGTCATCTAAACCGATATCAATAATTTGGGCGATCCCATACCCGGCGAGGCATGCTCCCAGTTTCGTTCCCGCATCTGCGACCGTCAAATTACCTTGAACATTGACGGTAAGTTTTTCGCTTCCTCTCCAGAACTCCCAATCGAATGCTTTTCCCGTTGAAGGGTCAATGGCAAGTATACATTCGTGTTTGTTGCGGATGAGATCCTCAGGATGTCTTGGTTTGGAATATCTATCCAGATAACTAGGGGACACAACAGTAAGAACGCGGGCGCTGAGAATTCGACGGCACACAAGCGTCGAAGAGGGTGCATCGCCGAAGCGAACGGCGAGATCAAATCCTTCGCTTGCAAATTCTGAGAGCTGATTTCTGGTTTCTATTTTCAGTTCTAACAAAGGGTTCGCGAGAAGGAATTTAGTGAGATGCGGGGCTAACATTAAACGCGCAAACAAGGCATCCGAAGCTATGCGCATTGTTCCACGAACGGCTCCATTCACTCCAACGATCTCCGCGGCGGCATTTTTTAGTCCGTCGAGGTGAGGAATCGAACGCGCCAAAAGCAATGCTCCTGCTTCCGTAAGCTCTACATAGCGGCTCGTGCGTTGAACCAGTCGCGCGTTTAACTTTTCTTCAAGTCGTGCAATGGCTCTGCTAACCCCCGATTGAGTTTTTCCGAGGCGATCTGCTGCCCGTCCAAAGCTTTGGGTGTCTGCAACGGCCGATAAAGCCAATAGGCCCGTCACAAGCCCGCTATCAATTTCGTCCATGATTCATGCCTTCCAGTCATCGCAGGAATGACGCAGCAATACTGGCGTCTTGTTTCGCTAAAGGTGAATATACGAAGGACCTACTTTACAACTTTGAAAGACCCTCATGAATCAAACAACAGCCACTATGACCACGATAGGCGATTATTTTAGTCTGGCCTATGATCCATCGAGCCGTGAGTTCGATAATGTATTTCATCAGGATTGCACAATTCAATGGTTGCGCGATGGACAATTTGAGTCTTTCACAACGGAAGAATATCGTTCTTTGATTTACGGACGTCCGAGTCCATCCTCCTTAAATGCGCCAAGAGATGAAGCGATTCTAAGTATTTCGAATATCTCCGAAAATCTATCTGCAGCGACGGTCCGAGTGCGGATCGGAAAGACCGCCTTCATCGATCATCTGGTATTGCGTGCCGTAGACGGGAAGTGGTTAATCACATCTAAAGCATCTTACGTAGCGCATGTATTTCAATAATTTTTAAAGGAAAAAATTGCACATGTCTGGTCAGTCAGGGTGACCAGAAACAAGAGCAACTTGCTCAATTCGGTAACTCCAACAGGCCCTAGCGTGTCGATCTCGCGCTCGATTTTGCGAGTCCATTCCTCGGCCATTCCTTTGGTCGGGAATGACTTGCTGATAGACTTATGGCCTTTTCGCCGGGTTTGCGCGAACCAAGATGCGCCTCGTTTTGTAATAGTTGCCATATTCCTTGATGTAAATTTGATGCAATGAGTTAGCAAAATACGACAAAACTGAGCAAAATGGCGCATCATTAAATAGCCGTAAAAATAGTGTTTTATCTCAATGAAATCAAGTAATTACACGAAGAGGCGCATATCTGTGGCGCCCATGATGGATTGGACCGATCGCCACTGCCGCGTATTCCACCGTCAAATCACCCGTCACACTTGGCTTTACACTGAAATGGTGACAACCGGCGCCCTGTTGCACGGCGACGTGCCGCGCCATCTGGATTTCAACGACATAGAACATCCGGTCGCCTTGCAGCTAGGCGGCAGCGAACCGGCCGATCTGGCCAAGAGCGCCAAGCTAGGCCAGGAGTGGGGTTACGACGAGATCAACCTGAATTGCGGTTGCCCGTCCGAGCGGGTGCAGAAGGGGGCTTTCGGCGCTTGCCTGATGGCGGAATCGGCCTTGGTCGCCGATTGCGTCAAGGCGATGCGCGATGCGGTGACGATTGACGTTACCGTCAAGCATCGGATTGGCATCGACAAGACCGAATCCTATGAATTTGTCCGCGATTTTGTCGGCACCGTGGCGCAAGCCGGTTGCCAGACCTTCATCGTGCATGCGCGCAATGCGATTCTGAAGGGCTTGAGCCCGAAGGAAAACCGTGAAATCCCGCCGCTGAAGTATGAATATGCCTACCGGCTGGCGCAAGATTTTCCGGAGCTGGAAATCATCATCAACGGCGCCATCAAGACCACCGACGAAATCGATTTCCACCTGCAATATGTCGATGGCGTGATGCTGGGGCGCGAGGCTTATCACAATCCCTATCTGATGGCCGATTTCGACGCGCGCTATTACGGCGATGCCGCGGCAACGCCAAAAACACGGGCCGAGGTGATCGACGCCATGCTGCCTTATATCCGCCAGCAACTGGCGCTGTATGGGCGCGATGGCAACGGCCTGCGCCTGAATAGTATTACCCGCCACATGCTGGGTTTGATGGCCGGTGTGCCGGGCGCGAAATCGTTCCGGCAAGCGCTCTCGGATTCCAAGCGGCTGGCGCTGGGCGATCCT
Source organism: Collimonas sp. (assembly GCF_035566375.1). GTDB lineage: Bacteria > Pseudomonadota > Gammaproteobacteria > Burkholderiales > Burkholderiaceae_D > Collimonas. The sequence continues at coordinate 48,461 of NZ_DATMRK010000009.1, forward strand.
ATGTTGCTGGTAGATGCGTTGTCAGGAATGCAAGCATTGGCAGCCTGAGTTGGCCTGCGTCGTTGCTGTATCGCCCGGCTGAGGCAAAAGTACCGCAAACTGGTGTCGGTAAAACATTTTCAGTCTGCTAAATCCTTTAAAATAGCCACCTCTGGTTTATGTTTGATTTATCAGGGCCGCCCAGCAGCGGCCCATAGTCCATAAACCGCAACTTTCACAGCACGATTTATAGCAAATACCAGCTGGCCGCAGGCTGCCCATAAGGCGCTTTCCGGACCCGCTTATCTTCAAGGCGAAACATGTCAATTGCAACTACAGAGGAAATCATTGCCGAACTCCGCGCCGGGCGCATGGTGATTTTGGTGGATGAAGAAGATCGTGAAAACGAGGGCGACCTGGTGCTGGCCGCCGATTTTGTGACGCCAGAGGCGATCAATTTCATGGTGAAATATGCGCGTGGCCTGGTATGCCTGACCTTGACCGAGGAACGCTGCGACCAGCTCAACCTGGGCATGATGACCAGCCGTAACGGCACCGCCTACGGCACCAATTTCACGGTATCGATCGAAGCCGCCGAAGGCGTCACGACCGGTATCTCGGCAGCTGACCGCGCCCGCACCATCCAGGTGGCGGTGGCGGCGGACGCCAAGGCTGGCGACATTGTGCAGCCGGGCCATATTTTCCCGATCAAGGCGCGCAAGGGCGGCGTGCTGATGCGCGCCGGCCATACCGAAGCGGGCTGCGATCTGACAGAAATGGCGGGTTTGACGCCGGCTGCAGTGATTTGCGAAATCCTGAAAGAAGACGGCACCATGGCGCGCCTGCCGGACTTGCTCGAATTTTCCAAGGAACACGGCTTGAAGGTCGGCACCATCGCCGATCTGATCCACTATCGCGGCCAGCACGAAAGTATCGTCGAACGGCTGGCCGAACGCACCACCCATACTGCACAGGGCACCTTCAAGACCATCGCCTATCGCGATACGCCAAGCGGCGGCGCTCATCTGGCCTTGCTGCATGGCGAACCGTCACCGGATGTGGAGACGCTGGTGCGGGTGCATCAACCGGTCTCTATCCTGGATCTGCTGGAAACCCAGGCCACCAATCATTCCTGGAATATGGCGTCGGCCCTGGCGGCAATCGCCGCTTCGCCCTGCGGCGTGGTGGTATTGCTCAATTGCGAAGAATCGGCTGACCAGATATTTGCCAAGTTTGCCGCGCTGGAAGCAGCGTGCAGCGGTGTCAAACCGCCGCCGCCACGGGTCGATTTGCGGACTTACGGCATCGGCGCACAGATTCTGAAAGATCTCGGCGTCGGCAAAATGAAATTGCTGGCCAGCCCGCGCAAGATGCCTTCGATGACCGGTTATGACCTTGAAATCACCGGCTATCAAAACAAACCGAATGCTTGAAGAGTTGGATGCTGTAGCAGTGTTTGTTGTAATGAATTTTTGTAACGAATTTTTGTAACGAATTTTTGTAACCCAATTAGTAGATAAGCGCCCAGTGCGTATAAGAGGAAAGCCATGACAGTCGGAATTTACGAAACCAATCTGGATGGTGCAGATTTGCGCATCGGTATTGTGCAAGCCCGCTTCAATGAAGATGTCTGCCACGGGTTGATCTCGGCCTGCCTGGCTGAACTGAAGCATCTGGGCGTCGCGGATGAAGACATCTTGCACGTCACCGTGCCGGGTGCGTTGGAAATCCCGCTGGCGCTGCAGAAGATGGCAGAGACCATGCAGTTCGACGCGCTGATCGCGATCGGCGCCGTGATTCGCGGCGAGACCTACCATTTCGAACTGGTCTCCAACGAATCCGGTGCTGGCATCAGCCGCGTCGCCCTGGACTCCGGCATCCCGATTGCGAACGCCGTATTGACCACCGAGAACGACGAGCAGGCTGAAGTGCGGATGGAAGAGAAGGGTACCGACGCCGCGCGGGTAGCGGTGGAGATGGCCAATCTGTCCATCGCGCTGGAAGAATTGGCGGAAGCCACCAGCGAAGAATAAGATGTTGTGACAGGCAAGGCGTCGCCGATGCCTTGCCTGGTATTTTATGTTTGAACGATCTACAGGCTGGCGCTCAGCTTGACTCAGGCCGAGCGCTAAGCAGATAAACCAGCTGGAAAAACTATGACTAATAAAACTTTGCACGCCAATCCGAGCAAGAGCCGCACGCCACGTCACCGCGCGCGCGAATTCGCGTTGCAGGGCCTGTATCAATGGCTGTTGAACAACGAAGACGTGACCGCCATCAGCGAAAACATCCGCCAGGCGCACGGCTTCGACAAGGCTGACGCCGAGCATTTCAACTCGCTGCTGTACGGTGCGATCAAGGATGTGAGCACTTTACGCGCCGGCCTCGAACCCTTGATCGACCGCAAGATCAGCGAGCTGTCGCCGGTGGAACACGCGGCCTTGCTGATCGGTGCTTTCGAGCTGCAAAACCACGTCGAGATTCCTTATCGCGTGGTCATCAACGAAGCGGTCGAACTGACCAAGTCATTCGGCGGCATCGATGGCCACAAATATGTGAACGGCGTACTGGATAAATTTGCCGCCAAAGCGCGCGCGACCGAAATCGGCGCCGGTAAGAAATCCTGAGTCGGCAATCAATGTAGACGGGACACGGATGCTGTGCGCGTATTTATGTTGTGATTGCGCATCGATGCCGGTTCCGTGTTTCAGGTGAGGCGTGCATCCGGTAACCGGGAGCGCCCCGCCATTCGGAAAAGTATTCATGACATTCTCGCATCTGGCTTCACGCCTCGACAACATCGCACCCTTTCATGTGATGGAGCTGGCAAAAATGGCGGCAGCGCTGGAACAGCAAGGCCGCCACATTATCCACATGGGTATCGGCGAGCCCGATTTCACCGCAGCGCCGCTGGTGATCGAAGCTGCCGCCAAGGCCATGGCCGACGGCAAGATGCAATACACCTCGGCCACCGGCTTGCCCGCTTTGCGTGCGGCGATCTCGGCGCATTATCGGCAGGTATTCGGCCTGGATATTGATCCTCAACGGATAGTCGTCACCGCCGGCGCTTCCGCCGCTTTGCTGCTGGCTTGCGCTGCACTGGTGGAAAAGGGCAGCGAAGTACTGATGCCTGATCCATCCTATCCTTGCAATCGCCACTTCGTCGCCGCCTTCGACGGCCAGGCAAAAATGATTGCCAGCGGCCCGGACCAGCGGTTTCAGTTATCCGACCAGATGGTGCAGCAACACTGGAGTGAAAATACCCGTGGCGTGCTACTGGCGTCGCCGTCCAACCCGACCGGCACCTCGATTCTGCACAGCGAACTGGCCAAGATCATTGCCACTGTGCGCAGCAAAGGCGGCTTCACCATCGTCGACGAAATTTATCAAGGCCTGAGTTATGACAGCGAACCGTTTTCAGCGCTGTCGCTGGGCGACGACATTATCGTCATCAACAGTTTCTCCAAATATTTCAATATGACCGGCTGGCGTCTCGGCTGGCTGGTGTTGCCGGAATCACTGGTGACGCCGATTGAAAAGCTTGCGCAGAATTTGTTCATCTGCCCCTCGGCGATTGCCCAGCACGCGGCGCTGGCCTGTTTCGAACCGGATTCGCTGGCCTTGTATGAGGCGCGCAAGAGCGAATTCAAGCGGCGTCGCGATTACCTGGTGCCAGCCTTGATCGAACTGGGTTTCAACGTGCCGGCAATGCCGGATGGCGCGTTTTATGTGTATGCGGATTGCAGCCCTCTGCTCAAGGATGACGGCGACGCCGACAAACTGGTCAAGGATATCCTGAATCAGGTCGGCGTCAGCATGGTATCCGGCCTGGATTTCGGTCCGTACACCGCGCAGCACTATATTCGCCTGTCGTATGCGACTTCGATGGAAAACCTGCAAGAAGCGGTGCGTCGCCTGGGTCAGTTTCTTGGCAAGAATTAAGTTTGGACATTGTTCGCTGCTGGAATCTCGGTAGCAATTCCGGCGGTACTTCCGGCAGCACTTTCGACGCTATTGAAAAAGGAGCTTACATGCACTTCGTTTTTCCCCCTCAACCGGCAGCAGCAGTGCCCATAGCTGGCAGTGATCAATTGTTTCCAGTGCATCGGATTTATTGCGTCGGCCGCAATTACGCCGAGCACGCCAAGGAGATGGGCAGCAGCGGCCGCGAGGCGCCATTTTTCTTCATGAAGCCGGCCGACGCGGTGCTGCCGGTTGCGCACGGCAGCATAGGCGAGATGCCTTACCCATCCATGACTCAGGATCTGCATCACGAAATCGAACTGGTGGTGGCCTTGTCTAGCGGCGGCAAGAACATTCCGGCAGCGCAAGCTGTCAAGCATATCTGGGGTTATGCAGTCGGGCTCGACATGACCCGCCGCGATTTGCAAGGCGAGGCCAAGAAACTGGGGCGGCCATGGTGTACCGCCAAAGGATTTGATTATTCCGCGCCGATTTCTGCTATCCATCCAGTGGGCGCGACGGGCATCATCGAGCAAGGCGATATCCACCTGAATGTGAACGGCACATCACGCCAGCACGGCGATATCAATCAAATGATCTGGAACATCGCCGAAACCATCGAGCAGTTGTCCGCCTATTTTGAATTGCAGGCCGGCGATCTGATTTTTACCGGCACCCCGGCTGGCGTTGCCGCTGTTGGCAAAGGCGATCTGCTGGAAGGATCGGTTGCCGGTGTCGGCGATCTGCGTGTACGTCTGGTTTAAGTCTGGGTAAACATCGATGAAACTATATAGTTATTTCCGCAGCTCAGCTGCCTATCGGGTACGGATTGCACTGAATCTGAAGGGCATGTCTTACGACATCGTGCCGGTGCATTTGCTGAAACACGGCGGCGAGCAATTGAGCCAGATGTACCGGAGCTTGAATAGCGACGGCCTGGTGCCGACCCTGGTCGATGAAGACGCTGTCGGCGGCCAGGCAGTGCTGACGCAGTCATTGGCGATCCTGGAGTATCTGGAAGAAATCCAGCCTGCGCCTGCCTTGCTGCCATCGGCTGCGCTGGACCGGGCTTTTGTGCGCAGCATCGGCCTGTCGATTGCCTGCGACATCCATCCAGTAAATAACCTGCGCGTGTTGCGCTATCTGGTGCATGAACTGAAGGTCGATGAAAGCGCCAAGAACGCCTGGTATCGCCATTGGTGCGAAAGCGGCCTGGCAGCGTTGGAGATCACGCTGGCACGGGATAACCGGAGCGGCAAGTTCTGTTTTGGCGATACGCCGACCTTGGCCGATTGTTGCCTGGTGCCGCAGATTTTCAATGCGCAGCGCCTGAAATGCGATCTGTCAGCGATGCCGACCTTGATGCGCATTTACCAGAATTGCCAGGAGTTGGATGCATTTATCAACGCAGCGCCGCAAAATCAGCCGGACGCCGAGGCCTGAAACAAAGCCCCAAAAAAAGCCAGGGTACGCAACCGCCCTGGCTTTTTTTCCTGTTTTTCCTATTTTTCCTATTAGACGCCTGATCCGATCGGCGCTGCCGGGTGAAAGCTTTCCGCGCGCGCGATCGGCCAGTATTTCTCAAATACCGGATAGCGATAATTCTGCTTCAGCAAATCCCCTGGCTGCAGATAAGACAGTAAGTCAGACATCAGTTTCACCTCATGGTCCGAAGTCCGGCGCACAATGTGATGCGCGCGCAGCGCCGAGGCGTGCGGCAAGCCCGCGGCTTGCACCAGCTCTTGCAGCGCGTGCAAAGTGCTTTCGTGGAAGCGATACACACGTTCGGCCTTGTCGGGCACCACCAGCGCTTTCTGACGGCCCAGATCCTGGGTCGCAACGCCGGTCGGGCAACGGTCGGTATGGCAGCTCTGCGACTGGATGCAGCCCAGCGAAAACATGAAACCGCGCGCCGAGTTGCACCAGTCGGCGCCGATCGCCAGCGTGCGCGCCAGGTCGAAAGCGGTAATCACTTTGCCGCTGGCGCCGATCTTGATGCGGTCGCGTAATCCGGCGCCGAGCAAGGTGTTATGCACCAGCAGTAAACCTTCCTGCAAGGGCATGCCGACATGATCGACAAACTCCAACGGCGCGGCGCCGGTACCGCCTTCGGAGCCATCCACCACGATGAAGTCAGGCAGGATGCCGGTTTGCAGCATGGCTTTGACTATGCCGAAAAATTCCCAGGGATGGCCGACGCACAGCTTGAAACCCACCGGTTTATCGCCCGACAGCGTGCGCAATTTATGGATGAATTCCAGCAAGCCGACAGGATTCGAAAACGAGGAATGGGTGGCGGGTGAGATGCAGTCGACGCCCATCGGCACACCACGCGTTGCCGCTATTTCCGGCGTGATCTTGGCCGCCGGCAGCACGCCGCCGTGGCCAGGTTTGGCGCCTTGCGAAAGCTTGACGGTGATCATCTTGACTTGCGGCGAAGTGGCTTGCGCCACGAATTTCTCTTCGTTGAAGCTGCCGTCCCCATTCCGGCAACCGAAGTAGCCGGAGGCGATTTGCCACAGCAGGTCACCGCCGAATTCGCGATGATAAGGCGAGATCGAACCTTCGCCGGTGTCGTGCGCGAAACCGCCTTTCTTGGCGCCGCGATTCAATGCGCGAATCGCGTTGGCCGACAGCGCGCCGAAGCTCATTGCAGAAACATTGAAGACCGACATCGAATACGGCTGCGCGCGTTCAGCGCCGACCGTGACGCGGAAATCGTGGCTGGCGATGATGGTGGGTGACAGCGAGTGGCCGACCCATTCGTAGCCACGCAGTTTGACATCGAGCTCGGTGCCGAACGGCCGGCTGTCGACTTCGCCTTTGGCGCGTTGGTAGACCAGGCTGCGCTCCTTGCGCGTAAACGGCGCGCCGTCATTATCGCTCTCGAAAAAATACTGCCGCATTTCGGGGCGGATCATTTCAAACAGAAAACGGAAATGCCCCATCAGCGGATAATTGCGCAGGATTGCGTGGCTGCGTTGGTTCATATCCCAGATGCCCAGTAGCGTCAGCAGGCCGGGGATCAAGGCCCACCACCAGCCCATTTTTCCGGCCGCAGCGCCGGCGGCAAGCAGCAAAGTCAGCAACAGCACCGCCCAGAAGCTTAGGTAACGACTGACTCTCATGATTTCTTCCTTTTAAGACATGTGATTGCCGATGCACTGCCGATTTACTTATCGAAAACCGCATCTGACAGTAGCAAGCCGACAATTTTACACATTGATGGGGAGCTCCGTGCTGGCAACCGTTTCCGCTTGTCCTACAAGGCAATCGGTTGCTGTCCTATAGCGTCCGATGGCCGCATCTGGTTAGTATGAAATCACACCCGTTACCGTCAAGGAGTACGAAATGAACTGGGACACTATTCAAGGTAATTGGAAACAGTTTAAAGGCAACGTGAAAGTACAGTGGGGCAAGCTGACCGACGACAAACTGGACCAGATTGCCGGCAAGCGCGATCAGCTGGTCGGCAGCATTCAGGAAGCCTATGGCGTCAGCAAGGATGATGCTGAAAAGCAGATTCGCGAATTTGAAGAGCGTCACAAAGATCATCAATTCTGAGTCTCTGATTGCGCCATGCTCTGGCAGCAATTCCCATATATCGGATAAAGGACATTGATATGACTATTAAAAAAATCACCGCCGCCATGCTGTTCTGTATTGCCGGTTTTAGCGGCGCCTCTCTGGCGCTGGCGGCAGACGGCGCCAAGGCTAGCTATAAGGCGGCAGAAGATGTGGCCGATGCAACCTACAAGGCAGATACGGCAAAATGCGAAGACCTCAGCGGGAATGGCAAGGAGGTGTGCATCAAGCAAGCCAAGGCCACCCGCGAACACACCCGGCAAGACGCCAAAGCCGAGTATAAAAATACGCCCAAAGCCTTGTCTGATGCGCGTAAATCCGAAGCCGACGCTGACTATGCGGTAGCTAAGGAAAAATGCGATGCGCTGGCAGGCAATGCCAAGGACGTCTGTGTCAAGCAAGCCAAGGCAGACGAAACCAATGCTGTAGCCAATGCCAACGTTCAGAAGGATGTTTCCAAGGTGAAGGCCGACGCCAGGGAAGAACGGGCCGATGCGCGCTATAAGGTGGCGTTGGCCAAGTGCGATGGGTTGGCAGGTACTGCGAAAGAAGACTGCGTAACCGTAGCCAAGGCTGAACTCAACAAATGAACGGGATACGCCTGAGCCGCCTATCTGTCAACCAGGGTTGAAGCTTGGAGTCGAAGCGGCGCCGGTTGGCAGATAAAATATCGTACAGAGTTGGGGGGGAGTAGGTTTCACACTGAATTTGTTTACATTGAAGGCAGTCGGCCGCACACTAAACATCACACGCTGGCTACAGTCTGAGCAGGACGATGACAGCGCCTGATAACTTATCCGATTGCGACAGTTGAATAGATGATAAAAATTCTGGTGGTTGACGATCATGCTGTAGTCCGCGCTGGCGTCCAGTACTTCGTAGCCGATATTCCGGAAATGGAGATCAGCGGCGAAGCCGCCAATGCGCAGGAGGCGATCCGGCTGATTCGCTCGCAGGAATATGACATCGTGCTGCTTGATATCGCGATGCCTGACAAGAGCGGAGTTGAGGTGTTGAAACAGATCAAGCGCGAAAAGCCGAAGCTGCCCGTGCTTATCTTGAGCATGCACCCGGAGAGTCGTTATGCAGTGCAGGTATTGCGTAGCGGCGCCGACGGCTATGTGCAAAAGGAGGCGCTGGCAACGGAATTGGTGAAGGCCATCGATACCATATTGCAAGGGCACAAATATATCAGCTATGCGGTCGCCGAATTGTTGACGGCTGATCCCGCCAGCAATGCAAACGCGCCCTTGCATGAATCCCTATCGGCGCGCGAGTATGAAATTTTCTACAAGCTGAGTCAGGGTGAAGCAGTGACGAAGATTGCAGAGGAACTGTGCCTGAGCGTAAAAACCGTCAGCACTTATCGCACACGGGTGCTGCAAAAAATGAGCATGACAAGCAATGCAGATATTATTTATTACGCGATCAAGAATAATTTGATCGATTAGATGACGATTAGACGAAGTGATCACATCGTGTATAAAATCTGTCAATCGCGACTGCCCGATCCGGCGTCATGTATGAATTGAAGCGAGGGATGTTGCTAGCTTGTTGTCAACCACTATGGATCATACAACCGCCTCCAATATAGCCAAATCCAGCGCCGCGCCGTTGCGGATTTTTCTGGTGGAAGATTCAGTGGCTGTAAGGGATTTGATGATTGACACCTTGGGCGAAATTCCAGGTGTGGTGTTTGCCGGATTTGCGGAAGACGAAGTTGATGCATTGAAAAAAATCGATGCTGAATCTTTTGACGTGCTGATTCTGGATATTGAGCTCAAGCACGGCAATGGCATGAGTCTGTTGCGTACTTTGGCGGAATCGCACAAGCCGCTGAATTCCTTGAAAATCATCTTCAGCAACAACGTCAGCAACGTTTTTCGACGCGCCGGCGAGAAATACGGTGTGCGTTTCTTCTTCGACAAGAGTTCGGAATTTACCAAATTGCGCGACTTGCTCGCAGCTTTGGGTACAGGGTTGGCCGAACATTGATTCAGTAAAATCTACCCGCTGGCGTCCAGCGGGTTTTGTGTTTTCATGGTTTATTTTTTAGTCACCAGGATGAACTTTAATCGCCAGGAGGAGCCTGAGTAGCGTACTGATCGACACGATTTTCCTGGAGGCGACTTGACAAAAGACAGCGACGACGCAGGGCTAGGCAATCCGCATTACCAGGATTTGCTGAAGGCGCGCGCGCTGGAAAGCCTGGCTGCCACCCAAACCTATGTGACGCGCACCACCATAGCAGCGATCATTGTGAGTGTGTTGCTGATGGCAGTTTCTGCACTGCTGCTGATTGCCAGCGCTTACCAGATTCCTCTGCCGCTTCCGAGCTCGCAGTTATCGCTCATGTGGCTCAACACCGCCGCCGGCTTTCTGTTGGCTAGCTGCAGTCTGTTGCTACAGTGCCTGGCGTACGGGCCGCAGAAAGTGATTCGATTTCTTGCGCAGGTGCTAGCTGTTTTACTGTTGTTGTTTGCCGCCGCCGCGATTTTTCATGAAACCTCTGGCAGTGCCGGCTGGCTCGACGTGCTCCTTACCGCGCTGGAGCCGCATCCAGGCTTGCAATATCCGAACGGCTTGCATCCGATGGTCGCGATCGGTTTTGTTTTTTGCGGACTGGCTCTGCTCCTGCTCGATCATCGCAGTAAAACAGAAAGCCATCTGGCCGAATCCCTCGCAATTTCCCTTATTTTTTTAAGCGCGATTCCGCTGCTGGGTTATCTGTACCACGTCTCGGCAATGACCCAGATGGTTTACGCTACCAGTATTCCCTGGCTGTCCGCAGTCGCTTTTTTGCTGTTTGGCGTAGCGCTGCTGATGGCGCGTCCGCATCAACGCCTGATGGCGATCATCACCCGTCATGCGCCCGGCGGGCAGATGCTGCGCCGGTCCTTGCCGCCAATGCTGATCTTGCTGGTTGCGCTGCATTGGCTGGCAGATTGGGGCGCGCGTCAGAATTTTTACGACCGTACCTCGGTTCCGCCTTTGCTGACCTTGATCGATGGCGTGCTGGTGCTGTTCATTTTCTGGCGCGCCGCCGGCAAGGTCGATCGCGAGTACGCAGCGCGCTTGCAAAGCGCCGCCGAGCTGGCGGAAGCCACCGCGTTGCTGATTGCGGTCAGCGACAACACCAATGATCCAATTTTCGTGAAGGATCGCCAAGGGCGCCTGATTTTCGCCAATCCGGCTTACCTGCGCCGGCTCGGGTTGACCTGGCAGGACGCCAGATATCGCCGCAGCCGCGAACTGTTCCAGCGCGAAGAAGACGCCGAGCGGATCGATCGCGACGATATGCGCATCATGAGCGGTCTGGTTTCGGAAACGCTGGAGCAGACGGTGCAACTGCCAGGCGATATGGTGACTTTTCAGACCACCAAAGCACCGTGGTTCGACCAGCAGGGGCAGGTCATGGGAGTGGTCGGCATCGCCACTGATATCAGCGAGCGCAAGCGCGCCGAGGATTCGCTCAGACAGCGCGAACTGGAACTGGAGCGCACCATCGCGCAGCGCACTGCCTTATTGCGCGAACTGGCCAACCACATGGAAACCATACGAGAAGAAGAGAAGCGAGCGATTGCGCGTGAGCTGCACGACAATATGGGGGCGTCCTTGACCGCGCTGAGCATGCATCTGGAAGGTGTCTACAAAATCCTGCCGGCCGATGAACACTGGCAGAATCGCCAAGCCCAGATGCAAACCTTGCTGCGCTCACTGGTGGCGACCACGCGCCGGATTCAAACCGAATTGCGGCCGAACATGCTTGATCTGTTTGGATTGAAGGCGGCAATTCTGGAGCAGCTGGAAGATTTCGGCCAGCGCACCGAGATCGTCTGCAAATCCGATCTGCCGGATGAGGACATCACGATTGACCATAAAATCGAAATTGCGGTATATCGCATGTTGCAGGAAATTCTGAACAATGTGTCCAAGCACGCCCAAGCCAGCCAGGTTGAGGTGATTCTCGATATTGACGAGGACCGGCTGGCATTGACCGTGCGCGACAACGGCATCGGCATGTCGCAGCAGCGTTTTGAAAATACCGCCACCCACGGTCTGCGCGGCTTGCATGAAAGAGCAACTTATCTGGGGGGGAAAGTCCGTTTTGCGGCCGGACCAGGTGAGGGCACGACGGTGGTGATCGAATTGCCGGTATTCGCGCAAACCTCGGCCGCTGAACCTAAAGCCTAGTCTGCCAGGCTGGAAGCACCAGCCCGGTGCAGCTTACGGCGGGCAGGGATCGGTCGCCACGAGTACGCTGCAAGGCACTTTTTCGACCAGCAAAGCGTCCACCGAACCGCGCCACCAGCGGGTTGCCAGCGGTTTCTTGCGCGAATGGCCGACGATTACCAGGTCTATCCCCAATTTGCTGACCAGATCGCTGATCACATTGACGGGTTCGCCGCTTTCGAAGTGATCGATAGCCTTGAGACCGGCGTCGGTGAGTAATTTGTGGCCCTTGATCAGCTCTTGTTCCAGCAAGGTTTTTTCAGCCCTGATGGCAGATTCGGCGACAAATTCGCCTGCCATCAGATAGGTGGCAAGATTGATCACCCCCAGCAGATGGACCTCGACTTCGGGGCCGGGCGCCAGCTGAATGCAGGAATACAAGGCAGAACGGCTCTCGGGCGTGCCATTGTAGGCGACGAGAATTTTCCGGTACATATACCCTCCTGAAAATTGTGTTGGCAATAATCTCCGCTTTCATCATAGCTTAGACTGGGTTGGCGAACCAGCGGCCATTTCGGTATTTGCAATGTGGTTTTGCGCCGGCGATTTTGCATGATGAAAAATGGATTTTTAGATTTTTCTTATGCTGTTTTTCCCCCGGCACTGAATACTGCAAATTAGCGTCGGCTTATCAAAAATCGCTGAAACTACGTCACTATTGCACTATGCGGCACTATAAAAGTAGACTAACTGGTTTTATGCCTGTGCGAGCCTCTGCGTTTCCGGACGCGATTGATCAATAAAAAATTGAAGGAAAGACGGATGGCAGATGAAATCGTGATTGTCGGCGGTGGCGCCGGCGGCCTGGAGCTGGCTTGCAAGCTCGGCCGCAAGTTGGGCAGTGGTCACGTTACGCTGGTGGATCGGGCGCTGTACCACATCTGGAAGCCGTCGTTGCACGAAGTCGCAGCGGGGACCCGCGATATTCACCAGGAAGGCCTGTCTTACCAGATGTTGGCGCATGACAATAAATTTCGCTTTGTCTACGGCGCCATGACTGCGCTGGACAGCGCCAGCAACACGATCACGGTGGACGCAGTGCGTGACGAATCGGCGGCGGAGCTGATCCCGCCGCGTCAGATTGCGTTCGGCAAGCTGGTGATTGCAGTCGGCAGTGTCTCCAACTATTTCGGCATCAGCGGCGCCGAAGAAAATACGATTTCGCTGAACTCCACTGAGGACGCAGAGCATTTCCGGTTGTTGCTGTTGAAGATGCTGGCACAGGCGGATTTGAAGAAAGAAAAGAATCCGGACGCCGGGGTCGACATCGTGATTGTCGGCGGCGGCGCTACCGGCGTTGAGCTGGCGGCAGAATTGCGCGACGCCAGCAGCGTCTACACCGATTATGATTTCCCGCATCTGAATCCGGATCGCGATGTCCGCATCACCATCCTGGAAGGCGCGCCGCGTTTGCTGGCGCCGCTGACTGAGCGGGTCTCGAAAGCCGCCGTCAAACTTTTGCAGGAGCGTGAGGTGCGGGTGGTGACCGATTGCCGTGTCGCCAGCATTGCAGAGAATTTCGTGACCGACGCCAACGGCAACAACTATGTGTCCGACCTGTGCGTCTGGTCGGCCGGCATCAAGGCGCCCGATTTCCTCAAAACTTTAGGATTGCCGGTAATTAAATCCGGCCAGTTGGAAGTCGACGGCTTCCTGAAGGTCGCCACCACCAATAATATTTATGCACTGGGCGATTGCGCGGCTTGCATCGGCAGCGATGGCAAGATGGTTCCGCCGCGGGCGCAGGCGGCGCATCAGCAGGCCGATTATCTGGTCGACACTTTCGTTCGCGCCAGCAAAGGACAAGCGGCGCCGGATGGGCCTTATGTCTATACGGATCACGGCTCGCTGGTGTCGTTCGGCAGAAATACCTCGGTCGGGACCTTGATGGGATCGCTGACAAAACTCGGCTGGTTTGTGGACGGTTTTTTTGCCCGCATGATGTATACCAGCCTGCATTTGATGCATTTGAACGCATTGCTGGGGCCGGTGCGCACCGGCGTTACCGCCGCCGCCAGCAGCTTGATGAAACACGCCAAACCTTCGGTCAAGCTGCACTGAGTTTGTAAGTATGTTGTGCAGGTGTAAAAGTATGTATCGTTTGCATGGTTTTCTCGGGAGCTGGCCTATAGTTCAACTCAACAGCCGCAATCCGTACGATCCTTAGTTGGTGGCGGTTGGTTGGCGGGCTGTGACTATACGACCCTTAAAGGAGTCAATCATGCTGTACAAAAAATGGATATGCATTGCACTGCTGGCCAGCACAACTGCGGCAGTTTCAACCTCAGCCATGGCTTACGACGACGGCGCCAATACTGCCATCGGTGCGGTGGCTGGCGCAGTCATCGGCGGTGCGGTGGGCGGCCGTAACGGCGCGATCGTCGGCGGTGTGCTCGGCGCCGCGGTGGGCGCCACTTCCGGCGGCTATCGCCAGGACGATCGTGGTTACTATGATCGCGGACGAGCTTATTATGAACCCGAGCAAGCATATTATGCACAGCCAGCTCCGGTGTACTACCGGCCAACTCCGGTCTACTATCGGCCGGCCCCGGTGTATTACCAGCCGCAGCCTGTGTATTACCGGCCAGCCCCGGCGTATGTCGAAAGCCGTGAATATTATCGGCAGCCGTATCGCGGCGATTACTACGAGCGCTGATCTGATACTGACTTAATACTGAGATATTTAACATTAAAACGCCGCTCCAGATGCGAATCTGGAGCGGCGTTTTTGTTGATGTCGTGGATTCTTTGCTATGCGCCAGGCAGCGAACGTCCTATATTGAATGAAAAGGCCAAGGAAGTTTGGCAACTAAGTTTGGCAATCTGATAGAGGAGACTGCGATGGGAAAAATCAAACATGTTTCGACTGCTTCCAATCCCGACAAGAAAAAGAAGATGCAGCCGGTGAATCCGGCTGAAAGATGGACCGGGCATGCACTCGATGGCAGCCAGCAGCTGGATATCGTCGAAGAGCAAATGTATGTGAACGAACCGGGCACCACGATCGACCAGCCATTGGTGCCGCCCAAGACGCCAAAGTGATGATCCCTGGTTGTTCCAGCGCGGCCGCGGCCTGGGACAATTTGTCCAGCCAAAACAGCGTCTGTCAGCCTTACTAGCTAGTTACTTGCTAGTTTATAATCGATGCCTGAATGCCCTCCCTAAAAAATGCAGCAACATAAAAAGGCAGGAAAATCATGTCGATTCTTTCGGTAAGACCGGTCAGCGGCCGGGTCGCGGGCAGTACCTGCCATCTTGGCTCGAAGTTCCTGTTTTTTCTTGCCGCGGCCTTGCTGGCCGTCTCCGTCCTCGTCCCCGCCCCCGTCTCTGCGGCAGAGGTCGACGCCGGCGCTGTTCCCGATACCATCAAGCAGCGCCTCACCGCATGTACCGCCTGTCATGGCGAGCAGGGGCGCGCTACCAACAATGGCTATTACCCGCGTATCGCCGGCAAGCCGGCCGGTTATCTCTATAACCAGCTGCATAATTTTCGCGAAGGACGCCGTCAATATCCGATGATGACTTATCTGGTCGATCATCTGTCCGACGCTTATCTGCAAGAAATCGCCCAGTATTTTGCGGACCAGCATCCGCCTTATCCGGCGCCGCAACCCTTTGATCAGTCGAACGCGGTACGCGAACGCGGCGAGACTCTGGTCAACAAGGGTGATCCCGGCAAGAAGATCCCAGCCTGCATCGCCTGCCACGGCAGCGCCATGACCGGCGTCTTGCCGGCTACGCCGGGTTTGCTCGGTTTGCCGCGCGACTATCTGGTGGGCCAGATCGGCGCCTGGAAAAGCGGTGCGCGTCATGCGCTGGCGCCCGATTGCATGGCGCAGGTGGTGCAACGCCTGAGTGCCGAAGATATCGCTGCGGTCTCAGCGTGGCTGGCTGCGCAGCCGGTGCCTGCAGGCGCTGCCGCAGTTGCTCCCGCCTCGGTCAAACTGCCGCTTGCTTGCGGCAGTGTCCCCAACTGATAAAGCGGAGCGAAGAATGAAACGGATATTCAAGTGGGGAATAGCTGCTCTGGTGCTGCTGATCGCGCTGGCAGTGGGGGTACTGGCAATGCTCAATGTTGATGACCGCGCCGCGCAGCCGCAGCCTGCAGCCGCGGTCAATCCCGCCGAGCAGGTTACGCGCGGCGCTTACCTGGTGCGTACCGGCGATTGCGTGGCTTGCCACACCGCACGCGGCGGCAGGGAACTGGCGGGAGGGCGCGCGATACAGACGCCATTCGGCGCCGTCTATTCGCCGAATGTGACGCCTGATAAAGAAAGCGGCATCGGCAACTGGTCGGCCGACGATTTCTGGCAGGCGCTGCATAACGGCAAATCGAAGGACGGCAGCTTGTTGTATCCGGCCTTCCCCTATACCAACTACACCAAAGTGACACGCGCCGACGCCGACGCCATGTTTGCCTATCTGCGCAGCGTGCCGCCGGTGCCGCAAAAGAATCTGCAGCACGATTTGCGTTTTCCCTATAACCAGCGGTTCCTGCTCTATGGCTGGCGCGCCCTGTATTTTCGGCCGGGTGTATATCAGGCCGAGACACAACAATCGGTGGAGTGGAATCGTGGTGCGTATCTGGTGCAGGGGCTGGGCCACTGCAGTGCTTGCCACACCACGCGCAACGCGCTGGGCGGTACCGATTTGAAAGCCGAGCTGGGAGGAGGCTTTATTCCGGTGGTTAACTGGTATGCGCCATCGCTGACCTCGGATGAGGAAATCGGCCTCGGCGACTGGGATATCCAGCACATCACCGGTTTACTGAAAAACGGCATCTCGCCACGCGGCACAGTGCTGGGGCCGATGGCGGAAGTAGTGGGCGCCAGCTTGCAGCATCTGAACGATGAAGATGTCGGCGCGATGGCGGTTTACCTGAAATCCTTGCCGCGTCAAAAGCAAGCGTCAGAAGTCAAAGAGCGCGCCAGTCCTGACCAGGTGGCAAGCGTTCTGGAGCTGGGCGGGAAGATCTACAAGAACCATTGCGCGGATTGCCACCAGGCTTCCGGCAAAGGCCAGTGGCCGGCTTATCCGCCGCTGGCAAGCAATCACGCGATCACCATGACCTCGCCGGTGAATGCGATCAGGGTAGTCCTGAATGGCGGCTTCGCGCCAAGCACAGCCGCCAATCCGCGTCCTTACGGCATGCCGCCTTACGGCCCATTGCTTAACGACGGCGAGGTGGCAGCGGTGGTCTCGTATATCCGCAACAGCTGGGGCAACAAGGCGCCGGTTGTGAGTGCATCCGAAGTCAACCGTTATCGCGCAGTGCCCTTGGATTAGCTCTGCGGTTCTACAAGTAAAAAAGCAGCCTGGCTGCTTTTTTTACTTGTAGCAGCTTATATGGTTAGCATGATCTTGCCGATGTGCGAACTGCTTTCCATCAATGCATGCGCCTGCGCCGCTTGCTCAAGCGGGAAGGTTTTGAAGATCACCGGTTTGATTTTTTTTGCCGCCAGCAGTGGCCAGACGCGTTCGTGCAATTGGGCTGCGATGGCGGCCTTGAAGGCGATTGGCCGCGGCCGTAAGGTGGAGCCGGTAATCGTCAGGCGCCGCATCAGTATCTGGCGAAAATCGATATTCGCGCTGCCGCCGCCCAGGGTGGCAATGAATACCAGGCGGCCGTCGTCCGCCAGGCAGCTGATTTCACGCGGCACGTAGTCGCCGGCCACCATGTCCAGGATCACGTTGACGCCTTTGCCGTCGGTAGCTGCCTTGATGACGGCGGCGAAGTCTTCGCTGCGGTAATTGATGGCGCGTTCGGCGCCCAGCGCTTCGCAGGCGCGGCATTTTTCATCCGAGCCGGCGGTGGCAAATACGCGATGGCCGAGCGCCGTGGCGATCTGGATTGCCGCCGCGCCGATGCCGGAACTGCCGCCCTGCACCAGCAAGGTTTCGCCGCTCGCCAGTTTGGCCCGATCGAAGACATTGCTCCAGACCGTGAAAAAGGTTTCCGGCAGCGATGCCGCCTCCACTGCGCTCCAGCCATCGGGCAGCGGCAGGCACTGGGCGCTCGGGGCACAGCAGTATTCGGCATAACCGCCGCCCTGAACCAAGGCGCATACCAGATCGCCCTTCTTGAAAGCGCTATTGCTGAAATCGCCGTCGACGATTTCACCGGCGATCTCCAGCCCCGGTAAATCGGATGCGCCCGGCGGCGGTGAATAATTACCGGTGCGCTGGAACACGTCGGGCCGGTTGACGCCGGCGGCTTGCACCTTGATCAGTACTTCGCCGGGCTTGAAAGCCGGCATAGGGCGTTCGCAGACTTGCAATACATCCGGGCCGCCGGGTTGGGTGATTTCGATAGCGCGCATTGGAGTGATACCTTGGTCTGTAGGAGGAGATAGCCATTGTATGACAAGTCTTATTTCTGTTTTGAAGGCATCTCCCAAATCAATTGCAAATCAATTGCAAATCAATTGCAAATGATTTGTTAAGCGACCCTAGCCCATTGCGGTTATTTGACCTATTATTTTGATGCATAGTGGCAGGGTTTCTGAGGGGAAATCAAGCCATTCAGGGGCTTTATAAAGAAAACAGGCAATGACCGACCGCGCATCAAACGCAGGTAACAATGCCGTATCCAAGCCGGCCTGGCACCACAAAAGCGTATCGCCAGCAACGCGGCAGGCAACTGGCCGACAGCGGCGGAGCGCGCTGTGGGCCTGTATCGCTATTGCCCTGGGAACCTTGCTGTTGCTGCCGCTGGCGGCGATCAAGGGAGCGCCGATGCCGGCCTTCATCCCCTCCTACCAGACGGCGGCCGTGCTCGCCTATCTCGTCATTACCTATCTGATTTTTGCCCACTACCGTGCTACCGGAGCGCTCGATTTGCTGTATATCGGCGGCGGCTGTTTTTATTGCACCGGGATTCTGATTGCCCAATTCCTGGCTTTACCTGGTATGTTCCTGTCGCAAGGGGCATTGCTGGGTGGGGCGCAGAGCGCGATCTGGCTGTGGTTTTTCTGGCATGCGGGTCTGGCGCTGGGCATCCTGGCTTATGCCGCCAGCCGTTGGTGGGATCCGGCTCTGGCGGCTGGCCATCCCGAACGCATGGCGCATCGGCTGATGGCAGTGGTGGCGGCGGCGCTGATTGCCAGCCTGGCCGCGGTCAGCGTATTCCATGCACAATTGCCGCAGCTCGACGACAACGGTAATTTTCATCGCGTGATCAACAGCGGCGTCGGCGCGCTGCTCCAGCTCATCACTGCTACGGCCTTGCTGATATTGTGGCAGGCCACGCGCTTCCGGGCGGTGTTGCATGTGTGGCTGGGTGTAGCCTTGATTGCACTGCTATGCGATAACGCCATCACCATGGCGGGCGGCAGCCAGTTTTCGATCGGCTGGTACGTCGGCCGCGGCAACGCCCTGATTTTGGCCATGGTGCTGCTGCTGATCTATCTGCGTGAAATCAACCAGGTCTATCTGAAGACGGTGCATGACGCCCGCCTGCTGGCGCTCAACAACGCCATGCTGGAAGTGCGGATGGATCAGGTGCGGCTGGACGATCTCACCGGTCTGCCCGGCCGCTCGCTGTTTCTCGAACTGGCGGAAACCCTGCGTAGTCGCGATTTTCCCGGCCGCCAGGCGGTGGCGCTGTTGTTCATTGATCTGGATGGATTTAAACGGATTAACGACAATCTGGGGCATGACCGCGGCGACACCGTGCTGGTCAAGGTGGCTGCCGCCCTCAGGTCGGTGCTAAGGGATAGCGATATCGCCGGGCGCGTCGGCGGCGACGAATTCGTGGTGTGCCTGGTGGCTCCTGCCGCCGGCGTCCAAGCCATCGCAACCGCGGTTGCCGGCCGCATTGTCAGCCGCGTCGCCGCGATTGGCGACGGCATCGGCTGCAGCATCGGCATAGCTTTGTGCCAGGCCGAAAATCTGGAATGGGACGCCGCATTACGCCACGCCGACGAAGCCATGTACCAGGCCAAGCGCCAGGGTAAAAGCCGTTTTACTATATATGGCCATGCGCTTCTGGATGAAGTGGCTTGAATGAACTCGCCTGAATGAAATTGCTGGAGATGCGATCGGCAAGCGCATCTTCTGGTTTTAGATGTTGATAGTGCAATGATCGATAAATTCGATTGTTGATCAATAAATTTTCCGTTTTTCTTTTGATTTTCTCTCGCTCATACTGCATTTCATTGGCGGTCACCTAGATATTCAGGCGTCAATGAAGCTAAATCGGATTTTATTGCAGTTTCGAATTTATCGCACACTGAGAGAAAACATCATGCCAATCGCACTCGCCCAGGCCGGCAGCACATTGCTAAATCCTGCTAACCACACCTTGATCATGATCGATCATCAATCGCAAATGGCGTTCGCCACCAAATCCATCGATCTGGTGTCCTTGCGCAATAACGTAGCGTTGGTGGCAAAGGCCGCCAAGGAATTCAAGGTTTCGACCATATTGACTACGGTCGCCGAGAAATCGTTTTCGGGTCCTATCTTCGACGAAATCAAAACCGTGTTTCCAGAGCACGAAGTGATCGACCGCACTACCATGAATACTTGGGAAGATGCGCGCATCGCGGAGCGCGTCAACGCCATCGGCAAGGGCAAGATCGTACTGGCCGGCTTGTGGACTTCGGTGTGCATCGTCGGGCCGGCCTTATCGGCTCTCGATCAGGGATTTGAGGTGTACGTGATTACCGACGCCAGCGGCGACGTCTCCGATGAAGCGCACCAGCGCGCGGTGGAACGCATGATCCAGCAAGGCGCACGTCCCATGACATCGCTGCAGTATCTGCTGGAATTGCAACGCGACTGGGCGCGCGCCGAAACCTACAATGAAACCGTGGCCACCTCGATCGCACATGGCGGCGGTTACGGCCTCGGCCTGATCTATGCCAAGACTATGTTCAATGCTTCTGAAGGACATTAAGGCAACGCGGCCCGGCCAATTGTTTGCCGGGCTGTGATCGATTTGCAGAGATCAAGGAGACGAGCATGAATGCAGACATGATTTTGTTGAACGGCCGCTTTCACACGGTCGACAAGACGCAGCCGCTGGCGACGGCAGTGGCTATCCAGGACGGTAAATTTATTGCAGTCGGCGACGCCGAACAGGTGATGCGTCATCGCAGCGCGGCTACCCAGGTGATTGACTTGAACGGCCGCACCGTGGTCCCCGGCTTGAACGACTCGCATATTCATCTGATCCGCGGCGGCCTCAACTACAACCTGGAATTGCGCTGGGAGGGCGTGCCATCGCTGGCGGACGCCTTGCGCATGTTGAGAGAGCAGGCCTTGCGCACCCCGCATCCGCAGTGGGTGCGGGTGGTCGGCGGCTGGACTGAATTCCAGTTCGCCGAAAAGCGCATGCCGACCCTGGAAGAAATCAATGCCGCCGCGCCTGATACGCCGGTGTTCATTCTCCATCTGTACGACCGCGCCTTGCTCAACCGCGCCGCCTTGCGCGCCGTCGGTTATACCAAGGACACGCCGAATCCGCCGGGCGGCGAAATCCAGCGCGACGCCAGCGGCAATCCGACCGGCATGCTGATCGCCAAACCGAACGCCATGATCCTGTACGCCACCTTGGCCAAGGGGCCGGCGCTGCCGCACGAGCAGCAAGTCAACTCTACCCGCCAGTTCATGCGCGAGCTGAACCGGCTCGGAGTCACCAGCGCCATCGACGCCGGCGGCGGTTTCCAGAATTACCCGGAAGACTACGCCATCATCGATCAGCTGGCGCGTGATCAGCAGCTCACCATACGCATTGCCTACAACCTGTTCACCCAGCGTAAAGGGCAGGAACTGGAAGATTTCCAGAAATGGACGGACATGATCGCACCAGGTCATGGCGATGATTTTTACCGCCATAACGGCGCCGGCGAAATGCTGGTGTTTTCAGCGGCAGACTTTGAAGACTTCCTGGAGCCGCGCCCGGACTTGGCGGCCGGCATGGAAGACGAGTTGGAAAAGGTGGTGCGCCATTTGGTCTCGCAACGCTGGCCGTTCCGTCTGCATGCGACGTATGACGAATCGATCAGCCGCATGCTGGATGTGTTTGAAAAAGTGAACCGCGAAATTCCTTTCGACGGCTTGCACTGGATTTTCGACCATGCGGAAACCATCACGCCGCGCAATATCGAACGCGTGCGGGCGCTTGGCGGCGGCATCGCGATCCAGCATCGGATGGCGTTCCAGGGCGAATATTTTGCCGAGCGCTATGGCGCCGAAGCGGCCAAACACACGCCGCCGGTAGCACGCATGCTGGAAATGGGAGTGCCGGTCGGCGCCGGCACCGACGCTACCCGCGTGGCTAGTTACAACCCCTGGACCGCACTGTACTGGCTGGTGTCGGGGCGCACCGTCGGCGGCATGCGTTTGTACGACACGGCCGGGCAGTTATCACGCGATACCGCGCTGGAATTGTGGACCGCCGGCAGTGCCTGGTTCTCCAGCGAGCAGGGCAAGAAAGGCCGTATCAAGGAAGGACAACTGGCCGATCTGGCCGTGTTGTCGGCGGATTTTTTTGCGATCGATGAAGACAGCATCAAGGCGCTGGAATCGGTGTTGACGGTAGTCGGCGGCAAGATCGTCTACGGTACGGCGGAATTCGCTCCGCTGGCGCCGCCGCCGATTCCGGTATTGCCGGATTGGTCGCCGGTGAAAAATGTGCCGGGACATTATCGTCCTGTGCCGCAACAGCGTCAGGCTTTGCCACACCAGTGCGCAGGCGCTTGCGGCGTGCACGCCCATGCGCATGACGCGGCCAGGAAATCGACCGTGCCGATCTCCGATTATTCCGGATTTTGGGGTGCACTAGGCTGCAGCTGTTTCGCTTTTTAAACTTGTCACGGACCTCTTTGCGATGTCCGTTTGCCATCGAGGATCATCATGCGCTATACAAAGATATTTTTGGGTTTGCTGCTGTCGTTTGTGGTCGGCGCCGCTTGTCGTCTGGCGCAGATTCCGGTGCCTTCGCCGCCGGTGCTAAGCGGGGCGCTATTGGTTTTCATGATGAGCAGCGGCTACTGGCTGGTGGGTCGTTACCTGGAAACTCGCGCCGCGCCCGAGGAAAAATCATGATTGCCTTGATGCTGGGTGTGATCCTGGGGCTGCTGGTAGGCGCGCTCTGCCGCTGGTTCGATCTGCCATCGCCGACGCCGCCGACACCGGTCGGCGCCTTGCTGGTGGTGGCGATGACACTGGGCTACGTGGTTGCGGGTCAGGTTTGACAGGAGAGCATAATGCAGGAAAATCGCAAGACGCAACAAGCGGTCGCACTGAGCTTTCTGGCCGGTTACGTCGATACCGTGGGGTTTATCGCCTTGTTCGGCTTGTTCACCGCGCACGTTACCGGTAACTTCGTACTGATCGGCAGCGAGCTGGCCAACCCCTCGCACGGCGTGCTGATCAAGTTGCTGGCGTTCCCGGCTTTCATATTCGCCGTGGCGCTGACGCGCATGGCGGTGGTCTGGCTGGAGCGCGGCGGCAAGTCGCCCATGCCTTATCTGTTGCTGCTGCAATTGATTTTTTTGCTATGTTTCATGGCCGCCGGGTATCTGATCGAACCGGTGCGCGATGCGAGAGCGCCGCTGGCTTTGCTGGCCGGCGTGTTCGGCGCTGCCAGCATGGGCGTGCAAAACGCCAGCAGCCGCCTGATCTTGCAACACTTGACGCCGACCACGGTGATGACCGGCAATGTCACCCAACTGGTGATTGATCTGGTCGATATCCTGCGCGCTGCGGCGGATGACAATGTGCGCCAGCGCTGCGTCAAATTCTTTTGGCCGGTGGTGGCGTTCGGCGTCGGTGCGATAAGCGGTGCGTTCGCCTACAAGTACTTGCTGTTTCTGGCGCTGTTGTTGCCGGCCGCGATACTGGCTTGGCTGGCTGGCACAGAATATCTTTCAGAAAAGACCGAAGTCGGATCGCCATCAACTTTATAATGTTTAAGGAATTTACTTAAGTATTCTAATATTGCCGATCTGGCAATTCTTGACATGGCGATGAGGCGACGAAAGAGATGACCTATTTGTTTCATTTGATTGAGCAATATGGGCTGGTCATCGTATTTTTCAATGTGCTGGCGGAACAACTGGGAGCGCCGGTACCGGCTTATCCTACCCTGGTGATTACGGGCGCCTTGATGCACCGGGGCGACTACTCGGCGCCGGTGTTGCTGCTCACCGCGGTAGTCGCGGCGCTGATCGCCGACTATCTCTGGTTTCTCGCGGGGCGGCGTTATGGCAGGAAAGTGCTGTCGACGCTGTGCCGCATTTCCCTGTCGCCGGATTCCTGCGTGCGGCAAACCGAAACGATCTATTCGCGCTGGGGAGCACGCTCGCTGCTGCTGGCCAAATTCATTCCCGGCTTCGCATCCATCGCCAGCGCACTGGCCGGCACCATCGGCACCAGGCGCACGACTTTCGTTATCTACGACGGTATAGGCGCGGCCTTGTGGGCCGGTCTGGCGATTTTCCTCGGCTCGCTGTTCAGCACCACCATCGACGATTTATTGAACGTGCTGACCGAGCTTGGCCAATACGGCATGTTGCTGGTCGCCGCCGGATTTGCGATTTTTGTCGCCAGCAAATGGTGGCAGCGCCGGCGTTTCCGCATGTCTTTGCGCATGGCGCGCATCACAGTGGACGAACTGGATCAGTTGTTCAAACAGGGAGTCACTCCGGCCATTGTCGATATACGTTCGCCGGCGTCGCAACAGGCCGGGCGGATTCCTGGCGCACGCACTATTTCACATCAGGAAATTCATAGCTTCGTCTTCGATGCGCCGATGGACGAGGAAGTGATCGTCTACTGTGCTTGTCCGAACGAAGCCTCGGCGGCTTTGGTCGCCAAGCAGCTGATGCAGCGGGGATACAAGAAGGTGCGGCCGCTGTCAGGCGGCATCGATGCCTGGATCGCCGCTGGTCACGCGATCGACTCTTAGTCCGCTTCTAGCCATCTTCCAGTCTTCTTCTCTCTACCAGGAGTTCCATGTTTAGAATCAGTCTCGATGCGCTGTTGATTCTCGACGCCATCGATCGGCGCGGATCGTTTTCCGCAGCCGGCAGCGAGTTGCACCGGGTGCCTTCAACGATTTCCTATACCGTGTCGAAACTGGAACAAGACCTTGGCGTGCAGGTGTTCGAACGCCAGGGACCGAAAGTAGTGTTGACGCGCGCCGGAGCAGAATTGCTCAAGGAGGGGCGCTATCTGCTGAAGGCGGCGGAAGATCTGGAGCATCGGGTGCGCCGTGTTGCCTCCGGCTGGGAAACCGAATTGACGATATGCATAGACTCATTATTTTCGGTGAACGCTCTGGAATCGGATATCGCCGCTTTCTGCGAGATTGCGGAAAAGACCCGTTTGCGCATCGCCAGGGAATCGCTGGCCGGCAACTGGGAAGCCTTGCTGGAGCGCCGCGTCGATTTGCTGATTGCAGCGCCAGGGCAGGGGCCTGCAGGCGGCGGTTATATCGCCCAACCGATGGGCACTATCTCTTTTGTGTTCGTGGTGGCGCCGAAGCATCCGCTGGCCAAGGTGAAGCGCGTGCTGGGCAAGGCGGAACTGCTGCCGCATCGCGCCATCAGCGTGGCGGATTCGGCGCGCAAGATGGCGTCGCGCACGGTGGGTCTGCTGTTTGGACAAGACACACTGACGGTGCCCGACATGCGCAGCAAATACGACTTGCAGCTGGCAGGTATCGGTTTCGGTTTTTTACCGGAGCCGTGCGCGCGAGCGGCGATTGCTGCGGGCGCCCTGATCGTGAAAGAAGTGGAAGAGCCGAAACCGGATGAAACGTTTTCACTGGCCTGGCGCACCGGCGATGAGGGCGCCGCCTTGAGCTGGTGGATGGAGCGCATGCGCAACAGCGACGCGATGGCGCGTTTGATCCGGCATGTGCCGGGTGCGCTCTGAAAAAATAGGCCGGACAGCAAGAAACTGTCCGGCGTATATCACTTCATGCCTGAACTTCTACCAATCAGAACCCAAGATCAATAGGGCAGATCGAACAGCAGCACTTCCGCAGCTTCGGCATTGGCCAGTGTGATCAACGTTTCGGCCGTCAGCTTCACCGCATCGCCACCGTTCAACTCCGCGCCGTTGACGCTGAGACGGCCGCGAATCAAATGCACATAAGCAGTGCGCCCATTTGCCAGCGCGTGTTGCAGCGGCTGGCCGCCGTTCAGGATGGCCGCATAAATCGATGCATCCTGATGTATCAACACCGAGTTATCACGTCCATCGGCTGACGCGATCAGGCGTAGCTGCCCTTGTTTTTGCTCGGTAGTGAAATGCTTTTCTTCATAACTCGGCGCAATCCCTTTGACATTCGGCTGAATCCAGATCTGCAGGAAGTGCACAGGCGCTGTCGCCGAGTGATTGAATTCACTGTGACGCACGCCGGTGCCGGCACTCATTCTTTGCACATCGCCGTAATGCAAGACCGAGCCGGTACCCATGCTGTCCTTGTGTTCCAAGGCACCGTCCAGTACATAGGAAATGATTTCCATATCGCTGTGGCCATGCGTTCCGAAACCCTTGCCGGCCTGCACGCGGTCTTCGTTGATCACCAGCAGCGGTCCGAAGCCGGTGTGCTGCGCATCGAAATAATGGCCGAACGAAAATGTATGGTGCGAATTCAGCCAGCCATGATCGGCAACGCCGCGTTCTTTGCTTTTACGAATTTGAAGCATGATTTTCTCCGTTGGTTATCGCATGTAGTTGGCACATCCTGCGCCATTTTTCACTATGAAGAATGGTTGCGCTGGA
The DNA here is from genome assembly GCF_035566375.1 of Collimonas sp. Lineage (GTDB taxonomy): Bacteria > Pseudomonadota > Gammaproteobacteria > Burkholderiales > Burkholderiaceae_D > Collimonas. The sequence continues at coordinate 74,963 of NZ_DATMRK010000009.1, forward strand.
GGCAGTGTTGAAGTAACTGGATGAAGTATGCACGTTGCTAAATCAAAAGAAAAACGGAAAAAATAGGGATATATGTTCGAATTTATCGATCATGGATGAAATCCCTTTATTTATGCGGATTACAGGATTTTGATCAGGCAATCGCGAAGCGTTTCAAGAGGGTGGATGGTGTTAATCAACATAAAATTCGAAAGTGCATAGCCGGACGGAAATTATTTGCAACTAACGTGTCGGCGGCGCAGGACTTTGAGGTGGGAGAGGAGACTTTGCAGCAATACAAAAACCGCGGTCGATGATTTGGTGACTCATCATTTCTCATCCAGCCAAACTGTATTGACCCCGGATCCAGCGTTCGCAAAATCATGCCTGCATCCGCTAGCTGTGAAAGTTGACAGGTGTTTATTTCGCTAGTCGCTTGCTACTCTGAATGGGCATCATCGCAGTGACGCGTACGTCGTGATCACTGAAGTGTTTTAGTTCGTCACTTTATTCAACTCACACTAGGAGTTTAAAAATGTCAACTCAAACTGCTGCCGTTTCATGGGGAACCAGCTCGCCGTCGATCCGTGTTTATACTTCCAATGGCTCTACAATCACTGAACGTTGCTACGACGGGTCGAAGGGTTGGTACACAGGCGCCTTTAAGCAGCCAGGTGAAAATGCCTCTGCAACCAGCTGGTTGAACGGAAGCACTATCCATATCCGCGTCTATGCAACCACTGGTAGCCAAACGACCGAGTGGTGCTGGGATGGTGAAGGTTGGTATAAGGGCGCCTACACCAGCTAGTTTTGTGCCAATGAAGCGCGAAACAAATCACATTCCGCGCGCTCATCGACAATAGGCGTGGGCGGGGTCTTGCAATGACACCAATGTTGTTCGTTGCTGACCCGTTTTTGCCTATACTTTTGCCTATAAATAAAATCAGCTCCTTAGTCCGTAAATTGCCCTGGACAAGGAGCTGATTCTTTACATGCTGCTGAGTCGTGCGAACGTTGCAGAGCCGGCTCGCGGCGTGGAATGAGACTGAAACTCCGCGCCAGTTCCAGTCTTCACAATTTGCTGTAGCAAATTCGTAGCGCGTAATTTATTTGATGAGGCCCACAGAAATGCGGGCCTTTTTTGTTTTTAATTTCTGTGCATGCGTTGTTGCTGCGTTGTTGCTGCGTTGTTGCATGCTAACGACAAACCTTGCTCGAGCCAGTCAGATTGAGCAAAGCGAACAGAGTAGAAATGACTTTGCCAATTCAAATTTTGCGGAACTGGTTACGAATCGCGAAACTGAGTAGCTGCTGAGTAGGGATAAAGAAAAAGGCCCCCATTGCTGGGAGCCCTATCTGTACAACTTATTCGTGGTAGGCCGTGCGGGATTCGAACCTGCGACCAACGGATTAAAAGTCCGCTGCTCTACCAGCTGAGCTAACGACCCGAAAGACCGCTATTATAGACAAAGTGCATATGAGGTGTCAAACCCATATGCACTTTTATTTACACAATCTGCAAAAATAAATTTTACTGCTCACTTGAGCGTGGCCAGGCGCTCTTTTGCGGTCTGTGCTGCCGGCGTGTTTGGATATTGCGACAGCAGTTGCTCCAATGCGCGCTTGGCCTGAGGTTTGTTCTTCAGCTCGGTGTAGCAGCTGGAGATAGTCAACAGTGCATCGGCGGCCTTGGGATTGTCGGCGTACTTGCTGACAACCACCTGTTGCGCAGCAATCGCATTCTTGTAATCTCGCAGGGCGTAATACGTATTGCCCAGAAAGTACTGCGCGGACGGCGCCAGGCCCGAATCCGGGCTGGAGCGCACGAAATTCGAAAACGCCGTTGCTGCAGTTTTATAGTCGCCGGCCTTGAAGGTCGCCAGCGCGGCGTCGTAGGCCTTCTGGTCGTTGGCGCCGATGCTGACTTCCTGGCCATCGACGCTGACCTTTTGCGGCTCCAGCTTGCGCAAGCGGGTATCCAGGTCGACGTAGAAATCTTTCTGCCGCTGCTGGGTATTGGCCAGTTCGTTGGTCAGGACTTCGATCTGTCCGCGCAACTTGGCGATTTCCTGATTCAGGCGATCATTCTGATCGGACAAATTCAAGGAACTGCTTTTGTCCGCCTTGGCGTCGACCCTGGCATTCACCGCATCGATCTTAGCGCGTATATCCAATATCGCCCGACGCGCTTCATCGTCGTCAAACAGCCCGGCGTGGGCGGTCGGAGCGAAACAAACCGCGGCCAGCATGGCCGCAGTCATCGTGGCTTTGAAGAACGTCCGCATCATTATTGATAAACGATGTCGGAGCGGCGGTTTTCAGCGTAAGACGCTTCGTCGCTGCCGAGTGCCTTAGGTTTTTCCTTGCCCAGCGAAACCGCTTCAACCTGAGTATCCGACACGCCTAACAATACCAATGCCTTGCGCACTGCTTCAGCACGTTTTTGTCCCAGCGCCAGATTGTATTCACGGCCGCCGCGATCATCGGTATTGCCTTGGATGATGATCTTGCGATTCTTGTGGCTGTTCAGGTATTGCGCGTGTGCTTCGACCACAGACTTGAATTCGTCTTTGACGATGTAGCTATCGAAGTCAAAGTAGATGCTGCGCTTGGAGAGGATGCCGCCTGGCTGGTTCAACGGATCGGTGGAGCCGGCGTCAACCGTATTGACGGAACGGGTATCAGCGCCGCCGGCGCCGCTCTCGACGACTGGGGCTGCCTTATCTTCCAGCTTGACAGGGGAGGAGCAGGCTGCCAGCAAAATGGCGCTAGCAACGATAAGGGCAAAGTTTCTGATATTTAGCATTTTTTAATTCTCCAGAGTGGGAAACGAACGTCGGTACAAAGTAAAGAGTAATAGCGTGATTATTTCATGAATGGACCCCAAGTAGGCTCCCGTATATCGCCTGCTTGCATAGTTAAGCGCTGTTTGACGCGGCCGTCAACCGAGACCACTGCCAGCGAGCCGCGGCGTCCTGATTCTGTGGCGTACATGATGTATTTGCCGTTCGGCGAAAAACTTGGGGACTCATCTTTGACGGTATCCGACAAGCGCTGCTCCTGGCCGTTGCCCAGATCCAGCGCATATAGCTGGAAGCGGCCGCTGCGCTGCGAAATATACGCCAATGTCTTGCCGTCGGGGGAAATCCGCGGGCTGATATTGTAGCTGCCGCCGAATGTCACGCGCTGAGCGTCGCCGCCGTTGGCACTCATCTTGTAGATTTGCGGGCCGCCGCTGCGATCGCTGGTGAAGTAGATGTTTTGGCCGTCTGCCGAAAACTGCGGTTCGGTGTCGATGCCGTTGGTCTGGGTCAGGCGCCGCAAGCCGCCGCCGTCGGCATTCACCACATACACCTGGGTCAGGCCGTCACGCGCCAGCGCGATCGCCAGCTTGCTGCCGTCCGGCGACCAGGATGGTGCGGAATTACTGCCCTTGTAGTTGGCCACTACGATGCGCTGTTTGGTAATCAGGTTCTGCACGTAGACCACCGGTTTCTTGGCTTCAAACGAAACGTAGGCGACCTTGGTGCCGTCCGGCGACCAGGCTGGCGAAATGATAGGTTCGTTGGAGCGCAGCGCAACCTGGGTGCCTTCGCCGTCGGCATCGGCGACTTCCAGTCGGTACTCTTTACCAGCCTTGATGATGTAGGCGATACGGGTGGCGAACGCGCCGCGCCCACCGATCAGCTTTTCATAAATGTCGTCAGCGATCTTGTGAGCGGTGGTGCGCGTACGTTCTGGCGGGGCTGCCATTGCCAGTCCGGATAGCTGGGCCGATTTGACTGTATCCATCAGCTTGTAACGGACATCGAAACGGCCATCGGCCAGGCGCTGCACGCTGCCGACTACCAAGGCATCGGCGCCGCGTGCTTTCCAATCGCCCAGGTTGACTTGGGTGGTTTCGGAGATGACATCACCGGTATCAATAATCTTGAAAAATCCGCTGCGCTCCAAATCAGCTTTGATGATGGCGGTAACCTGTTGCGGCGCCAGGTTTTCGTTGCTGAAGCCGGCAATCGCGATCGGGATCTGGGTGGCGCCGACGCCGGAAGTTTCGATGCGCAATTGGGCATTTGCCGGAGCGCTGAATACCAAGGCGGTAAGCGCAAGTCCGATGACCGCGAAGAGTTGGTGCAATTTGTTTTTCATAGCTTACTGATCTTTCGGTTTATGGATTCCGATAAAACTGGAAGGTACAGAACCCGTTTTGTCTTTGGGATAAGGCGCCGATTTCTCAATCGCTCGTTTTACCGCCTCGTCAAAACCGGAAACTCCGGAGGATTTTCTGAGGCGCACACTTGCTACCGAACCGTCCGGAAGCAATTGGACATCAAATTCCACTGCCGGGTTTCCTGCCAAGCCTTCGGGAACATTAAAGTTGATGTTCGACTTGATCTTGGCGCCGACCTTTTGCCCATAGCCAGGATCGCCGCGCGGCCCTTGCGACTGGGCTGCGGTGCCGGTACTGTTGGCCGGGCCATTGCCAACTGCCTGGCCCAACATGCGTTTCATCTCATCGCTGCGCCGTTTGGTTTCAGCGGCTGCGTCGGCTGCCGCTTGCTTCTTCTTGGCGTCGGCTTCGGCCTTTTTGGCTGCGTCCAGTTTTTGTTTGTCCTGGGCCGCGGCTTTTTCCTTGGCTGCCTTTTGCTCAGCCTCGGCTTTCAACTTGTCCTTGCGTTCTTCCTCGGCTTGCTGTTTTTGCAATTGCTTCTGCTTTTCCAGTTCTTCCTGGCGTTGCAGCTCCTTGCGTTCCTGCTCTTTACGTTTCTTTTCTTGTTCCAGCGCGATTTCCGGATTGGGCAACGGCGGCGTTACCACCTTCGGCGGCGTGGTTTCCTGGATTACAGGTTCCGGTTTAGGTTCAGGTGTCGGCTCCGGCGTCGGTTCCGGCGGAGTGGGGGCGGCGTCCTTGATTTGCGGGCTCCAGACTTCGGCCTCGACCGCTATCGGCTGCTGGCTCTGCCAGTGAATGCCAAACCACAGGAATGCAAACAAGGCGGCATGCACTGCCGCTGCAAGGGTGATGGCGCGGATGCTGCCGGGTTCTTTTGGTACGGAATACGGGGAGTTGCCTGTCATAACCAGATCGTCACTTTGTCGCTAGTCCGACGCGGTTAATGCCAAGCATCTTGGCTTCCGAAATGACCTTGATCACTTCGTCGTATTTAATATCCTTGTCGGCGGAAATCATCACCGGCATGTCGGGTTTGTCCTCATGCAAGACTTGCAGTTTTTGTTTCAAGCCATTGCGTGGAACGCTTTCCGCCTTGCCGAGGCCGCTTTTCTGACCGTTAATGCGGATACTGGTCTGCTCATCGGGTTTCAACGTGATCTCGATGTACTCAGTCGGCGGCGTTGCCGATTTCGCCGCATTCGGCAAATTGATCACGCTAGGGTTGGTCAGTGGCGCCGAGACCATGAAAATCACCAGCAACACCATCATCACGTCGATGTACGGGACAACGTTGATATCCGCCTTGAATTTGCGGGTGCGGCCGCCGCGCATGGATGAGGGGCCCGACATTAGTGCGCCTGACGTTGCAAGATATTGGAGAATTCTTCGATAAAGCTCTCGAAGCGGATAGCCAGACGATCGACATCATGCGAAAAGCGGTTGTAGGCAACCACCGCCGGAATCGCTGCAAACAAGCCGATCGCGGTGGCGATCAAGGCTTCGGCGATGCCAGGCGCAACCGCCGCCAGCGTCGCTTGCTGTACGTTTGCCAAGCCGCGGAAGGCGTTCATGATGCCCCACACCGTGCCGAACAGACCGACATATGGCGATACCGAACCGACCGAGGCGAGGAAGGCCAGATGTGACTCCAACGCATCCATCTCACGCTGGTAAGCCGCGCGCATGGCGCGCCGTGCGCCATCCAGCAAGGCTGCGGAATCGCCGCCCTTATTGCCGAGCGAGGCCTTGACCTTGTTGAACTCGCCCATGCCGGCTTCGAAAATCCGTTCCAGGGCGCCGGTTTTCCCTGCGCTTTTGCGGCGATTCGAGGTGGCGTCCTGGTACAGCGTGCTCAGGTTGCCGCCGGACCAGAATGCGCGCTCAAAATCTTCCGTCTGCGAGCGAGCGCTGCGGATGGCAAACATCTTGCGGAAAATATAAGTCCAGCTCATGAGGGAAACTGCCAGCAGCAGCGCCATGACCAGCTGTACTAATACAGATGCATTGGTAATTAGGGTAATAAACGAAAGATCTTGGGTGACAGTCATGGATAGCGGTCTTGAGGAATGGTCTTAGGTTTAAGTAAAAGACTTAAACAACGAATTGTAAACGTAAAGTGCTTGCCGCAAAATTGGCAATTGGCGAAGGAATTGTTACCGGACGTTATCGCTTACCCCAGCTCACCCCCGGGTTTGTTGCAACGTTGCTCAGACCGTGCCAGCCAGGCGAAGGTTCATTGCGGCGCCAGAATTGCCTTAATGCACTATTTTCATCGAATGCAGCAACGCAAGATTCATGCCGCTGCCGATACGGATGCGCCGTGGCCGGCGCTGGGCTTGATGTTGTGCAATACCTGTTTCGGGATGGCTTGCGGCCGGAAGCTGACGGCATTGACGCAGACCACGCTGATGCGGCCGGTCGCCAGCAAAACCGGTTCGCCCTCGCCCAGGCGCCAGGCTTGCTGAATGAAATCCACCGCCACGCGGCCGAGACGCTCGACCACCACGGTCAACTCCAGCTCATCGTCCAGCTTGGCCGGTGCATGGTAGTCGACGGCGGTGCTTTTCACGACAAACATGACGCCATCAGTCTGTTCCAGCGTGCGCTGGCCGACACCCGCAGCGCGTAGCCATTCGGTGCGGGCGCGCTCGAAAAATTTCAGATAGTTGGCATAAAAAACCACGCCGCCGGTATCGGTATCTTCGTAGTACACCCGGATACGCCAGCTAAAGTCTGCATGCGGGGCGGAGGTTATCTTGCTCATCGGTTGTATTGCGTTTCAGATATTGAGTGTGAGGGAATAGGGAGCAGGCTACAGCCGTGAGTTGCGCTGCAGCCGCTTGAGCCTGCTTTTCGACTTACTTCTTACTTAGTTGCCTACTTAGTTGCCTACTCAATTGCGCTTGATGCTCATGCCAGCAAAACCCTGGCAGGTCGGCATCATTTCGATGCGGTTGATATTGATGTGGGCGGGCAAGGTTGCGACCCAGTAAGCGGTGTCGGCGATATCGCCCGGCGTCAGGGGCTGCGTGCCTTCATAGACCTTGGCGGCGGCCTCGTCGTTGCCGCGATAGCGCACGTTCGAAAACTCGGTGCCGCCGCACAAGCCCGGCGCGATGTCGGTTGCGCGCACGCCAGTGCCGACCAGGTCGGCGCGCAGATTCAGCGTGAATTGCTTGACGAAAGCCTTGGTGGCGCCATACACGTTGCCACCCGGGTAAGGGTATTCGCCGGCGATAGAGCCAAGGTTGATCACAGTGCCGCGGCCGCGCGCCACCATGCCAGGCAATACCAGACGGGTCATGGTCACCAGGCCCTTGCAATTGGTTTCGATCATGGTTTCCCATTCTTCCAGCGAGGCTTGCTGCGCCGATTCCACGCCCAGCGCCAGGCCGGCATTGTTGACCAGAACCTCGATTTCCTGCCATTCCGGCGGCAGGGCTGCCAGCGCACTACTGATCGAAGCTTTGTCGGTAACATCCATGACGATAGGCAGGACTGCCGCACCCAGTTCGGCGGCCAGATGGTCCAGTCTATCCTTGCGGCGGCCGGTGGCGATGACCCGATGGCCGTTCTTGGTGAATTTACGTGCCATTTCGGCGCCGAAGCCAGCGGTTGCGCCAGTAATCAAGACAATCATGGTCAATGCTCCTGTTGTTGCGATATTGGTCTAGTCGGAAATTGTAGCCCAGTTTGCCAGATTGCCATTGTCAATCGCGGATGTGCGGCTGCGTATTTGCTTTGGTGCAAGCCGCACCAGAACGTGACACCAAAGCCGCACGCTGGTTTTGAGTGCGTTGCATTGCCGCCCGTATTGATTCCCTCCTTTGATTGCCCCTTTTTGCAGGGCGGCATCGCGTGGCACAAATATTGCTGACAAGCACATTTTCTTCGCTGCTTATCACTGTATCCAAAGGGGTTATAAAACAATGAGACTTAGTTCCGCGAATTTGACCTGCAAGATTGCTGTGGCCGCAGTCACTTCAACATTGTGGTTAGCCACGGCTTCGGCACAACAGCAGCCAGCAGGCGCCGATACAGCCGCCGCGCCTGAGACAAAAAAATCAGCTAAGCAGAGCGAGCAGATTGAAGCAGTGCTCGTCACCGCGCAAAAGCGCAAGGAAGACGCCAGCAAGGTGCCGCTCAGCATCTCGGTGATCAGCGGCGAGGAGTTGCAGTCTGCGCATATCAACAACTTTGCCGATGTGACGCGGGCCATGCCGAATATTTCGTTCTCCGGCGCCAGCGGCGCGGGGGCAGGGCTGAGCAATATCGAAATCCGCGGCATCAGTTCGGCCGCAGGTTCAGCCACTGTTGGTGTGTACCTGGACGACGTTTCGATGACCACGCGTAACCTGTACAGCATGGGCAGTTCCGAACCTAAGTTCTTCGACATCGACCGCATCGAAGTGCTGCGCGGCCCCCAAGGCACGCTGTATGGCGCCAGTTCGATGGGCGGCACTATCAAGTTCATCAGCAATCAGCCCAACCTGAAGGAGCGCGAAGCCAGCTTCTATTCTGAAACCTCGGGGACCAAGGGCGGCGGTACCAACTACACGGTCAACGGCGTCGTCAACCAGCCCTTGATCCCGGGCGAACTGGCGCTGCGCATCGGCGTCCAGACCGGCCATGAGAGCGGCTATATCGACCAAGTATCGCCAACCACCGGCAATGTGATTGCTTCCGGCGTCAACTCCCAGGATTCAAGCGTGGTCAAGTTGGCGATGAAATGGCAGCCGACCCGCAACCTGAGCTTCACGCCCTCGGTGTTCTACCAGGAAGTCAATTCCAAGGATATCGACGCGTCTTACCTGGCTTTGCCCAAGAACCAGACCAGCAAGCTGGTGCGCGAGCCCGGCAACGACCGTTTGCTGGTGCCCAGCCTGACCGTCAACTACGACATGGGCAAGGCCGACCTGATCTCGGTTTCCAGCTTCTACCATCGCACCTTCAACCGCACCCAGGACGGCACCACGGTCAACAACCTGGGTTTCGCGGTGCCGGCTACGCCGCCTGGCCTGGCAGCCGCGATCGGCGCCTTGCCGTCGGCAGTGTACCTGCAGAACCAAGTGCGGCAGTTCTCGCAAGAGTTCCGCGTCACCTCCAAGCCGTATGACCAGAAAGTATCGCCCTTCACCTGGCTGGGCGGCGTCTACTACGCTAACCTGCATACCAACGTGACCGACAACGAACCGATTTTCGGCCTGAATGCGACCTACGCGGCTTTTGGCGCCAATCCGGCCGATCCGAGCCAGCTTGGAATCGCCTTCCCGAACGACAATTCCTACTTCAGCGAGCGGCATTACCATACCGAGCAGAAAGCAGTATTCGGCGAGCTGAACTACTATTTCATGCCGAACTTGCACGGCACAGTCGGCATGCGTTACCTGCAAGCCACCGACAGCTTGAGCCGCAATGGCGACTTTTACTGGAACGGCGGCCCGACCAGCTCATCGGTCAGCAACAATTCCTCGGCGTTTACGCCGAAGTACTCGCTGATCTGGGAAGTCGATCCGAACAACACCGTGTACACCTCGGCCACCGAAGGATTCCGCCTGGGCGGCAATACCCGTCCGATTCCGGCGACGCTGTGCGCGGCCGACTTCGCCAATCTCGGCATTACCGAAGCGCCGACTTCATTCAAGTCCGACAAACTGTGGAGCTATGAACTGGGCAGCAAGTCGCGTCTGCTGGGGAATCGGCTGTCGGTCAATGCATCCGTGTTTTATATCCAGTGGGACGGCCTGCAGCAAGATATCCAGTTACCCGGTTGCGGCTTTGATTACGAAACCAATGTCGGCAAGGCCAAGAGCTATGGCGCGGAGTTCGAGATCAAAGGCAAGCCGAGTTCCAACATAGTGCTCGGCCTGTCCGGTGGTTACACCAATGCGACCTTGTCGTCTGACGTACCGTCGTTGAAAGCGCATGCAGGAGATCAAATCCAAGGTGTACCCAAATACAACCTTAGCCTGACCGGCCAATATACCTTCAACCTGACTGGCGATTATTACGGCTTTGCCCGCGCCGCCGCACACTGGACCGGCAGCAGCCACGGCACCCTGGTGGCCACCGATCCGGATTACCAGCGTCCGGCCTACAGCACGATTGACGCCAGCGTCGGCGCTACCTTCGATCGATGGGAACTGACCTTGTTTGTCAAGAATGCAACGAATAGCGATAAGGTGATCCAGCGTCCGAACGTGCAATCGGTATCGGAAGGTTTCCGGGTTGCGCCGCGTACGATAGGCATCAGCCTGGCGGGCAAGATATAAGCAATCGCCGAAGCATTCGCCGATAGTTTTATTGTTTTCATGATAAGTCTTATTCAAGCGCCGCCCTCTGGGGCGGCTTTTTTTATCCGGCGTTGAGACACGCTGCCAATCTTGCCCAAACCAGGTGCTTCGCTTACAATAGCCGCACCATTTCGTCTCACGTGACTGGCGAAAAAACCGGGCCGCGCGGATTCACAAGATTGCAGCGGCTTTCGGCAAAAGGTGGGCATCCACCGGGAAGCGTGAGATTTCATCCGCCGTGCGCCTGGGCAGCCCTAATGGAAAGTACGACTGAGGCTGCCGCATTCCAAAAATACCCTGGCCCTCATTCGATTTAGGCACACCCTTATCGATTGGAGTATCACATGTTCGAAAAAAACCACACCATCGCCAATGTCGATCCAGAATTGTGGAGCGCCATCCAGAAAGAAAACCACCGCCAGCAAGAACATATCGAGCTGATCGCGTCGGAAAACTATACTTCGCCTGCCGTGATGGAAGCGCAGGGCACGCAGCTGACCAACAAGTACGCTGAAGGTTATCCAGGCAAGCGTTATTACGGCGGTTGCGAATTCGTCGACATCGCCGAGCAACTGGCGATCGATCGCGTCAAGGAATTGTTCGGCGCCGAAGCCGCCAACGTTCAGCCGAACTCCGGTTCGCAAGCCAACCAGGGCGTGTTCTTTGCGATGCTGAAGCCAGGCGACACTATCATGGGCATGTCGTTGGCAGAAGGCGGCCACCTGACGCACGGCATGGCGTTGAACATGTCCGGAAAATGGTTCAATGTGGTGTCCTACGGCTTGAACGAAAAAGAAGAAATCGATTACGAAGCATTTGAACGCCTGGCGCACGAAAAGAAGCCAAAGCTGATCATCGCTGGCGCCTCGGCTTACGCCTTGCGCATCGATTTTGAGCGCATGTCCAAAGTTGCTAAAGCGGTCGGTGCTTACTTCATGGTCGACATGGCGCACTACGCCGGCCTGATCGCCGCCGGCGTATATCCGAATCCGGTGCCGCACGCGGACTTCGTGACTTCGACTACCCATAAATCCCTGCGCGGCCCGCGCGGCGGCATCATCCTGATGAAGGCCGAGTTCGAAAAAGCCATCAATTCGGCGATTTTCCCTGGCATTCAAGGCGGCCCGCTGATGCACGTCATCGCTGGTAAAGCGGTAGCGTTCAAGGAAGCGCTGACGCCGGAGTTCAAGGCTTATCAACAGCAAGTGGTGAAGAATGCCGACGCCCTGGCGAAAGCGTTGATCGCGCGCGGCTTGCGTATCGTTTCCGGCCGTACCGAATCGCACGTGATGCTGGTCGACCTGCGCGCCAAGAAGATTACCGGCAAAGAAGCCGAAGCGATCCTGGGCGCAGCACACATGACCTGCAACAAGAATGCAATTCCTAACGATCCGGAAAAGCCATTCGTCACTTCCGGCATCCGCGTTGGCAGCCCAGCGTTCACCACCCGTGGTTTCAAGGAAGCGGAAGCGACCAAGGTCGGCAACCTGATCGCCGACGTACTCGACAACCCGCATGACGCGGCGACCATCGAACGGGTCAAGGCTGAAGTCAAGAAACTGACTGACGCTTTCCCGGTGTACGCAGCTTGATGTACTGATTGCCGATGCGCCGCAAGGCTGGTCGGTAATTTCATGGGCCCGGCGCAGCTTGAACGCTGCACGGGCCCATGCGCCATATGGTGCTAGTTTGTGCCAGTTTGTCTTAGACAGGCGCGTGGCCGCGAAAAGGAATAATGTAGAGATGGAACTGCCGACACCGGCCGCCGTTACAACCTTCGGATTACTACCATCATGAAATGTCCATTCTGCCAGCACGAAGAAACCCAGGTGCTCGACACGCGTGTGTCGGAAGAGGGCGATTCGATTCGTCGTCGGCGCCGTTGCATGCAATGCGACAAACGCTTCACCACCTTTGAACGGATCGAGCTGGCGATGCCGGTGATCGTCAAGAAGAACGGCAGCCGTACCGATTTCGATCCGCTCAAATTGCGCGCCAGCCTGATGCTGGCCTTGCGCAAGCGCCCGGTATCGGTCGAGGCGCTGGACGAGGCGTTGCAGCGTATCAAGGAAAAATTGCTGTCCAGCGGCGAGCGCGAAGTTCTCTCCGGCCATGTCGGCGAATTGGTGATGCGTGAATTGAAGCGCCTGGACAAGATTGCGTATATCCGTTTTGCCTCGGTCTACAAGAGTTTTGAAGATGTGGCGGAATTCCAGAACATGATTGAAGAGTTCTCCGGACCGCCAAGCCGTAGAAAGTAATTTCTTAAATCAGCTAGCGCCGCTTTGAACGGCGCTATTTTTTTGTGAGAATGGTTGTTAAAAATGACATAAAACAAATAGCTGACCGGGAGCACCTATGCGCCTATTGCGATCGCCCACGCATGTTTTTACGCGAGATTCAGGTTTGACGCTGATTGAAGCCATGATAACGCTGGCGATCATGTGCATCCTGCTGACCTTGGCTTTGCCATCCATGCGGGCGTTCGTGATTCAAAACCGGCTGTCGGTAGAAACCGGCCAACTGGTTGCTGCGCTCAATCTGGCGCGCAGCGAGGCCATTCAGCGCGGCCGGGCGGTACTCATCTGCCGCAGCATCGATGCCGACTCTGCCGGCGCGCGATGCAGTGCGGCGGCTACTGCCGGGCGCACCGGCGGCGACTGGGGCGCCGGCTGGCTGGTGATGGTCGGCGATAGCCGGCAAATATTGCTGCGGCAAGGCGCGCTGGATGACAACACCCAGGCCAGCGCTGGCAGAACATCGATTACCTATAACGGCGCCGGCAACGCCAGCAGCAGCTTTACCCGCCTGGCGTTTAGCCACAACGACGAGTTTGCGCGCACGGTGTGCGTCGCCAACTCGGGCCGTATCAGCGTCAAGATGGATAGCGGCCAATGCTGAACCCTCTTGCCATCGGCAATGAACGAATGCCGCCAGCGCCTTGCCGGAGCGGATTTTCGATGGTCGAGTTGTTGGTGGCGATGACGCTTGCGTCCGCCACGCTGCTGTTGCTTACAACGCTCTATCTCAGCAGCAAAGCCAGCTTCCGTTTGAGCGAGGAGAAGCGGCGCTTGCATCAGGATGGAAGCTACGCCATGACGCTGATGGAGCGGGATTTGCGGCAGGCGGGTTTTGGCAATTTGCTTAGTGCCGGTTGGTCCGCAAGCGCTGCGCGTATCACCGATTTTATTCTTGCCGACGGCGCGCCGGCGCAAGGTTTGCGTGGCTGTGAGCATGGCTTCATTAAGCCCTTGGGTTCGGGAAAAGATTTCTTGTGCAAGGCGGAGCAAGGGGCGGGGATGGCCGCTATTGAAATCAGTTATCGGCTGGACGATTATTCCGATCCAGCCAGTGGCGCCGGCGTTGACTGCAATGGAGCAAGTGTGGGCCGCAGCGCTGTACCGCCAGACCATCCAGCCTACCTGCGGGCGCCGTATGTCCGGATTGTGCGCAATCTCTTTTTTGTTGCTATGCGCACCGGCAACAGCGCCAATGCTCTCTATTGCCTGGGCAATGGCAATAAGAGTGCGCAACCGATAGTCAATAATGTCGAAGATATGCAACTGATGTATGGGGTGGCGGCGATCGGCGAGACGACGCCGAGTCAGTTCTTGAACGCGACGCAGGTAGAGACGCTGTCCGATGATCAGTATCAGAATTGGGAAAGAGTGATCAGCGTTCGGCTGTGCTTGCAGCTGCGCGGCGATGACAATCTCACCGTCGAGCCGCAGCGCTATGTCGATTGTAGCGGCGCCACCAGACTGGCCAGCGATCGCCGTCTGCGGGCGGTATTCCAGCGGGTCGTCACTTTGCGCAATCGGGCTGCCGCCAGCCTGGCGCCGCCGCTTTGATCACAGCTAATCCCAGCTATACCGCGCATCGCATCGCATTTTATTTAATTAACGGTGGCCGCAGCATATTTTGTACAATCACCGCATCTCTTCTTTCTGATGGTTTTCACATGATTTCCAGGCTTAACCCATGACCCCGGCTGAATTGTTGATGTCGCAAGCCTTGCAGCTTGCCGAAAACGGTCGGCTGTCGAGTGCACCTAATCCCGCCATCGGTTGCGTGATCGTCAAGGACGGCCAGATCATCGGCAGCGGATTTACCCAGCCGCCGGGCGGCAACCATGCCGAGATCCAGGCGCTGCAGGACGCCGCCGCCAAAGGCCACGATGTGCGTGGCGCAACCGTGTATGTCACGCTGGAGCCCTGCAGTCATTTCGGCCGCACGCCACCCTGTGCCGATGCTTTAGTGCGGGCTGGGGTAGCCAAAGTGGTAGCGGCGATGGCAGATCCCAATCCGCTGGTGGCCGGGCAGGGCATGGCGCGCCTGCAAGCGGCGGGAATCGCGGTCGAATCCGGGATTCTGGCGGCGCAGGCGCGCGAGCTGAATATCGGATTTTTTACGCGCATGCTTTCCGGCAAACCCTGGGTGCGGCTGAAGGTGGCGGCCAGCCTGGACGGCAAGACCGCGCTGCATAACGGTCAAAGCCAGTGGATTACCTCGCAAGCGGCGCGTGACGACGGCCATATGTGGCGTGCCCGCGCCGGCGCCATCCTGACCGGCATCGGCACCGTGAAAGAAGACAATCCGCAACTGACGGTACGCACCGTGCAACTGGCGCGGCAGCCGCTGCGGGTAATCGTCGACAGCAAACTCAGCATCAGTCCGGATGCAAAAATCCTGGTCGGCGGCGGCAACCTGATTTTCAGCGCCACCGTCGATGCCGAAAAACAGGCGCTGCTGGAGCAGCAGGGAGCGGAGGTGGTGGTGCTGCCGAACGCCAGCGGCAAGGTCGATTTGCCGCAGGTCATACTGGAGCTCGGCAAACGCCAGATCAATGAATTGCATGTCGAAGCCGGCTCCAAGCTGAATGCGTCCCTGATCCGGGAGCATTGCGTCGATGAATTGCTGGTCTATCTGGCGCCCGTCATCCTGGGCGACGGCCGCGGCATGTTTGACCTGCCTGCACTGGAGAATCTGCAGGATAAGCTGAGCCTGAAATTTCATCAAATCAAGCAGATTGGCGAGGATTTGCGTATCCTTGCACGATTCCTTTAATTTTTCATATTGTCATCATGTTCACTGGTATCGTCGCTGCCGTCGGCAAAATCACTTCCGTTAAACCGCTGGGTTCGAGTGCTGAGGATGGCGTCAGGCTGCAGATCGATGCCGGTGCCTTGTCGCTGGCCGACGTCGCGCTTGGCGATTCGATTTCCTTGAACGGCGCTTGCATGACCGTGGTTGAAAAGACTGCCAGCAGCTTCGAAGTCGATGTCTCGCGTGAAAGCCTGAATCGCACCGTCGGCCTCGACGCCAGCGGCGAGGTTAATCTGGAAAAAGCCCTGACCCTGGCCGACCGCCTGGGCGGCCATCTGGTCTCCGGTCATGTCGACGGCCTCGGGCTGGTGCAGAAATTCGAACCGGTGGGCGAATCCTGGGAACTGGTGATCAAGGCCGCGCGTGAACTCGCCAAATATTTCGCCTATAAAGGTTCGGTGGTGGTCAACGGCGTTTCCCTGACGGTGAACCGGGTCGATGACGTGGCCGACGGCTGCCTGTTTTCGATCAACCTGATTCCGCACACGATTGAAGTGACGGCTTTAAAACATCTGCAGGTCGGCAAGCAGGTCAATCTGGAGGTGGATCTGATTGCACGCTACGTGGAACGCATGTTGAGCGTCGATCAAGGTATTGTTTCTTGAAGCGGGGCGGCCACAGCCCTTGCTGCACCGGGTTTCGTTTATGAAAAAAACTATCGCACCGCAACTGCTGCTGCTGTCGATTGCGCTGATCGCATGGTTTTCCATTGTCGCGCAATTTTCCATTTCAATTCCGATCCTGGTGGCCAAGGGCATGACTTACGGCGAGGCAGTCTGGCGCATGTTCGACTACCTGACGATCCTGACCAATATTTTGCTGGCAGTTTGCTGCACGCTGCTGTTGCTCAAGCCAGACTCTGCGCCCGGACGGTTTTTCTCGCGGCCTGGGGTGCTCACTGCAATGGCGTTGTACATCATTTTTGTCGGCCTCGGTTACAACCTCCTGCTGCGCAACCATGCGCCGTTTACCGGCTTGCATAGACTCTCGGACGAAGGTTTGCATACTGCCGTCCCCTTGTTGTTCGTCTTGTACTGGCTGCTGTTTGCGATAAAGAGCGGCGTGCAGGCAAAAGACAGTCTTTTATGGCTGATCTATCCGCTGGCTTATTTCGTGGTGGCTATGGTGCGTGGCAGCTTGTCTGGGTTTTATCCTTATCCATTTCTGAATGTCGCGCTGCTGGGTTACCCGCGAGTGATGGCCAATGCGCTGATGCTGCTGATGGGGTGTTTCCTGATTGCCATGGCGCTGGTGGCAATCGCCAGATACAAGCGTCACAGTGGAAGTGTAGTGATTGATTAATTTCGCGTGTACGAAAAAAACCACAATTCAAATGCGGTGATACATGTTGTTACAGGGCTTACCACTTGTGCATGGCGAGACGTCGCAAAATTAGGTTAAATATAGTTATGTTTAATTTACAGCCATCGAGAACTGCCATGAAAACCCGTACGCGTATCGCCCTGCTTGGATTACTTGCCGTTGGTGCGTTTTCGGCAGCCCCGGCGTTTGCTGGAGCACACTGGTCGGTGAATATCGGTGTCCCTGGCTATTACGCGCCGCCACCGGTCTACTACAATCCGCCACCTGTCTACTACGCGCCACCACCGCCTGTGTATGTGGCGCCGCCGCCGGTCGTCGTGTATGGCGCCCCTGGCTACTATCCGCCGGCTTATTACGGCCGTCCGGGTTATTGGCGCGGCGGACGCGGCTGGCATGACCATGATGGATGGCGCGAGCATGAATGGCGTGAGCGCGGCTGGCGTCGTTGATTCACGTTAGTGAGCCATTTAGCCGCAAGCTGTGCCAGTCGCCGGCTTGCGGCGTGACTAAAAACAGACACATAACATTTCACTGTATGAATATACAGTAGTTATGGTACAGTGCAATTCCCTTCAACGAGATTGGAATTGCTGCCATGACGAACTTGGACATTACCTCCGGCTCCCGCTTTGGTATGGAGTCTACCCCTTCCTCAATCCTGATGCGTTTCGGCAAGCGTGAATTGTTCATTTGCCGTGATTTCTACAAACGCCTGTACAGAAGCAATCCCGTAGTCGAATGCAATGCAGGCATCCAGGCCGGGCATTTGGAAATATTGCTATTTCGCAAATGGCTGGTTGTGATGTCGAAAGCGCATTGAATCTGCAGCATTATCTTGCGCAAGCGCCTGAATATTCCGGGTAATTGAAACAAACTCTCTAATTCGCCGCATGGCGTGATCTTCCCGCAGCTGTTAAATTTGTTGCCTAAGCAGGCTTGTCCTTTCTGCAAAGCATAAATACAACCAGAACGGGAGACGCGCAGTGAATGACGAGTTTGGTGAGTTTGACGAGTTTGACTTTGTCGTAGTGGGTGGCGGTTCGGCCGGTAGCGTGATGGCGGGCCGTTTGACGGAAGATCCGGCACTGTCGGTATGTCTGTTGGAAGCCGGCGGCAGCGGCGATAGCTGGCTCGTGAAGATGCCGGTCGGAGCGGCCGTCATGGTGCCGACCAGGATCAACAACTGGGCTTTCGAAACTGTGCCGCAGGCCGGTCTCAACGTCCGCCGGGGGTATCAGCCACGCGGCAAGATGCTGGGCGGATCGTCGGGCATCAACGCCATGGTCTATACGCGCGGGCATCGATCTGACTATGATCATTGGGCGCAACTCGGCAATAACGGCTGGTCCTTCGACGACGTGCTGCCTTATTTTAAAAGATCAGAGCATAACGAACGATTTTCCAATGGCTGGCATGGTCAGGATGGGCCTTTGTGGGTCAGCGATCTGCGCACCGACAGTCCCATCCATCAGCACTATCTGGAAGCCGCACGCCAGGCCGGTTATCCGCTCAGCGAGGATTTCAACGGCGAGCACCAAGAGGGACTGGGTGTTTACCAGGTCACGCAAAAAGATGGTGAGCGCTGGAGCGCCGCACGCGGCTACCTGATGCCGCATCTGGGGCGTAGCAATCTATGTGTGGAAACCGGCGCCTATGCCGAGCGCCTTATCCTTGAGCAAGGACGGGCGGTCGGTGTGGAAGTCAGGCAGGGCGGCAAGTTGCGCGTGCTGCGCGCCAGGCGTGAGGTGATTCTGGCCGCCGGCGCTTTCCAGTCGCCGCAGTTGCTGATGTTGTCAGGTATCGGCGACGGCACCGAACTGCGCAAGCTGGGGATTCAGGTGCAACATCATTTACCCGGCGTCGGCAAGAATCTGCAAGACCATCCCGACTTTGTGTTTTGTCATCAATCGGACAGCCTGGATACTTTTGGCATCTCGGCCGGCGGTTCGCTGCGCCTGTTCAAAGAACTACAGCGTTTCCGCAAGGAGAGACGCGGCATGCTGACTAGCAATGTGGCCGAGTGCGGCGGCTTCTTGAAGAGCAGGCCGGACTTGCCGGTGCCAAATCTGCAATTGCATTTCGTTGTCGGCTGTCTTGAAGACCACGCTCGCAAGTTGCGTATGGGACACGGATTTTCCTGCCACGTTTGCCTGTTGCGACCGAAAAGCAAGGGAACCCTCAGCTTGCGCAATACCAATCCGCAGGATGCGCCCCTGATCGATCCCAAATTCCTGGACGATCCGCAAGATCTGGAAGACATGGTTGAGGGTTTCAAGGTGACCCGCAAATTGCTTGCGGCGCCGGCGCTGGCCCCTTACAGCAAACGCGATATACGCACCGCAGATGTGCAATCTGACGAACAGATACGCGCCGTTCTGAGGCAGTACGTCGATACGGTTTACCACCCGATCGGTACTTGCAAGATGGGCATCGACCAGGCAGCTGTTGTCGATCCGACCTTACGGGTTCATGGAATCCGGGGTTTACGGGTAGTCGATGCCTCGATCATGCCCACTCTGATTGGCGGCAACACCAATGCGCCGACCATCATGATCGCCGAGAAAGCAGTGGATTTTATCCGGCAAGGGCGGTGAAGAGAAAACTCCTTACGCGAAAACCGCATAAGCATACAAGCGCTATCTTTCCATGTTGGTGCAAAACAACGCTATGTTGCGGCGCATGATGACGGTTGAAGTTTTTTGGCTCAGTATCGCTTCACGCAAAAAAGAGTCCATCTCTCTAGAGGTGAGGAGACAGGGAAAGCCCGCATCGTTAAAGATAGCGGGCTTTTTATATTTTGGATCCAGATTGAGCGGCTGCAGTGATATTCACGAAACTTATATAAGGAATCAGAAATAAGAATTGGCAATATGTTCCCCGTTTTTATATGCTGCGTTGCATCAACACAGTCTATTCTTATTCGGAGCCCTGCCCATGAACATCATTCAAACCTTGCCGTTGCTCGCTGTTATCGCTGCCTTTGCGCTGCGTTTTTACCTCTCGAAAAAAATCGGCGACGCTCAGAAATAGTTCCTGTCCGGCATATCACCTGCTCCAGTCGAGAGCAGCAACCTAGCGCGCGTTGCCAGCACCGCGCTATCCCGGCACGACGGCTGTCCGCATGACCGGATACAAGTTATAGCGCTCATCCCAGGAAGTATGGCGGCGCGCGAAAAATTCCAGCCGCGCGGCCGGATCTTTAGCAAATTCGGGATCAGCAGCCAGCTTTGTCCTGAACTCGGCAGCTAGTGCCGGGTCAGCCGCAAGCTGTTCGCGCGCGACGTCTTCCGCCACATACGCCTCCATATATTCTTTCTTCTCGAACGCATTGTTGAAACGCCCCCACGCTGCCAGCGAGTCTGGCGCCAGCGGCTCCAGCAACGCCATCACCAGCCGCGCTTTGGCCTGCGCTATCGGCACAAACAGTGCGCCGGCGCCGAGGTCGCGCGTTTCGCTATGCCATGCGCCTTGTAGCTTGAGGGACTGGTGGCTCTCCAGCGACTGTGGATCGAAACTGGTCTTGGTGGCGCGGAAAGTTTCAAGTGCGGCCTGGTGCAGTGCGGTTGGCAATACGCGGAAAGCGATCCCGTGCTGCTGCAGCTTTTGTGCGATCCATGCGGCATGGGCGGCAGGCACCAGATAACCCGCCTGTGGCGCGTTGACGCTCAGATCGGGTTGCAGGTCGTCGCGTACGGTCACATTCCAGATTTGCGGTTTGCTCTCATCGTAACGTGTCATCAGCGCGCCCGAAATATCCGACGGCGTGCGTGTGTATTCATAACCGCGGAATGCCACCGGACGGGTCTTGTCGCTCGCCTTGTAGCTCAACGCAACCGCCTGGCCGCCCAACTGCGCTGCGCGCAGATCGGCTTGCTGCGCGGTCTTCAGCCAGTCGCTGCCGTGCGCGGCGATCTGCGCCATGACCGAGACAATCGTGTTGTGGGTGATACGCACCCGAGTCGGATAATCCTTCCAGGAATGGGTCTCGACCAACATCCCGAAGCGATTGCGCAGATGGAAATAGCCGGTAGAAAAACGCGGCGGCGAGACATCGTCGACAAAACCGGAACTAGGGTCATCCTCGGTCTTGAATGAGAGATAGAAGGGCAGCGGCAGCGAACCCTGCCTGGCCAGATCGCTGATCACATTGTCGCGTAACGCCTCGCCGTCTTTGCGCATTGCCAGATCGCTGGCATGTACCGGCTCAACCTGGATCGAGACATCATGCTCGAACTTGGCTCCATCGGTGACATGCAAGTCGATATAAGCCAGCGGATCCCAGCGATTGACCAGTTGCAGCATGGCCTGCATTTCCGGCGCATCGGCTTTGGCGTAATCGCGATTCAGGTTGAAATTCTGGCCGGTGGTGCGCCAGCCCATCGATTCGGGGCCACGCTGATTGGGACGATTCCAGCGGCCAAAACGTTCATGGCCGTCGATATTGAACACCGGTACAAAGACCAGCACTTGCTGGTTCAGAGGACTATTCGCGGCAGTGTCTTGCAAGGCTTCGCGCAGGGCCTGGAAACCGGCATCCTTGCCGTCGATCTCACCGGCGTGGATGCCGCCTTGTATCAGCAGCACCGGCAAACCACGCTTGTGCGCAGCTTCCGCACTCAAGGCGCCGCTGCGCGAGACGATCAACGCCAGCATCGGCCGGCCTTCCGGCGTGCGGCCGAACTCGGTGCAACGCACTTGCTTCGGATAGGCTTTCTGGAAGGCGGCGCAGAGCGCGATGACTTCTTCATAGCGCCCGGTTTGCTGGAAGCCTGAACGCTCGGCGACAGTGCTGAGCGGATCGGCGGCGGCGTTGACGAAGGGGGTGGCGGAGAGGGTAAGCAGGGCGGACAGCACAGCAGAACGCAACATGAATCAGGCTCCAACGGTTTGAATGAGGGACAACAAAATGGTTGGAGGATTTTAGCGCGCTTGCAGAAATATTGCTTGCCGGAACTTAATTGCAAACCTCGCACTCCCGGCGAGCGCCGTGGTGGAATTATCTGCAATTATTTGTCAAAGTAAGCGAAAGCTTTTTCCACCGCTCGGTGCGCACCCTGCTCGACGATGCTGTCGTGTGCCATCACTACGCGTTCGAACGGCCATCCCAGGATCTTACGGGCGCTGGCTCGCGCCGCCTGGCGATCCTTGACCAGCAGGCGAATTGTCCGCGGTACCGCGAGCCCGGTGCGGACACCGCTCAGCCCGGCATATAGTTTTGCCGCAAATGACAAATCGCCGCACCACCACTGGCATAAGTCGGTGACGATCAGCGTGCGCGAGGATTTGTGAAACCAGACGGTTTCATTACCAAGCGGAATACCGGCGAAAAAAATCTGCTCAAAATCCTCTCGCCACTCAGGCTCGACTTCCGGTGTCAGCTCACGCAAGCCATGCAGATCCGGCCGCTTGGCAAGCAGCCCGGGAGCTCCGTATAGCTTGGCTTGTGGAAAAGCGTCGAGATATTCGCCGACGAACAGATGATGAGTTTTGCTAGGTGCAACGATAAATCGCACATCGCCAAGCGCCGCAAGTTGCGAGTGGATGGTAGGCGTCAACGGCACCGGCGAGTGTAACCATAGCCCGGAATTCTGAAGGCGGACTACTGTCATGCGAGAGGAGACGCGCAGGCCAGTGGCGACAAAACTGTGTTGCGCGTGCCAGATATCGGGAGCGACGGTTTGGAGCATTGTAATAATCCTTTTTGTATGTCGGATAAATCAATGAGTCGATAAAATCACTGCAGCAGTAATGTCCCATACCTTTGAGTATGGTGATAATCACAGCTGCCATTGCATTTGTCAATACCATTGGGTATGGTGACGCTATGGATCAGAAAAAGAATCGAAAAAGCTGGCTGGACGCCGGCTTGCAAACACTTGCCAGTGACGGGCCGGAAGGATTACGCATCATGGCGATTGCCGAGCGGTTGGGCGTTACTAAAGGCAGCTTCTATTGGCATTTCAAGAATTTGGAGGAGTACCAATCCGCCTTGCTGCAAGAATGGGAGCAAGGCCACACGCAAGATGCGATTGCATGCGTCGAAAGCACGGGCGGCGACGCCGCAGCCAAACTGCGCAAATGGTTTATCGGTGCGGTGGCAGCAGATATCACGCTGGCCAGGGCCATACGCTCCTGGTCCTTGAGCAACCAGCATACCGGCGTAATACAAGCGAGGGTGGATCAAAAGCGGATCGATTATCTGATCAAGTTATTGCGCGGCGCCGGCTGGGATAAGGACCAGGCCGCAACGCTCGGACGTTGGGCGTATTGGGCCTGGGTTGGATATTCCACCTTGGATGGGCCGCGCGTCACGGACAAACAGGTCGATCTGATCCTCTCGGTTTTGCAGCCAAGATAAACCTTTCTTTGCGGACGACTGGCGCAGATCCCTGGCGTCGATACCGCATAGGTGCAGCGCCAGCCAAACCATTTTTCTTTCAGAATGTGAGCCGATAATGAAGACTTTGTTTTTACCTTCGGGCAGCGCAATTCCGGTATTGGGGCAGGGAACCTGGTACATGGGGGAGAATCCGATTCAGAAAAAGCGAGAAATTGACGCGCTTCGACTGGGCATGGATCTCGGAATAACCCTGATTGACACGGCAGAGATGTATGCCGACGGCGGCGCTGAAGAAATCGTCGGCCAGGCAATTCTGGGGCGCCGCGCCGAGGCGTTCCTGGTCAGCAAGGTATATCCGCACAACGCTGATCGGCGCGGAACGCAAGCAGCCTGCGAGCGCAGCTTGCGGCGGCTCGGCAGCGATTATATCGATCTTTACCTGCTGCATTGGCGCGGCTCGGTGCCGCTTGGGGAAACGATCGAGGCGCTCGAGTCGCTCAAGAAGGCGGGAAAGATACGCGATTTCGGTGTCAGCAATTTCGACAGAAACGATATGCAAGAAGCGAGCGGACTGCCCGGCGCTGAACAGATCGCGGTCAATCAGGTGCTTTACAACCTGATGCGGCGAGGTCCCGAATGGGACTTGCTACCCTGGTGCCGCCAGCGCAGCGTGCCTGTGATGGCGTATTCGCCACTTGAGTCTGGCGCGAACGAGCAGCGGCGGATGCTGCACAACCCGCATCTGAAGGAGATCGCCAGGCGACATGACGCCAGCGCGGCACAGATAGCTTTGTCGTGGCTGCTGCGGCAGGAGCAGGTCATTGTCATTCCAAAGGCAGTCGATCCGGCGCACGTCCGCGAGAATCGCGCTTCACTGGATATCGTGCTCACGGCACAAGATCTGCTGGAGCTTGAGCAGGCGTTCCCTGCGCCGCTTCGGAGTACTCCGCTCGACATGAGGTAAGCGCGGCTGGTTTCAGTGGGAAAAAGCGGGCCGCCCGACTATCTTGATTGAACGGCCCATTCGAATACAGCTCGAGTTTACTTAAGGCAGATTCAGTGCGCTCTTGACGGATGCTGCTGCCTCTTGGTTCATGTATTGCATCGGATCTTTCATTTGCAGTCCTTTTGGGATGACATAACCGTAACTCCAGTTTTTGTTCCCGGTCGTACGTTGGACGATTGCGAGCTTCGTTCCGGCATCAAGGGCGGTCGGGCCGATGGTCAGCGCTGAGCTTTGGTAATTGCTTAGGTTGATAGAAGCCGGAAACGTGATTTCCAGGTAGGTATGCGGACCATAGGATTTTTGCACGAAATTTGCCACGCCGAGCAAAGGCTCGACCGCTGGATTGAATGTGCATTTGTCAGGGTACGACACGGTTCGGGTGTCGTAGAGATTGATAGTGCCATTGCTTTGGTAGCGCATCACCAGCGATTTGTCGGTGCCTGCTGATTCAAGGCAAGTTGTCGTGTCCAGCAGGCCGCTCATATCGGTCACTGCTTTAAAGTTGCTGTCGCGTAGTTCTCTGCCGGAATAGCTGCCGATCAAGGTATCGGCAGCGGTATAGGTGAATGACAAGAGCTTAGCATTGGCGCCAAAAATCCCGACCACTGTTGGCGGTTTGTAGTAGGGCAGCGATTGCACATACTTATCGATTGACGTGCCGCTTACATCCGTCGCCGTTATGGTGATGTCCCATTTGGCGTTTGGCATGGTCGAATCTGGCGGCGACAGCGAGAGGGACGCGGAGTTGTTTGCGCCAAAAGCAACGGTCGCCATTGGATTCGCCCCCTTCCAGCTCTGGCTACCGAGCTCCCATGGCACGTAAGAAAACAGGCCGGGCGTCATATCGTCCGGCGGTATTCCGGCATATTGCGTTTTAGCTACGAGATTTGTGCCTGGGACTGAACTGGTGAGATTGCTGTGTTTGGTGATATATGGAATATAGGTAGTGGTGTTGCTGGTCGCTCTGAGTCCGAAAAAAAATACGCCGGAATCAAATTGAACTTGCGCCGAGTTGTTTGCCACTGGAGGCGCCGGAGGGGGAGGGGCGGGCGATTTGTCGCCGCCACCGCCACCGCCACCACACGCGGTAAGTATCAAAACCGAGATGCTAGCTAATATTGCCGATGACTTCATTTTTGCCCTTGCTGAATAAATGCCACGATATTGGATTCCGATTGAGTCATTCGGTCCGTTGATAGATAAATGGAATTGTCATTTACAACTAGCAGCAACTCATCTTAAGCACGGCAAAATGCAGCCTTGCCTAGTTTCTTAGTTCCGTGCCGCAGCGCGTCTGAAATCGCGAAGATGAATCAGGAAAAATGTATTTGTTGCTAGTTGTCAGATAATTCATTGTAACTAATTGTATCAATTAATCTAGAGTAAGAATTGTTTTTTGGTAATATTATTTGACTCCCTCCCTCTGGAACCTTGTGTTATCCAATTCTGATAAGTCGCAATCCATGTAACATTGGATATCCCATAAAGGGAAATAGGAGGGTGTCGGGCTTACTGGAAACCGTCTCGAACTGCCGAAGCCTGTCAATTTAGCTTTGAGTTATAGGCATCGTTTTCGTAGATCTCATTTGAACTAAAGTAAAACCATGTCATTTCAAAATTACTGGCTCTTTCTACCTGCCTGCTTCGCGCTGAATATGGCATTTGGTCCGAACAACGTGTTGTCGCTCTCGAACGGTGCGCGCGATGGCATGCGTTATTCGATTCTCGCGGCGTTTGGCCGATTGTTCGCCTTTGCGGCCATGATAGCCATCTCCGGCTTCGGCCTGGGGGCGCTGCTGATTGCGTCGGAAACGCTTTTTACGGTACTGAAGTTCGGCGGTGCGGCCTACCTGGTATGGCTGGGTGTGAAATTGTTCCGTTCCGCCCCGGTTGATCTGTCGGCTTCAGCCAACGATGTCCAGAGCAACCGTGAACTCCCGGCAGACAAGCTGCGCCGGCTAGCCAAACAAGAGTTTCTGGTTGCGGCCGGAAACCCGAAGGCGATTCTCATCTTCACCGCATTTTTCCCCCAGTTTGTCGATCGCTCGGCTTACACCACCAGTTTCATCGTACTGGGCGCAACCTTCTTGCTGCTTGAACTGATAGCGATTGCCATCTACGCCGCCATCGGCGCCAGGCTAGGAACATTCACCAATGCCGCTGGAAGATTTCGCTGGTTCAATCGTGTCAGTGGTACGCTGATGATAGGGTTTGGTTTGCTGCTGGCCTTCCTGCGGCGTCCTGCCAACTGAGGTCAACGCCTGCGGGCTGTCAGGTTGCCAGCTGACAGCTGACTTGATGCCTCCCCGTTTGCATCGATACAAAAGCTGTTCCATAACGCTACCTTGGAAGGAAGTACTACATGGATAAAGTGGGAGTGGGCGAGACCAAACCGGCAGCATTTGATATGAAGGCAAATGCGCCAAAAATCATCCAGCAGTTGTTTGAGCATGCGGGCATCCGTTTGAACGGCGAGCAACCCTGGGATATGCAGATTCATGACCCGATTTTTTTTCAAAAGATGTTCTCGAAATGGGAGCTAGGCATCGGCGAGTCGTATATGGATGGCGACTGGGATTGCGCCAAGCTGGACGAGTTTTTCTTCAGGGTCACCAGCCACGATCTTGAGCAAACGGTAGTCGGTCCCGCAAAAATCAAGTTTTTCCTGGAAATCCTGCGGCAGAATTTCTTCAATCTGCAAACCAGGAGCCGCGCATTCCAGGTCGGGGAACAACACTACGATATCGGTAACGATCTGTTCGAAAGCATGCTCGATTCGAATCTGATGTATTCCTGCGGATATTGGGCGCGCGCCGCCAACCTCGAACAAGCGCAGCTGCATAAGCTGGAACTGATTTGCCGCAAGCTCGAACTGAAAGCGGGCGAACGCCTGCTGGATATCGGCTGCGGATGGGGTGGACTGGCCCGCTACGCCGCTGAAAACTATCAGGTTGAAGTGGTCGGCATCACGATTTCAAAAGAACAGCAAAAACTCGCGCAAGAGCGCTGCGCCGGACTTCCCGTCAGCATCGAACTGACCGACTATCGGCAGCTCAACGGGCAATATGACAAGATTGTTTCGGTCGGCATGTTCGAACACGTCGGCGCCAAGAATTACGCCGCTTACTTCGATGTGGCGGGAAAACTGCTGGCGCCAGAGGGACTATTTCTGTTGCATACCATCGGCAATTACGTGACCGAAAAGAAGAGGGATGTCTGGCTCGACAAGTATATTTTCCCGAACGGTCATCTGCCGTCCGCAACAGAAATCACGCAAGCGCTGGAAGGACGTTTCCTGATCGAAGACTGGCATAATTTCGGCCGCGATTACGACCTGACCCTGATGGCCTGGTGGGATAATTTCGAGCGCGCATGGCCGCAGCTGGCGGATAAATACGGCGAGCGTTTTTATCGGATGTGGAAATATTTCATACTCTCGTCGGCGGGATTTTTCCGCTCAGGCCAGGGCCAGCTCTGGCAACTGGTGCTCAGCAAGCGGGGACGCAGCCAGCCGTATCGTTCGGTACGATGAAGAATTTGACGGCTGATGATATCCTGCTGCATCCGACTCAAGGCCGACGACAAAGAATCGCTGATAACCGTCCGCTGTTAACCTTCTTTTCCTGATCATGAACTTCCATACCTGGTTTACTTTTTTTGCCGCCTGCTGGCTGATCGCCATTTCCCCCGGTTCCGGCGCGGTGTTGTCGATGTCGCATGGCTTGTCGTATGGCGTAAAGAGAAGCTCCGCCACCATCGCCGGCTTGCAACTGGGTTTGTTGTTGATACTGTTTGTGGCCGGCGCCGGAGTGGGTTCCATCTTGCTGGCGTCCGAGACCATGTTCACGCTGGTCAAGACGGCCGGCGCGCTGTATCTGATCTACCTCGGCCTGAGCCAATGGCGCGCCAAGGTCGATGTCGCCACGCTGCAGCAGCCGGAACAGGCCATGCAATCGACGCCGCCGACCTTGCGCAAGCGCGTGCTGCTAGGATTCATGACTAACGCCACCAATCCCAAGGGGATTATTTTCATGGTGGCGGTGCTGCCGCAGTTCATCAGCCGCGACAGCGCCTTGCTGCCGCAGTTGCTGCTGCTGGCCGTGACCATGTGTGCAGTGGATCTGGTGGTGATGCACGGTTACGCCTTTGCCGCATCGACCATGCAAGGGTATTTTCGCGATGCGCGCGCGGTCAAGAAACAGAACCGTTTCTTCGGCGG
>NZ_DATMRK010000010.1:0-40490 GCF_035566375.1 Collimonas sp.
GGCAACACGTCCGAGGACTTTGTCCGTCGCGTCAATCACGAACCAATCACGCTGGACTTCATGGCCCTTAGCGGAAAAAGTTTTCATGTTGACTTCCTAACTAGTTTAATTCGCTCAAATGGTGGTTCCATCGCTACCGGAGACCGGGTTGTTACACCCGAGGCTGTTAACCCTGATCCTCGTCCTGCATCGGCGACAGACTCTTCCTTGTTATCTTTTCCTGAGCAAACGGAAAAGCCGTAAATTATAGCCTTTTCAAGGACTTGAGGTCAAACCGATTGAATAAAATCGCCATTTACGCTAGGAATTGTTGTAAATGCGGTTGTGAATGCGCCTGCAAATAAGATCGTGCCGCTGATACGAATAAAAGAAAACCCGAACTGCGCTTTGGCATCGGGTTTAAATCCACTCCGATGGAGGGGTGGAGGAGACATGGCGTCAATTGCCGGAAGGAAATCAATTCAATCACGCAACTGTTAGATTGATCTTAGCAAACGGAATTGTGCATCGCAAGGTGAGAAACTGAGGTTTTTACCCAAAAATACGTCTTGAATTTTCTTTTAGCCAACAAAATCAAGGCTTAACCCCGTCCGCCAAGAGCAGTTAGAATATTGCGACACAATCACTTCCCACGAGATCATATGGAATGCACAGTTCGCTGGACCGGCTCGTCCGGCATGACGTTTTTAGCCGAAACCGGCTCCGGCCATGTATTGGCGATGGATGGCGCCCCTGACGGCGGCGGCCGCGATCTGGCGCCGCGGCCGATGGAAGTGGTGCTGGCCGGCACCGGCGGCTGCACCGCTTATGACGTGGTGCTGATCCTGCGCAAAAGCCGCCAGGATATCCGCGGCTGCGACGTCACGCTGAAATCGGAACGGGCGGAGACAGATCCTAAGGTATTTACTAAGATCCACTTCCACTTCACCGTGCGCGGCCGCAATCTGAAGCCTAATCTGGTGGAGCGCGCGATCAAGCTGTCGCATGAAAAATACTGCTCGGCTTCGATCATGCTGGAAAAAACTGCCGAGATCACCCATTCCTTCGAAATCGTCGACGACCTGGCAGAAGTTGCCGCCGACTAACTTTAGCTTTAGATATGGTAGGCGACTGTTGTCATCACTTTCGACATCGCCTGCATCACTTTTTGCACCGGGCGCGGCATTTCAGCGGCCCCCAATGTCCGCGCCGCCTCGCCGTGAGCGATTTCATCGTCGCGCATCTGCTCGACAATGGCGCGCGACTTGGCGTCTTGCAGCGGCAGCTGTTCCAGATGGCTGCTTAAATGCGCTTCGACCTGGCGTTCGGTTTCCGATACAAAACTCAGGCTGCGCACATCGCCCAGGCGCGCCGCCAGCGTGCCCAGCGCATAGGAACCGGCGTACCAAAGCGGATTCAGGAAGCTGACGTGCGAACCCAGCTCACGCAAGCGTTCCGCAGTCCAGGCCAGATGGTCTTCCTCTTCCCTGCCCGCTTCGGCAAATTGCTGTTTGATCGCCTCGCCTTGGGCGAAGCGGCCCTGGGCGTCATACAGCGCCTGCGCACAGACTTCGCCGACGTGATTGACCCGCATCAGGCCAGCGCTGTGGCGCTGCTCGGCGGCATCCAGCACGCCATCAGCGGCCTGCAAGGCCGGGTTCGGTCGTGAAGCCGAAGCTTGCCCGGTGATCACCCGCAAGGCGTTGTCGAAATCGGCGATGGCTTTGTCTATGAATGGCATGTGAAGAATCATTTATGTAAGGAAGTGGCTGAATTTTATCAGGCCGGCGTCACCTGCTGCGCTTGGGCCGAAACACCGCCGCGTCCGCATAAAAATCCTGGTCCTGGTCACGGCTCCAGCCCGGCACTCCCAACACCGGTAATGGTGTCAGACGTCCGATCAGCGCATCTTGCTGCGTCAGGTCAGCGGCGACATGCTGGTCGATCCAGCCACGCTTGGCTTCGTCTCCCAATCCAAAATAAGATTCTGGAACGCTGATCACCAAGGTATGCGCAGTGATGGCCTTATAGGGCCGCACCAGTTTTTCCAGCAAGGCGTGGCCAAACAGCCAGACTTCCGCATCCCTGGCAAACATAGGGCCGTGTTCGATAAACACTTGCTGCCACAGATGCTGGCGCAAAGCGGCAATCAACGCATGCCCGGCGGCATTGTCCTGCACCAATAGCAAAGCGGCATTTTCATCAAAGATGGTGGCGGCGTCGCGTGCCGCGCCGCGCGGTTTGCTGCTGCCGGAGAGGGTGCCGGCCTTGGCCAGTTCGGCGGCTTGCAGTGCATTCAGGCGTGCTTTGATGGTTGGGAATGACAGCCAGATCAGCGCATTCAGGAAATCGTGCAGATTGTCGCGCGTCGGCACTTTGCCGCTGTTGCCGATAAATGCTTCGTAAGCAGTCGCTGCAGGCAGTTCGGCCTGCGCCACAAAACTGATCGGCAAACCCTGATAATTGCAGATGCCGCGTTCTTGCGCTAGCGTATTCAAGGCCAGCCGCCAGTCGCCAGCTGCGCTCAAGCGCTGGCCGAGAACGCGAAACGGTTTGAGCCAGGGTTGTGACCAATCGATGAGGGCGGCGGGAGTAGACATTTGCCGCGCATTTTACCTCGCGCATTTTATCTCGTGTGCGATCGGCTCAGCCCATCGCCCGTCGCAAATTCTCCAGACCGATCCCGGCGAAGGCGTCGGCGCAACGCACTACTTCGCCGATGACGATAATGCTGGGGCTGCCGAGGCCGCTGTCATGTAAAGCTTGCGGTAACTGATCCAGACTGGTCAGCAGTTGCGCTTGCGTCGCCAAGGTCGCCGACTGGATTACTGCCACCGGCATGGTGCCGGCCATGCCCGCCGCCAGCAAGCTCTGCTGCAATTGCTGGCAACGCGCAACACCCATGTACACCACCAGCGTCAAGCCGGTTGCCACCAACGCCGTCCAGTTCGGCTGCGCGCTTTCGCTCTTGCCGTGGCCAGTGACGAAAATCACGCCCTGGCTATAGTCGCGATGAGTAGCCGCAACGCCAATGCTGGCCGCTGCCGCCATGCCGCTAGTAATCCCCGGCACCACCTCGACCATCACACCTTGCCGGCGCAAATGGGCGCGCTCTTCACCACCACGGCCGAACAGATAGGGATCGCCGCCTTTCAGACGGACCACACAATGACCCGCCTGGGCTTCCACCACCATCAGGCGTTCGATGAATTCCTGCGAAGTCGATTGGCAACCGCCGCGCTTGCCGACGTGGATCACGCGTGCGTTAGCTTGAGCATGCATCAACACCGCGGGATTGACCAGATCGTCCACCAGCAGTACATCGGCCTGGGCGATCGCCTTTACTGCCTTCAACGTCAGCAAATCCGGATCACCGGGTCCGGCGCCTACCAGCATTACTTTGCCTGCGTATTCCACAACTTGTTTCATATTTGCGCTCCCAGTCAGACATCACGCCGCTTGCGCGACCGGATGGGCTTGTTTGCGATACAAAAATTCCAGCACCGAAGTCCGGTACTCGGCATACAAAGGATCTTGCGCCAGCGCCACACGTTCGCGCGGCCGGGCCAGCCTTACTTGCACAATGTCGCCGATGGTGGCGGCCGGACCGTTAGTCATCATCACGATGCGATCGGACAACAATACCGCTTCGTCAACATCGTGGGTCACCATCACCACCGTCGATTCGGTCTTGGCGACAATCTTCAGCAACTCATCCTGCAGGTGAGCGCGGGTCAAGGCGTCGAGCGCGCCGAACGGTTCATCCATCAGCAGCACTTTGGGTTCCATCGCCAAGGCGCGGGCAATGCCCACCCTTTGTTTCATGCCGCCGGAAATTTCATGCGGACGTTTTTGTCCGGCCGCCGTCAGCCCCACCATCGCCAAGGCCGCCTTGGTGCGTTCCTTCAAGGCGCTTTTGTTTTCGGTAGCGGAAAATACGCGTTCCACGCCGAGATGGATATTTTCATGGCAGGTCAGCCAAGGCAGCAAGGAATGGTTTTGAAACACTACCGCGCGTTCTGGCGACGGGCCGGCAATTTCGCGGTTGGCGCAAATCAACACACCGTCGCTCGGCAGCAGCAGGCCGGCGATCAGATTCAGCAAGGTCGATTTACCGCAACCGGAATGGCCGATCAAGGTCACGAACTCGCCCTTGCGCACAGTCAGGTTGATATCGCGCAGTGCATGGAATTGGCCCTTGCTGGTGTTGAACACCATTTCGGCTTGATGGATATCGATGAATTTGGCGTCGCGTGGTTCCATGTTTTCCCCTGTCATGACTTGATTTCGCAAACCCTAGTTCGAAACCTGTTCGTAGGTAAATGCCTTGGCCAGGGCCACCAGCAATTGCTCCAGCAGCAGCCCGACCACGCCGATCACCACAATCGCGATGATGATGTGCGGCACATTGAGGTTGTTCCATTCATCCCAGACCCAGAAACCGATGCCAACGCCGCCGGTCAGCATTTCCGCGGCAACGATCACCAGCCACGCAGTGCCAATCGCCAGCCGCACCCCGGTCAGCATGTAGGGCAATACCGATGGCAACAGAATCTTGGTGATGATTTTCCATTCCGACAGATTCAACACGCGCGCCACGTTCATGTAATCCTGCGGCACTCTCTGCACGCCGACAGCGGTGTTGATGATCATGGGCCAGATCGAGCAAATGAAGATCGACCAGATCGCTGCCGGATTGGCCGATTTGAATACCAGCAAGCCAATCGGCAGCCAGGCCAGCGGCGATACCGGTTTCAGCAAACTGATGATGGGGCCGAACATGCTGGACAAGAATTTGAAGCGGCCAATCATGAATCCCAATGGAATCCCAATCAACGCCGCCAAGCCGAAACCGACGGCGACGCGTTGCAGCGAAGCCAGGATATTCCAGCCGATGCCCTGATCGTTGGGACTGGTCCGGTAGAACGGATCGGCAAACAGCTTGAGCGCTTCCTGCAAGGTCAGCAGCGGCGTCGGAAACTGGCTGTTGCTCATCGCGATGATCTGCCAGATCAGCACCAGGAACGCCAGGCCAAGCAGCGGCGCAATGATTTTCATCAGCCAGGACGGCATGCTGCTGCGACGGCTACTCATTTTCGGTGCTGGCCTGGGTGTGACGACAGCGGCTTCAGGAACGGCCTCGGCCGTCACGCTGTTCATTGTTGCCGCTTGACGATTTTCGTTTGCCGCTGTGTCCATGATTGCGCTCATATTGACTCTCAGATAAATCGCGGTTGCAGGTTCAGCTTGGTCTGGATTTATTTATGCACGGATCTTGAAAGAAGCGGCATAGGCTTTCGGATCCTTGCCATCCCATACCGTGCCATCCATCAATTTCGAGGTCCGCAACACGTCCTTCGGCAGCGGTGTCTTGGTCATCGCCGCCGCGTCTTTGTAGAGAGCGATCTGGCTGACAGATTTGGCCACCGCCAGGTAATCCGGATCGGATTTCAACAAGCCCCAGCGCCGGTGCTGCGTCATGAACCACATGCCGTCCGACAGATACGGGAAGTTAACCAAGCCATCGTTGTAAAACTTCATGTAGTTCGGATCGTCCCAGGTCTTGCCCAGTCCGTTCTGATAGCGCCCCATGATGCGCTGGTCGATCACATCCTTGCTGGTGTTGACATAGGATTTGTCGGCGATGGCTTCGGCCATCTTGTTCTTGTTGGCGAGCGAGGTGTCGATCCATTTTCCCGCCTCCAGAACGGCGGCGATCAAGGCACGGCAGGTGTTCGGATTTTTGGCGGCGAATTCGGCAGTGGTGCCGAGTACTTTTTCCGGATGATCCTTCCAGATTTCCTGGGTGGTAATCGCAGTAATGCCGACACCGTCGACAATCGCCCGATGGCCCCACGGTTCGCCGACGCAAAAGCCATCCATATTGCCGACCCGCATATTCGCAACCATCTGCGGCGGTGGCACTGTAATCACCTTGGCGTCCTTGAGCGGATTGACACCGTTGGCGGCCAACCAGTAATACAACCACATGGCGTGGGTGCCGGTCGGGAAAGTCTGGGCGAAAGTGTATTCGCGCTTGTCGCTGGCCATCAGTTTGGCTAGCGATGCGCCATCAACCGCCCCCTTGTCAGCCAGTTTTTTGGATAGCGTAATGGCCTGGCCGTTATTGTTGAGTCCCATCAGGATCGCCATGTCCTTTTTCTGGCCGCCGATACCCATCTGCACGCCGTAGATCAAACCCGACAAAACATGCGCCGCATCCAGCTCGCCATTGGCCAGTTTGTCGCGCACGCCGGCCCATGAAGCTTCCTTGCTGAGGATGATCTTGATGCCGTACTTTTTATCGAAGCCGAGCAGCGACGCCATCACAACCGATGCGCAATCGGTCAAAGGAATGAAGCCGATCTTGACCTCGGTTTTTTCCGGCTTGTCCGAGCCTGCGGCCCATACACCGGTGCTAGATAGTCCCAACATGCTGGCTCCTGCCGCGAGAGTTGCGGTTTGTAGTATTTGGCGGCGCTTGCCGTCGACAAGCGTGTTCGGCATGTCCGGGGTGTCTAGAGGCATTGCATTTTTTGTTTCCATCGCATGGCTCCACATTGTTTCGGCAACAAAAAAAGGCGTCGTCCCGCCATGAACAAGTCATGCGGAAAGACACCTTTGTCTTATGTGGAAAAGACCGCCGTTAGCCGATTCCAGCGGCGCCAGCGTTGGCGCTTGAAATTAACTATGCAAACCACGTGCCAGGAAATTCTTCAGGGAGTCGCTGGTTTTTCGCTCAAAAAACGCACTCGCCTTGTGCGTTGCACCAAACACGCTCGCAACAATCGGGCATTTCTGTTGAAAGTTTGTTCAGCCCAGCAAGTCGGCAGCGTCGATGATGCGTTGCGCGACCTCGGACAGTTTCAGATTCTTGTCCATTGCCAGCCGCCGCAGCTTTTGATAAGCCTCCTGCTCGCTCAGTTTGTGGTGTTCCATCAGCAAGCCTTTGGCCCGTTCCAGCAGCTTACGCTCCGCCAGCTTCAGCTTGGTGTCGGATAGCTCCGCCAGCAGCTTCTGCTCTTGCCGGAAGCGCGCCAGCGCTACCTCCAGCACTGGCTTGATGCGCGCGGTCTGCAGCCCCGCCACGATGTAAGCGGAGACGCCGGCCGCCATCGCGGCTTCCATGCTGGAAGTTTTTGCATCTTCGGTAAACAGGACTATGGGGCGGCGTGCATCGCGGGTTGCCACTACCACGTGCTCCAGCACGTCACGGGCGTCGGATTCAGCGTCGACGATGATCATGTCTGGTTGCAGTTGAGCAATGCGCTCAGGCAGATATAAATCGGCGGGCAGCGAAGCGATGATGTTGTAGCCGGCCTCCAGCAAACCGATGCGCAGAGCCTTGCCGCGCGCGGCCTGGGCCTCGAACGCAGGGTCGTCGTCGCCATCGATGGCGACTGGATTGACAACAACTATACGTAGACTTTGCATGCTTGAAACCCGTGTCCGAAGACGAATCAGTGAGCTA
The DNA here is from genome assembly GCF_035566375.1 of Collimonas sp. Taxonomy (GTDB): domain Bacteria; phylum Pseudomonadota; class Gammaproteobacteria; order Burkholderiales; family Burkholderiaceae_D; genus Collimonas. The sequence continues at coordinate 7,451 of NZ_DATMRK010000010.1, forward strand.
CGGTTAGACAGGATGGAAAGACAATTTATCCATCCCTGCCCTGCATGCAAGCAAAAATCGCACCATGACGATGCAAAAGGGATTTGGCAGTGCGCTTAAATGGCTTTACGCCATCTGCCAGTCTATCGCCTCGCCACCGTTCAACGGCACCAGGGTGGCGTCCCCCAGCGGCAATTCAGCCGGCAAGGTCCACGACTGCCGTTTCAATGTGATGCTGCCCTGATTGCGCGGCAGATTGTAGAAAGCCGGGCCGTTAAAGCTGGCGAAGGCTTCCAGTTTATCCAGCGCACCCGCCTGGTCAAAGGCTTGCGCATACAACTCCATCGCATGCAGCGCGGTATAACAGCCGGCGCAGCCGCAGGCATGTTCTTTCAAACCCTTGGGATGCGGTGCCGAATCGGTGCCGAGAAAGAATCGGGTGCTGCCGGAAGTTGCCGCGCGCACCAGCGCCTGGCGGTGCTCTTCCCGCTTCAATACCGGCAGGCAGTAATAATGCGGCCGGATCCCGCCCTTGAAAATCTCGTTGCGGTTATACAGCAGGTGATGGGCGGTGACGGTGGCGGCTACCGGTCCTTCCGCGCTCTCGACATACTGGGCAGCCTCTTTGGTGGTGATATGTTCAAACACCACTTTCAGTTCAGGCATGTCGCGGCGCAGCGGTTGCATCACGCGGTCGATGAAAACTGCTTCGCGATCGAAAATATCGATCGCCGGATCGGTCACTTCGCCATGCACCAGGAACGGCATGCCGAGCTGCTGCATGGTTTCAAGCGTTTTGTAGCACTTGCTGAGGTCGGTCACGCCGGCGTCGGAATTGGTGGTGGCGCCGGCTGGATACAGCTTTACCGCGTGGACGAAACCACTGTCCTTGGCGCGCCGGATTTCGTCGGGCGGCGTATTGTTGGTGAGATACAGGGTCATCAGCGGCTCGAACGCCAAGCCCGTTGGCAAGGCGGCCAGGATCCGGTCGCGATAGGCAGCTGCCTGCGCAACGGTGGTCACCGGCGGCTTCAGGTTCGGCATCACGATGGCGCGGCCGAACTGGCGCGCACTGTGCGGCAAGACGCTAGCTAGCGCCACGCCGTCACGCAGATGCAAGTGCCAGTCGTCGGGGCGGGTAATGGTCAAGGTGTCAGTCATGTTCATTCTCTTCTGCAAAAAATCGTTCCGGCATGGCTGCCGGATTATTTAGGAAATGGCGTGTGGTCACATAGTGTCCGATCAATCGCCAGATCGGGATTGAATTGCAGGCTGCGCAGATAAGGTGTGATGGCAAGCATGGTGCGGCGGCGTCTGTGAGGATTGCCATTTTACCGCAGCCGAGGGCGAGGCCTCACCTGGCCCCGCCATTTTCCGTCTGGCAGGCACTGCCGCTGCGCTCAAACCGGCAATAAAAAAGCCGCCTGGATATGATCCAAAGCGGCTTCTTGTCCTGCGATCAACACACTGATCAGTGAATGATTTTCGCCAGGAAATCGCGGGCGCGGTCGGAACGCGGTGCGCCGAAGAATTCTTCCTTCTTGCAATCCTCGACTACCAGGCCTTTGTCCATGAACACCACACGATTGGCAACTTTTTTGGCGAAGCCCATTTCGTGCGTCACGACCATCATGGTCATGCCTTCCTGAGCCAGGCCGACCATCACGTCCAGCACTTCATTGATCATTTCCGGATCGAGCGCCGAAGTCGGTTCATCGAACAGCATCGCAATCGGGTCCATCGACAACGCGCGGGCAATCGCCACACGTTGCTGCTGGCCGCCGGACAACTGGCCTGGGAACTTGTCTTTCTGCGCAATCAGGCCGACGCGATCCAGATACTTCAAGCCTTTTTCGTTTGCTTCATCCTGGCTGCGCCCCAGCACCTTGACTTGACCGATGGTCAGGTTTTCGCGGATCGACATATGCGGAAACAGCTCAAAGTTCTGGAACACCATGCCGATGCGCGCGCGCAGTTTCGACAGATTGGTCTTGGGATCGCCGACCGAGATGCCGTCGACAGTGATGTCGCCTTTCTGGAAAGGCTCCAGGCCGTTGACGGTCTTGATCAATGTCGACTTACCCGAACCCGACGGACCGCACACCACCACCACGTCGCCCTTGGCCACTTGCGTAGTGCAATCGGTCAGGACTTGAAATTGGCCGTACCACTTGCTGACGTTGTTAAGTTTGATCATGAGTATTTCTCCTAATTCCTGAATTCTGTTTTGCAGGCCAGGCCTTGTCCTCCGATGACAAGGCACTGTCCGTTATCGAATAATCGCAACCCGTAGTTGCAGCTTCTTGACCAGCGACGACAAACCGAAGCTCATCACGAAGTACACCACGGCGACAAACATATACATTTCCACCAGACGGCCGTCACGTTGCGCGATCTTTGATGCAACAGTGACGAAGTCAGGCACCGATCCCAGCACGTAGACCAGCGAGACGTCCTGGAACAGCACGATGGTTTGCGTCAGCAGAATCGGGATCATGTTGCGGAATGCCTGCGGCAGCACCACATTGCCCATCATTTGCCAGTAATTCATGCCAAGCGCATAGCCGGCAGAAATCTGGCCGCGCGGAATCGACTGGATCCCGGAACGCATGATTTCGCAATAATAAGCTGCTTCAAACAAGATGAACGTGATCAATGCCGATGAGAACGCACCGACCTGGATCGGCTCTGAAGCTCCCACGATCCAGGCGCCGATGTACGGCACCAGAAAGTAGAACCAGAAAATCACCAGCACCAGCGGCACCGAGCGGATCAGGTTGACATAGCTGGTGGCGACAAACGAGATCGGCTTGCTATGCGACAAACGCATCATCGCCAGCAAGGTGCCGAACAGAATGCCGCCGATCATGGCCACCACGGTCAGCGTCAGCGTGAACTTCATGCCGGTGGTGAACAGGTAGAGCCAGGAGCGTTGGATGACGTCAAAATCGAAATTCGAAAACATGATCAATGCCCCCCTGTATTGGTGCTGCCGGCGGCAATAAATCCTGGTATCGCTATCACCTTTTCAAGCCAGCGCGCCAGTAACAAGGCAATCCCCGAAATGATCACGTAGATCACGGTGGCGCCGGTGAGAGATTCGAAAGTCTGGAAAGTGAATTCACGCATCGAGTAGGTAGCGGCGGTCAGTTCCACCAGGCCTATCGTCAATGCGACCGAGCTGTTCTTGATGATTGCTGCAAATTCGTTGGTCAGCGCCGGTACGATAATCCGGAACGACATCGGCAACAATACGTAGCGATATGTTTGTGGCAACGTCAGACCAAGTGCAGTACCCGCCAGCTTTTGGCCGCGAGGGAGTGCATTAATGCCAGCGGATACTTGTACAGCAATCCGCGACGACGTAAAAAAACCCAGCGCCAGGAAGGCGGTGATAAATGATGCGTTCGGCAGGCTCTTGAGCCAGCCGCCAATGCTCGCAGGGACGATTTCCGGCATGACGAAATACCAGAGAAACATCTGCACGATCAGCGGGATATTACGAAATAATTCAACGTAGCCATTGGCCACGCGGACTGCCCATTTGTTCGGCATGGTGCGAATCGTACCAATCACCGTGCCAATGACCAGCGCCATGATCCAGGCCCCTGCGGACAGCGCAAGCGTCCACTTCAGACCGGCCAGCAAGGTGTCCAGATAAGTACTGACACCGTCGGGAGACTCTTGCCAGAAGATGCCCCAGTTCCAGTTGTAATGCATATTAAGTCCCCTCTATTACTCTCTGTTCGATTGCTGCTGCCTGTATCCGGCGCACGTATTGTGCGCCGCAGCAATTCAATTCCAGATACAAAACGGGAGGCTTGCGCCTCCCATTCCGTTCTTATGTTGCCAATCTTATTTTTTCTTCAAAGATTGTTTTTGTGCTTCAGGCACGGCAGCGTAAGCAGCCGGATCGCCCGAATCAGTCGGATTGGCAAATGCAGCCTTCAATTGCGGGCTGACTGGCACGTTCAGGTTGACGCCCTTAGGTGGGATTGGCTTCAAGAACCATTTTGCATAGATATCATTGATCTGGCCTGATTTGTAGACATTGGCCAATGCAGTATCGACCGCCTTCTTGAAAGCTGGATCGTCTTTGCGCTCGATGATGCCGTACGGCTCAACCGACAAGGCTTCCGAAGTGATCACGTAATCGTTTGGTGCCCGCGAGCTTGCAGCCAGCGACGCCAGCAAGATGTCATCCATCGCAAACGCTACGGCACGGCCGGTTTCGACCATCAGGAAAGCTTCAGCATGATCCTTGGCAGCCAGGATGTTCATGCCCAGGTTGCGCTCACCGTTCAGAATGGTGACTTGCTTCAGGTTCGAAGTACCGGAAGTCGAGACGATGGTCTTGCCCTTCAGGTCATCCAGCGTCTTGATGTTGGACGATTTTTTAGCCAGCAAGCGGTTTGCCGTCACGTACATGGTCGGCGCAAAGGAAACCACCTTTTGACGCTCTGCATTGTTGGTGGCGGAATCGCAGGACAGGTCGATCGTGCCGTTCGAGATCAGCGGGATACGGGTAGCCGAAGTCACTGGCACCATCTTGACGTTCAGAGCGGTCATACCGAGTTGCTTCTGAATGGCGGTCGCGGCTTTCAGGCACAAATCGATTGAATAACCTTGATAGGACTGTTTGTCATCAAGGTAAGAAAAAGGAATGGAAGAATCGCGTACACCCAGAGTAATAGTGCCGGTATCTTTGATTTTTTTGAGTGTTCCGGTCAGTTCTTGCGCTTGTACGGAGCCAACCATCACTCCCAAGCTAACCAAAGCAGCAACTAATTTCGATGACATCATAACAACTCCCGTAGAAAAATTATCTGTATAGTTTAACAAACTCGCTGCCTCAGCAGCAGACTTAAACTCATGCTTATTTATTATTCTCACCTCTTCTCCAAAAATCCCTGTCTCCACCTTTGTATAAATTAACAATTACAGCCAATTTTCTTGTGTTTAGTTGCCAACCTGATCCGACGGAAAGCGCAACGACTCTCTGAAAAGATAGCCCATCGGCATATTCAACGTAAGATTATTTTTTGCCGGAATCGGACTCAGGAACCACTTGGTGTACAACTTATAGATCTCGCCGTCGTGGATGATGCGCCCCATTTCACGGTCGACTACTGCCTTGTATGCGGCATCGTTCTTAGGCAGCATGATAGCGTAAGGTTCCGTGGTCAAAGGTTCTCCAACCACCGCGTATGCAGCCGGATCCTTGGCGGTAGCCTTTAATCCATAGAGCAGTACATCGTCCATCACAAAGGCATCGGCAGCCTTGTCTTCCACCATCTTGAATGATTCGTTGTGATCACGTCCTTCCAACACGGTCATATTCAGCGAACGTACCTGGCCACGGTCTATCAGCGATTTGACACTGGTCGTGCCTTTGGTCGTCACCACTTTTTTGTCGCGCAGATCCGGCCAGTTTTTAATCTTGTCTTCAGTCCGCACCAGCATCCGCGACGAAGCCATGAAATGCGCAATGGTAAAGCCGACCTTCTTGCGCCGCTCCGCATTGTTAGTGGTTGAGCCACATTCCAGATCGATTTTTCCACTTGCAATCATATCGATCCGATTAGATGAGGTGACTGGAACATAAGCGATATTCAATTGCGGCAGCTTCAATTGCTGCTTCACCGCATCGGCTATCTTGAGACACAGATCGACAGCATAGCCAACCGGCTTTTTATCCTGATCCACAAAAGAAAACGGGAATGAGGCTTCTCGATAGCCAAGCGTGATGGTCTTGCTATCACGGATTTTTGCCAGTACATCTTCCGCGTGAGCAGCTGCCGCCGCGACGCTCAACATCAATGCCAACGCCACGGCCACGCCTGCATTACGCCGTGCCACCACCTTGCTACCCTGACCGTCCTTGCCTTCCCGAATTGCCACGTTACTCTCCTGTTGATTTGCGCTGTCGATATATTTTTTATGCAATGAATATTCTTAATGCAATATTCAAGCCAGCTGTTTCCTTGTCCGTGGCAACTGCTATCGCGTCACTCTTATGCAGACAATGCCCCGCATGCAAGCAGGGCCAAACAACACAAGCTCAAGCGGCATGCCGATTGAGCTTGTGCAAAACATTTCGACTATAACGCAACATCAATCAAGGATACAAACCTCGCATTTCGCGCGCTTGCAACACGCGGGTACAAGCGACGATAAAGGCCGCGGTGCGCAGCGATACTTTCTTTTCCTCAGCCAGTTGCCAGACTGCGGTGAACGCTTCGCGCATGATGCGGGTAAGGCGCAGATTGATTTCGTCTTCGGTCCAGAAGAAGCTAGAGAAATCCTGCACCCATTCGAAGTAACTCACGGTCACGCCGCCGGCGTTGGCGATCACGTCAGGCACTACCAGCACACCCTTCTCGTGCAGGATGTCATCTGCTGCAGGGCTGGTCGGACCGTTCGCGCCTTCGAGAATGATCTTGGCGCGGATCTTCGGCGCATTCTCTACGGTGATTTGCTGCTCCAATGCGGCAGGCACCAAAATATCGCAATCGACCGCCCAAAACTGCGCACGGTCGCTGATTTCTTCGCCGCCTTTGAAACCGGCGACACTGCCGGTTTCATTAACGTGGGCTTGCAACGCCGCGACGTCGAGGCCGCTGGAACGCACCACGGTAGAAATATGATCCTGCACCGCCACCACTTTGGCGCCGGCTTCCGAGAACAAGCGTGCAGCAATACCGCCAACATTACCGAAACCCTGCACGGCAACCTTGGCGCCGTGGATATCCAAGCCACGCTTGACAGCGGCTTCGCAACCGACCACGAACACGCCGCGACCGGTAGCTTCACGCCGCCCCAGGCTGCCGCCCAGGGAAATCGGCTTGCCGGTGACGACGCCCGATGCAGTGCTGCCCTGGTTCATGGAATAGGTATCCATCATCCAAGCCATGATCTGTTCGTTGGTGTTGACGTCCGGCGCCGGGATGTCTTTGTTAGGGCCGATGATGATGCCGATCTCGCTGGTGTAGCGGCGCGTCATGCGCTGCAATTCACCTTGCGACAAGGTCTTCGGGTCAACCCGGATGCCGCCCTTGGCGCCGCCGTACGGGACGTTGACTGCTGCGTTCTTGACCGTCATCCAGGCCGACAAGGCCATCACTTCGGACAGGGTCACGTCCTGGTGGAAACGCACACCGCCCTTGCCTGGGCCGCGCGATGTGTTGTGCTGGACGCGATAACCTTCGAAGTGAGCAATGGTGCCATCGTCACGTTCGATAGGGACGTCGACGATCAGCATCCGCTTCGGACGTTTCATGGTTTCAACCCAACGGGCCAAATTGCCAAGATAGGGGGTTACGCGATCGATTTGTTCGAGATAGTCGCCCCATGGGCCGATGCCATGTTGCGTGAGATAGGATGGAACTTCGTGCTTGATAGTCATATTTTTGCGCGCTCCTGGAAGTTGCAGACCGGCCCCTGGAAAAGGACAACCTTTGAAACTACAGCGGGGCTAAATCGATCTAGTGGCGAATCGTAGGACACCGGCATAGGGCAAAGCCAATGCTTTGTGCGCATGTAACTATGTTTTTTTTGCATTGATATTAAATATGCAATTTAGACGTAGCGAATGCGCGCGGCAAACGCGATTTCGCCCACAGGGGATCCAAAACAATGCCGGATCGCTGGCCGGCTCAGAATTTAAGCGAGAGCTTGCGGGGTTTTGCGTTTTGCGCTTTTGGCCGCGCCTTTGGCCGCCTCTTCCTGCTGTTGCAGCAGATAGGCCCACAACCTTGCCACCACCGGCTTGCCCGGCCTTTGCACGGTGGGACGTTCGCGATACAGGCGGATTTCCATGGTGGCCTCCCACTCCGGCGTATCATGGTCGACGCTGGCCAGTTGCTTCAGCTTGACTTCCCGCGTCACGGCGGACTCCGGCAAAAACGCCACGCCGTGTCCTTCCAGCGCCATCATTTTCAAACCCTCCGCCATGTCTGTCTCATAGCGTTTTTCAAGGTAAAGCGGTTTTTTGGCGTCGGCCAGAATCAATTCAACCATGCGCCCGAGATAGGCATTGCTGGTATAGGACAAGAATGGCAAAGGCGCGGCCGCGCTGCCGGGAAACGCGAAATCAGGCACGCCGGCCTTATTGCAATGGGCATACGCGCGCAGTACTTCGCTGCCTAAGGTGATCAAATCGTAGCGGCCGGTATCGAGCTGTACCGGCTGGCGCGGATGGTGATAGCACAGCAGCAGATCACAGCCGCCGTCGACCATGGCCATCACGGCATCGTGCACATTCAGCGCCAGCAAGCGTGTGTTGAGCGGACCGAAGCCATTTTCCAGCAAACGGATCCAGCGCGGCACATAGGTCAGCGACAAGGTATGCGGCACGGCAAAATCGACTGTGCTCAAAGCGGTCGGGCGTTTGCCGCGCATCAGCGCACGCGCGTTGTTAATCTGGCCCAGCATCTCCAGCGCCTGCTCGTAAAAGACCTCGCCGGCTGCGGTCAGGCGCGTCGGATAGGAAGTGCGATCGATCAGATCGGCTCCCAGCCACGCCTCCAGCGACTGGATGCGGCGCGAAAAGGCCGGCTGCGTGACGTGACGCAATTCTGCAGAGCGGCTGAAACTATGCGTTTCCGCCAACGAAATGAAGTCTTCTAACCATTTGCTTTCCATGCCGCTATCGTAACGCGAGTCGGCGCCGGCGGCATAGGAAATTGGCGCAGATCCAGTCAACAATCTGCGCCGGCGTTGTACTTCTACACCATCCGCGGCTACACCATCCGCACCACGTTTTCAGGGTAACCGTCATCGACGCCGGGCGACGGGCTCGCCGCCTCTTCAGGATGCGCTTGCTGGCGCAGCCACATTTGCGCATAAGCGCCGTCCGCCGCCAGCAGCTGGGCATGCGTGCCGCGTTCGATGATGTGGCCGTGATCCAGCACCAGAATCTGCGCGGCGTCGGCAATGGTCGACAAACGATGGGCGATCACCAGCGTGGTGCGGTCCTTGGCGATTTCTTTCAGCTGGGCCTGGATCGCCTGTTCGGATTTCGAATCGAGCGCGGAAGTGGCTTCATCGAAGATCAACACGGCGGGATTCTTCAACAAAGTGCGAGCGATCGCCACCCGCTGTTTTTCGCCGCCCGACAATTTCAAGCCGCGCTCGCCCACCATCGAGTTATAACCGTCCGGCAGAGACTCGATGAAATCATGGATATGTGCAGCCTTGGCAACCGCAATGATTTCTTCCTTGCTGGCGCCCGGCTTGCCATAGGCGATGTTGTACTCGATGCTATCGTTGAACAGCACCGTGTCCTGCGGCACGATGCCGATCGCCTGGCGCAGCGAGGCTTGCGTGATGTCGCGCAAATCCTGGCCGTCGATCGTGATGCGGCCGCTGTTGATATCGTAAAAACGGAACAGCAGGCGCGACAAGGTCGACTTGCCGGAACCGCTGTGGCCGACCACCGCAGTAGTGGTGCCGGCAACTATCGTGAAATCGACGTCAAACAAAATCTGGCGCTTGCTTTCGTAACTGAAATCGACATGCGCAAAACGCACCTGGGCGCCGCCGGTCAATAACGGCCGGGCCTCGGCGGCGTCGGCAATCTCGCGATTCTCATCCAGCAGATGGAACAGCCGCTCCATGTCGGCCAGGCTCTGTTTGATTTCGCGATAGATGACACCGAGAAAATTCAACGGTATGTATAACTGGATCATGAAAGAGTTGACCAGCACCAGATCACCCAGAGTCATCTTGCCGTCAATCACGCCTTGCGTTGCACGCCACAGTATCAGCGTCACCGCGATGGCGATGATCAGCGATTGCCCAGTGTTGAGCAAAGATAGTGAACTCTGCGATTTCACCGCAGCAGTTTCGTAGCGCATCAAACCATCGTCGTAGCGTCGCGCTTCGTAATCCTCGTTGCCGAAATACTTGACGGTCTCATAGTTGATCAACGAATCGATGGCCTTGGTATTGGCGCTGGAATCGAGCGTGTTCATGGTGCGCCGGAAATGGGTGCGCCACTCGGTGACGGTCACCGTAAACGTGATGTAACTGACCAGCGCCACCACCGTAATCCCGGCAAACCAGATATCGTAATGCAGCACCAGATAGCCGAGCACCAGCGAGATTTCTATCAAGGTCGGCAAGATGCTGAACAGCGCGTAGGACACCAGCGACGAGATGCCACGCGTTCCGCGTTCGATATCGCGCGTCATGCCGCCGGTCTGGCGGTTCAAGTGAAACCGCAACGACAGCGAATGCAGGTGGCGGAATACCTGCAATGCAATGGTGCGCACCGCGCGCTGAGTAACGCGGGCGAATACGAACTCGCGCAATTCTGTAAACAAAGTGGTGCTCAAACGCAGCGCGCCGTATGCCACCAGTATTCCTAGCGGCAGCACCAGCATCGCCTGCGGATGGCTGGCCGTGATGGTCATGCTGTCGACCAGTTTCTTCAGCACCAGCGGCACGCCGACATTCGCCAGCTTGGCGCCCAGCATGAACAGCAGCGCCAGCGAGACTCGCCACTTGTAAGTCCAGAGATAGGGCAGCAAGGTCTTGAGTGTGGCCCAGTCGCTGCGCTTAGGCTGGCCGCTGCCCGTGGAGGCAGCCGGCTCTGGCGACGTAGAAGAATGGTGGCGCATAGGATGACGATCTTAAAGAATGGTTTAAATGGTTTAAGCTAGGGAAATGTACAGATATAAAACTAATTGTAGCTCTCGGGGGAAATAACAGATGGCTGATCAAAACAACAACCAATTACCGCCAGACACCATGCCGCAACTGCGCGTGATGCCGATGCCGGCCGACGCCAATGTCCACGGCGACGTCTTCGGCGGCTGGATCATGGCACAAGTTGATATTGCCGGCTCGTTGCCGGCCACACGCCGCGCCAATGGCCGGGTAGCGACAATTGCGGTGAATTCCTTTTTGTTCAAGCAACCGGTATTTGTCGGCGACCTGCTGTCGTTTTACGCCGACATCGTCAAGGTCGGCAATACCTCGATCACGGTCAACGTTGAGGTGTATGCCGAGCGTAACCGCTTGCAGACAGAAATCGTGAAAGTGACGGAAGCGACGCTGACTTATGTCGCCACCGATGAGCAGCGCAAGCCGCGTCAGCTGCCGCCGCTCACGCCCTGATTTGCCTCCTGGTTTAGATCCTGGTTTGCACCGAGTTCGCTGGAGATGCCTGCGGCTGCCGCTTGCACTACCGCGATCAGCGAATGCATGCGCTTGAGCGGCATGTAGGGCAAGGTACTGGAGACGCTGATCGCAGCGACAATCATGTGGCTGGCGTCATAGATCGGCGCCGCCACACAGCGTATCGACGGTTCGTTGTCCTCCAGATCAAAGGCATAACCGCCTTTGACATATTCGCGCATCTGATCGCGAAACTCGGTCCAGCTACGCTTGGGCAATAGACCCGAAGCATAGTTGCTGGCGCTGGTACTGCGCTTCTGGTACAGATTTTTCCATTGCTCTTCACGCATGCCCAGCATCAAAGCTTTACCGACGCCGGTAGTGGCGATGGGCATCCGATGCCCCACGCGCGAACGCATTTCCAAACCCTTTTTACCGGGGATCTTGTCCAGATAGAGCACGTCGTCGGCGTCCTGCAAGGCCAGATGGATGGTGTCGCCGGATTGCTCGGCCAACTGCTCCAGATACGGCCGCGCCACCACGCTCAGCGATACTTCTTCGCGCGCCTGGAAACCTAATTCAATCAGTTTCGCCCCCAGCACGTAACCCGCGTTTGGCGTAAAGCGCAGATAGCGCTCTTGCACCAGGCAGTTCGCCAGCCGGTGCGTAGTGCTGCGTGTGGTGCCTAGCACTTGCGAGATTTGTTTCAGATCGCGCGCACCGCCGGCCACTGCCTGTAATACCGCCAGTCCACGCGTCAGGGTCTGGGTGCCAGTCGGCACAGCCGGCTCCGGATTGTCATGCGAACCTGTTGAGTCTTGCGATTTGCGCATTATGAAAACCTGTCAGAAAATATTTTGAATCCCATATATTGGGACACAATATCATATATTGACAGGAAATTGCTAGCGGAATAAAGTACGCCACACTACGGAACTCTTAAATCCTGCTCCGCACCTTTAAAGCCAGCCAAACCCATGCCGCCTGCACAGCATCAAACGCGCTTAATCGCCCTCGACTGGGGCACTTCGTCGCTCCGCGCCTATCGGCTCGGAGCCAACGGCATGACGCTGGAGTTGCGCGCCCTGCCATGCGGCGTGATGCAACTGCCTGAAGCGGATGCTGACGACAAGAGCGGTTTCGATGCCGCTTTCGAGCAAGCTTGCGGCGATTGGTTGCGGGCCGCACCAGATACTCCGGTAATCGCGGCAGGCATGGTAGGCAGCCGCCAGGGATGGTGTGAGGCTCCGTATCTGGAAGTGCCGATTGCTGTCGACAATATCGGTGGCAACTTAAGCACATTGCGCAGCCGCCAAGGCCAACTGATCCATATCGTGCCCGGCCTGATTGAGAATTCCTTGCTGCCAAATGTCATGCGCGGCGAAGAGACTCAGGTAGTTGGCGTCCTGAACGCCTGGTCCGCTCTGCCCGGCAATGGCGGAGCAGATGCGCCAAGCCGCGATATCTTGATCGGCTTGCCCGGCACCCATTCGAAATGGGTACAGATACACCGCTCGGCAGCACAAGACCAGGTGGCGCATTTCGATACTTTCATGACCGGCGAAGTCTACGCCGCCTTATGCGGCCATACCATTCTAGGGCGCAGCATGCAGGCCAGCGGCGGCGACGCGGACGCAGGACAGCGTGCGTTCGAGCGCGGCACTCTGGTCGCACAAACAGCAGCGGGCAAGGCTGGCGTGCTGTCGACCATATTCAGCACACGCACACTGGGCCTGACCGGAGTATTGGACGGCGCCAGCCAGCGCGAGTACTTATCCGGGCTGCTGATCGGCCACGAAATCGCCGCATTGAAATCCATGCTGCGAGATCAGGGACGGCAACCTTCTAAAGTGATGCTGGTCGGCGAGAGCGGCTTGTGCGAACGCTACACACGAGTGTTGCGCGCATACGATTTTGGAGCGATAGAAGTAGTGGCCCAGGCCACCGAACGCGGCCTCTGGCAACTGGCGCTGACAGCGGGATTATTACAACATGCTTAACCAGCGGAATATCGAGAAATCATCATGTTAAAAACGGCAATGAAACAATGCGGTTTGATCGCCATTCTGCGTGGCGTCCAGCCGCATGAAGTGGCGGCGATCAGCTTAAAACTGTACGAGGCCGGCTTCAGAATTATTGAAGTCCCGCTCAACTCCCCCGAACCTTTCGACAGCATCCGCACCTTGCGCGATACCTTGCCGGCAGACTGCGTAATCGGCGCCGGCACCGTCTTGACCACGGATCAAGTGGCGGCAGTCAAACGCGCCGGCGGCGAGATTATCGTGATGCCGCATAGCGACCCGCTGGTGATTGCGGCCGCCAAACAGGCCGGGCTGGCTTGCGCACCGGGCGTCGCTACGGTAACCGAAGCATTTGCCGCGCTGGCGGCGGGCGCCGACGTCTTGAAAATGTTCCCGGCCGAGCAACTGGGGCCGAGCGTAGTCAAAGCATGGCGCGCGGTGATTTCACGCGAAGTGGCGTTGCTGCCGGTGGGCGGCGTCACGCCGGAAAATCTGGCAACATTTATCAGCGCCGGCGCTTCCGGCTTCGGCCTGGGATCGGCGTTGTACAAACCCGGCCTGAGCGCCGAACAGGTCGGCCAGAACGCCGATCAATTTGTGGCCGCATGGCGTGCAGCGCAAGAAACTGCGAATGCCCCGGAAACATCGAAAAAAAATTGACCAGGAGACGAGATTAATGAAGATCACCAAGCTGACCACTTACATCGTACCGCCGCGTTGGTGTTTTCTGAAAATAGAAACCGACGAAGGCGTGGTCGGTTGGGGCGAGCCGGTCGTCGAGGGCCGCGTGCATAGCGTGGTTGCGGCCGTCGAAGAATTGTCCGACTACCTGATCGGCAAGGATCCGCGCCATATCGAAGACCATTGGACCGTGCTGTATCGCGGCGGCTTTTATCGCGGCGGTGCGATCCACATGAGCGCCTTGGCCGGCATCGACCAGGCGCTGTGGGATATCAAAGGCAAGGCGCTCGGCGTCTCGGTCAGCCAGTTGCTGGGCGGCCCGGTGCGCGACAGCATCCGCGTCTATTCCTGGATCGGCGGCGATCGCCCGGCCGATACCGCCGCAGCAGCTAAGGATGCGGTGGCGCGCGGCTTTACCGCAGTGAAGATGAACGGCACCGAAGAACTGCAATTCGTCGATTCCTATGAAAAAGTGGAAGCGACGCTGGCCAACGTCGCCGCAGTGCGCGACGCAGTCGGGCCGCACATCGGCATCGGCGTCGACTTTCACGGCCGGGTGCACAAGCCGATGGCGAAGATCCTGATCAAGGAGCTGGAACCGTACAAGCTGATGTTCATCGAAGAACCGGTACTCAGTGAAAACTACGAAGCGCTGAAAGAGCTGGCGCCGCTGACCAGCACGCCGATCGCACTGGGCGAGCGGCTGTATTCGCGCTGGGACTTCAAGCGCATCCTGAGCGAAGGTTATGTCGACATCATCCAGCCCGATGTTTCTCACGCCGGCGGCATCACCGAAACCCGCAAGATCGCCACTATGGCCGAAGCTTACGATGTGGCGGTGGCGTTGCATTGCCCGCTCGGTCCGATTGCCCTGGCTGCTTGCCTGCAGGTGGATGCGGTGTCGTACAACGCGTTCATCCAGGAGCAGAGCCTGGGCATCCATTACAACGAGAGCAACGATTTGCTCGACTACGTGAAGCAGCCCGAGGTATTTGCCTACGATAAGGGCTACGTGACCATCCCGCAGGGGCCGGGACTAGGCATCGAAATCAACGAAGAGTATGTCAAGGAACGCGCCGCTATCGGCCACCGCTGGCGCAATCCGATCTGGCGTCACAAGGATGGCAGCTTCGCCGAGTGGTAAAGCACAGACTAAACGCGCGCAGGAAGCATCGGCGCTTGGCGTCACGTTAAAAAACAAACCCCGGATGTGCGTCTGGCACATCCGGGGTTTTCACTTCAGAAGCGTGGCGTCCGGCAAGATGCCACTTTCCTTGCAAACTCAGGCGGCTTGTTTTTGCTCAGCCGGCTTTTCGTCGCGCAATTCACGGCGCAGAATCTTGCCGACATTGGTCTTCGGCAAATCGCTGCGGAACTCGATATATTTCGGCCGCTTGTAACCAGTCAGCTGCTCACGGCAATACGCCATCAGTTGCTCAGCCGTCAGCGACGGATCTTTGCGCACCACAAAAATTTTCACTACTTCACCGGCATGCTCGTCCGGCACGCCAACGCAAGCGCATTCCAACACGCCAGGATGCTGCGCTACCACGCCTTCGACTTCATTCGGATACACATTGAAACCGGATACCAGGATCATGTCTTTCTTGCGATCAACAATCTTGGTGTAACCGCGTTCATCCATGATGCCGATATCGCCGGATTTGAAAAAGCCGTCGGCCGTCATGACCTTGGCGGTTTCGTCGTCACGATTCCAGTAACCGCGCATCACCTGCGGACCGCGAATCGCGATTTCACCCGGCTGACCCAACGCTACCGGATTACCGGCGTCGTCCAGAATCGCGATCTCGGTCGACGGCAATGGCAAGCCGATGGTGCCGCTGTATTCAGTGATGGTGCATGGATTGGCGCTGGCGATAGGCGAAGTTTCCGACAAGCCGTAGCCTTCGATAATCGGGCAACCTGTGACTTCTTTCCACTTGTCCGCAACCGCCTTTTGCACTGCCATGCCGCCGCCGACGCAGACCCGGTAACCGGAGAAATCCAGCTTGGCAAAATCGGGATGATTCAACAAGGCGTTGTACAGCGTATTCACCGCTGGAAAAGTATTGATCTGGTACTTAGACATTTCCTTGATCAAACCCGCGATATCGCGCGGATTCGGGATCAGCAGATTCAAGGCGCCCTCACGCATGCCGAGCAAGCTGCAAACCGTCAATGCAAAGATGTGATACAGCGGCAAGGCACAGACAAAAGCCAGTTGCTCGATTTTCGGACCGCTAGCCAAACCAGGCGAGAGCCAGGCTTCCGCCTGCAGCACGTTGGCCACCACGTTGCGATGGGTCAGCGTTGCGCCTTTGGAGACGCCGGTAGTACCGCCTGTGTATTGCAGGAAGGCGACATCGTCCGGCGTCAGCGTCAGCGGTTTCAATTGCAGCGAGGACGCTTGCGACAATACGCTGTTGAACGGAACGGAACCCGGCAAAGAGAAACTCGGCACCATTTTCTTGACATGGCGCACCACCAGATTCACCAGCAAGCCTTTCACGCCCATCAGGTCGCCCATGCTGGCGACCACCACATGCTTGATCTTGGTCCGCGCGATGACCTGCTGCAGGGTGGTGGCAAAATTTTCGAGGATGAAGATAGCTTCCGCGCCCGAATCATTCAGTTGATGTTCAAGCTCACGCGGCGTGTATAAAGGATTGACGTTGACCACGGTATAACCGGCACGCAAAATCGCGGCAATCGCCACCGGATATTGCAAGACGTTGGGCATCATGATGGCGACTCGCGCACCCTTTTCCAGTCCCTTGCTTTGCAACCAGGCGCCGACTTTGCGAGACAACTGGTCAACCTCGGCATAAGTCAGGGATTTACCCATGCAGGCATAGGCGTTACGCGATGCATACTTCTGGAACGCTTCTTCCAGCAACTGCACCAGGGACTGATATTGGGTGTAGTCAATCTCGGTGGCCACGCCTTCAGGATACGATTTGAGCCAAAATTTATCCATGTTCTGCCTTTAGTCTCTGCTTGTTATAAATGCATTGTTTTTGGCTTGTCTCACTGGAAGAAAACACGCCGATAGGGGAGTATTGCTGCATCCGCTAAAAAAGCACGGTTGTATTTTTTTGTTCTATCGCGATGCTATCGGGCAAAGCCTCCGCATGCAAGCGTTTTGATGCATATTTGAGCAAATCATCGACACTGAGCTCCATGTTGCGGTGCAACAAAACCTCTGCCCGCAGATGGTTGACGCCCTCCTCGTCCGGACTCCATTTCACGTGAGCCAGCGCCACCGCCGGATGCTCGAACAAGACTTCTTCGATCTGTCTTGGAAACACGCGCTGGCCGCCCCGTATCAACATATTACTCTTGCGGTCGATGATGGAAACGAAACCGTCTTCGTCAATGCTGGCAACGTCGCCGGTAGCCAGCCAACCGTCATGCAAGCGCTCCTTGCTTATTTTTCTGGCAATCAGGTTCAATGCCGTCGCGTTGTGTTCGGCGGCGCAGGTGTGGCCCTGATCGTAAGCGGAGAACAACTGCGGCCCGCGCACCCATAGCTCACCCAGCGTATCGCTGGGCAGATCGGCGTCGGTATCCAGATCGACCACTTTCACTTCCGTATCCGGCAATGGCACGCCGACCACTCCCGGATGCCGGCGCGCCGCCAGCGGCATCGCCAGCACCGCCGGCGATGCCTCGGTCAAGCCATAGGCTTCGACCAGCCGACCGCGTGTCAGCTTTTCAAATTCTTCGCGGATTTCCTGCGGCAGCGGCGAACCGCTGACAGCGCAGACCCGGATCGAGGCCAGACCGTAGCGCCGCACGCCCGGCGTGTGCGCCAGTTCGCGCACCATGCGCGGCGTAGTCGGAAAATAGGTCGGCCGCATCTTCTTGACGGTCTTTAACAGCGGCTCCAGCTCGGCTCCCGGCAACAGGATCAGGGTCGCGCCCAGATAAACCCCAAGATGCAACAAACCGGTCAGGCCATAGGCGCTGGATAAGGGTTGCTGCGCCAGGAAACGCTCGTCGCCAGGCCTGGATTCCGGCAGCCAATGCCGCAGCTGCAACGCATTTGCCGCCAGATTGCGATGCGATAGCGCCACCGGCAACGGTGTACCGGTGGCGCCGTAGGTGTAGACCACCACCGCAATGGCGTCGACCTCCTGCGTCAGCTCGGTAGCCGCAACGCTGCCGCGTCCCAGCACTTGCTTGAATTTCAGATAGCGCCGCTCCTGCCTGCGATGCTGTTTGTCCTGGCGGAACCAGGGTAGCCAATGTCCTTCCTGCACATGATGCAAGGCCGCGAACTTGAGTTTTTCGCGCCAGCCCATGTGATCGATCATTGAAGCAAATATCACCCGCCGCAAGCCCGCTGCGCGCCGATCGTTTTGCAGCGCATCGCGCAATTCGTCGTAGCGGTTGGTGGTGATCACCAGCATCACGGCGGTGCTGTCTGCAATCCGCGTCAGCAACACCTCTTTAGGCGTAGCGGCATCGCTGAGAACGGCGACCGCGCCGGCTTTGAGAATACCGAAATAAGCTATCACCAAAGATGGAATATTCGGCAGCGCCAGCAAAACCCTGTCGCCGGGCTTGATGCGCATGTCCAGCAAGCCATGGGCAAAACGATTGGCTTGCCGATCCAGTTCGCGCCAGTCGATCTTGCCGCCGCGATAAAACAGCGCCGTGGTTTTGCCAAAACGCCTGGCGGTCGCTTCCAACAAACGCGGCAACGGCACGGTCGGCATCTTGATGCGGTATGGCGTGCGGGCATCGTAGAATTTCAGCCACGGCCGCTCGGCTTCGAGCTGCTTGCGGGCGGCGCGCCGTTCGGCCTTTTTCTGTGTACGCCGTTCCGCTAGTTCTGACGGATCGGACTGCATCTGCAAAAATCGTTCTATCGCACGATTGACAGCATCGGGTCGCTCCACCATCACCTGATGCGCGGAGACCGGCACCACCACCTCTTCTGCCCCCGGAATCAAACGCGCGATTTCCTTGTACGCTTCTTCATCGAACAAGATATCGCGGTGGCCAAGGATCACCAACGTCGGCACATTGATCGCACGCATGTATTCGGCGCCATCCCACGGCAGCAAGGCATTTTTGTTTTGCAGGTACACCACATGCGACGGTGGATAGATACGGGCAGCGGTGATACCGACATACGGCATCAGTCTGCGCACCATATCAAACACGGTCGGCGGCATGCGCAGCAAGATGCGGCCCGCCAGACGCAAACGGAAGCGTGCTGCCGACGCAATCATGATCAGCGCCGACACACGTTGCGGAAACAGCTTGAGAAAATAGGCGGAGAGTGCGCCGCCGAACGAGTGGCAAACCAGGATGAAACGCGGCGGCAGGTCCAGCTGATCCAGCGCGGCGGCGATATCTGCTACCAGTTCCGGCACATCGTAGCTGGCGCCATCGGCTGCGGTCGGCGCGTCGCTATAGCCATGTCCGCGCAGATCGAGGGCAATCACCCGATAGTCAAGCTGGAACTGCTCAAGCTGATATTCCCAGTAGGCAGCGCGACCGCCAAAGCCGTGGATAAACACCATGGTTGGCTGCTGGTTTCTGGGCCCGGGGCCATTGGATGAGCTCGATTCCGGGCCGGCGTCCAGCACACTCATTTCCAGCACAGAGTCATAGACCCCGTCCCCATTGCGCGCCAGGCGATTGGGCAATTTCAACGTACTGCGATGCAGGTCGGCGTTAAATGTCATCAGGAGCCTGTCGGACTTAGGGGGATCGAAGCGAAAAAATAGCTGGGCGAGGACAGATTTTTCCGGGTTCGCAGTGTCAATAGCAAGCTATTGACCAAGAAGTCGGTGAAATATGGACCGCTCAGGTATTTTTGCAGCCGATCGTCCCTAAGTTCGACAGGCTCACATTATTGTAACCAAGGTGGGTGTTACATGGGCTTGGTTTTTGCCAGCTCCTCCAGCTGCCGATGTCTTTCTTCCTTGCTTAAGGCCGCCAGCTTGGCGACAGCTGCATAAAACTTCTTGAAGGTCTGCTGCTGCGCCAGCAACGCCTTGAAACCTGGAACCAGATCGTAATACGTCGCCACCAATGCCAGATGAGCATTCGACAGCGGTTCGGCAAACCAGCGGTCATAACCGGTGTAGCCGCCCCACTTTGTTTTGAGTACCTGATAATCCGCTTGCAGAGCGAGAAAAATCTCCGCCTTCTGCTGCAATTTCTGCGTATCGCTGAGATCGCTTGCATAGTTGCTTGCAAGCCGTTGCCGATACCGCAGCAGCAGCGCCACGAATTCCTCTTTGCGTCCTTCAAACTGAACGTAAGCGTCGCGCGTTTTCTGATTGCCTACTGCATCCAGCCAGCGTTCGACACCGGCTTGTTCGACGGTGGTTGCAAACGACTCGTTAAATTGGGTATCGCCTTTTGCGTATACCGTCTGATGCGCCAGCTCATGAAAAATCAGGCGCGCCACTTCGCCGTCCGGATAGCGGATAAAGGTTGATAACAGCGGGTCGTTAAACCAGCCGAGCGTGGAATAGGCAGGCACGCCATTGACCTGCACGTCGTAGCCTTGCTGTCGTAAGCCGGCGGCGAATTTCCGTGCCGCGCTCTGACTGAAATAACCGCGATAATTGACGCAGCCGGCAATCGGGAAACACCATTGCTTGGGCTCCAGCGAAAGGGCCGGCGTCGCTACCACATTCCATAGCGCGAACGGCCGTTGCAGATCAGCGTATTCGGTATAACTGCGATTGTCCGGCAGACTCAAATCGCTCACCGCAAAACGGCGCATTTGCTTGGTACGTTCCAGTTTGGCTTTGAGGCCGGCGTCAACGCTGGGATCGGTTAACCAATCGTCAATCGGATGCGCTCGGTCGAGCAAGGAAAAATGGCCGTTTGCGGCTTGTCCGTAGTAGGCAAGCTGGGCGCAACCGGCTGCCAGCACGGCTAACAGCAAAACCGTGAGCAGCCGCGCGTTCATACGGCGGCACTATCTCCGGCCGCGACTTTTTCCACTTCCACCAACACATCGTAGAAGGTCGGCGCCCGGCCCATGTCGGTGAGTCGCTGGCTAGTCACTTCGTTGGCATTCTTGCCGTCGCTGGCCATTTTTTTCCACCAGATCGACAAGCCCACCACCAGGCCGATCCTGGCCTTGTCCGTCACTCTCAGCCTGGCATTGAAACTGCCGCGGTCGTTATAGATACGCACGGTGTCGCCGCTGGACAAGGCTCTTGCTTCGGCGTCGGCTGGATGCATGTCCAGATGCGGCTCGCCTTCGGTGTCGCGCAAGCTTTTAACGTTAACGAAACTGGAGTTGAGAAAATTACGCGCCGGCGGTGAAATCATCGCCAGCGGATATTTCCCGGCCAGCTCGGGATTGCTGGCCCGCGATTCATACGGCGCGATATAAGTCGGCAAAGGATCGAGTCCGTCTTTCAGCATTTGCGCACTGTAGAATTCGCATTTGCCAGACGGCGTTGGGAAGCCGCCGTTGGCAAACGGCGCATCCGGTACGTTCAGTTTTTGCCAGCCCTTTTGCTTCAGCGCATCCCAATCGAAATGGACCGCGTGAAGATTCTTGCGGTCGAAAGCTTGCGCCGCAATTTCATCGTCGCTCTCGCGGAAGCTGGCGTCGTCGAAACCCATGCGCGCCGCCAGCAGGCGGAAAATTTCGGTATTCGGTTTGGCCTCGCCGAGCGGCGTAATCGCGGCATTATTTGCCAGCATGTACAGATGGCCGTATGCCGAATGGGCGTCCACATGCTCCAGCTGAGTGGTCGCCGGCAACACGATGTCGGCGTAGTCGGCGGTATCGGTTTGAAAATGTTCCAGCACCACGGTGAATAAATCTTCACGCGCGAAACCACGCGCGACGACACTTGATTCCGGCGCTACCGCTACCGGATTCGAGTTATACACGATCAGGGCTTCGATTTTCGGGCCGAACTCTGGTGAGGCTTCGCGCAACAGATCGTCACCGATGGTGCTCATGTTGATGGTGCGCGGCGCCAGTCCCTGCTTAGTCAGGAAATCAGGGCGCTGCAGGACTTGGTTATTCTTCGGAAAACTGTCCGAGGCCGACAATTGAACGCCGCCGGCAGCATGACGCCAGGCGCCGACCAGGGCCGGCAGGCAAGTGATATTGCGTACCGCCATACCGCCGCCATGCACGCGCTGCAAACCATAATTCACGCGAATCGCCGCCGCTTCGCCGCGTTGCGCCGCACCGCCATAAGTGCGCGCCAGCTCCAGCACTTCCTCGGCGCTGATGCCGCACACTTCAGCCGTCTTCTCTGGCGTCCATGCCGACACTTGCTGTTTCAACTGCTCGAAACCTAGCGTGTATTGCGCGATGTAGTCGTGATCCAGCAGGTCTTCAGCAATCAGCACATGCATCATGCCGAGCGCCAGCGCTGAATCGGTACCGGGCAGCAAGGCGATATGCTGATGGCATTTGTCCGCGCTTAAGGAGCGGTAAGGATCAATCGCGATCAGTTTGGCGCCGCGCCGCTTGGCTTCCTGTGCGCGCATCCAGAAATGCAGATTGGAGGCGATCGGATTGCCGCCCCAGATCAGGATCAGCTTGGCGTTCTGGAATTGTTCGAGGTCGGTGCCGATCCTGGCGCCTATCGTATATTTGTAGCCGGCGCCGCCAGCCGCAGCGCAAATGGTGCGGTCCAGCAGCGAAGCGCCGATGCGGTTGAAAAAGCGCATCGACATCGATTCGCCCTGCACCAGGCCCATGGTGCCGGCGTAGCTGTAAGGCAGGATGGCTTGCGGATTGCGGGCGGCGATCGCGCCCAGCCGTTCGGCAATCGTGGCGATCGCCTCATCCCAGCTGATCTGTACGAATTTCCCTTCGCCTTTTTTTCCGACCCGCTTGAGCGGATGCAGCAGGCGGTCCTTGTGATAAGTCCGTTCGGTATAGCGCGATACCTTGGTGCAGAGCACACCGGCGGTAGTCGGATGATCCGGATCGCCGCGGACTTCGGTGGCGACGCCATCGGTGACGGTCACCAACAGCGCGCAGGTATCGGGGCAATCGTGCGGGCAGGCGGCACGGACAATCGAAGTAGTCATAATGTTATCGGAACCAAGGCGCTTCAATCCGCTACTTTAGCAAAATCCAGTGAAACAAGATGGATTTGATGACTTCTGCTTATTTTGCGACTTTCAGCTGCATTTCCGGGTCCATCAAGCGCAGCATGAAAGCTTCGCACTGCGCAACTTGTTCCAGCGCAACAAATTCATTCGGCCGATGCGCCTGTTCGATGCTGCCGGGGCCGCAAACCACGGTCGGAATGCCGGCTCGTTGAAACAAGCCCGCTTCGGTGCCGTAGGAAACCGCGCCGTTCGGCTTGTTGCGCGCCAAGGCTGCCGCCAGTTGCACCACGGCGTCGCTCTCTTGCATGCTCAAGCCAGGCGCCGACGCCAGCCATTCGAAATCGATGGCTGCGTTTGGCTCGACTCTTTGCATCTCTGGCAACAATGTGGCGGCGAAACCTTGAATTTCTTTATACAGATGCTCGACGTCGATGCCCGGCATGGTGCGGGCTTCAAATTCGAACTTGCAATCCTTGGGCACGATATTCGACGCCAGCCCGCCGTGTATCAGCCCGGTCTGCATGGTGGTGTAGGGCACGGTGAAGCCGTAATCGCGGGTTTCCAGTTGCGCAAAACGATCTGCCATCTGACGGATATAGACGATGATGCGCGCCGCGTACTCGATCGAATTGACGCCCATGGTGGTGTAACTGGAATGCGCTTCGCGGCCGCGGATGCAACAACGAAAGCGATGCGTGCCCTTATGCGCGATGATCGGCTGCATCGAGGTCGGTTCACCGACAATGCAACCCGCCGGCTGCAATCCCAGTTCTTGCAAATCCTTGATCAATCCTTGCACGCCGATGCAACCCACTTCCTCGTCATACGACAAGGCGAAGTGCAGCGGTGCGGCCATCCCGGCGGCCAGGAATTGCGGCGCCAGCGCCAGGGCGGTGGCGATATAACTCTTCATGTCGGCCGAGCCACGGCCGTACAGCAGACCATCCTTGACGGTGGCCTTGAACGGATCGGTATCCCAGGCCTGGCCGTCGACCGGCACGACGTCGGTATGGCCAGACAAGATCAAGCCGGGTTTAGGGCCTTCGCCCAAGGTTGCAAACAGATTGGCTTTCTTGCCGCTAGCGTCGTAGGTCAAACGTGACTTGACGCCGAGGCCGGCCAGGTAATCGCGGGTCCATTCGATCAAGCCCAGGTTGGAATCGCGCGATACGGTCTGGAAAGCAATCAGGCGTTCGATCATTGCCATGACGTCGGCCGAAGGAGTCAGTCCGGCATTGTTCAAAGTATTCAAGGTGTTCATATCGTGTCCTCTAAGCCGTACCATCGTTCAGATGGCAGGCGGAAAAATGGTTGACGCTGATTTCTCTCAATTCCGGCTTTTCTACTTTACAGCGCGGCATCGCATGCGGACAGCGCGGGTGGAAATGGCAGCCCGACGGCGGATGCAGCGGCGATGGGATTTCTCCCTTTACCGCAAAAAATTCCGTGCGCCGGACTTCCAGCTTGGGTGCCGACGCCAGCAGCGCCTGCGTATACGGATGATTGGCGCGGGTAAATATCGAATCAGCCGCGGCCGATTCGACGATACGGCCAAGATACATGATTACCACTCGATCCGACAAATGGCGAACCACGCCCAGGTCGTGGCTGATGAATAAATAGGTCAGATCCAGTTCGTCGCGCAACTTGATGAACAGATTCAACACCTGAGCCTGAATCGACACATCCAGCGCTGCCACTGCTTCATCGCAGACCAGGAACTCCGGCTTGACCGCGAGCGCTCGTGCGATGCCCACGCGCGCCCGTTGGCCGCCGGAAAATTGATGCGGAAAACGGCGCAGCATGGCAGCGTCCAAGCCAACCCGTTGCAGCAAGCTTTCAACGTAGTCGCGCTGTTGCGATGCGTCGACCAAACCATGCACCAGCGGTGCTTCGCCGACGATATCCTGCACTCGCATGCGCGGATTCAGCGATGCATAAGGATCCTGAAAAATCATCTGGATCGCCAGCTGCTTCTTGCGCCTTTCAGCGACGTCGAGCTGCTCCAGCGATTGCCCTTTCCAGAGCCGCGTGCCGGCCGTGAGGCTATGCAAGCCGACTGCCATCCTCCCCAACGTCGACTTGCCGCAACCGGATTCGCCAACCAGTCCGACCACCTCACCGCGTCTGATACTCAGGCTCACCTGGTCCACCGCATGCACCACTTCCTGCTGCATGCCGGCGCCGAACAGGTTGGCGATCCTGGCCGCGCTGTCGAGCGTCTTGACGAACTGCTTGCTGACCGCCCGCAGTTCCAGCAGGCCGCTGGGCGATGGTTGTTCCAAGTTATTGTCTGCTACATGATTCATGACACCACCTCGGCAACGCTATCCCGCAACGGATGGAAGCAACGCAGCATGCGTTGTTCCACTTCGCGCAATTGCGGCGTCTGCTGGCACTCGGCGGTTGCATGCGCGCAGCGCGTGCGAAATGCGCAACCGTCCGGCAGATTCAGCAGCGATGGCGTCATCCCGGGGATTTGCTGCAGCGGCTGGCCGCGTGGATTGCGCGACGGCGCCGACGCAATCAAACCGTAGGTGTATGGATGACGCGGATGATCCAGTACTTGCTGTACCGTGCCGCTTTCGACGATGCGGCCGGCGTACATTACCGATACCGTATCGGCTAACCCTGCCACTACCGACAGATCGTGCGTGATCCAGATCAACGCCGTGCCGGACTCGCGACACAGCTTCTGCATCTCATACAGGATCTGCCCTTGTATCGTCACGTCCAGCGCCGTGGTCGGTTCGTCACAGATAATCAGGTCGGGCTGATTGAGCAAGGCAATCGCAATCGCCACGCGCTGCCGCATGCCGCCGGAAAATTGATGAGGATAAGCTTGCAGCCGTTCGTCCGGCGACGCAATACCAACCCGTACCAGCGCTTCGCGCGACATCTCGCGCGCTACCATCCGGCTGACATCCTGATGCGCCCGCACTGCTTCCATCATTTGAGTATCGATGCGCAGCACCGGATTCAGGGTCATCATCGGGTCTTGAAATATCATAGCGATCCGATTGCCGCGAATCTTGCGCATGGCTTCTGCCGGCAAGTCGCGCAGATTTTTTCCTTGCAGCAGAATTTCGCCGCCGACGATTTTTCCCGGCGCATCGACCAGGCCCATGATCGAATATCCGGTCATCGATTTGCCGGATCCCGATTCGCCGACCAAGCCCATTATTTCTCCGCGCTTGACCGAAAACGATACCTGGTCAACCGCCTTGACCAGTCCGGCCCGGGTGGCAAACTGGGTCTGCAGATTATTGACGACCAGTGTCGTTGTATTGTCCATGACTGGTTCTATAGCGGCTTATTGTGTTTGCAAGCGTGGATTGAGGACGTCGCGCAACTGGTCTGCCACCAGATTGATGGTCACCACAGTCACCAACAGCGCAATGCCGGGAAACACGCTGATCCAGTATTTGCCGGATAGCAGATATTGAAAGCCGTTGGCAATCAGCAAACCAAGCGACGGCTCCGTGATCGGCAAGCCAAGGCCGAGGAAAGACAATGTCGCTTCCAGCGAGATCGCCGACGCCACCTGCAGGGCGGCAACCACGATCAGCGGCGGCAGGCAGTTGGGCAGCAGATGGCGGAACATTATCCGCAACGGCGACAGGCCGAGCGCCGTGGCGGCTTCGATGTATTCTTTCTTGCGCTCTACCAGCGCCGCGCTGCGCGTGGTGCGCGCGTAATAGGCCCACTGCACCGCCACCAGAGCGATGATGATTTTGTCGATGCCGCGCCCGGTCAAGGCCAGCAAAATCAAGGCGATCAGGATAGGCGGAAACGATAGCTGAATATCGGCAACCCGCATGATGAAAGCTTCGATGCGGCCGTCGGCGTAACCGGCCAGCAATCCTAGCGTCAAGCCCAGCGACAGCGCGATGATAGTGCTGACGACACCGACCATCACCGAAATGCGGATGCCGTACAAAATCGCCGACAACATATCGCGGCCCTGGTCGTCGGTGCCGAGCAGATAGGTCATGCTGGCATCGACCGATTTCTGCCCCGGCTCCAGGCGTGAATCCATCACGTCCAGCTTGGCCAGGTCGTAGGGATTCTGCGGCGAGATGGCAGGCGCGAAGATCGCCGCCAGCACAATCAATACCAGCAGCACGAACCCTGCAGTGGCAATTTTACTGCCGAAAAAATTTCGCGCAAAGCGTTGCCACGGCGTCTCTGCAACTTCGAAGGCTGGTGTCAGTTCCATATCAACCTTTGCTTTCTGCCAGGCGCACGCGCGGATCGAGCGCAGAGTACAACATGTCCACCACCAGATTGATCAGGATAAAAATTGTGACGATCAACAGCAGATAGGCGACGATCACCGGGCGGTCAAGCACGCGGATCGAGTCGATAATCAGCTTGCCCATGCCGGGCCAGGCAAACACGGTTTCGGTGACGATGGAGAAGGCAATGATCGAACCGAACTGCAGCGCAACCACGGTGACGATCGGGATCAAAATATTCTTCAATACGTGGACGCCGATGATGCGGCTGTTGCGCAAGCCCTTGGCGCGAGCAAATTTGACATAGTCCTGCATCAGCGCCTCCTGTGCGCCGGAGCGCGTCAAGCGGATCACTAAAGCGATGTTGAACAGAGCCAGGTTGAAGGCCGGCATCAGCAAATGCCGCAGGCCGTCCCAGCTCAGAAAGCTGACCGGCACACCGAACAGTAATTGCGTTTCGCCGCGGCCGCTGGTGGGCAACCAGCCTAGTTGCACCGCGAACACCATGATCAGCATCAGACCGACCCAAAAAGTCGGCAATGAAAATCCAAGGATGGACACCGCCATGATGGCTTTACCGACCACGCCATTCGGCCGCAACCCGGCGAGCAGACCCAAGGGCAGGCCCAGCACGATGGAAAGCAGGATCGCCGCCGAAGACAGTTCCAGCGTGGCCGGCATGCGTTCGAAAATCAGGGTCAAGGCCGGTGTCGAATAGGCAAACGAACGGCCCAGATCGCCGCCCGCCGCGTTCTTCAGGAAAATGAAATATTGCAGCCAGAGCGGCTTGTCGAGGCCGAAGGCGACGATCACCTTGGCGCGTTCGATCTGGTCGGCATCGGGACTGATTAGCACGTCGATCGGATTGCCGATCGCATACACTCCGATAAATACCAGCAGTGACATGACCAGCAGCACGACCAGGCTCTGTAATACACGGCGGATGATAAAAGCCAGCATCGTTTATCCTAAATTCATCCATAAAAAATCCGCTCGCCACCGTCGATGAGCGGATGCCGCGCGATTTTTACTGTGGGTAAAATCCGTAAGCGTGAGTGCGCTCATCGGTACGCGGGATATATACGATACCTTTTTTTGTGGCCCATGTGGTCACTTGCTGATGAATCGGGATCACGCCGCCATCATCGATGACGATTGCGGTGGCCTCTTGCAGCAAGCGTGAGCGCTCCTTGTCATCGACGCTGATCAGGGCCTTGGCCAGCACCGCATCCATTTTCGGATTGCAATATTTCAGCCAGTTGACGGCGCCCATGCCTTTTGCCGGATTGTCGCAAGCCACCATCGCCCGCAGCGGCGACGATACCTCACCGGTCTGTGCACCCCAGCCCAGCAAGCCGATCGAATACTCGCTCTTGGCGCCGCGTGCGGAATACACTGACATCGGCGCGCCCTCGACCTTGGTGGCAATGCCGATGCGCGACCACATCTGGGCGATGGTCTGTGCGATTTTTTCATCGTTGATGTAGCGGTTATTCGGCGTATGCAAGGTCAAGCCGAAACCGTTGGGATAGCCGGCCTCGGCCAGCAACTTCTTCGCGGCTTCGGGATCGTATTTGGGCGGTTTGAGATTCGGATTGTGACCAAACAAGGCTGCCGGCACCAGATTATTAGTCGGTTCCGACAACCCTTCCATGACCCTATCGCGAATTGCGTCGCGGTTGATGGCGATCGACAATGCGCGACGCACTCGCACATCCTGTAGCGGATTCTTGTCCAGGGGCTTGCCGTCCTTGTCGGTGACGAATGGCGATTTTTCACGACGGGTATCGGCATACAGGTAAATCACGCGGTGCGATACCTTGGAATAGAAACTCAGGTTTTTGTCCGCCCTGACTTTCGCCAGGTCCGGCGTCGGCACGTTTTCGATTGCCTGCACGTCCCCGGCCAGCAAGGCCGCCAGGCGGGTCGCATCGTTTGGAATGAAACGCAGGGTGACCTTGCTCCAGGCCGGCTTCTTGCCCCAGTAATCGTTATTGCGCTCCAGCTCGATGCGGTCGTCACGCTGGAATTTAACGAACTTGAATGGACCGGTGCCAATCATGCCTTTGCCGCTGGCAAAATCGTCGCTGCTGAGCCCTTGCGTGGCTTTTTTTGAAACGATGTAGATCGAGGTCAGGTCGGCCAGGAGCAGCGGATACGGCTCTTTGGTCGTGAGTTGGATGGTATAGGGATCGATGATTTTTTTATTGATGATGGCCTTGGTGTAGGTGTCGAATTTTCCCGGACTGCCGACGATGGTGGCCGGGCGATCCAGGGACCAGGCAACATCCTCAGCCGTCAGCGGGCTGCCATCGTGGAACCTGGCGCCCTTGCGCAGCTTGAATTCCCAAGTCAGATTATTCACCAGTGTCCAGGATTCGGCCAATGCAGGAATGATATGACTGTCGGCGTCCATCGCTACCAATTGCTCGAAGATGTGATCGGAAACGTTGATGTTGGGAAATAAATTATAGAAGTGAGGATCCATCGAAGTTGGCGGAGAACTCATCGCCAGTTTGAATTCCTGTGCGGCGGCTGTCGGCGCGATGGGCGCCAGCAACAGCAGGCAAGAGGTAATCAGAAATACACGCAATCCCATTGCTGGCCATGACATCAGACGCATAATGCTCTCCTGTGAGTGAACACCGACGGACCGTGTAGGCGTAATATACACATTCTGGACTTTACGCCATGCATCATTTTTTTAGGCAAAAGGCGTGCCACATATCAGGAGCACAATATGAATTTGATTGATCCCATCATCGCCTTCCAGGCGGAACTGCAAGCAATCCGACGTGATCTGCACGCACATCCCGAACTCAATTACGAAGAACAACGGACCTCCGATGTGGTGGCCCGCAAACTCACGGAATGGCGGATTCCCATCGTACGCGGCATGGGTGTGACCGGTGTGGTCGGTATCGTTAAAAACGGCAACAGCGACCGTGCGATCGGCCTGCGCGCGGATATGGACGCCTTGCCCATGCAGGAATTGAATACCTTTCCGCATGCCTCCCAGCATCAGGGCAAGATGCACGCTTGCGGGCATGACGGCCACACCGCGATGCTGCTTGGTGCGGCACATCATCTGGCGCAACACCGCAATTTCGACGGTACTGTCTATCTGATTTTCCAGCCGGCCGAAGAAGGCGGCGGTGGTGCGCAACGCATGATCGACGACGGTTTGTTCGAAAAATATCCGATGGAGGCGGTGTTCGGCATGCATAACTGGCCGGGCATGCCGGCTGGCAGTTTTGGTGTGACGCCTGGCCCGATGATGGCTTCCAGTAACGAGTTTGAGGTGATCGTCAAAGGCAAGGGCTCGCACGCTGCGCAACCGCATAAGAGCGTTGATCCGGTGATGGTCGCGGTGCAGATTGCACAGAGCTGGCAGACCATCGTCTCGCGTAATATCAATCCGAATGATCCGGCGGTCTTGTCGGTAACGCAGATTCATAGCGGCAGCGCCACTAACGTGATTCCCGATGAAGCGACGCTGATTGGCACGGTGCGTACGTTCTCGGTTGCAGTGCTGGATGTGATCGAGGCACGCATGCGGGAAATCGCGCAACATACTGGCGCGGCGTTCGGCGCTGACGTCGAGTTCAAATTCCACCGCAATTATCCACCACTGGTGAATCACGCCAAAGAGACTGCGTTCGTGGTTGAGGTGTTGCAGGCAATGGTCGGCAACAGCAATGTGAATCCGCAAGTGGAGCCAACCATGGGCGCAGAGGATTTTGCTTTCATGCTGCAAAACAAGCCGGGCTGTTATGTATTCATCGGTAACGGCGAAGGCTCCCATCGCGATGGCGGCCACGGCCTCGGCCCTTGCAATCTGCACAATGCCAGCTACGACTTTAACGACGACTTGCTGCCGATTGGCGCCAGTTACTGGGTCAATCTTGCGGAATCCTATCTGAAGAAATTGTAATTGCGATACTGCCCTGGCATCTATGCCAAGGCAGCTTTCTCTGGGTCGGTCTGCAACCCGTTCCGCCTTACCTCATCCAATCATCATACTCATGAACCAACTAGAAATCGCCTATGATCAACCTATGCAATTGGGCGAATGCCCGCTGTGGCATCCCGACGAGGCTGCGCTCTACTGGGTAGATATCTCGGCGATGCAAGTACATCGGCTGCGGCCTGGCGACGGTAAGCACGCCATGTGGCAGCTGAATGCCGAACCTGGCTGTATCGGCCGGCATGCCAGCGGTGGCTTGATCGTTGCCATGCGCACCGGTCTGGCGCGTTTGAATACTGACAGTGGTGAATTCACGCAGATTGCCGACGCCCCTTACGACACCGCCACCACACGCTTTAACGATGGCCGTTGCGACGCCGCCGGCCGTTTCTGGGCCGGCACGATTTACGAGCCACGCGATCATGCCGGCGCGCAGCTATATGCAGTTGAAAAGAATATTGTGCGGCCTGCCGGTAATCCCGTGACCGTCTCCAACGGACTCGGATTTAGTGGCGATAGCCGCACGCTCTATCATAGCGACACCACTGCACACAGGATCTGTAGTTACGAGTTTGATTTGGCAACCGGAAAAATTGGCGAAGGCCGCGTGCTGAAGCAATTCGCCATGGATAAGAACGCGCCCGACTACGGCGGCCGCCCGGACGGCGCAGCAGTCGATAGCGAGGATGCTTATTGGTGCGCAATGTACGAAGGCGGCAGGTTGTTGCGCTTGTCGCCCGCAGGCGAGGTGCTGCAGGAGGTGATCTTGCCGGTACGCTGCCCGACCATGATGGCGTTCGGCGGGCCTGACTTGCGTACGCTGTATATCACCAGCGTAAGGGAAAAGCGCAGCGCTGCAGAGCTTGAAAAATACCCCTCATCCGGCTGCATCCTGTCACTCCGGGTCGATGTGCCTGGCAGGATTGAACCCGCTTACGTTGCTTGACTCGGTGCAGACATTCACAGTTTTACGACAGGAATTGCCTGTAGTTCGGCAACGATCCCGGTTTTCGACTATTCTTTAGGGCTGTAGCTGCGCGCCGCGACAAGTTAGATAGCGGCCAGCGCAGCCTTCCATATGAATACCGCGACGACTTGTTTCGCTTTTTTTATTTTCTTACGTTCGAAAGTCTTTCATGCAAAAAAAACAAACCGGACTCAAATTTCTAGCGGCAGCCAGCCTGCTGGCTGGTGTTCACTCAACTAGCTTTGCGGTAGACTCCGCGTCCTTCGAACTGGGTACCGGAAACAAGAGCCAACTGGCCAGAGTTGCCGCCCAGTGGGATTGGAACACAGCATTGTGGCAAGGGAGCAGCACGCAACTCGGTGGTTATTGGGATTTGAGCCTGGCTGAATTCCGTCAAAACCAGTACCAGAATATTCCCGGCCAGAAGAAAAACCTGACTGATATCGGCTTCACGCCGGTGTTCCGCTTCCAGGCCAACGATAAAAAGGGTCTGTACGGAGAAGCCGGGATTGGCGTGCATCTGATGTCACATCTGTATGACAACAATAGCCGTCGTTTCTCCACCGCTTTTGAGTTTGGCGATCATCTCGGCGCTGGCTATGTGTTCAGTAACGGCATTGATGTTGGTCTCAAGTTGCAGCATTTCTCCAATGGCGGCATCAAGAAGCCGAATAGCGGTGCGAACTTCGCGGTGTTGCGGGTAGCTTATCCCTTCTAAATTGGGCCATTAATCCAGATAAAGAAGCAGGATAGATAGGCAGGATATAAGCAGGAAAGCCAGTCGCGAAAGCTGACTGGCTTTTTTTTGCTGAATGCTTGAGGTAGTACACAAAAAATTAACGTATGACGCGGACTATGCAAACCGTCCGCGCAAAGCAAAAACCCTCTGTACGAGAGTACAGAGGGTTTTTTAATAAAAGCCTGACGATGACCTACTTTCACACTGGTTGCAGCACTATCATCGGCGCAAAGTCGTTTCACGGTCCTGTTCGGGATGGGA
>NZ_DATMRK010000011.1:0-73210 GCF_035566375.1 Collimonas sp.
AAACGATTTGAATTTCGGTGTAATTTTGACGATGGCCTTGATGCTTCTGATAATGCTTACGACGACGCATTTTGAAGATCTTGACTTTATCGTGGCGACCTTGCGCCAATACCTTAACCGACACCGTAGCACCTTCGACCAGCGGTGCACCAAACTTAATGGTGTCACCAGCGCCAACTGCGAGCACTTGATCAATAGTGAGTTCGGTGCCAATGTCTGCAGGTATCTGTTCTATTTTGAGTTTTTCGCCGGCAACAATCTTATATTGTTTGCCACCGGTTTTTATGACCGCGTACATATGAAACCTCATCGAAATGATTGAAGACTATTAAAAAAATTTCTTTCCTAAAACACCATATTCAGCGACAAACAAACACTAAATCGCTGGGCGGAATCGGGAGAACCTGAGATTGTACATGGACTGGGCAGTTTCGTCAAAATCTCTTGACAAGTGCGGAATTCACCACACTTCTGCGCTGCTGCCGGGCAACTCTGGTCAAATCTTGCCGTACGGCCACTCGCCGCCACAGACTCATCAGCAGCACAACGGCCTTTTTCATATAATGACGGTATTCTGAAACTTTTTAAGGTATTGCCATGAGCGATGTACAAGCGTGGATCAAGGAAACCGTGACCAGCAACCCAGTGGTGCTGTTCATGAAAGGAACCGCGCAATTTCCCCAATGCGGATTTTCCGGCCGCGCCATCCAGTTATTGAAGACCAGCGGCGCTGAAAACATCGTCACCGTCAATGTCCTGGAAGACCCGACCGTGCGCCAAGGCATCAAGGACTATTCCAACTGGCCTACCATTCCGCAACTCTATGTCAACGGCGAATTCGTCGGTGGTTCCGACATCATGAACGAGATGTTTGAATCCGGCGAACTGCAAACCTTGTTGAAGGCCTGAGACCGCAAGTGGTCTCGCCCAACCGTCCAGCCGCAGAAACCACGCAATCGCCGCGCCGCCTGATTGTCGGCATTACCGGCGCTACCGGTGTCATTTACGGCGTGCGGTTATTGCAGTTGTTGCGCGAAATACCCAGCGTCGAAACCCATTTAATGATTTCCGATGCCGGCGTCCTCAACCTGCATCAGGAACTGGAGATGCGGCGCAAGCAAGTCGAAGCGCTGGCGCACGTAGTACACAATGTGCGCGATATCGGCGCCGCCATCGCCAGCGGCTCGTTTCAATCGGAAGGCATGATCATCGCGCCCTGCTCGATGAAAACCCTGGCTGCAGTTGCCAACGGCTTGTCCGATAATCTGATCACACGCGCCGCCGATGTTGTGCTCAAGGAGCGTCGACGCCTGGTCCTGATGGTGCGCGAAACGCCCTTCAATCTGGCGCATCTGCGCAATATGACCAGCGTCACCGAAATGGGCGGCATCATCTTCCCGCCGCTGCCGGGGTTCTATCACCGGCCGCAAAGCATTGCAGAGATGGTCGACCATACGCTGGGGCGGGTGCTGGATTTATTCGCCGTCCAGCATACGCTGACGCCACGCTGGAATGGCTTGAAAGCCGATTAAAAAAAGCCGGACAAACTGCTCCGGCTTTTTTTACACTTCTTTTTTACATTTTTATGCGCTTAACGTCCGCTGCGCCCCGCCAGCCATGCGGTACGCAACGCCGGCACCAGCGCCGGCCTTGCTTCCGCTTGCAGGCCAATTTGCGGCGCGCTGTCGGCTAACAATCTGACCTTGAAAGTCATCAACTCATCGCGCCGGAAAGCGTGGACGATGATGCTGTCGCCAACCCGGTAACGGGCCAGCAATGCATCCAGGCTGTTAGGGACCCGAATACCGTCGATTGCCACCAGCAGGTCGCCGGCAGACAAACCGGCGCGATGGGCAGCGCCGCCTTCATACACATTCGCCAGCTTGCAATCGCCGCCATTGCGCGCGGTACGCACGCCGAGCGAGGGCTTGCCCGGCTTGCGGCTATCGTTCAACACGATGCCGGTCGGCGCCAATAATTTCGCCAGCGGCAAATCATCGGTTGCACGTACATAGCGATCGAAGAAACGTTTCAGTTTGAGGCCGGTTACCTCGTCGAACAAGGCTTCGGCGGCAGCCTCGCTGACACCACGGCCGCTTAAGGCGTTGTCAGCGTAAAAATCGCGGCCATATTTTTGCCACAAGGCGCGCATCACGTCGTCCAGCGATTTCCGCCCCTTGGTTTCGCTACGAATAGTCAGATCCAACGCCAGCGCCACCAGGGAACCCTTGGTGTAATAGCTGACAATAGCGTTTGGCGCGTTTTCGTCCTGGCGATAATACTTGACCCAAGCATCGAAGCTGGATTCGGCCACGCTTTGTTTATGCCGGCCGCTGCCTAGCAATACACCGTTGATGGTTTTTTCAATCAGCTTGAAATAAGCCGGCTGGTCAATCAAGCCACTGCGCAACAGCATCAGATCATCGTAGTAACTGGTGAAACCTTCGAACAGCCACAACAGCGGCGTGTAATTTTCCACTTGCAGATCATAAGGCGCAAACGCAGCCGGCTTGATACGCTTGACGTTCCAGGTATGGAAGTATTCATGGCTGCACAGGCCAAGGAATGTGCGGTAACCGTCGCTCATTTCCGCTTGCCCCTTGACCGGCAAATCGGCCCGCGCGCAGATCAATGCGGTCGAAGCGCGATGCTCAAGTCCGCCGTAACCATCGCCCACTGCCAGCGTCAGGAACACATAGCGTTGCATCGGTGCGCGCCTGGCAAACTTGCTGCCGGCCGGTTCGAAGAAAGCGATCTGGGTCTCGCAAATCTTTTTCAGGTCCGCGCTTAGGCGCACCAGATCCAGATTCGGCACATTGCCAGTAATCGCAATCTCATGGGGCACGCCGTGCGCTTTGAAACTGGCCAGTTGAAAAGTCCCCATTTCGACCGGATGGTCGATCAGTTCGTCGTAGTTGGCGGCGACATAACTGCCGAAAGAGCCGCGCTTGGCTTTCAGCGTCGGCAGCGCGGTGGCGATGCGCCACGCTTCGAATGCTTCGCCTTGCGGACGTTGGATATCGACGATATGCGGCGTGCTTTCCTGGCCGACTACGCGCAAAAATACGCTGGTGCCGTTGAAGAAACCATGGGTCTGGTCCAGATGTGCGGTGCGCACCGACAGATCCCATGCGTACACCAGGTAATGCAAGGTCAGCGGGCCGTCGCAGGGCGCTGCCTGCCACGAATGCTTATCGAGTTTCTTGAGGGCGATCTTGCGGCCGTTCGACTCAGCGCGGATTTGTACGACGTTGCGCGCAAACTCACGGATCATGTAACTGCCAGGAATCCATGCCGGCAAGGCGACGATCTGCCCGACCGCAGCCGGCTCGGCAATACTCAGCGTAACGGCAAACAAATGGGCCGCAGGATCGGCGGCAACGATGCTGTAGCTGAGAGCAGACTTGGCACTTAATTTGGCAGTATTTTTTTTCATCTTTTATCCCCGAACATTACCCGCGATCACGGTCAGCATCAGCGCCGCCACCGCTACACAAGTCAATCTGAAACGCAATTTAATAAACCAGGCCGGCAAGCCGTACCATGGGAACAAGCGCTTGTCTGCCTGGTAAGCCGCGATAAAACCCGCGATCAGCAAGGCGAAACCGAAACCGCCGGCCATGGTCGAGAACCAGGCGATGCTGGTCGGCGCCACGCCCCAGATCAAGGCTTTTTTCGTGTGATCAGCCGACAGATCGGCCCGCAACACCACCGCGCCCCAGTGGATTCCACCGAGAAAAGACAAGGCAGCGATGCCATACGCCAGTTGCCCGCGAATAAAATCACGCAGCCAGTCGGCGTTGACCAGCCAGCAGGCAAGCGTCAATAGCACGAACGGAATCAGCCCGGCATAACCAAGTAAATGGATAATACGTTTGTTCAGGAAATGTGGATTCATCTGGGGGGCTTCGTCAGGGGAAACGTCAGTATGCGCGGGCTGGTCGCCGGCTGCGCAAAAAAGACGATAGTGTAGCGGGATTGCGCAGATTAGACCTCGCCTCGGTTGCCAGGAACAAAAAAGACCGGCGGATTACCGGCTTCAGGTCGAGGAATGTCGTATATCAGCGACGGTATCGATGTCCTGATGGATGCCAGGATCGTCCACCGCTACTTCAACGACGGGCAATGACTGCAACAAACTGCGCGCACCGTGATCACCGCGCAGAGCCAGCAGCTGCGGCAAATACTTGCGGCCAAAGCCGACCGGGTTACCACGCCGGCCCAGATGAGTCGGCACGGCAATGTCAGCCCCTAGCCGCAGCGCCGAGGCCAGAGCATGGATGGTGGATGTCTGCACATAGGGCATATCGGCCAGGGCAATTACCCAGCCAGCGGCATCCGCGGTCTGCTGCAAACCGTATACCAGCGACGCCGCCATGCCATCGTCGGCAGCTTCGCATTGCACCCACGCGTAGCCTGCAACTTGCGTGATCAGTTCCGCTACGTCATAGCGCAAGACCACACATATCGGCAACGCTGCGGCCAAATTGCCGGCGGCAGTTGCCAGTACCGTCTGGCCGCAAGCGGTCGGCAACGATTGCAGCAATTTACTGCGGCTGCCGCTCGGGTCAAAGCGCCGGCCGCGGCCAGCGGCCAGCAACAGGCCGACGATTTGTCCGCTCATTTGCCCACTCATTTGCCCACTATATTGTTGAAGACCCATGACAGGTTTCAGCATTCAGAGAGATGTCGCGAATGCCGAATGGCAGGCGCCTGATTTATTTCAAAGAACTGAATTTGGCTTCCATGGTTTTCGCATCGATCCAGCCTGGCGCGCGCGAACCGTCGGCAAAGATAATCGTCGGGGTGCCAGTCACATTCAATTTTTGACCGAGCGCCAGCACCTTGTCGTTCGGCGACTGGCAGGCAGTCGGGGCGGCAACGGCGGCTTTGCCGTCGACCATCAGATCGGTCCAGGCCTTGTTGCGATCCGTGCTGCACCAGACGTTTCGGGCTTTGACGGCGGAATCTTCCGCCAGAATGTTATACAGGAAGGTATATACAGTAACGTTATCGACTTCCGGCAAAGTGTTCTTGTGGAAGCGTTTGCAATAGCCGCAGTTGGGATCTTCGAACACCGCGATCACACGCTTGCCGTTGCCCTTGACCTTTTTCATGGCCAGATCCAGCGGCAAATCGGAAAACTTGATCTTGCTCAACTCATCCACCCGTTCCCGGGTAAAGTCACGCGAACTTTGCGCGTCCATGATGCGGCCGACAAAAACATATTTGGCAGCGGCGTCGGTATAAAAAATATCGTTGCCGACACGCACTTCAAACAAACCCGAATAAGGGGTCTTGGTCACTTCATCAACCTTGACGCCATCCCCCAGACGCGGCTCGATCAGCTTTTTAACCGACGCTTCCTGCAAAGTCTCGGCGCCTGCAACGCTTACCCACAAGCCCAGCAAGGCGACCAACATCACGCTTATTTTTTTCATCGTTATTCCAGTTATTCTTTATCGGTGGTTCGACCCACCGCGTGGGTCATCAATTGTCTTTTTAAGACCGGTATTTTATCCAGCAAGTTCAACCCGACATTACGCAGCAAGCGCAGCGGACCGAAATCGACGCCAAACAGCCGTTCCAGACCGTCGGTAGTCACTTGCATCAACAGTATTTCTTCCTTGCGCGCACGGGCGTAACGCGCCAGCACACTGGCGTCGCCGCAATCGCGATGCATGCCGCGCTCAGCCAGCACCTGGATCAAGGCCGCGACATCGCCGAAACCGAGATTCATGCCATGCCCGGCCAGCGGATGCACCACGTGGCCGGCATCACCGATCAGAGCGACCCGCGGCGCCACCAAGGCATGGGTCTTGAGCAAGGACAAAGGAAACGCTTGCGCCAGTTCCGGGTGCAATGGTTGCAACGGCCCCAGCTTCTCGCTTGCCAACGAAGACAGACGCACGGCCAGTTGCGACAGCGGTTCATCCAATAGTGAAAGCGCCAGAGCTTCCGGCGCCGACCAGACCAAGGATACTCGTTGCCCCGGTAAAGGCAGCAAGGCGACGATCCCTTCGGTTTCGGTAAACCATTGATAGGCAATGCCATGATGCGGCCGCTCACATGAGAAATTGGCGACCACCCCGCGCTGCTTATAAGAGCGGTAATCGATTCCAATCTGGCACTGGCTACGGACCCAG
The DNA here is from genome assembly GCF_035566375.1 of Collimonas sp. GTDB lineage: Bacteria > Pseudomonadota > Gammaproteobacteria > Burkholderiales > Burkholderiaceae_D > Collimonas. Next base: position 6,147 of record NZ_DATMRK010000011.1, read on the forward strand.
GATTGCGCGCCGTCGGCGCCCACGATCAGGGCAGCGCTGATGGTCTCGCCGGACTCCAGTTGCAAAGTCGCCGCTGCCGCATCCACCAGCATCGTCTTGACGCGGCCGCTGAGCACGCGCACATTCGACGCAAATTTCAGCGCTGCATCCAGCGCCTGATTCAAATTGTCATCCTCAACAATCCATGCCAACGCATCGACACGCGCGCTGTAAGCGTCAAACGTGAGATTGCCGGCTGCGCTGTCAGTCCCGCCTTTGATCGCCATGCCGTCTACGGCGCTAACCCGCGCCTGGTCCAAGGCGTCCCACACCTTGATCGTCGACAGCAGGCTGCGCGCCACATGATTCAGCGCGTACACGCGCGTATCCCAAACATCTGGCTTTGCCGCTGCCGCAGATGCAGCCGCCGGCATCCCCAGCAAAGTGACGCGCAAGCCGATCTGCGCCAAGGCCAATGCCGCCGCCTTGCCGACAGCGCCATTGCCCACAATACAAATATCGTATTTCACCGTCGGCGCGGCGCCAGCATTTTTCGAGATTGATCCGATATCTTTCATGCCGTCATTATAACGACTACGCATACGAGGCCTCGTCTACCCCGTTAAATAAGGGTTTCCATGAACCCCGGCCCGAAATTTCCGCTCACAATTTGAGCAACACAAAGTTTTTTCAAGAAGTTTCAACAAGGGGCTTTGCGGATCGAAAATGTTTTGCTATACTCCTGTCCCTTGGCCTGGTAGCTCAGTCGGTAGAGCAGAGGATTGAAAATCCTTGTGTCGGTGGTTCGATTCCGCCCCGGGCCACCAAGAACAGAAAAGGGCTTAGCTTCGGCTAAGCCCTTTTTGCATTTGTGGCGCGAGTTGTTAGCCAATCGGTTAGCCAATCGGTTACCCAACCAGCTACCCAATCCGAAGCGCCGGAATCCGCTGGCCGGGCCAGGTAAAGCAGCATGCAAATGCAACGAGATCGGCAAACAAATATGAGACAACGGATAGACAGCGGCAATGCTTTTTTCGTGATCCTCCCGAGATTTGGTAAGATCGCAAATTAAGACAGTATTTTATATTCATTCAAACCGAACCAATTGCCATCTAAACGTTCTATAAACCAATTCGTCAGCACTTTCCGCCTTGGTCTGCCCATACATCTCACTGCTTTATGCTCAAAAACAAATCCCGCAAGCCGATTGAAATAAAAATTGCAACCGTGGTCGCCGTATCCGCCATCTTGCATGATTCCGATCCGATGGCATTGGAGGCTGCCTTGCAGGAAATGACCGGCGGCAGCGCCGATTTCTTTGACAACGAGTTTGCAGTTATCGATGTTGCTGCGCTGGGATCGGACCGATCGCATATAGATTGGCCGCAATTGATTGCGCTTCTGAAGAAATATCGCTTGAATGCGGTTGCGGTGCGCAATGCACCCACGGAAATGGAAGCCGACATCGTCGCCAGCGGCTTGAGCATCGATCAGGTCGTAGCCACACGCCAGGAGCCTGCCACCCCTGCGCCGCCGCCGGCCCCGGTTGCGGCGCCTGCCAGAGTTGCCGCCAGCACCATGATCATCGATACGCCGATACGCGCAGGGCAACGGATTTATGCGCGCGACGCCGATCTGGTCATCACCGCTACAGTTAACAATGGCGCCGAAATCATTGCCGACGGCAGCATTCACGTCTACGCGCCACTGCGCGGGCGGGCGCTGGCCGGCGCCAGCGGCGATACCTCGGCACGTATTTTTGCAGCCAGCATGGAAGCCGAACTGGTCTCAATCGCCGGCGTGTATCGCACTTTTGAAAACGGCCTGCCGCCGGAACAGAAGGGCCAGCCGGCACAAATTCGCCTTAGCGGCGATCGGATTGACGTACTATCGCTCAGTTCCGCTGCTCGCACTTAATCGGACTTGGGATCTTGTAACCATTTATCTAATCAGTTGGGGACAGAGTAATTCGTCGCACGGCGGCGACTATTAAACTCTGTCCAGCAATGCATAACCTTAGGAGCTCTTCGTGGCAAAAATCATCGTTGTTACGTCCGGCAAAGGCGGAGTTGGCAAGACCACCTCCAGCGCCAGTTTTGCATCCGGTCTGGCCATGCGCGGCCACAAAACCGCGGTGCTCGACTTTGACGTCGGCCTGCGCAATCTGGATTTGATCATGGGTTGTGAACGACGCGTAGTGTACGATCTGATCAATGTCGTCAATAAAGAAGCAACCTTGACCCAGGCTTTGATCAAGGACAAGCATTGCGAAAATCTGTTCATTTTGCCGGCTTCGCAAACTCGCGACAAAGATGCCTTGACCGAAGAAGGCGTTGAGACCGTTCTCAATGACCTGATCAAGATGGATTTCGAATACATCATTTGCGATTCGCCGGCCGGCATCGAACGCGGCGCCGTGATGGCGCTGACGTTTGCCGATGAGGCAGTAGTCGTGACCAATCCTGAAGTGTCGTCGGTGCGCGACTCCGATCGCATCCTCGGCATCATCCAGGCAAAATCGCGGCGCGCGCAAAATGGCGGCGAGCCGGTCAAGGAACATTTACTGATCACCCGCTATTCGGCAAAACGCGTCGAGGCCGGTGAAATGCTGTCGTATACCGACGTTCAAGATATTCTGCGCATCCCGTTGGTCGGCATCATTCCTGAATCGGAATCGGTATTGCACGCCTCTAACCAGGGTAATCCGGCAATTCATATCAAGGGTAGCGATGTCGCCCTGGCCTACGAAGACGTGGTCTCGCGCTTCCTTGGGGAAGAAGTCCCCCTGCGTTTTACCTCCTATGAAAAACCGGGGTTCCTGCACCGCATTTTTGGAGGGAAGTAACATGGCATTGCTCTCGTTCTTGTTTAACAGCAAGCCCAAAACGGCGTCAGCCGCCAAGGAGCGCCTGCAAATCATCATTGCCCGCGAACGGAATGGCCGCCAGGGCCACGATTTCTTGCCGGCGTTGCATAAAGAACTGATCGAAGTCATTTCGAAATACACCAAGGTCAACGCCGACGACATCAAGATTTCCCTGGATCGCCAGGGAAATCTTGAAGTACTGGACGTCAACGTGGTACTGCCGGACGCGTAAGTCAATATTTAAGGCTCGGGGTTAGGAAGCCAGTCATTAAAGCTGGCGTTAAAGCTGAGATTAAAACTCGACTCAAGGCCGGATTCGACGCAACGCTGCGTCGGCAAAAGCCCGCTCAATGACTGTCTCGGATCCCTGCCCCGAGCGGGCGCTCATTATTGACGCCGTTGGTAGAATTTTACAAATCCCGTCGTACACTGTTTGTGACAATTGCGTATTACACCAAGACAAATACTGCCTCAGTTGCGGTTTTGGCATGGGCTTTGTGGAACGCATCTGACATCACTGAATTTTTTAATTTTTGTGGCAAATGAAAGACATTGGAAATATATAAAATATTTGTCTACAGCAATGTGGCAATAAGATTAATATACTCCTTGTATCTGCCACAAACCGATGCCGGCCACCAGCGCTGAAGTCACCTAACATATATAAAATATGAGAATTGCTGTCCTTGATGACGATCCCAGTCAAACCGATCTAGTTTGCCAGGTGCTCACATCCAGTGGGCATATTTGCCATCCATTTCAGAGTGGAAAAGAAATATTGAATCAGTTGCGTCGGGAAAGCTACGACATGCTGGTTCTGGATTGGCAGGTTCCTGATCTCAGCGGCCCGGAAGTCTTGCGCTGGGTAAGAGACAAACTCCCTAAAACGATCCCGGTCCTGTTCATCACCAGCCGCTCCGGCGAAGACGACATTGTCGAAGGCTTGGCCGCCGGCGCCGATGATTACATGATCAAGCCGATCCGGCGCAGCGAGTTGGTAGCACGCGTGCAAGCCCTGTTGCGACGCGCTTATCCGATTCAGAATTCAAGCGAACAAATCGTGTTTAACGATTATTTGTTTGAGACCCGCTCAGGCCGTTTGACCCTGGCTGGCAAGCCGATCGAGATCACGCAGAAGGAATTCGACCTGGCATTGTTGTTTTTTCGCAACCTCGGCCGTCCCCTTTCACGTGCCTACATCCTCGAAGCAGTCTGGTCACGCGATGTCGATATTCCGTCTCGCACCATGGATACCCACGTCTCGCGGGTGCGGAGTAAGTTACAATTACGACCAGAAAACGGCTATCGACTAGCTCCGGTTTATAGCTACGGTTATCGACTAGAACAACTAACAGGATAAGGCGCGTTTCGGTTGCGCTGACAGACAGACATGCGCAGCACATTCAAAAAAATAGCTTTTCTGGCTCTTTTCGTTGCCGGTCCGTCCCGGCTATTGGCTGCCTCGCCGGCGTTCGATCCATCTGCGCTGCAGGTGGGCGTCGCAACCGTCACTTACCGCGCACAACTGGGCGACACCTTGAGCGTGATCGCCGAGCAGCTTACTGCCAGCAAGAGCAACTGGGTGCAACTGGCACAACTCAACCATATCGGGAACGACCGTACGATCCCGGTCGGCACCGCCGTCATCATTCCGGTGGCGCTGCTGCCGGATGATCCCAGCACTGCCCAGGTATCAGCCATGTCAGGCAACATCGATGCAATCGCTGCCGACGGCCGTGCGATCGACATCAACATCGGCGCCACGCTGTCCGAAGGCGCCATCATCAATACCGGCAGCAACAGCTTTCTGACTCTCACCCTGCCCGATCAATCGCATATCGCCCTCCCCTCCAACAGCCAGGTAAAACTAAGCAAGCTGCGTACTGCACGGTATACCAAGAGTCCGCGCACTGAAATTACGCTGTTGAAAGGCCGGGTCGAATCCAAAGTCTCGCCGCTGGACAAAAACAAAGGCCGCTTCGAAGTCCATTCGCCACTGGCGGTGGCAGGCGTACGCGGCACCGACTTCCGGGTCGATCTGGTCGGCGACAGCGTCATGACCGAAGTGCTGAGCGGCGGTGTTGCGGTGGCAAAGAAAAGCCAGCCGCCAGCGCTGACCCTGCATCCAGGCCAAGGTAATGTGACCAATGCCAAAGGGGTGGGCAAGGCGGTTGCGCTGTTGCCCGCGCCGCAGTTCAGCGGCCGTCCGCAACTGCAAGAACGGCCGAGGGTGCGCTTTACCGTCGCCCCGATAGCTGGTGCGCATGGTTATCGCGCGCAAATCGCCACCGATGCCGATGCGCGCAATATCGTTAGCGAGGCAGAGTCGGACAATATCGAGCTGAAGATCGACGGACTGGCGGATGGCCAATATTTCGTCCGCATCACCGCGCTCGATCAAATCGGTTTGCAAGGTATTCCGCGGATAGCCGCGTTTACATTAAAAGCCCGGCCAGAGCCGCCCATCTCGATCGAACCAAAAAACAAATCGCGCAGCGAAGATGTGATGTTTAGCTGGGCCGAGGTCGGCAATGCGCAAGCCTATCATTTGCAAGTCGCCAGCGATGCCGGGTTCCAGCAACTGGTAGTCGACCAGGCGGCGCTCACCGCACCGCAATTCAGCGCCGGCAAACTGGCGTTGGGTACTTACTACTGGCGCGTAGCTACCATCGTCGAACAAACCAACGGCCGCGATCAAGGACCTTATGGCGATCCGCAAAGTTTCAACTTGCTGCCAGCCTTGCAGGTTCCCAAGATTGCCGATGCGCTTGATGGCGACCTGTCATTCAGCTGGTCCGCAGAGCCGGGGCAAAATTTCGTGGTCGAGATCGGCCGCGACGCAGCCTTCTCGACGCTACTGCTGACGCAAACCACGGCAACGCCGGAAATCAGCGTCCCGCGTCCGGCTGCCGGCGCCTATTTCATTCGCGTCAAAGCGATTGATCCGGACGGTTATGTCAGCCCCTTTTCAGCGCCGCAAAAAATCTACATCGGCAGCCGTTGGGTCACCAGCGACGGCTCGCCTCTGCTCAATGCCGGCGGCACTACCCAGGCCGGTTATTAACCCGGCCGTGACCATGCGATCTCTCGCCAGGCGCTCATGATCAAGCAGGTTTTTCCGCTCATCAAACGGGTGGCGTTTCGCCAATGGATGGCGATCACCGTATTGATGCTGATCGTGGCCGGCAGCATGGGTTATGTAAACGGCCTCGGCCGTCTCGACAGAACCTTGTACGATCAGTTCATGCGGGCCGATTCACGGCCGGCGCGCGATGACATCATCATCGTCGCCATCGACGACTACAGTATCAGCAAGCTGGGGCGCTGGCCCTGGGAGCGCAGCCTGCACGCGAAATTGCTGAACCGGATCATGCATGCCAATCCCCTGGCAATCGGCTTGGATGTGATCATGCCGGAAGCCGAACAGGGACAGTCCCCTGGCCAGCGTGCCGATGATCGGGCGCTGACCAAAGCGCTGGCCGCCAGCAAACTGACAGTGCTGCCGATTGTCGTCGCCAGTGCCGGCCCCGGGCTCAAGGCCTTGCCGCCAACGCCGGATTTTCTCAACGCTGCACGCAGTGTCGGCCACATACATCTGGAACTCGATCCGGACGGGGTAGTCCGCAGTGTCTTTCTGCAAGAAGGCCAGGACAACCAATGGTGGCCGCATTTTGCGGTCGCGCTGGCCGGCGTCACCGGACAGAGGATTACCGACGCCAATGGCAATCTGCCAGGTGCGCGCCTCGATGACACACCGGCCAAGCTCGGTCCGCACCAGGCAGACAGCTGGCAACGCGATTATCAAATCCAGATTCCGTTCGCCGGCGGCAGCGGCCATTTCCGCTCCGTACCGTATGCTTCGGTACTGCGTGGCGACGTTCCCGATCAATTTTTCACCGGCAAATATGTATTGATCGGCGCCACCGCGCTTGGCATGGCGGATACTTTTCCGACCCCGGTATCAGGCACTTCCGGCGTCATGCCGGGCATCGAGATCAACGCCAACATCCTGGCGGGCCTGCTCGATCACAAGTCGATCAGCATCGCCCGGCCTCTGCAGACTGCCCTGTTCAGCATTATTCCGGTCCTGATCGCGCTATCCAGCTACCTGCTGTGGACGCCACGGATTTCCTTGCTGATCACGGCAGCCCTGATGCTGTTGACGATGGCGGCCAGCTATTTCCTGTTGATGCTGGGGTTCTGGATTGCCCCTACCGCAGCCTTGATCGCGCTGGCCATCGCTCATCCCATATGGAACTGGATCCGCCTCGAATCGGCGATTTCCTATCTCGGGCAAGAGTTCATGTTGCTGGACCAGGAACCGCATTTGCTGCCCGAGATAAATACAGAGCCCGCTCCGCAACAGGTGGAAGACATACTTGAGCAACGCATCAATGCCATGCGCGTGGCGGCACGCCGGGTGCGCGATTTGCGCCAGTTTATTTCCGACAGCCTGAACAGCCTGCCGGACGCCACTCTGATCACCACCGTCGACGGCCATGTGCTGGTGTCAAATCAGTTCGCCAGAGATTACTTCGCCGCCGCCGGCATACGGAATATCGACGGCGCGCTGTTGCCCTACCTGTTTTCCAACATGAACACGCCGCAAGCAAGCAATACCTCGGCCGGCCATACCTTCAGCTGGTGGGATCTGATCGATCTGGAACATGTCTCAACCCTCACCAGCGGCACCACGGTACAAGACCAGCAAGGGCGCGACCTGTTGATCAAGAGCGGTCCTTGCCACTCTGCACACCAGGTATTGACCGGCTGGATCGTCAGCATCGTCGATATCACCGTTATCCGCGCCGCTGAACGCAGCCGGGATGAGACCCTGCGCTTCCTGTCGCATGACATGCGGGCACCGCAAGCGTCGATCCTGGCCTTGCTCGAATTGCAAGGAAATCCCTCATCGGCGCTGCCGCAAAAGGAATTCTTCGCCCGCCTGGAGCAGGCTGCACGCAAGACCTTGGGGCTGGCGGATAATTTTGTCCAGCTGGCGCGCGCCGAGTCCTCCGAATACCGGCTCGAAGAGGTGGATTTCCAGGACGTGCTGTATGACGCCGTCGATGAAATGTGGAGTCTTGCCAACAATAAGAAAATCGAGCTGATCACCGATATCGAAGGCCAGGAATTCCTGACCAATATCGATCGTTCCCTGATGGCGCGAGCGTTGTGCAACCTGATCTCGAACGCCATCAGCTATAGCCTGCCGGATACCAGGATTACCTGCACCCTGCGCCTGAAATACGTCAAATTGCTGCCACAGGTAACCTGCCGGATCAGCGACCAGGGTTTCGGCATCGCACCGCATGACCAGGCCAGGTTATTCCAACGTTATCAACGTGTCAGCGCCCCCGGCCAGCCGCATTCGGACGGCACCGGTCTCGGCCTGGTGTTTGTAAAAACCGTTGTGGAACGTCATTTCGGTGAAATCATGTTGGAAAGCACTCTGGGCGAAGGTAGTACTTTCATGGTGACGTTACCAGCTCTCACCAACTAGACTCGGGCTGCGGGTCACAGCCTTAGCCTGCAGCCCCAGCCGGGCTGAAATTTGTTCCTTGGCTACAAAGAGTATAATCTTGGGTTAACAATGTTGTCCCTTCCCGCTGCCACCCGCACCTATGCACTTGCTAACCGTCGGACTCAACCACACCACCGCGCCTGTTTCCCTGCGCGAAAAGGTGGCCTTCCCTGCTGACCAGATCGGTCAGGCAGTGATGGCGGCGCGCGCCTGGTTCAGCGGTGGCAACACGCCCGACATGTCGGATGAAGCTGCGATTCTGTCAACCTGCAATCGCACCGAACTGTACGCGGCCGGCAATTTTCAGCATGGCGGCGCCAACGTTATCGATACTTCGATTGATTCCACCGCACATTTCCTGGCGCATTACCACCAGTTGCCCTATGCCGACTTGCGTCCGCATTTGTACACCTTGCCGCAAGACAACGCCGTGCGCCATGCGTTCCGGGTTGCCTCCGGACTTGATTCGATGGTGCTGGGCGAAGCGCAGATCCTTGGCCAGATGAAGGATGCGGTGCGTCACGCAGAAGCCGTGGGCGGACTCGGTACTTATTTGCATCAGTTGTTTCAACGTACTTTTGCCGTCGCCAAAGAAGTCCGCAGCACCACCGAAATCGGCGCCCATAGCGTCTCCATGGCCGCCGCTGCGGTTCGTATGTCGGAACGCATTTTCGATACCGTAGCCGGGCAGCACGTATTGTTTATCGGCGCCGGCGAAATGATCGAGTTATGCGCCACCCACTTTGCTGCGCAAAATCCGAAATCCTTGACAGTCGCCAACCGTACCCTGGAGCGCGCCGAATTGCTGGCCCACCGTTTCGACGGCCAGGCAATCCGGCTGGCCGATTTGCCGACACAATTGGGCAAGTTCGACATTATCGTTTCTTGTACCGCATCGACCTTGCCGATCATCGGTCTTGGCATGGTCGAACGCGCCGTCAAAGCCAGGCGCCACAAACCAATGTTCATGCTGGACCTGGCGGTGCCGCGCGATATCGAAACCGAAATCGGCCGTCTCGACGATATCTTTCTGTATACAGTCGATGATCTTGGTTCGATTGTGCAAACCGGCATGGAAAATCGCCAGGCCGCGGTGGCGCAAGCGGAAGCCATCATCGAAACCCGGGTGCAGTCATTCATGCACTGGGTCGATAACCGGGCGGTGGTACCGGTGATCCAGGATTTGCAAGAATCGAGCGAAGCCATGCGCCGCCTGGAGCTGGAGCGCGCGCGCAAGATGCTGGCCAGGGGCGAAGATATCGAGGTTGTCCTGGAAGCGCTCTCCAAGGGCCTGACCGCCAAGTTCCTGCACGGCCCGCAACAGGCTTTGCACAATGCCCATGGCGACGAACGCGCGCGCCTGGCAGCCCTCCTGCCGCAATTATTCCGTACTAAACGTTAGCGCGCCTGCGCTATGCCTCGCATGGCCACGTCTGATCGTGTTGCCTTGCGCGTGACGTTGTTGCCCCCCTTCGATTCGCCTTGCCCTGACTGAAACCCGCCATGAAACCATCAATGCTCGCCAAGCTCGATCAACTCGCCAATCGCTTAGTCGAGGTCAATGACCTGCTAATGCAGGAGGATGCGACCGCCAGCATGGACAGCTACCGCAAGCTGACCCGCGAACATGCGGAACTGGGGCCGCTGGTGGCCGTATACCAGTCTTACCTGCAGGCCGACGCCGATATCGCAGCTGCGCAAGAAATGCAAGCCGATCCTGACATGAAGGAATTCGCCCAGGATGAAATCGTCGCGGCCAAAGCGCGCATGGAGCAGCTGCAGGCCGATCTGCAAAAGATGCTGCTGCCTAAAGATCCTAACGACGAACGCAATATTTTCCTGGAAATCCGGGCCGGCACCGGCGGCGACGAATCGGCGCTGTTCGCCGGCGATCTGCTGCGCATGTACACGCGCTTTGCCGAACGCAATCGCTGGCAGGTAGAGATGGTGTCGGAATCGGCGTCGGAAATCGGCGGTTACAAAGAAGTGATCGTGCGCGTGATCGGCTTTGGCGCCTACTCCAAGCTGAAATTCGAATCCGGCGGTCATCGCGTGCAACGGGTGCCTGCCACGGAAACCCAGGGCCGCATCCATACTTCCGCTTGCACCGTGGCCATCATGCCGGAGGCGGATGAAGTCGGCGATGTCGACATCAATCCGGCCGATATCCGCATCGACACTTACCGCGCCTCCGGCGCTGGCGGCCAGCACATCAACAAGACCGATTCCGCGGTGCGCATCACCCATATGCCGACCGGCATCGTGGTCGAATGCCAGGATGACCGCAGCCAGCACAAGAACAAGGCGTCCGCCCTGAAAGTGCTGGCGGCCCGCATCAAGGACGGTCAACTGCGCGCGCAGCAATCGAAAGAAGCCGCAACCCGCAAATCGCTGATCGGTTCGGGCGACCGCAGCGAGCGGATTCGCACCTACAATTTCCCGCAAGGCCGGATGACCGACCATCGCATCAATCTGACTTTGTACAAACTCGATTTCATCATGGATGGCGACCTGGCAGAGTTGACCAATGCGCTGGCCGCAGAGCATCAGGCTGATTTGCTGGCGGCGTTGGGCGATGCGGTTTGACGGCGCGGACAATCCACGCGCAAGCGATTTGAAAATCGCATATGCTAACGGCTGACGTGGGAACCAAGCACCGCAACCTGCATCAGATGCACGAAAGATAAGCTCTCTTCGACCCAACCCCATCACTCCAAATGAAAACATCCAAATCCGTTTTGCTGGCAGTCGCCTTCATCGCCCTGGCCATCCTGGCTGGCGCCCTGTATCTGCAGCACTTCCAGGATATGCAGCCGTGTCCGCTGTGCGTGATCCAGCGCTATGCATTCGCGTCGATCGCGCTGATTTGCCTGATTTGCGCCGGCTTGCCGGCAGGCGCTCAAAAAGCCGGTGCAGGGATCGGAATTCTGGCAGGACTGGGTGGCGCCGGCACCGCCATCTGGCATCTGTGGGTGATCGCCCATCCATCGGTCTCATGCGGCAGAGATGCGCTGGAAGCGCCAATGAATGCGCTGCCACCTGCGGCTCTGCTGCCGTCCGTGTTCAAGGTTGATGCTTACGCACTCTGCTCGACCCCTTACGATCCGATCCTGGGCTTGTCGTTACCGCAATGGTCGCTGCTGTGGTTTGCAGTGCTGGTGGTGATTTTGGTTGCCACGCTGTTCAAACGCAATGGCGCCAGCCGCTATTAACAAGCGCATTCAACATACGCGCTTTCAACACAATTAACGGCAGCGATTAAATGGCAGGCATTCCCGATATGTTTCAGATAGACGCCGGCAGCAGCATCGCCGCGGTATTGAAACAAGCACCGCTGAATCCGTTAGAGAACCGCATTCTGCTGATGCACGCACTACAGCTGACGCGGATACAGCTGATTACCCAAGACGAGCGGACTATCGATGCGCAGCAGGCTCAGCAGCTCTCGGCCTTGTTTCAGCGACGCCTGCTAGGTGAGCCGATTGCGTATATTGTCGGTCAGCGCGAGTTCTATGGTTTGCAATTCGAAGTCACACCGGATGTTTTGATCCCGCGTCCGGAGACGGAACTGCTGGTCGACCTGGCCTTGCAGCATTTACCTGCCGCCGACAATCAGAACACATTGAGCGTACTGGATCTGGGCACCGGTTCCGGCGCCATCGCGGTAGCCATCGCCCACAGCCGCCCCGATCTTAAGCTGACCGCACTGGATCTCAGCGCCGCAGCGCTGGCGGTGGCGGGCCGCAATGCGGCACGCCTTTTGATCCCGGGCCAAACACCATTGCAGCTCCTGCAAAGCAACTGGTATAGCGCACTGGCGGACCAGCGCTTCGATGTGATCGTTGCCAATCCGCCGTATATCGTTGCCGGCGACAGCCATCTCACCCAAGGCGATTTGCGCTTCGAACCGCAGGATGCGCTGACCGACCATGCGGATGGTTTGAGCGCACTGCGCAGCATTATCGATGGCGCCGGCCGTCACCTGAAAGTTGGCGGTTGGCTGTTGATGGAACACGGCTATGATCAGGCGGCGGCAGTCCGCGCCTTGCTGCAAGCACGGCGGTTTGAGGCGGTACAAAGTTGGCAAGACATCGCCGCTATCGAACGCGTCAGCGGCGGCAGATGCAGCAGACAGGGAGCACTAAGTTAGGAAACAAAAATGCGCGGCATGCCGCGCTTTTTTTCATCGGTACAAGATCAGGAAATCAGTCTTTCTCACCCCAGATTGCCGGATACACAAAGCCCGCGATGACCGCGCCAACCAGCGGCGCCACCCAGAACAACCACAGTTGCTGCAATGCCCAGCCGCCTACAAACAGGGCCTGGCTGGTGCTGCGCGCCGGATTCACCGAGGTATTGGTAACCGGGATGCTGATCAAGTGAATCAGGGTCAGGCACAGGCCAATCGCAATCGGTGCAAAACCAGCCGGCGCACGTTTGTCTGTCGCTCCCAGAATCACGATCAGGAAGATGAAGGTCATTACCACTTCGGAGATCAGGGCCGCACTCATTGAATACAGGCCGGGTGAATGTTCGCCATAGCCGTTGGCTGCAAAGCCGCCGATATCTGCGCCCGCCTTGCCGGTGGCGATCAGATACAAAACGCCCGCTGCAATAATGCCGCCGATTACCTGGGCTACCCAGTAAGGCAGGATTTCGCTTTTTGGAAAACGGCCGGCGGTAGCCAGTCCAAGCGTCACTGCCGGATTCAGGTGGCAACCGGAAATATGGCCAATGGCAAACGCCATCGTCAATACCGTCAGGCCGAAAGCCAGCGCGACACCATGGAAGCCAATCCCGAGGCCCGGAAATCCCGCCGCCAGCACCGCGCTGCCGCAACCGCCAAGAACCAGCCAGAATGTGCCGAGCGCTTCTGCGCCCAGACGTTTAGAAAGATGCATGTTCGACTCCTGAAGAAATACTACTGTGTGTTTTACCTTGATTAACAACAGGCTTTAGAGCTTTACCCTGCCGCATACGGCCACAAGCATATTTGCTGACTCATCGACAAACAAGAAAAATATTGTTATTTAACAATGTTTTTCATTTGCAAGCTATCTCCATCAACCTCTGATCAGACTAGTCCTGACAGTTTCCTATCAGCTACTCTGACGGCGTAAATAGTACCATCGAGAAACATATTGTCGCGATATAACGAGCATTTACGCAGCAGAAATAAGCGGCAGGAATTTCAGGCCGGTTTCTTTTCGGGCTGTCAAGACTAGCGAAATTATCTGGATTGCGTATGATCCAACGCTTGATTTTCATTCTTAAGACCTCTCATGCTGCCTTCGATCGAACAACGTCTCGCCCTTGAACTTGCCGCCAAACCGGCGCAAGTCGCCGCTGCCGTCGCCCTTCTGGACGAAGGCGCCACCGTGCCTTTTATTGCTCGCTACCGTAAGGAAGCCACCGGCGGCCTGGACGATATTCAATTGCGCTTGCTGGAAGAACGCCTGCGCTACCTGCGCGAACTGGAAGCGCGCCGCGGCGCGATCCTGGCCTCGATCGAAGAACAGGGGAAAATGACGCCGGCACTGTTGCAAGCAATCTCCCTGGCCGAAGACAAGACCCGCCTCGAAGACTTGTACCTGCCGTACAAACTCAAACGCCGCACCAAGGCGCAAATCGCCGCTGAGGCCGGTTTGACGGAATTGGCGGATGCCCTGCTGGCCAATCCCGATCTGAATCCGGAGCAAGAAGCCGACAAATATCTGAAGCCGGCGTTCAGCACCGACAACGGCGACAATCCTGGCGTTGCCGACGCCAAGGCCGCACTCGACGGCGCCCGCCAGATTCTGATGGAACGCTTTTCGGAAGACGCCGCGCTGTTGCAAGCGTTGCGCGAATATCTGACCGAACACGGCGTAGTCGAATCCAAAGTGGTGGAAGGCAAACAAGACGCCGGCGAAAAATTTGCCGACTACTTCGACTATTCCGAAACCATCGGCACGATTCCATCGCATCGGGCGCTGGCGCTGTTCCGCGGCCGTCGCGAAGAAATCCTGAATGTCGTGCTGCGTCTCGATACGGAAGAAGAAAAGCCAAAGTGGGACGCCCCGCACAATCCGTGCGAAGGACGCATCGCCGCTCGTTTCGGCATCAGCAACAAAGGCCGCAGCGCCGACAAATGGCTGAGCGACACGGTGCGCTGGAGCTGGCGCGTTAAAGTCTTCATGCATCTGGAAACCGAGCTGATGACAAAACTGCGCGAAACCGCCGAAGTCGAAGCGATCAATGTCTTTGCCCGCAATCTGAAAGCGTTGTTGCTGGCGGCCCCGGCCGGACCGCGCGCCACCATGGGCCTCGATCCTGGCCTGCGCACCGGCGTCAAAGTGGCCGTGATCGACGCCACCGGAAAGGTGGTCGACACTACCGCGATTTATCCGCACCAGCCGCGCAACGACTGGGACGGTTCGCTGCACACGCTGGCGCAGCTGGCGGAAAAACACAAGGTTGCACTGATCTCGATCGGCAACGGCACCGCCTCGCGTGAAACCGACAAGCTGGCGCAGGATCTGATCAAGCTGCGGCCAGAGTTGAAGCTGACCAAGATCGTCGTGTCAGAAGCCGGCGCTTCGGTCTACTCGGCCTCCGAATTCGCCTCGCGCGAATTGCCGGACATGGATGTGTCGCTGCGCGGCGCGGTGTCGATTGCACGCCGCCTGCAAGATCCGCTGGCGGAACTGGTCAAGATCGATCCGAAATCGATCGGCGTCGGCCAATATCAGCATGACGTCGGCCAGAGCCAGCTGGCGCGCTCACTGGATGCGGTGGTGGAAGATTGCGTGAATGCGGTCGGGGTTGACGTCAACACCGCATCGGCGCCGCTGCTGGCGCGTGTCTCTGGCCTCAACGCCAGCGTCGCTCAGAGCATTGTCACTTATCGCGACATGAAGGGCATGTTTACCTCGCGCGCAGCGCTGCGCGACGTGCCGCGCCTGGGTGAAAAAACTTTCGAGCAGGCGGCCGGTTTCTTGCGCATCATGAACAGCGACAATCCTTTGGACGGCTCTGCGGTGCATCCTGAGTCCTACCCGTTGGTGGAAAAAATCCTGGCCGATATCAAGAAGGACGTCAAGGGCGTGATTGGCGATGACAAATTGCTGAAGTCACTCAATCCGGCCAAATATGCCGATGAAAAATTCGGCGTGCCGACCATCGCCGACATTCTCAAGGAACTGGAAAAACCAGGCCGCGACCCGCGCCCGGAATTCACCACCGCGACCTTCAAGGATGGCGTCGAAGAGATTCGCGACCTGCGTCCCGACATGATTCTGGAGGGCGTAGTCACCAACGTGGCGGCGTTTGGTGCGTTTGTCGATATCGGCGTACATCAGGACGGCCTGGTGCATATTTCGGCGCTCTCCAATACTTTCGTCAAAGATCCGCACACGGTCGTCAAAGCCGGCCAGGTGGTCAAAGTGAAAGTTCTGGAAGTCGACGAAAAGCGCAAGCGGATTGCCCTGACCATGCGTTTGACCGATAACGCGCCGGTCGCCGGCGCCAAGCCGGAGCAACGTGCGGATCGGAATGACGCCAAGCGCATGTCGCAGCAACGTCAAGCAGCATCGACAGCGGCGCCGGCAAATGGCGCGATGGCGGCGGCTTTTGCAAAGTTGAAGGGATAACAATATCTGCGTGATCGAACGGCTCGTTTTGTGCTAACGCGGGCCGAGCCGTTCTGTATCCCAGCCGCTGCAACTTAGCGTTGCATTGCCGGCACAAAATCCAACGACAGCCAATTTAGCGCCGACAGGCCCTAATCGCGGCGCTCATCGTATAATCACGGCACAATCGATTTCCAACAGGTTTTATTTTGTCAGCCGCTCCCAACACTTCATCCTCACAATTCATGATGTCCCCGATCGCGGCCGATATGGAAGCGGTCAACGCGGTGATTCGCCGGCAATTGCATTCAGAAGTGCCGCTGGTGAACCAGATTGCCGAATACATCATCAGCGCCGGCGGTAAGCGCCTGCGCCCGGTGCTGGTATTGCTGATGGCCCAGGCCTACGGTTATAGCGGCGACAAACACCACGAGCTGGCGGCGGTGATCGAGTTCATTCATACCGCCACCCTGTTGCACGACGACGTGGTCGACGAATCGTCCTTGCGGCGCGGACGCCAGACCGCCAATGCCCTGTTCGGCAATGCCGCCTCGGTGCTGGTTGGCGATTTCCTGTACTCGCGCGCCTTTCAGATGATGGTGGCAGTCGATAATGCCCGCGTGATGCAGATCGTCGCCGACGCCACCAATGTCATCGCCGAAGGTGAAGTGCTGCAATTGCTGAACATGCACAACCCGGACGTTTCCGAAGAAAACTATCTGCAGGTGATTCGCTCCAAGACCGCCAAGCTGTTTGAAGCGGCGGCCCAGCTCGGCGTCCTGATTGCCGGCGCCGGCGATGATGTGATCGACGCTGCGGGCGAATACGGCCGTTCGCTCGGCACCGCATTCCAGTTGATCGACGATGTCCTGGATTATTCCGGCAACGCTAGCGATATTGGCAAGAATGTCGGCGACGACCTGCGCGAGGGCAAACCGACCCTGCCCCTGATTTACCTGATGGAACACGGCAGCGCCGAACAGCGAGCCCTGGTACGCAGCTGCATCGAAAACGGCGATGAAAAGCATTTCGATGAAATCCTGGCCGCCATCACCAGCTCGGGCGCCTTGAACTACACGCGGCACGAAGCGGAGAAAGCCGCGCAGCGTGCGGCAGCAGCGATCGCAGGCTTGCCAAATAGTCAGTTCAAAGATTCTTTGCTACAATTATCTGCGTTCGCAGTGGATAGAAATCACTGAGAACTCAACAAGGGGGGACTGCCAGCGAGTCGGCGGCCCCAAAACCTGTTCAAGTCATTGAACAGCTAGATCGGGGTGTAGCTTAGCCTGGTAGAGCGCTACGTTCGGGACGTAGAGGCCGGAGGTTCGAATCCTCTCACCCCGACCATACAACACATTGGTTTATTAACTTTTCATTTTACGGTGACCCTTTGGATGCCGTGCCCATATGGGTGCAGATACTTGCACTAGTCGTCCTCATCTTCTTGTCGGCTTTTTTTGCAATGGCAGAAACCGCGCTGGTTGCCGCCAACAAGCATCGCCTGCGCCATCTGGCCAAGCGCGGCAGCAAATCCGCCACCACTACCCTGTGGCTGCTGGAGCGTACCGATAAACTGTTATCGCTGATTCTGATCGTCAACACCCTGGTCAATGCCTTGGCCACTGCATTGGTGACAGCGATTGCCATTACCACATTTGGCAATCACCAGAAAGTGATTACCGTCGCCACCGCGGCGGTCGCCTTCCTCCTGATCGTATTTGCTGAAATCACGCCGAAAGTGATAGGCGCGACCTATCCAGAACGGATTGCCTTACCGACCAGCTTTGTGCTCAAGCCCTTGATGACGCTGGCCAAGCCGCTGATCTGGTTTGTCAATTTGTTCGTATCGGCGATCCTCAAGATCCTGCATATCAAAACCGGCAAACACGCGCAGGAACAACGGGTCTCGCCGGAAGAGCTGCGCTCCATCGTGCTGGAAGGCGGCAATTTCATGCCACAAAAGCACAAGAGCATTTTGCTGAATTTATTCGATCTGGAAAAAATCTCGGTGGAAGACGTCATGACGCCCAGGGCGCAAGTCGAAGCGCTGAATCTGTCGGCCTCGGTGGACGATATCAAACATCAGTTGACCACTTGCTATCACAACAAACTGCCGGTTTATGAAGGTGAAATCAACCAGATCGTTGGTATTTTGCATGTGCGCAAAGCGATGGCATTGCTGAATCAGGAAGAAGAACTGACGGTCGAGCATTTTCGTCAGCTGCTAACCACCCCCTATTTCGTACCGGAAGACACTGACGTTTTCACGCAACTGCAGTATTTCCAGGAAAACCACGAGCGGCTGGGCATCATCGTCGACGAGTATGGCGAAGTGCAGGGACTGGTCACCCTGGAAGACATCATTGAAGAAATGATTGGCGAATTCACCACATCCAAACCGGGAGCGGCGCGTGCCGACAGTTTTTCCTGGAACCCGCAAGGGCAATGCCTGCTCGAGGGTGCAACCACCCTGCGGGATATCAATAAGCGCCTCGGCTTGAATTTCCCGCTGGACGGCCCAAAGACCTTGAATGGCTTGCTGCTCGAATGGCTGCAGGACATTCCCGACAACAACGTCAGCCTGAAAATTGCCGGATGCATCATAGAAATCGTGCAAGTGCAAAATCAAGCGATCAAGGTTGCCAAATTGATGCGTCCGAATAAACTACAAGAACGATGATGCAAGCTGCCGCACAGCAACTTTTACGACACATTTCTCCACAAATCCTTTACAAGTGAGTTTCCCGTAGGGCATCATTGGTCGGTTTGAATGGTTCCGCACACCTTTTGGTATTGACCCTCCTATGGCAGCAGTATTTCCCAACGCTAATTCCACTAGCCCGATCTCAGGACTAGCCCGTGCATTGCTGCAAGCCGGGCGTCTTTCCGTGCCGCAAATCGAGGCCTTGCATAAAAAAGCTAGCGACAGTCAAACGCCGTTTATCGCCGCCTTGCTGGAAAGCGGTCATCTGGATGCACGTTCGCTCGCCTTGTTTTGTGCCGAGACCTTTGGTTATCCCCAGCTAGACCTGAGCGTGCTCAATTTAAGCATGCTGCCGGAAAAAGCAATCGACGCCAAACTGATGGAAAGCCATACGGTCCTGGCGCTGGCGAAACGCGGCAACAAGATCTATGTCGCACTGTCCGACCCGACCAATATCCAGGCGCTGGACCAGATCAAGTTTCAAACCGAACTGACGGTTGAACCTATCATCGTCGAGCATCCGACTCTGCTCAAACAGATTCAAAAATTAGTCAAATCGGCCGAACAAAGCCTGAGCGAGATGGTCGGCGACGAGCAGGAAATCAACTTCGTCGAAGACGATGCGGCAGCAGTTGCGGATGCCGCAGCGACCGATATCGACGATGCGCCGGTAGTCCGTTTCTTGCAAAAAATATTAACCGACGCCATCAACCAGGGCGCATCCGACTTGCATTTCGAGCCGTTTGAAAAATTCTACCGGATCCGTTTCCGGGTCGACGGCGTATTGCGCGACATGGCGCAACCGCCACTGTCGATCAAAGAAAAACTGGCGTCTCGCATCAAGGTGATCTCCAAGCTGGATATTTCCGAGAAACGGGTGCCGCAAGATGGCCGCATGCGCCTGGTGGTGTCCAAGACCCGAGCGATCGATTTCCGGGTCAGCACCTTGCCGACCTTGTTTGGCGAAAAAATCGTGATGCGTATTCTGGACCCGAGCCAGGCTCAGATGGGGATTGATGCGCTGGGTTACGATCCGGATCAAAAAGAAATCCTGATGAACGCCATTCAGCGCCCATACGGGATGGTGCTGGTGACCGGTCCGACCGGTTCCGGTAAAACCGTATCGCTATATACCTGCCTGAACATCCTGAACCAGCCCGGTATCAATATCTCCACTGCCGAAGACCCTGCCGAAATCAATTTGCCCGGCGTTAATCAAGTCAATATCAACGACCGCGCCGGGCTGACTTTCCCGGTGGCGTTGAAGGCTTTTCTACGGCAGGATCCCGACATCATCATGGTCGGTGAAATCCGCGATCTGGAAACTGCCGATATTTCGATCAAGGCGGCGCAAACGGGGCATATGGTGTTTTCCACGCTGCATACCAACGATGCGCCGTCGACCCTGACACGCCTGATGAATATGGGCGTGCCGGCCTTCAATATCGCGTCATCGGTAATTCTGATCACCGCGCAACGGCTGGCACGGCGTCTTTGCAATTGCAAACAGCCGATTTCGATCCAGGAGGAAGCCTTGCTCGAAGCCGGCTTCACCGAAGATGACATCGACGGCAGCTGGATGCCCTACAAGGCGGTTGGTTGCGAACGCTGCAACGGCACCGGCTACAAGGGGCGGGTAGGCATCTATCAAATCATGCCGATCACCGAAGAAATAGAACGCATTATCCTGGCCCACGGGACGGCGCTGGAAATCGAAGCACAAGCGAAGCGCGAGGGCGTCAAGACCTTGCGCATGTCAGGATTAGTAAAAGTAAAACAAGGGTTGACCAGCCTCGAAGAAGTGCTTGGTTGCACCAATATTTAGTATCTAATTAGGGGAATAGTTCATGGCAACTGCTGCACGTAGCGCCGCAAGCGCACGCCAGGTCAAAGAGACGGTTTATCTTTGGGAGGGCAAGGATAAAAAGGGCAAGGTGATGCGCGGCGAATTACGCGCGGGCAGCGAGACCGTGGTCAACGTCACCCTGCGGCGTCAAGGGATCCTGGTTACCAAAGTTAAAAAGAAAACCTTCCGCAACGGCAAAAAAGTCTCCGAGAAGGATATTTCGCTGTTTACCCGCCAGCTAGCCACCATGATGAAGGCTGGCGTGCCGCTGCTGCAGTCTTTTGATATCGTGGCCAAGGGCCATGCCAACCCATCGGTATCGAAACTGGTCAACGATATCCGCGGCGATGTCGAAACCGGCACCAGCCTGAGCCAGGCTTTCCGCAAATTTCCGCTGTATTTCGACCCGCTATTCTGCAATCTGGTCGGCGCCGGCGAGCAAGCCGGTATTCTTGAAGATTTGCTGGAGCGGCTGGCGATCTACAAAGAAAAAACCCTGGCGATCAAAAGCAAGATCAAATCCGCCATGTTCTATCCGGTGTCGATTTTGGCAGTCGCATTTATCGTTACGGCAGTCATCATGATCTGGGTGGTGCCGGCATTCAAAAGCGTATTTTCAAGTTTCGGGGCAGATTTGCCGGCACCGACCCTGTTTGTGATGGGAATCTCGGATTTCATGGTGGCTAACTGGTACATCATCTTCCCCACCATATTTGCCGGCTTATATCTGTTCTTCCAATCATGGAAACGCTCGCTCAAGATGCAGCGCTACATGGATCGGTTATTGCTCAAAGCGCCAATTTTCGGTGAGGTGATACGCAAAGCCACGATTGCGCGCTGGACCCGCACTCTGGCGACCATGTTTGCCGCCGGCGTGCCATTGGTTGAATCGCTCGACTCGGTGGGGGGCGCATCGGGCAATGCGGTTTATCTGGACGCAACCAAAAAAATCCAGGGCGAAGTCAGCACAGGCACCAGTTTGACGACCGCCATGGAAAACGCCAACGTATTTCCGAATATGGTGACGCAGATGGTGTCAATCGGAGAGGAATCCGGTTCACTCGATCAAATGCTCGGTAAGGTTGCCGATTTCTATGAAGCTGAAGTGGACGACGCGGTAGCGTCCCTGTCCAGCCTGATGGAGCCCTTGATCATGGTGATCCTGGGCGTGCTGATTGGCGGCCTGGTGATCGCCATGTATTTGCCAATCTTCAAACTGGGTTCGGTGGTCTGATGCAAGATGGGATTTTTTTCATGGCGGCGGGGAGCCTGCTTCCCGCCATGCTGGCAGCCGTTTTTGGACTATTGATCGGCAGTTTCCTGAATGTAGTGATTCATAGACTGCCGGTCATGATGCAACGTGAGTCGGACAACTATGTGGCCCACGAAAGCGGTAAACCGCTGCCGCATACCGAGCGCTACAACCTGGTCGTCCCCCGCTCTGCCTGCCCGCAATGCCAGCATCAGATCGGTGCGCTGGAGAATGTGCCGGTAATCAGTTACCTGTTTTTACGAGGTAAATGCGCGGCCTGCAAAACGCCGATCTCGATACGCTATCCGATAGTCGAAATATTGACCGGCGCCTTGTCCGGGCTGCTCATCTGGCGTTTTGGCAGCGGCTGGGCCGGCCTGGCAAGCCTGGTATTTGTCTATCTGCTGATCGCCATGACGTTTATCGACGCCGATACCCAGCTGCTGCCCGACGACCTGACCTTGCCACTGCTATGGATAGGCCTGCTGCTTAACCTGTCCGGCCTGTTCGTGCCGCTGCACGATGCGGTGATCGGCGCCGCCGCCGGCTATCTGAGCTTGTGGGCGATTTACTGGGCATTCAAACTGCTGACTGGCAAGGAAGGCATGGGTTACGGCGATTTCAAGCTATTGGCCGCGCTGGGGGCCTGGTTGGGCTGGAAAATGCTTCCCATCATTATCTTGTTTTCATCATTGGTTGGCGCTGCAGTCGGAATAGCATTAATCGTTTTTGCCCGCCGTGGACGCGACAAACCGATCCCCTTTGGCCCTTACCTTGCCGCAGCCGGCTTGCTGGCCATGTTATACGGCCAGACAATTCTGGAAACTTATTTCGGTTTTGCTACCTAACATCGTATGAACCAGCACGATGCGGATAATGACGACAAACTAGCGCCAACTACGCACAGATTTACTGTCGGCCTGACCGGCGGTATCGGCAGCGGCAAAACCACCGTTGCCAACATGTTTGCCGAGCGCGGCGCCGCCGTCATCGACACCGATGTCATCGCCCATCAGCTAACTGCGGCGAACGGCATTGCCATCGCAGCGATTATCAGCGAGTTTGGCAGCGCATTCATCGACGCCAGCGGCGCCATGGACCGAGCCAAGATGCGCGCGCATATATTTTCGGATGCATCGGCAAAACAGCGCCTGGAATCGATTTTGCATCCATTGATCCGGGCTGAAACCGCTAACGCAGCAGAACGCGCCAAAGGTTTGTATCTGATTTTCGTGGTGCCGCTGTTGATTGAATCCGGCAACTGGAGGGAGCGGGTAAAGCGCATACTGGTCGTAGATTGCGACGAACAGATTCAATTACGCCGCGTGATGCAGCGCAATGCGTTGAGCCAGTCGCAAGTACACGCCATCATGGCGACGCAAGCCTCTCGGCAGCAGCGCTTGCAGGCTGCTGACGACGTGATTGTTAATGATAGCGAGCCGGCGGCGCTATTGCCGCAAGTAGAGCAATTACACGCCTTATATGAAGCAATGAGCCGATCGTTATAATGGTATAAAGCTTTTATATCGGATGAAAAAACCTCTCGTTGAATGTTAAAAATTGAGGGGTGTTTGTAATTTCTGTTCGCATCGTTCAGAATCATGTCTTATCCGGCTCAAATTTTTAAGGGATGTCACTTTGATCGTCTACGAATATCCTTTCAACGAGCGCATTCGCACCCTGTTGCGGCTGGAAGACCTGCATGAAAGGTTTGGTTTTTTCGTGCAACAGGAAAGTCCGTTGCAGCACCACATCGCGCTATCCACCATTTTCGAGATGCTGGAGGTTGCCGGGCGTGCCGATTTGAAGTCGGATTTGCTGCAAGAACTGGAACGACAAAGACAAACCCTGCTCGGCTTTAAATCCAATCCGAACGTTGCCCCCGATATGCTGGACGCCATCTTGCAAGAGATCGACAGGGTCAGCACCGCGCTCATGGCAACTCAAGGGAAAACCGGCCAGCATATCCGCGAGAATGAATGGCTGATGAGCATTCGTGGCCGCACCATCATTCCCGGCGGCGCCTGTGAATTCGACCTGCCCTCGTATTACGCCTGGCAACAATACCCTGCCGAACGACGGTTTAACGATATTATCGGCTGGTTTGGGCCATTGGCGCCTTTGTTCGACGCCATCAGCATCGTACTTCGGCTACTGCGAGAAACGGGGAGTTCGGTAAAAATAGATGCACAAAACGGCAGTTATCAGCAAATGCTGCAGGGTAAGTCCTACCAGATGCTGCGCCTGATCATCGATGAGCAGCTGGCGGCGATCCCTGAAATATCCGCCAACAAATACATGCTATGGGTGCGTTTCACCACCCAAGGCGGCGATCTGAAGCCCAAAGCGTATGAGGGTGATGTACCGTTTGAACTGACTCTTTGTAACTTTTAAATGCTTTTTCTGAATAGATTTGTATGACTACTACCGTTGATTGCCCGACTTGCGGCGCAAAAGTTGAATGGATTGCCGCCAACCGGTTCAGGCCGTTTTGCTCGGAGCGCTGCAAGCAGATCGACCTGGGGGCTTGGGCCGAAGAGAAATATGCAATCCCTGCGGTCAATCCGCGGGATGAGATTGACGATGATGGCAAGCTGCCGCAGTAGTCGTCACTGCGGCTGCATTGCTGCCACGCATTAGCTGCCACACACCAGACAGACTAAAAACCTTCCCGGCGCAATTCATCCAGCCATTCAATCAAGGGAATCGCCGCCGGTAACAAGGGCTCCACGCCTACAGTACCTTGCCAGGAAAAAGCCTGCCCTTCCAGGCTTTGCGGTTCACCACGCCATTCACGACTGATATAGAAGTGCAGTCGCACGTGGGCATGCGCGTATTGATGCTCAATCCCGCACCAAGGCTCGGCAGAGGCAATCTCAACCCCCAGTTCCTCCATCAGCTCGCGCTTGAGGGCATCGAAAATCGACTCGCCCGACTCCACCTTCCCTCCCGGGAATTCCCAATACCCAGCCATCGGCTTGCCCTCCGGCCGTTGGCCAAGCAGCACATCGCCATTGGGCTTCATCAGAATGCCGACGGCAACATTCACTGGTGTCGGCGTGTTCATGATTGCGTTAGAGGGGGTAGTGCTCATGGCTGCGTCATTCGGCCAGCGTAATCGCGGGCAAACTGCCAGGCTACCCGGCCGGAACGCGATGCTCTTTGCAGGGCCCAGCGCAAAGCGTCGCCGCGGGCCTCGGCAATCTGCTCCGCATTGCAGCCGAAATGGCCAAGCCAATGAGCGACGATATCCAGGTAGTCATCTTGCTTAAATGGATAAAATGACACCCACAAGCCGAAGCGTTCGGAAAGTGAAATCTTTTCCTCGACGGTTTCACCTGGATGCAGATCGCCATCCTCGGTAGTTTTATAGCTGGCGTTATCGGACATCCGCTCCGGCAGCAAATGGCGCCGGTTGGAGGTTGCATAAATCAACACATTGTCCGACTGCGCCGCAATGCTGCCGTCGAGCGCCACTTTGAGCGCCTTGTAACCGCTCTCGCCCTCTTCAAACGAAAGATCGTCGCAGAAAATAATGAAACGCTCAGGACGATCGGCCACCAGGTCGACAATATCCGGCAACGCCGCCAAATCGTCTTTATCCACCTCGATCAGACGCAAACCCTGGGGTGCATACTGATTCAGGCAAGCTTTGATCAATGATGATTTACCGGTACCGCGGGCGCCGGTCAGCAATACATTATTGGCAGGCCTGCGGTCGACGAACTGGCGGGTATTTTGGTCGATCTGCTGCTTTTGCACCTCGATATTATGCAGATCCGACAACGCAATATCCGAAATATGACCAACCGCCTGCAAGTAGCCGCCCGCCGATCCGCCCCGATGGCGCCAGCGAAAGGCGGTCGCCGCCTGCCAGTCGGGTGCCGCTTTGGCTTGCGGCAAAATGGATTCAAGGCGCGCCAGCAGGGCTTCGGCACGGATCAGAAATTGATTTAGTTGAGTCATGGCTACAAGAGGTCGAAAACAAATGGGATGATCGCCCCATTCTGACGCAAAGCAAAACGCTACCGGATGAATATTATTTGTCGGAGGGAATTCGCTACCCTTGGCCGATAGCGACCTCAGGTAGCGTAGCTGACAGGAAAACTACCGGATCAAGAACGGACTCAGGAGCGATAGTCAGCGTTGATCGATACATAATCATGCGACAGATCGCAAGTCCAGATGGTGGCAGCTGCATCGCCACGCGCCAATTGCACGCGCACCGTAATTTCGCTTTGCTTCATGACGCGTTGGCCATCAGCTTCCTGATACTCAGGATTGCGGCCGCCATTTTTGGCAACCAGCACATCGTCCAGATACAAATCCAGTTTGCTGACATCCAGATCGTCGACGCCGGCGTAGCCAATCGCTGCCAGAATCCGGCCGAGATTTGGATCGGAAGCGAAGAACGCCGTCTTCACCAGCGGCGAATGGGCGATCGAATAAGCGATCTTGCGGCATTCGGCAACGTTCTGCCCCTGCTCCACGGTGACCGTGATGAACTTGGTGGCGCCTTCACCGTCACGGATGATCATTTGCGCCAGATGCTGGGAGATATCGGTGACAGCAGCCGCCAGCTCGGCATATTCCGGGCTATCGACGCTATTGACTTCCAGTTCGCCGGCGCCGGTGGCGATCAGCATGAATGAATCGTTGGTCGAGGTATCGCCGTCAATCGTGATGCAATTGAACGAACGGTCGGCGGCCTGCCGCACCATCTGCTCCAGGACCGGCTGCGCCACTTTCGCATCGATAGCGAGAAAACCGAGCATGGTCGCCATGTTCGGCTTGATCATGCCGGCGCCCTTGCTGATACCCGACAGCGTCACGGTCTTGCCGGCGATGGTCAGGCGACGCGACGCGGCTTTCGGCTGGGTATCGGTGGTCATGATGGACTCAGCGGCGTTGAACCAGTTGTCGCTCTGCAGATTCTGTATCGCCTGCGGCAAGCCGGCAGTGACACGCTCCACCGGCAACTGTTCCAGAATCACTCCGGTCGAGAACGGCAAGATCTGCGCCGCGTGGCAACCCAGCAATTCTGCTAACGCATCGCAAGTAGCATTGGCGGCCGCCAAGCCAGCTTCGCCGGTTCCGGCGTTGGCGTTACCGGTGTTGATCAGCAGCGCGCGGATAGGCTCGCCGGCAATCTCGGCAGCGGCCAGATGCGCCTTGCTCACTTGCACCGGTGCGGCGCAAAACCGATTTTGCGTAAACACCCCGGCCACTGTCGCCGTCGGCGCCAGCTTCATCACCAGCAAGTCCTTGCGATTCGCTTTGCGGACGCCGGCTTCGGCGTGACCAAGCTCGATGCCGGCCACAGGCAGCAGGTCGGCGGCGACAGGAATAGGGGAGTTGACGGCCATGAGAATCCTTAACTAGGTGGTGATGTTGGTGGCGGTAATTTGCCGAGATTAGTGGTTGTTGGGCTATTGGTCCGCTCGGCCCAGTGGGGCCGGCATGGTAATTCAGGTGCTTATTTTAAGGGCTAATGGCCTGGCTTGGCGATGTGTACATCTGCGGCAACAAAAGCAAAGGGCGGGTTTCCCCGCCCTGCTCTAGCTATAGCTGATCATTGTCGATTACATCAGTTGGCCATGGCACTGCTTGTATTTCTTGCCGCTGCCGCAAGGACAAGGATCATTGCGACCGACCTTCGGCAACGCATTGGCCTGTTGATGCGATTCTTCGCTATGCGCGGTTGGCGCCAGCAAGGCTTCCGGCGCTGCGCTTGGGTCAAAGTCGGCGTGTTGATAGTGCACATTTTCAACGTGAGACTGCGCCATTTCTTCTTCGGCAGCAGCAATTTCCTCACGGTTTTCGATACGCACCGTCATTACCACCTTGACCACTTCATTCTTGATCAGGTCCAGCATCTGGCCAAACAATTCAAATGCTTCGCGCTTGTATTCCTGCTTTGGATTTTTCTGTGCGTAGCCGCGCAGATGAATCCCCTGGCGCAGATGGTCCAGCGCCGCCAGATGTTCGCGCCAATGGCTGTCGACGCTTTGCAACATGACGCTGCGTTCGAAGCCGGCGAACGATTCCTTGCCGACGATTTCAGTTTTGGCGGCATACGAACTGTCTGCCGCTGCCAGCACCCGCTCCAGCAACTCTTCATCGGTCAGGTTCGGCTCCGACTTCAGCATCTCAGCCAGCGGAACTTCCAGATGCAACTCGCTAGCCAGGGCCGCTTCCAGTGCGGGAATATTCCATTGCTCTTCAAGCGATTCTTCCGGCACGAAGCTGCGGAAGGTGTCGTCCAGAACGCCTTCGCGCAAGGATGCAACGGTCTCGGAAACGCCTTGCGCTTCGAGCAACTCATTACGCTGCTGATAGATCACTTTGCGCTGATCGTTGGCGACATCGTCGTACTCCAGCAACTGCTTACGGATATCGAAGTTGCGCGCCTCCACTTTGCGCTGCGCCGATTCAATCGAACGCGATACGATGCCAGCCTCGATCGGCTCGCCTTCCGGCATTTTCAGGCGATCCATGATGGCGCGCACACGGTCACCGGCAAAAATGCGCAGCAAAGCGTCATCCAGCGACAGGTAGAAACGCGATGAGCCTGGATCGCCCTGGCGTCCGGCACGGCCACGCAACTGATTGTCCACCCGGCGCGACTCATGACGCTCAGTACCGATAATATGCAAACCGCCTGAATTGACCACATGGTCATGCAGCGATTGCCATTCATCGCCCAACTTGTCGGAGCGCAGTTTTTTTTCGGTTTCGCTGAGCGCGGCGTCGGCCTCGATGAACTGGATTTGTTTCTCGACATTCCCGCCCAGCACGATGTCAGTACCGCGACCAGCCATGTTAGTAGCGATAGTGATCGCTTGCGGACGGCCTGCTTGCGCAATGATTTCCGCTTCGCGTGCATGTTGCTTGGCGTTCAGCACATTGTGCGGCAACTTGGCTTTAGTCAGGATTCCCGACAGCAGCTCCGAGTTTTCGATCGAAGTGGTGCCGACTAGCACTGGTTGTCCGCGCTCGTAGCAATCCTGAATATCCTTCAGCATTGCACCGTATTTTTCCTGCGAAGTCTTGTAGACCTGGTCCTGCCGGTCCTTGCGCTGATTCGGCCGGTTTTGCGGAATCACCACGGTTTCCAGACCGTAGATTTCCTGGAATTCGTAGGCTTCGGTATCGGCCGTACCGGTCATGCCGGCCAGCTTGCCGTACATGCGGAAGTAATTCTGGAAGGTAATCGAGGCCAGGGTCTGATTCTCGTTTTGAATCTTGACGCCTTCCTTGGCCTCAACCGCCTGGTGCAAGCCGTCCGACCAGCGACGGCCGGTCATCATGCGACCGGTGAATTCGTCAACGATGACGATTTCGCCGTTCTGCACCACGTAGTGCTGATCCTTGAAATACAGGGAGTGTGCGCGCAGCGCAGCGTACAAGTGATGGATCAGGCTGATATTGGCGGCGTCGTACAGCGACGCGCCTTCTGCCAGCAAGCCCATATTGGTGAGGATCTGCTCAGCCCTTTCATGGCCGGCTTCCGTCAGCAGGACTTGATGTGCTTTTTCATCCTTGGTGTAATCGCCAGGCACTTCAACCTTGCCCTTGCCGTCCGGCGTTTCTTCACCGATTTGCTGGATCAGCAGCGGTGGCACCTCATTGATCTTGTAGTACAGATCGGTGTGATTTTCGGCCTGGCCGGAAATAATCAGCGGAGTACGCGCTTCATCGATCAGGATCGAGTCGACTTCATCGACGATTGCGAAATTCAGGGTGCGCTGCACGCGGTCGGCGGCGTCGTACACCATGTTGTCGCGCAGATAATCGAAACCGAATTCGTTGTTAGTGCCGTAGGTAATGTCAGCCGCGTAGGCAACTTGCTTGGCATCGTGCTCAACCGACGACAGGTTGACCCCGGTAGTCAGGCCGAGCCAGCCGTACAGGCGCCCCATCCATTCGGCATCGCGCTGCGCCAGGTAGTCATTGACGGTCACCACGTGCACGCCCTTGCCGGAAAGTGCATTCAGATAAGCCGGCAAAGTCGCCATCAGCGTCTTGCCCTCGCCGGTGCCCATTTCGGCAATTTTTCCGTAATGCAACACCATGCCGCCGATCAGCTGCACATCGAAATGGCGCATTTTCAAGACCCGCTTACCGGCTTCGCGGCAAACCGCGAACGCTTCCGGCAACAAGGCGTCGAGCTTTTCGCCACCGGCAATACGCTGTTTCAGTTCCGGCGTCTTAGCTTGCAGCTCGGCATCGGACAGTTTTTCGAATGCGGGTTCAAGTGCATTAATTTGTCGGACGACTTTTTTATATTGTTTGAGCAGGCGCTGGTTGCGGCTACCGAAAATCTGGGTCAGTAATGACATGCTTGGATTCTAAAAAAAGTGCCGGCGACATTCCGAGGCATCTTATGGATGACCCCGAAACCGGGCTGTGGCTAAATAATCGGAGAATTTTATCATGCAGTCCCCGACACATTGGGGTTATGCGGCAGGAAACAATAGCAAGTTGCGCAAATTGCGCCAGATTGGCTCTGCATCCAAGCCGTCCTGCTTGCATTACGACAACATCTATTGCTTGCCTGCCAATGTTGCCACCTTGGCTAAATCAGTGCCGGCGTTTAGAAACTTACGCGGATCCTGCGCCACGCCTTTGATTCTTACTTCGAAATGCAAGTGCGGCCCGGTCGAACGCCCGGTGGTGCCGATATCGGCGATATGCTGGCCGCGCTGCACAATATCACCTACCTTCACGAACAACCTCGACGCATGCGCATAACGGGTGATGATGTCATTGCCATGGTCAATATCAAGCATGTTGCCGTATTGCGGATGATATTCGGCGGCAATCACCACGCCCGCTGCGGCAGCGACGATGGCGGTGCCGACCGAGGCCGGGAAATCCAGTCCCTCATGAAACGCGCTGCGACCGCTAAAAGGATCGAGCCGCCAGCCAAAACTTGAAGAGTTGTAATTAACATTGACCGGCTGGTTGGTCGGCAGCAGCTTGGATTTGATCTTGTCGCTCATCAGCACGGTTTCCACCACATTCAGATAATCGTTGCGATAACCGACATCGCGCGACATGGCGTCCAGCGCATGTTGAAATTCGCTCATGCTCATGTCGTGAGAGCGCCTGTCGTAGAGGCTGCTGGATTCGGCGCCACCGCGTCCCGGCGCTTCCTTGAAATTGAATTCTTCCGGCTTGACCCCCGCCAGACCCTGCACCCGTTCGCCCAACGCATCCAGGCGCATCAACTGGGCCTGCATCTCGCCGAGCTTGACGGCCATCGCCGCCAGATTTTCTTTTAAATACTTATCTTTATCCGGCACTCCGGCCGCGGAGTTGCTGACTTCCTTGCCGATGAACGGCAGGAACGGCAAGCCCACCGCGTAACGAGCGGTCAGGAAATACAGCAATCCGGTTGCCAGCAATACCGCCAACAAAAAACCGGCGATCATCAAGGCGATGTGCCTGGCACCTAATGTGATGGACTTTGCGCGATTAAAGCGCGGATGCAACAGAATTACCTGCATTGCAGCTCCGGTGACGACCTGACTGGAGCCTGTTGAGAGTCAATTTGGGAGTGCGAACGTGACATAGGCGTTGCAGGCCTAGGCGCAACGACGCGACGTAGCGGTGCTACGGCAAGGAGTTGCAACAACGGCATGCGACGCCTATGGCTCGTTCCCTCCGGGTTCAAACCAAAACGTGCGCTGGACTGCGTTGCATGGCTTGCAGGGGCCTCGGCCCCTGCTGTGCCACGCGCCTTGCCAGCACACGTTTTGGTTTGAACGCATCTCCCAAATTGACTCTCAATAGGCTCCTGGTCACAGGTGTGATATGGTTTCACCATGATGCGTAGACTCTCACCTTCTTCTTACCGGCCAGCGACAACGGGTTCCAGGCCTCAAACTCAAAAAGCCGTTGCCGATTTTTTACGGGGAAATGACAAGATGGCGGCGTTGCTGCCCGCTGTCACACGCATGGCGGCATTGCAAAAGCAATGTGCCATTGAATTGCCTGCCATGTTCAGTACCTGCGAAGTATTGCAATGCGAAGCCGGGCAGCTGGTACTGTCAGCGCCCAACGCGGCTCTTGCCAGCAAATTGAAGCAGCAACTGCCACGCCTGCAAAACCAATTGCTGGCAGGAAATTGGCAGATTAATGCAATCCGAATCAAAGTGCAAGTAAGCCAAAACCAGGCAAAAGCGCCAGCTGTCAAGCAAGCCCAACTTTCGTCCAAGGCTGTTTCGGCATTCTCTTCGTTAATGGAAGAACTGGAGCCATCGGCTGCAAACGAAGCACTGAAAAGCGCCATCGCAGCGATGGTCAGGCGCTATAGCGACAAAAAATAAGCGCTATAGGCGGGGAAAATCGCCATCTTGCAAAAATGGCATTATACACCAGCGCTTAGTACCAACGCTTAGTACCAACGCTTAGTTCAGGGCCCACTCTTGCCCGACCTGGCGTTGATAGGCGCCGGGCGCCTCTGCCAGCTCATCGAAGCTGACCACTTCATACGCATCCGGCTGAGCCAGTAAGGCACGCAACAACTGGTTATTCAATCCGTGGCCAGACTTGTGGGCGGTATAGCTGGCCAGCAGAGGATGGCCGATCAGATACAGATCGCCAATCGCGTCCAGAATCTTGTGGCGGACAAACTCGTTTTCATAGCGCAAGCCGTCGCTGTTGAGGATGCGGTACTCATCCATCACGATGGCGTTTTCCAGTGAGCCGCCGCGCGCCAGCCCCAGGCCACGCATGGTTTCCACATCTTGCATAAAGCCGAAAGTACGCGCACGCGCCACTTCCTTCACATACGACTGGACGCTGAAATCCACTTCCGCAGTCTGGCCGGTGCCATCCACTGCAGGGTGATTGAATTCGATAAAAAACTTCAGCTTGAAACCGTTGCAAGGATCCAGGCGCGCCCATTTCTCGCGCTCGCCCTGGCCTTCACGCACTTCGACGGTTTTCTTGATACGGACAAATTTCTTGGCGGCGTTTTGCTCTTCCAGCCCGGCTTGCTGCAACAGGAACACGAACGACGATGCCGAGCCGTCCATGATGGGGATTTCCTCGGCAGTCACGTCGACATATAAATTATCTATGCCAAGCCCGGAGCAAGCCGACATCAAATGCTCGATGGTCGATACCCGCACGCCGTCCTTGACCAGCACCGACGCCATGCGCGTATCGCCGACCTCGGTGGCTTTGGCCGGGAAGTCGACGGCCGGATCGATATCGACACGGCGGAAAATGATCCCGGTATCCACGGCTGCCGGACGCAAGGTCAGCTCGACCTTGGTGCCGGAATGGACGCCAATGCCTGTCGTCTTGACAATTTTTTTGATGGTACGCTGTTTCAACATAGTGACATTATAAGTCTGACTGATAATTATTCTGTAACGATGTGTAGTCGTTGTGGGGGAAAAAACACGGCCTGACGTAAGCTGTCCATGAATACAAAAGCGGCGCCCCGAGGCGCCGCCTTGTTTACGGCAATAACTACAGCAATAACGCGAGTTATGCCAGTTGCGCCAGCAGGGTTTCTGCGTTCGACACCTCGAACTTGCCACCCTCTTCAACGTTCAGTTGCTTGACCACGCCATCGTCGATCAGCGCCGAAAAACGCTGCGAGCGCACGCCCATGCCGAACTTGCCAAAGTCAGCGTCCAGACCCAGTGCCTTGACGAAATCGGCATTGCCGTCGGCCAGCAAACGTACAACGCCAGCGGCTTTCTGATCACGACCCCAAGCGCCCATGACGAACGCATCATTGACCGAAATCGCCCAGATTTCATCTACGCCCTTGGCCTTGAATTCTGCCGCGTGCTGGATATAGCCTGGCAAATGCTTGGCGGAACAAGTCGGCGTGAAAGCGCCCGGTACCGCGAACAAGGCGATTTTCTTGCCCTTGACCAGATCGCTGACATTGAATGTATTTGGTCCGAGCGCGCAGCCCTCGGTTTCGGTTTCGATGAATTCTGCTAATTTGCCTTCTGGCAGGCGATCGCCGATCTTGATGCTCATGATGAAATCCTTGTCTAGATGATGAAGCCTCGAAAACCTGCAACGCTGAGCCAAGCCGAGCAATACGCCGGTATTTCAGAGGCATCGGAGTTAGTGGATGCCACAAAAGAAAACGCCGCGCCTTTCGACGCGGCGTGGAACCCGCAGTATGCCTTGTTCCGCAAATTCATGCAGAAGACCGGCGCTGATAGCGAGTATAAGAACTCGCCATCATCTCTGGCCAGGACAACCCCGATTTAATCGGCCTGCTTGCGCAAGAAAGCCGGGATGTCGTAGGTTTCCATACCGTTCTTTTCCAAAGCCCGCACCGTATCGGAAGCCGACTCGCGGCGCCATACTGCCGGCGCCTTCATGCCTTCGAACGATGAGCTGCCATGCCCTACCGAGGCTTGGCCGTGCATCATCGGTTCGTTGTGGGTACCGGTCCGCATCATTGGCGCTTGCACCAGTTGCACCGCCTTGCGGGTACGGCCCAGACCGGTTGCCACCACAGTGACGCGGATATCGTCGCCCATGGTTTCGTCGTAAGCAATCCCTTGGGCAATCGAGGCATCCGGCGCCGCAAAGGCACGCACGGTTGCCATCACTTCCTTGATTTCCTTACCCTTCAGGCTGCGGCTGGCAGTAACGTTGACCAACACCCCGCGGGCGCCGGACAGATCGATGCCATCCAACAGCGGCGAGGCAACTGCCTGCTCCGCCGCCAGACGTGCACGGTCTACGCCGTGTGCGGTGGCCGTACCCATCATTGCCTTGCCTTGCTCGCCCATGATGGTCTTGACGTCATTGAAATCGACGTTGATATGGCCCGGCACATTGATGATTTCGGCGATCCCGGCTACCGCATTGTTGAGCACGTCGTCGGCGTGCTGCAGCCATTCCATCATGCTGTCGTCTTCATAAATCTCTTCGAGTTTTTCGTTGAGAATGATGATCAGCGAATCAACATGCTGAGACAATGCTTCCAGACCTTCATCGGCGATGTCCATGCACTTCTGACCTTCGTAAGAGAATGGCTTAGACACCACCGCCACCGTCAGCGCGCCTAGTTCCTTGGCGATCTGCGCCACCACCGGCGCCGCACCGGTGCCAGTGCCGCCACCCATGCCGGCGGCGATGAACACCATATGTGCGCCACGCAGGGCGTCTTCGATGCGGCCGCGCGATTCCTCGGCCAGTTGGCGGCCAACCGACGGCTTCATACCGGCACCCAGACCGGTCTCGCCGATCTGGATCACGTTATGCGCCTTCGATTGTTTGAGCGCCTGTGCATCAGTGTTAGCGGCGATAAACTCCACGCCGGACACACCCTTGTTGATCATATGTTGGACAGCATTGCCGCCAGCGCCTCCGACGCCAACGACTTTAATCACGGTGCCCAAAGTTGCATTGTCAAGCATATCGATTTCCATGATATTTCCTCATAAAGATGCAGCATTCAGTCAATAGGCATCACGCTGTGTGAGGCCTAGCAACTGACAACTGCGTGTTGCACAAACAACGTTAAAAACAAATGTCGAATTCAAAAAACCCGTATTAAAAATTACCCAAGAACCATTCCTTCATGCGCTGCCAGATCGCCTTCGCCGAACCTTCCTGACGCGTCACGATGTAGCCGCGCAGGTATTGTTTTTTCGCTTCCAGCAGCAAGCCCAGCACCGTCGAATAGCGCGGGCTGCGCACCACGTCCGCCAGCTGGCCGTGATACTCCGGTGTGCCCAGGCGCGCAGGCTTAAGGAAAATATCCTCCGCCAGCTCGATCATGCCGGGCATCATGGCCGAGCCGCCGGTCAGCACCACCCCGCTCGACAACACTTCTTCGTAGCCCGACTCGCGCACCACCTGGTGCACCAGTGCAAACAACTCCTCGACACGCGGCTCGATCACCGCCGCCAATGCCTGGCGTGACAAGGTGCGCGGATTGCGATCACCCAGGCCCGGCACTTCCAGCGTTTCGCCCGGATCAGCGAGAATCTGCTTGGCCACGCCGTAGCGCAACTTGATTTCTTCCGCTTCATGGGTCGGCGTGCGCAGCGCCATTGCAACATCGTTGGTAATCTGGTCGCCGGCAATCGGAATCACTGCGGTGTGGCGAATCGCGCCCTCGGTGAACACCGCCACGTCGGTGGTGCCGCCGCCAATGTCGACCAGCACCACGCCCAGTTCTTTTTCGTCAGACGTCAATACGGCGTCTGCCGCCGCCAGCGGCTGCAAGATCAAATCCGACACTTCCAGCCCGCAACGGCGGATGCACTTGACGATGTTCTGTACCGCCGACACCGCACCGGTGACGATATGCACTTTGACTTCCAGTCGGATGCCGCTCATGCCGATTGGTTCACGCACATCTTCCTGACTATCGACAATAAATTCCTGCGGCACGGTATGCAGCAATTGCTGGTCGGTAGGAATATTGACCGCCTTGGCCGTTTCTATAACGCGCGAGACGTCGGCGGCGCTGACTTCCTTGTCCTTGATCGCCACCATGCCGCTGGAATTGAAGCTGCGGATGTGGCTGCCTGCAATCCCGGTGTACACATTGCGGATCTTGCAGTCGGCCATCAGCTCCGCTTCTTCCAATGCGCGCTGGATGGACTCGACGGTGGCTTCGATATTCACCACCACACCTTTTTTCATGCCCTTGGATTCAGCCTGGCCCAGGCCGATGACTTCATGGCGCCCGTCGGCCAATACCTCGGCTACCACCGCCACCACTTTGGAGGTGCCGATATCGAGGCCGACGATCAAATTTTTTGCGTCTTTTGTCATAGTGTTCCGCTTATTTTTTCTTGCTTCCCAATCCGCCCGACAAACCGCTCGCCTTCAGCGCCAAGCCATTCGGATACCGCATATCTACGCTTTCAATCCGGTTCTGCAAACGCGACAGCAGTTGCGGATAAATCTGCACCAGTCGTGCCACACGGTCTTTCAGCGTGCTCTTGTTTTGCTCACGCCCCAACTCCACCGTCATGCCGTTGTCCAGTTTCACGGACCAGGCATAACGGCTCGATAAATCCACCTCTACCGGGTTCAGCTTGAGCGGCGCAAACCACGCACGAAAATCCGCCAGGCGCGCCGTTACATCTTTCTCACTGCCTTTCGGGCCGGACAGGCGCAGCAGCTCGCCGTCCTCTTCCGCTTCGTCCAGGTTGGCGGTAAACAAATCGCCATGCACCGACAACAAACGGCCATCGTCGTCCCAGGTCGCCAGCGGCTGATGCTCTTCAACCGTCACGATCAGCGTATTCGGCCATTCTCGCTGCACCGCCGCCTTGCGCACCCACGGCACCGATTCGAATGCAGTGCGCACCGTATCCAGATTGGCGGTAAAAAAATTGCCCTTGATGCGAGGCAGTGCGCTGGCGCGGATGATCAATGGATTAACGCGTCGCAGTTCACTTTGTCCGGCCGCTTCAATCCGAATCGTCTTCAGCGTAAACATCGGACGCTGCGCCAGCCACCAGACACCAGACGCCAGCAATGCGAGCGCAGCCAGTCCCAGCAAGGTGCCGGAGATCGCGTTCAACATTTTGATGTCTTGCCACATGGTTATCGACTTTATCGCTTGGATCGTTAGTGTTTTCTTTAAATATTCATACTTTCTTTAGCAAACCCGGATCAGTCCGGTTTCCAATCTTCCGACGGCTTCAAATCGAGCGACGCCGATTTCAATATTTCGACACACAGATCTTCGTAGCTGACACCGTCCGCCTTGGCCGCCATCGGCACCAGCGAATGGCCGGTCATGCCTGGCGATGTATTGATCTCCAGCAGGAATGGCTCGTTATCGGTAGAGCGCAACATGAAATCGACACGCGCCCAGCCCTCGCATCCGAGGGCGTTGAATGCCTGCACCGCCAGCGTTTGTATGCGCTTGGTCAATGCCTCATCCAACGGCGCCGGACATAGATACTTGGTGTCGTCGGTAAAATATTTATGCTGATAGTCGTAGTTACCTTGCGGTGCGCGAATCTCGACGATGGGCAAGGCGCGGGCGCTGCGGCCGGCGCCAAGCACCGGCACCGTCAGTTCGCTGCCACTGATGAATTCTTCCGCCAGCACCACCTCATCGTATTTGGCGCACAAGGCAAAACCTTCGGCCATGTCGGAATAACCGACCACTTTGCTGATGCCGATGGTCGATCCTTCATGCGGCGCTTTCAACATCAGCGGCAAGCCCAGCACATCCGGCACCTGGCGCAACTCTTCACGAGTAGCGCTGTGGGCGTCCAGAATCACGAAGCGCGGCGTCGGCAATCCCATGCTGAGCCAGATCCGTTTGGTCATGACCTTGTCCATCGCGATCGCAGACGCCATCACGCCCGGGCCGGTGTAAGGAATGCCGAGCTGCTCCAGCGCGCCTTGCAAAGTACCGTCCTCACCGTAACGACCATGCAGGGCGATGAACACGCGGTCGAATTTTTCCGCCGCCAGTTCCGCCAGACTGCGTTGTGCCGGATCGAAAGGATGGGCATCGACGCCACGGCTTCTCAATGCTTGCAGCACGCCGTTGCCGGACATGATGGAAACTTCGCGCTCGGCCGAACGCCCGCCGAACAGCACGCCGACTTTTCCGAATTGATGACCTGTCATTTTTTTGCTCATGTCGTTACCCATGTCTATTGCTCTACCAGTTGCGCCAACTTGCCAGGCACTCCGCTAATCGAACCCGCTCCCATGGTCATCACGACATCGCCATCGCGCGCGATGTTCAGGATCGACGCCGGCATATCGTTGATGTCTTCCACAAATACCAGTTCCGCCATGCCCGCCACCCGCAGAGCGTGCGCCAGGGCACGGCCGTCGGCCGCAACAATCGGCGCTTCGCCGGCGGCGTACACTTCCGCCAATACCAGCACATCCACCGTAGACAACACTTTTACAAAGTCTTCAAACAGATCGCGGGTACGGGTGTAACGATGCGGCTGGAATACCAGCACCAGGCGCCGCCCCGGATAGGCGCCGCGCGCTGCTGAAATCGTCGCCGCGGTTTCCACCGGGTGATGGCCATAGTCGTCGACCAGAGCAAATTCACCGCGTGGCTTGCCTTTGGCATCCTGCAATTTGATTTCACCGTAGCGGGTGAAGCGACGGCCAACACCGTTAAACTCAGTCAATGCCTGCTGGATCGCGGTATCTGCAACGCCAAGCTCACGCGCAATCGCAATCGCCGCGCAAGCGTTCTGGACGTTATGCATGCCGGGCTGATTCAAGCTGATCGGCATTGCCGCGTAGCCTTTTTGAATCACCGTGAATTGCATATGGCCGGCCACCGCCTTGGCGTCGATCGCGCGCACGTCGGCGTCTGCGTGGAAACCATAGGTGGTAATCAGCTTGGAAATCTGCGGCATGATTTCACGCACATTGGCGTCATCCATGCACAGCACGGCGACGCCATAAAACGGCAGGCGCTGCGTGAATTCGACGAACGCCTGCTTCAACTTGCCGAAGTCGTGATCATAGGTATCCATATGATCGGCGTCGATATTGGTGATCACTTCGATTACCGGCGACAGATTCAGGAACGACGCATCCGACTCATCGGCTTCGGCCACGATAAAATCGCCGGAACCCAGCTTGGCGTTGGCGCCGGCGCTGGTAAGACGGCCACCGATGACAAAAGTCGGGTCCAGGCCGCCTTGCGCCAAAACGCTGGCGACCAGGCTGGTGGTGGTGGTTTTGCCGTGGGTGCCGGCAATCGCGATGCCGCGTTTCAGGCGCATCAACTCCGCCAGCATGACTGCGCGCGGCACGATAGGAATGTGCTTTTCACGGGCCGCGACGACTTCCGGATTGTCCGCTTGCACCGCGGTCGAAGTGACAATCGCGTGGGCTTGCTCGATATTCGCGGCTGCATGGCCACGGCTGACTTTAGCGCCAAGGCCGGCCAGGCGCCGGGTTGCGGCGTTATCGCCGAGATCGGAACCGGAAATCGTATAGCCGAGATTGATCAGCACCTCGGCGATGCCGCTCATGCCGCTTCCGCCAATTCCTACGAAATGGATATTTTTGACTTTATGTTTCATGATCTTGTTCCGTGCTCTTGATTCACTGCGCACCCGCCAATTCTTCGAGGACCTGCGCGATCGCCTGATTGGCGTCGCGCCGGCCGTTTTCATATGCTGCCTGCGCCATCGTCTGGCAGTCTTGACGCGAGATCCGTGTCAACAACGCGGCCAGGCGCTCTTTGCTTAATTCGGTTTGCGGCAAATGAATCGCCGCTTTCTGGGTTGCCATCCAGCGCGCATTGTCACGCTGGTGCGAAGTAGTCGACGCCACCAGCGGCACCAGCACGCTGGCGACACCGGCAGCGGTCAGTTCCGAGACCGTAATCGCGCCGGCGCGGCAAATCACCAGATCGGCGTCGGCGTAGCGGCGCGGCATGTCGTCGATAAACGCCACCACCTCCGCTGTTACACCAGCCGCTGCATAAGCGCTGCGCAGGGCCTCGATATGCTGCTTGCCGGATTGATGCGTGACGCTTGGCCGCAGATCGGCCGGGATCAGAGCCAAGGCAGCCGGCAAACAATCGTTGAGCGCCTTCGCACCCAGGCTGCCACCCACCACCAGCAAATGCAGGGGGCCGGTACGGCTGCTATACCGCTCTGCCGGCAACGGCAACGCCATGATTTCCTTGCGCACTGGATTGCCGGTAACCAGCGCCTTGCTTGCAGCGCGCCCGAAATCCGCCGGGAAACCGAACAACACCCGTTGCGCCAACGGCGCCAGGGTCTTGTTAGATAACAGCAAGGCGGCATCGGCATTCACCAGCACCAAGGGCACACCGCGCAAACGCGCCATCGCGCCGCCCGGCACCGTCACATAACCGCCCATGCCGAGCACCACATCGGCTTGACGCCGCCCGAGGATGCGGAAGCAAGCCGGGAAGCTGAGCAACATGCGCCAGACGCCACGCAATGTATGGGCCAGACCTTTGCCACGCAAACCGGAAAACGTAATCTTGTCCATCGCTATGCCATGCTGCGGCACCAGATCGCACTCCATGCCGTGGGTCGTCCCTAGCCAGCTGACCTGCCAGCCGCGCGCGCGCATGGTGTCGGCGATCGCCAGGCCTGGGAATATGTGACCGCCGGTGCCCGCTGCCATGATGACTAGGCGCTTCATGCCCGGCCTCCGCGCATCAGAACCCGATTCTCGTAATCGATGCGCAGCAAGATCGCCAGGCCGATGCAATTGATCAGCACCCCGGAGCCGCCGTAACTCATCAGCGGCAAAGTCAAACCCTTGGTCGGCAACAGACCGAGATTGACGCCCATGTTGATGAAGGTTTGCACCCCGATCCAGATGCCGATGCCCTTGGCGGTCAAGCCGGCAAAAGTCTGATCCATGGCAATCGCCTGGCGGCCGATTTCAAAAGCGCGCTTGATGATCCAGTAAAACAACATGACCACCACCAGCACGCCGGCAAACCCCAGCTCTTCGCCAATCACCGCCAGCAAGAAATCGGTATGCGCTTCCGGCAGATAGTGCAGCTTTTCGACGCTGGCGCCGAGGCCGACGCCAAACAATTCGCCGCGGCCGAAGGCGATCAGCGAATGCGACAGTTGATAAGCCTTGCCCAAGGCATTTTCTTCCGCCCACGGATTCAGATAGGCAAAGATCCGCTCGCGCCGCCATGGCGACAGCCAGATCACCAAGGTAAACATGCCAGCCAGCATAGCGCCTATACCACCGAACCAGATGCCGTTGATCCCGCCTAAAAACAGAATCCCCATCGCGATGCAAACGATCACGCCAAGTGCGCCGAGATCTGGTTCCAGCATGAGCAACAGGCCGACCAGCCCGACCGCAGCGGTCATCGGCAAAAATCCTTTGGTCAGCTTGTGCATGACTTCCTGTTTGCGCACGGTGTAATTGGCGGCGTACAAGACGATGAACAGCTTCATCAATTCCGACGGTTGCAAATTGAATACCCGGAACGACAGCCAGCGCTTGGCGCCGTTGACGCCGCGCCCGAGCCCTGGCACCAGCACCATCGCCAGCAAGATCAGGGTAATCACGAACAGGTACGGCGCCCAGCGCTGCCAGGTAGCAATCGGAATGCGGAAAGTCACCAGCCCAGCCAGCAGCGAGACGCCGATAAAAATCGCTTGCCGTGCCAGGAAATGCGCGTTCGTGTAGTTCGCATACTTGGGTGAATCCGGCAGCGCGATCGAGGCCGAATACACCATCACCAAGCCAAACAGCATCAGCATTATGACCACCCACACCAGCGGCTGGTCGTACTCCATCATTTTCGAACGCTGGACGCCAGGTTTCTGGCTATCGAGCGTGCGCGGCCGCGACGGCGCATTGTCCGCCGGCTTGCCTGAAAATGATGGAAACGCGAATTTCATAGTCCGACCTCGCCGCGTGACAAAGCCAACTCACGTACCGCATCGACGAATACTTGCGCCCGATGGGCGTAATTGCGGAACATGTCGAAACTGGCGCAAGCCGGCGACAGCAAAACGGCGTCGCCCGGATGCGCCAGCTCGGCGGCACGCGTCACGGCTTCTTCCAGTGTCGCGCAAGCAATGATGTCGATACCTGCCGCTTGGTTTTCCACTGCGGCGCGAATCGCCGCAGCATCGCGGCCGATCAGCAGCAATGCCCGGCCGTAAGCAGCCAGCGGTGCTGCCAGCGGCGCGAAATCCTGCCCTTTGCCTTCGCCGCCGGCGATCAGCAGCAGACGGCTAGCGTTGCCATCGCCGTCGCAACCGCGTCCCAGGCCGTTCAAAGCGGCTACCGTAGCGCCGACATTGGTGCCTTTGCTGTCGTCGTAATATTCAACGCCGCCGATCGTCGTCACCAATTCGACCCGATGCGGCTCGCCGTGATACTCGCGCAAACCGTGCAGCAGCGGTGCAAAAGGTAAATCGATGGCGCGGCACAAGGCCAGCGCCGCCAGTGCGTTGGCCGCATTGTGGCGACCGCGGATCCGCAGCGCATCGGCCGGCATCAGGCGCTTGACCGACACTGGCAGCAAGGCCAGTTGTTCTTTCTTGCCGCGCCGTCTCTTGCCTGCTTCGTCAACTCGTTCTTCTTCATCGCCCGGCACCGCCACCGACAACCACTGCATGCCGTTGTCGCTGACCAGGCCGAAACAATCGCCTTCAATCGGCTCATCGAAACCGAAACTGATACTGTTGCCGGTTTTAAATTGCATCGTCAGCGGATCGTCGCGATTCAGCACCCTTATGGTATCGCTGCCGAAAATACGCGCCTTGTCGGCCACGTAGGCATCCATGTCGCCATGCCAGTCCAGGTGATCCTGGGTGATATTCAGGATAGTCGCTGCATCCGCTTGCAAGTTGCAGGTTGCGTGCAATTGGAAACTGGACAGCTCCAGCACCCAGACCTGCGGCAAGGCGTCTTTCTCCAGCGCGCTGCGCAATACATCCAGCGCGGCCGGGCTGATGTTGCCTGCCACTTGCACCGTCAAGCCGGCGCGCTCGCACAGCAATCCGGTCAGGCTGGTGACCGTGGTCTTGCCGTTGGTGCCGGTGATGGCAATCACTTTCGGCGCATATGAGTGGCTCTCGCGCAATGCCGCCAGGGCTTGCGCAAATACTTCGATTTCACCCCATACCGGGATATTGCGGTCGGTCGCCGCCGACAAGATTTCTTTCAGCTCGCCGCCTGGCGCCAGACCCGGGCTGGTAACCGCAAAGTCGATACCGTCCAGCAAGCTGACGGCAAAGCCGCCGCCATCACCGTTAGAGCCAGGGCCGACGAATTCCACCGCCGGGATTGCCTGTTGCAGCAACGGCAGACGTTCCGGCGCGCTGCGCGTATCTGCCACGCGCACGGTGGCACCGCAATGTGCCAGCCACAATGCGGACGCCAGACCCGATTCTCCGAGCCCTAATACCAGAACATGTTTACCCGTATAGTTCATTACTGCTTACTTTCTGCCTTGTAGCTACCTTAATTTCAGAGTTGAAAGTCCAAACAACACCAGCATCATCGAGATGATCCAGAAACGCACCACGACCTGGGTTTCTTTCCAGCCTTTTTGTTCATAGTGATGATGCAAAGGCGCCATCAGCAACACGCGGCGGCCGACGCCGTAGCGCTTTTTCGTATACTTGAAATAGATTACCTGCAACATCACCGACAAAGTCTCGACTACAAAAATACCGCCCATAATGAACAGCACTATTTCCTGACGCACGATCACTGCCACCGTGCCCAAGGCGCCGCCCAAAGCCAGCGCACCGACGTCTCCCATGAATACCTGAGCCGGATAGGCGTTGTACCAAAGGAAGGCGAGCCCGGCGCCAGCCATCGCGCCACAGAAAATCAGTAATTCGCCAGCGCCGGGAATATGCGGGATCAGCAGGTATTTGGCGAAAGTCACGTTGCCGGTCAGGTAAGCGAACAGCCCCAGCGCCGCCCCCACCATCACGGTCGGCATGATCGCCAGGCCATCCAGGCCATCGGTCAGGTTAACCGCGTTGCTGGTGCCGACGATGACGAAGTAGGTCAGGGCCATGAAACCCCAGACTCCCAGCGGATAACTGATGGTCTTGAAAAACGGTACGATCAGATCGGCTTTCGGCGGCAGATCCAGGCTGAAGCCGGATTCGACCCAAGCCACAAACAAATCCCAAACCTGGGTATTGTTCGGCGCCGATACCGAGAACGCCAGGTAGATCGCAGCCACCACGCCGATCACCGATTGCCAGAAATACTTCTCGCGCGAACGCATGCCGTTCGGATCCTTGTAGACCACCTTGCGATAATCGTCGACCCAGCCGATGGTGCCGAAGCCCAAGGTCACCACCAGTACGATCCAGACAAAACGATTGCTCAGATCGCTCCACAGCAAAGTCGAAATACCGATCGCGATCAGGATCAGCACCCCACCCATGGTCGGCGTGCCGGATTTAATCAAATGCGTTTGCGGGCCGTCGGTACGTACCGCCTGCCCGACTTTCAGGCGCGCCAGCATGCGGATCACGCCAGGACCCGCGATCAAACCAATCATCAACGCCGTCAACGTCGCGAACACGGCGCGAAATGTGATGAAGTTGAAGACGCGCAGGAAA
Organism: Collimonas sp.; assembly: GCF_035566375.1. Classification (GTDB taxonomy): domain Bacteria; phylum Pseudomonadota; class Gammaproteobacteria; order Burkholderiales; family Burkholderiaceae_D; genus Collimonas. Next base: position 50,994 of record NZ_DATMRK010000011.1, read on the forward strand.
CTGAATTCCTGCTGAAAATTTTGTGCCAGCCATAGCAGCATGTTAGTGAGTCCCCTCAGATGTTGTACCGGCCAGATGCTGAACCGCACGCTCCATTTTCATGAAGCGCGACCCTTTGATCAGCACCGTGGTGTCCGGTGTCATGGTGACGTCGAGCGCGGCTAGCAACGCTGCGATGTCGTTAAAGTGTTGTGCTTGCGGGCCGAAGGCGGCGCTGGCGGCGGCCGCCAGCTGGCCCAGGGTGAATAAGCGGGTGACGCCTTTTTGTAGTGCGTAAGCGCCTATCTCCTGATGGAATTCGCGCCCTTCATTGCCGACTTCGCCCATATCGCCCAGTACCAGCAAACGTGGCGCGTCGGCCGGTGCTTGCGCCAGCACATCAATGGCGGCACGCACCGAATCCGGATTAGCGTTGTAGGTATCGTCGATCACCAGTGCGCCAACGCAGCCAGCAGCTTGCGCCAGCTTGCGTTGCAAACGGCCGCTGACCGGCGCAAACGATTCCAGGCCATGCTTGATAGCAGCTATGTCGATGCCGATGGCCAGGCTGCAAGCGATGGCCGCGAGCGCGTTGCGCACATTGTGTTCGCCGGCGGCAGATAGGTGCACTGCAAATTTTTGCGGGCCCGCTGCACTGGCAACAGTAACCGTCAAATCGCTGCCGAAACCATTCGCCGCATTGCTGTAACTGGCGCTGACATCGGCGTCAGGCGTCAGGCCGAAGCTGATGCTACCCGCCTTGCCGGCGGCATAACTGCGCCACAGGCCGGTATAAGGATCATCTGCCGGGAACACGGCGATGCCGTTCGCCCGCAAGCCGCGTATCACGTTGCCGTTTTCTTCGGCTACCGCGGCGACGCTGGCCATGAATTCCTGATGCTCGCGCTGCGCATTGTTGACCAACGCCACAGTGGGTTCGGCCAGCGCTGTCAGCAGCGCGATTTCGCCGGGATGGTTCATGCCCAGCTCAATCACGGCAGCCTGATGCGCAGCCTCAAGCCGCAACAAGGTCAGCGGCACGCCAATCTCGTTATTGAAATTGCCGCGCGTCGCCAGCGATTTATCCACGCCAAAAGCCGCGACCAGGATCGCGGCAATCATTTCTTTTACGGTAGTCTTGCCGTTACTGCCGGTGACGGCAATCAAAGGCAGCGTAAATTGTTGCCGCCAGCGTTGCGCGATCGTACCTAGTGCGGCCCTGGTATCGCTCACCACCAATGCCGGCACCGTCAGTGCGGCTGGCGCCCGTTCCACCACCACAGCGGCTACGCCTTGCGCCAGCACCTGATCCAGGAAATCGTGGGCGTCGAAACGCTCGCCGCGCAATGCGACAAACAACGAGCCTGGTGTTACCGCGCGGCTATCCGTGTACAAGCCATTGACCACGACCTGAGCGCTGCCAACGTCAGCCGAAGGCAATCCTAGCCACGCCTGCAATTGCTGCAATGAGACGTTCATATGTTGCCGCCTTTCATCGTGGCCCGTGCAGCGAGCGCCAGCGCGGTATGGTCGGCATCTAAAAACGGCAATTTCTTTCCTTTTATTTCTTGATAAGTTTCATGACCTTTACCTGCCAGCAAGACCACGTCGGCCTTGCCTGCATGGCGCACTGCCCACAGAATCGCCGCAGCACGATCTTCCAGCGCCTGCGCAGCCTGCGGCGCTTTCATCCCGGCCAGAATCTGGGCGATGATGGCGCCCGGTTCCTCGCTGCGAGGATTGTCGCTGGTGACGATGACATGATCGGCGAGTTCCGCCACGGCGCCCATCTGCGGCCGTTTGCCAGGATCGCGATCGCCGCCGCAACCGAATACACACCACAATCCGCCGTGCCGTTGCTGCGCGACTTGCCGCAGGGTATTCAAGGTTTTTTCCAGCGCATCAGGGGTGTGTGCATAATCGATCACTATCAGCGGCGCATCGTGGCCGCCGAACTGCTGCATTCGACCCGGCACGGCAACCAACAGTTCAATCGCATGCAGCGCAGCAACCCAGGCAACCCCTTTGGCCAGCAACACGCCCAGAATGCCCAGTGCATTACTGACATTGAATTGCCCCACCAGATGCGTTTTGACCTGAGCCGAACCGAAAGGCGAATCCACATGAAATGCGGTGCCGCCAGCGTTGGTGCGGATCGCCGAGGCGCGCAGCACTGCGACACCCGGCGGCGCTGCAAGCGCCTCGCAGGTATAGCCGATCAGCGGAATGGCGGCTGACTTCTGCTGCAAATGTTTTACCAGGCGCAAGCCCATGGCGTCGTCGAGATTGATTACCGCTTGCTGCAATCCGGGCCAGTCGAACAATATGCGCTTGGCGGCTTCATAGTGCTGTTCGTCGCCGTGGTAATCCAGATGATCGCGCGTGAAATTGGTGAACAAGGCGATGTCGACATGCGTGCCGTTCATGCGCCCTTGCTCCAGGCCGATCGAGGAAGCTTCGATGGCCAAGGCGCTTACCCCTTGCTGGCGCATGCTGCTCAACGCCTGTTGCAACAACAGCGCATCAGGCGTGGTGTTGCCGGTTTCTTCGAATGCACCGCGCTGGCCGTGGCTATATATTCCCGTGCCCAAGGTGCCGATGACGCCGGTGGTCTGGCCCAGATGCGATAGCGCATGGCCCAGCCACTGGGTGCAGGAAGTCTTGCCATTGGTGCCGGTAACGGCAACCACCAGCATGCCATGGTCGGCTTGACCGTAATAAGTATGGGCGATCTGGCCACTCAGTTGCTTGAGGCCGCTCACCGCGCGATGAGCGCCGCTCCAGGAGCCATCCCAGGTAAACCTGTGGCTCTCGTATAACACCGCGGATGCACCGTTTTCCAGCGCCTGCTCAATATAGGCGCGGCCATCCGCGGCATCGCCCGGATAGGCAAAAAACACATCGCCGGCCTTCACTTTGCGCGAGTCTGACACCAGCTCGGCGCCAGCCGGGGCAACGCCGCTGAGCCACTGCTGGATGTCTTGCATTTGCTGTACCGTAGGCTTCATCACAAGCTCTCCTGCGGACCGTCGGTCGGAATGATGATGTCGGTGACACTGGAATCCGGCGGTACATTCAGTGCCCGCAGGGCGTTCGCTGCAACTGTCGCGAACACCGGTGCGGCGACGTCGCCGCCAAAATGCGAACCGACCGACGGTTCATCGACCATGACTGCAATAATCAGGCGCGGATCGGAAGCTGGCGCAAAACCAACGAAATCGGCAATATATTTTTTAACATATTTACCGCCCTCAATCTTGTAAGCGGTGCCGGTTTTACCGCCCACACGATAACCCGGCACCTGCGCTTTAGGCGCAGTGCCACCCGGTGCGGTGACCCGCTCCAGCATGGCGCGCATGGTGAGCGCTGTCTTTTCGGAAACCACCCGCTGACCGGCCGGAGGTTCGGTGATTTTCTGGAATGTGAGCGGAATCAAGTCGCCGTTGCGCGCAAAAACCGTGTAAGCGTGCGCCATCTGGATCAGGGATACCGAGATGCCGTGACCATAGCTCATGGTGGCCTGCTCGATCGGCCGCCAGGATTTGAAAGGACGCACGCGGCCGGCAACCGCGCCGGGGAAGCCGAATTTCGGTTGCTGGCCAAGGCCGACGGTGGTGAACATTTCCCACATTTCTTCGGCCGGCATTTGCAGCGCTATCTTGGCGGTGCCGATATTCGACGATTTCTGGATAATCTGCGCCACACTCATGTTCAGCACCGGATGCGGATGGGAATCTCCCACAGTCGCGGTGCCTATGGTCATCTTGTCGGGAACCTGGAAAGTCGTGGTGGCCTGCACCCGGTTGGTGTCGAGCGCGAGCGCGACAGTAAACGGCTTCAACGTCGACCCGGGTTCGAAGGTATCGGTCATCACGCGATTGCGCAACTGGGCGCCGGTCAGCACCGAGCGGTCATTCGGGTTGTAGCTGGGCAGGTTGGCCAGGGCCAGCACCTCACCGGTTTTGGCGTCGATCACCACGATCCCGCCCGCCTTCGCCTTGGATTTTTCGACGGCTTCCTTGAGCTGGGTGAACGCAATGTATTGGATCTTGCTGTCGATCGACAGCACCAGGTCTTTGCCGTCATGCGGTTCCTTGACTGCCTCGATATCCTCGACGATACGCCCCAGCCGATCCTTGATCACGCGGCGGCTGCCGGTAGTGCCAGCCAGATTTTTTTGTTGTGACAGCTCCATGCCGTCCTGGCCGGCATCTTCCACATTGGTAAAACCAACCACATGCGCCGCCACTTCACCTTCCGGATAGAAGCGCTTGTACTCCTTGCGGGTTTCGATGCCATCGATGCCTAGCTTGACGATCTTGTCGGAAACATCTTGCTCGACCTGGCGCTTGAGGTAGACGAAATTGCGGTCGGAATCGAGTTTTTTGCTGAGTTCGGCATAGTTCATGTCGAGCAGTTTTGCCAATTCCTGCAACTTCTCTTTCGGCGCAGCCTGCACGTCTTCAGGAATCGCCCAGATCGCCTTGACCGGCACCGACGATGCCAGCACCTGGCCATTGCGGTCGGTAATCTTGCCGCGCGTGGCCGGCAACTCTAAGGTCCGCGCATAGCGCGACGCACCTTGCTTTTGCAGAAAATCGGTGGAAATCCCTTGCAGCCACAGCGCCCGCACGATCAGCGCCAGGAAGGCTGCGAACATGGCAAACAACACCACCCGCGAACGCCATACCGGCAATTTGACTTTGAGCATCGGGCTGGCCGAAAACGGCACGCCCTTGCCGGCGGCGATCCGTCCTGCGTGGGAGTTGCGCGGGGGATTGCGTGTCATTTTTCCCCCACTGTCAGATATTGGGTACGGGCGGCGGTCAGCGGCACCATATTCAGGTCACGCGTGGCGCTGGCTTCAATTCTTGCGTTCTTGCCCAGCGTCGACTGGTCGAGCTGCAATTGAGCCCACTCGATATCCAGCTGGCGCGCCTGACTGGCGGTCCGCTCCAGCTCGATGAACAGCTGGCGCGCCTGATATTGCGCATTGACCAGCGCCAATGCGCACAGCACCAAGGCCAGGGCCAACACAAAATTGAGACGCCCGCTCACGGCTGCGCTCCAGCAGATGCGGGGGTTCCATTGGCTCCAGCAGCGGCCAGGCGCTCGCCGACGCGCATGATGGCGGAGCGTGCACGCGGATTTTCCGCGACTTCAGCGTCGGATGGCTTGACTCGCGCCACCAGTTTCAATTGCGGTTGCGGCAGATCGACAGCACGGATCGGCAGGCGACGGTCAGGCTGCGGCAGCTTGGCTTTGGAAGCCATGAACTGCTTGACGATCCGATCTTCCAGCGAATGAAAGCTGATCACGACTAATCTCCCTTGCAGGGCCATCTGCCGAAATGCCTGATCCAGTACTATCTCGAGTTCTTCAAGCTCTTGATTGATGAAAATCCGTATAGCCTGAAAGGTACGAGTGGCCGGGTCTTTGCCTTTCTCACGGGTCTTGACGGCGTTTGCCACGATCTTGGCAAGCTGTCGTGTGCCAGTGATGGGCTCGATTGTCCGGCTAGCAACAATCGCCTTTGCAATCTGAACAGCAAACCGTTCTTCCCCATAATCACGTACCACCTTTCCGATTGTTTGTTCATCTGCAATTGCCAGCCATTCGGCTGCCGACATGCCGCGTGTCGTATCCATGCGCATGTCGAGCGGGCCGTCAGCACGAAAGCTGAAACCGCGGCTGGCGTCGTCCACCTGCGGCGACGAGATGCCCAGATCCAGCAGCACGCCGTCGACTTGTTGTATTCCTCTTTCCTGCAATGCCTGCGCCATCGTCGCAAAGCTGTCGTGCACGATCTCAAAGCGCGGATCGGCGATCATGCTCGCGGTGGCAATAGCTTGCGGGTCCTTGTCGAAGGCGATCAAACGACCGCGCGGCCCAAGGCTCTCTAAGATTTTTCGGCTATGGCCGCCGCGCCCGAAAGTACCGTCGACATAAATGCCATCCGCGCGCGCATCTACAATCGCCAACGCACTGACAGCCTCATCCAATAACACGGTGCGGTGCTGGAACTCGGGCACCACTGGTTCACTCATGGCTGGCCCGTCAGAACGAAAAATTACTTAACACTTCGGGCATGCCAGCCGCAACTGCTTGCGACTCGCTCTCAGCCAGCTTGGCTGCATCCCAAATCTCGAAATGGCTTCCCATGCCCAGCAACATGACGTCGCGCGTCAAGCCGACCGCCGCGCGCAACTCCGGCGCCACCAGAATCCGGCCGGCGGAATCGAGTTCGACATCGGAGGCGTTGCCAAGGAAAATCCGCTGCCAGGCGCGCGCCGACATGGGCCACGCCGCGATTTGTTCGCGGTGACTTTCCCAGACCGGGCGCGGAAATAACAGCAGGCAGCCGTGTGGATGTTTGGTGAGCGTTAGCCGCCCCTCGCACTGAACGGTGAGGGCGTCACGATGCTTGGACGGCACTGCCATCCGTCCTTTTGCATCGAGATTTAATGCTGACGCACCCTGAAACACCGCACACGCTCCTTTGTTTGATCCTGAAAATTTCTTTGCAAGCCAGCAAAAATGCCCCACAAAAAGACACTTTTCCACACTTCCACCCACTTTAGAGGATGCACTATTCTAGGTCAAGCCATTTAGCAGCAGGCAATTGCAAAATATTCGAGTAAAGTCAATGACTTAGCGCCGGTATCTAACAATCGACTGACGGCGCCATTACATTGAATTACTAAATAAATGAAGGACTTAGCAGCATATGTAAATGTCAGCTCTCAGATATACACATGTGTTTGTCACGATTTTGCTGAAACAAAGGTTCACGATTGAACGAACCTTCCGACACGCAAAATGAGACAAATCGCAGATAAAGCGGGGAGTAGGCGGCTTGATAGTGCGGAATGGGCGGCTGCGGATGACGGAATATAATTAATTCATACTGTAACGACTGAAAATAATAGCAAACAATGCTCTATGTGGGGGCGCAGCTGGATCAAGGATCAACCTACCAGCCGGCCACCGCGTACTCGCAAACCCTTCTTCGCCAAACCCGGCGCCAATGCGCTTAGGTGCGCCAGCGCCTCGCCGCTGTGAGCGTGACAGATCGCCACCGCCAGCGCATCGGCAGCATCCGTGCCCGGCAGCCCAGGCAACTGCAACAGCCGTTGCACCATATCCTGCACCTGCTGCTTTTGCGCCTTGCCATGCCCGGCGACCGCTTGCTTGATCTGCAAAGCGGTATATTCGGCCACCGGCAAATCCGCGCTAACCAAGGAACAAATAGCTGCGCCACGGGCTTGCCCGAGCAACAGCGTCGATTGCGGATTAACGTTGACGAAGACTTTTTCGATCGCCGAGCAATCCGGCGCATAGGTGCGGATGACTTCCGAAACGCTGGCCAGAATCACTTTCAGGCGTTGCGGCAAATCAGCGTCCGGGGTCTTGATGGTGCCCGAGGCGACATAGCTGAGCTTGTTGCCCTGCTTGTCGATGATGCCAAAACCGGTGGTCCGCAGACCGGGGTCGATACCGAGGATTTTCATATGACCAGACTATGACCGAAGCGCTTCGCCGCGTTGCAAGCACGAAGCGCTTGATCGCTACTTAATGGCGGAAGTGGCGCGTGCCCGTGAGCAGCATGACTACGCCATGCTCGTCGGCCGCATCGATCACTTCCTGATCGCGCATCGAACCGCCCGGCTGCACCACGCAAGTGGCGCCAGCGTCGACCACCACGTCCAGACCGTCACGGAACGGGAAAAATGCATCCGAAGCCACCGCTGAACCCACCAGCGACAAACCGGCGTTTTGCGCCTTGATCGAGGCGATGCGGGCAGAGTCGACCCGGCTCATCTGGCCGGCGCCGACGCCCAAGGTCATGCCATTGCCGCAAAACACTATAGCGTTCGACTTGACGAACTTGGCGACGCGCCAGGCAAACATCAAATCCTGCAATTGCTGCTGGGTCGGTTGCTTCTTGCTGACCACTTTCAGCTCGCTCAGGGCGACGTTGCGCGCATCCGGCGATTGCACCAGCAAACCGCCGCCGACGCGCTTGAAGTCGTACGGATTGACAGCATGGGCCAGTGGGATTTCCAGCAGGCGCACATTCTGCTTGGCCGCAAAAACCTGCTTGGCTTGTTCGGTGAAAGACGGCGCGATGATGACTTCGACGAATTGCTTGGCAACCGCTTCGGCGGCATTGCCGTCGAGCTCCTGGTTGAAGGCAATGATGCCGCCAAAGGCTGAAGTCGGATCGGTTTGCAGGGCCTTGCTATACGCTTCCAACGGATTGCTGCCGATGGCGACGCCGCAAGGATTGGCGTGCTTGATGATGACACACGCGGTTTCGTTGAAAGTCTTGACGCATTCCCAAGCGGCATCGGCGTCGGCAATATTGTTGTACGACAGTTCCTTGCCTTGCAACTGTTTGTAATTGGCCAGCGCGCCTTCGACATGGCGGGTATCGCGGTAAAACGCCGCCGATTGATGCGGATTTTCGCCGTAACGCATTTCCTGCACCTTTTCGAAATGCAGGTTCAGCGTTGCCGGGTAGGCGCTGCGGGTGGTGTGTTGCTTGTCTTCGCCCAGCGAAGTGAAATAATTGGTGATCGCGCCGTCGTATTGTGCGGTATGGGCAAACACCTTCTTCGCCAACGCGAATCTGGTGGCGTAGCCGACCTCGCCCTGATTCGCCTTCAGCTCAGCCAGCACGCCGGCGTAATCGCCAGGCTCGCAGAGCACAATCACATCTTTATGATTCTTGGCCGACGAACGCAGCATGGCCGGACCGCCGATGTCGATATTCTCGATAGCATCCTCCAGCGAGCACTGCTCCTTGGCAACGGTCTGCTGGAACGGGTAGAGATTGACCACCACCATGTCGATCAGCGGAATCTGGTGCTGCGCCAGAGCCGCAACATGCTCAGGGAAATCGCGGCGGGCCAGGATGCCGCCGTGTACTTTCGGATGCAGGGTCTTGACGCGGCCATCGAGCATTTCCGGGAAGCCGGTGTAATCCGCGACTTCGGTCACCTTGACGCCGTTATCCGCCAGCAGCTTGGCGGTGCCGCCCGTCGATAGAATATTTACGCCCAGCGCCGACAATTCTTTTGCGAAATCGAGTATCCCGGTTTTATCGGATACGGAAATGAGGGCTTGTTTAATCATGATGAAAACTCTGGAAGTGAATGACGGGAAGGAAAAGGGATAAGTACATCATGCATCATTGTGAGGGAACTGCCGCATCCCCTAATGAAAGCCGCAGCCTGCTGCCGGCTTTCTGACTCTGCTGCCTACTTGCTGCCTATTGGCTCGGCGCCGCTCGCATAATTCTTAAAACTGCGTTCTTGACACTACGTTTTTTAAACTGCGCCTTGAAACCGCTTCTAAATATTGCTTCTAAATTTTACAAAAGACCGTGCTGCTGCAATTTCTTGCGCAAGGTATTACGGTTAATGCCCAACATTTCAGCCGCATGCGACTGATTGCCTTCGGCGCGCGCGATCACGGCTTCCAATACCGGTTTTTCAACCGTGGAAATCACCATGTCATAGACGTTCGACGGCGGCTGCTCGCCCAGATCCTTGAAATATTTTTCCAGGCTTTGCTTCACCACGTCTTGGATACTCTCTTTGCTCATTCTTTTTTACTATTCTTTTTTTGGGACCTGCGCAATTCCGTCAGCGGCGTTACAGCACCCTATTGACGAAATCTTGCCAAATCCGGTTTCTTGTTAATCTGATTCAGGCCGCTAGCATCTGCTCGGCCACCCCGTATTGTAACCGCTCCCCAAACGCAAACTGCGATTCGAAGAAGCTATTTACCGCGGCCAGTTGCTGGCCGCAATCTTCCAGCAGGTTCATGCGTTGCCGAAATGCCTCGCCGCCAGGCAGGTCGCGCACATACCAGCCGATATGCTTGCGGGCGGTACGCACCCCCAAGTAAGCGCCATAAAAACCATAGTGGGCGCGCAGATGCTCATCCATCAGCTGTTGCACTTCCGTCACCAGCGGCGACGGCAAATATTCGCCGGTGCGCAAATAATGATCGATCTCGCGGAAAATCCACGGCCTGCCCTGCGCCGCGCGCCCCACCATGATGGCGTCGGCTTTAGTGAACTCCAGCACTTGCCGTGCTTTTTCCGGTGTCGTGATATCACCGTTGGCCACCACCGGAATCGTGACCGCCGCCTTGACCGCGGCGATGGTGTGGTATTCGGCGTCGCCGCGATAGGCGTCGGCCCGAGTGCGGCCATGCAAAGTCAGCATGGCGATGCCGCTGGCCTCTGCCAGCCGTGCAATATTCAAGGCATTTTTATTGAGGCGATCCCAGCCAGTGCGAAACTTCAGCGTGACCGGCACATCAACCGCGCTCACAACCGCCTCCAGAATCTTCGCCACCAATTGCTCATCTTGCAACAAAGCCGAACCGCACCAGCTGTTGCACACTTTCTTGACCGGGCATCCCATGTTGATATCGATGATCTGGGCGCCGTGATCGACATTGTATTTTGCGCATTCCGCCAGCATCAGCGGATCGGCGCCGGCGATCTGCACTGCCCGCGGCTCCATCTCGCCATCGTGATTGATACGCCGCGACGTCTTCTCGGTTTGCCACAGACGCGGATTCGAGGCCGCCATTTCCGATACCGCATAGCCCGCGCCCAGCTCTTTGCAAAGCTGGCGGAACGGTCTGTCCGTGACACCTGCCATAGGCGCCACAAAAACATTGTTACGAAGGAAATAAGGGCCAATATTCACGGCGGGGTCGCTAGCTCGGGACGAACACAAGGGAGAAAGGCGTCATTTTATCGCGATTGCAGTGGCAAGCGGCGTTTTGCACAATCAAAGTTCGTCGTCGGCCACCGTACTAGAGCTGCGCAGATGCTGGGTCGCGTAATGAATCAGCTCGTCCAGTCCGCGGCCGTCGGCGCCATAAGTGGCAACGCCTATCGACAGCGCAAGCCGGATCGACCAGTTTTCGATGTTCACCGGGTGATGCATGAAATGGCCGAGAAATGCTTCGGCCAGATTGTCGGCATCCACCGTGTCGGTACTGGGCAACACATACAGGAATTCGGTGGCGTTCCAGCGGCCGCCGCTGTCTGTCTTGCGCAGCTGGACGCCGGTATCCTTGGCGAACGCGGCCAGGATATTGTCGGCCACCGCCCAGCCATACAGATCGTTGATCTTGTGGAAATCATCCAGCTGGCAATACAAGATCGACAACGGCGCCGCCTCGTCAGCAGCGGCGGTGGCGGTGGCCGCTACCGCCTCTTCGTAAACATGCACGATGCGGCGCCTTGTCAGCAAGCCGGTCAGCGAATCAAGTTGCGCCTGCCGCGTCAGCAAATGCGACAAATTGGATTGCTTCCAGATCACTTCGCAAACATGGCCGAAAGCCTGGAATGAAGCAAACCCGGTTTCTGAAAAATAGTCCTGGCTATCCGCGTAAAACACCATCATGCCGTGCATGCGCGCTTTTTCCGAGCGCAGCGGGATGGCCAGTGCGGCCTTGACGGAACAACGCTCGGGATGCGACTGCCATGGCGCAAACAGCGCATGGAAATCGCTATCATGGCCAGCCTCCCAATCGGCAACCTGGGCGAACGGTGCGACGTAATCAAAACAATCCTTGGCCAGCTGCCAATGATCCGATTCGCTCAACGCCTTGCCGACAATCGCGGCCGGCTTGATGGTCGCTTCCGAGTCGTCCTGGCAGAACCCCACCCACACCAGCCGTATATGCGGGCTGGCAGGCAAAATCATCTGGCACAGGCGCTTAACGCTTTCGCGGCCGCTATACGCTTGCGGCAGGGTTTGCAACAGTTGATGCAGCACGCCAACCAGCGCCAGCTGTTCGTCATTCAGCGCTGGCGCAGCCTGCTTCCCCGCAGTCGCATCGAGCAACTGCTCGGAGTCAACGGCGCGCTGAGCCCAGGAGGGGAAGAGATTCAGTTTCATGCTGGCAGTCCCGCTGTTGTTTTAATTCTTATCAGCAAGATTAGCACAAGCCCCCTGCCTTTATCACAACTGTTTTTGCAGCAGCTTATACAGATTTATAGCGATTTTTTGGACTAGCCGCCGAGCACTAACATAAGCGTCGAGACGCGGGCTGCATGAATTGGGCAATGATCGCTTGTTAATCGTTTGTTAATCGCGTGTTGACCGTCTATTGACCGCTTATTGATCAATTTCGTCGAGTGACAAGGCGTCCAGATGCGCCACATCGGCCCAGCCATCCACTCGCAGCGGTTGCGGCCACTCAGGATTCCAGCTCAGACGATTGATGCTGGCATTGAAAATATCACAACTGCGCGGCTGATCCAGCGGCAGCTTATGCGCGAGACGATAAATACCATCGAGCACGCCGCCGTGTGTCACCACTGCAATCCGGCGCAAGTCGCCGGGCGCCAGTAGTGCAGACAAGGTGGTCACCACCCGTGCATAGAATTCGCGCATGGTTTCCGCCACATGCTGGCCGGGCGGATAACGGGCATCGACGTCGCGCCCCACCAATGCTGCGTACGCTTCCGGAAAACGTTCTGCTGCGTCTGGGTAGCGCAAGCCTTCCAGCGCACCGTAACAGCGTTCACGCAAGCCGCTTGCGAGACGCAAATTAACGCCGCGAGCCGAAGCCAATGGCGCAGCGGTTTGTTGCGCGCGCTGCAGATCACTGCAAAAAATGGCGTCCAGGGCAATCCCGTCCAGGCTGCGGGCTAGTGCCTGGGCCTGGCGCTGGCCGACCGGATTGAGCGGAATGTCCAGATGGCCTTGCAGACGGCGCTCCAGGTTCCAGTCTGTTTCGCCGTGGCGTATCAGTAAAATTTCGGTAGTTGACATGAGTTTTCTGCAGGGCCAGCGATTACAGATCCGGATTCAAGGTGTAGAGGCCGACGATGGATGCTTCGGCCAGAATGTGCCCGCGCATGGCCGCCAGTACTTGCGGCCCGGTGAATTTGCCGTCTACCGGCAAGCGCGCGATATCCAGTGCGTACACAGTAAAAAAATAACGGTGCACAACTTCGTCGTTCCATGGCGGGCACGGGCCGTCGTAACCGAAATAGTCGCCGCCCATCGCCGCATCGCCGGCGAACCAGCCGGTGTAGTCGTTCAAGCCATGACGGGCGCCAGCGATCGGGCTGCCGTAGATTTCCGGACCTGGCTTGCCGCGTGAGGTGACCCTGTCGCTAAACGTCCCGGCTTCAATCGAAGCGGCATGCGGCGGCAGGTCGACCAGCACCCAATGAAAAAAATCGACGCGCGGCAGATCGGCCGGCACGGTCTTGCCTTCCTGGTTGACGTCGTCAGCGCGCGACGGCACATCGGGATCGTGGCAAATCAACACCATCGATTTTGTACCGGCCGGCGGTTGGCCCCAACCTAGGTGCGGGTTGTGGTCGGCGGACAAGGTAATGCGGGTCTCGGGATGCACTACCGCGAAAGCGAATTCGCCGGGGATATATGCACCGTCGTTGAAGGAATGGCTCCAAAGTTCCACGGTAAGCTCCTGTCGGTAAAAGTGTCAGGCTACAGCAAAAAAACCGCTCATGCTTAGGCTTAGGTTTGCGCTTTGGCCACCGGCGGTTTTACCTGCAGCCAGAAGGTCACCGGACCGTCATTGGTCAAGGACACTTTCATGTCGGCGCCAAAACGGCCGGTTGCTACGGTTGCAACTGGTCCGTGCCGGCTAGCGGCCTGCGCGGCGAAATAGTCGAACAAACGGCGCCCTTCTTCCGGCGCCGCCGCCGGCGTGAACGAGGGCCGGGTTCCTGATTGCGTATCCGCCGCCAGGGTAAATTGCGGCACCAGCAACAGGCCGCCGCCGATGTCGCTCAGGCTGCGGTTCATCTTGCCGGCAGCGTCGGCGAACACGCGATAAGCCAGCAACTTGTTCAACAGCGCATCCGCTTCCTGTTCGCGATCGCCACGTTCGGCGCACAGCAATACCATCAGGCCGCCATCGATGGCGCCGACCGTGACGCCATCCACTACCACGCTGGCGTGGCTGACTCGCTGCAGCAGGCCGATCATGCGGTCAGGGTCACCCGGGCAAATTTGCGTTTGCCAACCTGTATCACGAAGGTAGCAGCATCGATTTTCAAGCCTTTATCGCTCACCACGGCGCCGTCAATCCGCACCCCGCCTTGTTCCACCATGCGCAACGCTTCAGAGGTGGATGGGCAGAGATTGGCTTGCTTGAGTAATTGGCCGATGCCCAGCGGTGCGCCGCTCAGGTTCACTTCAGGAATGTCGTCCGGGATGCCGCCCTTGGCGCGATTGTTAAAGTCGCTCAAGGCGTCTTCCGCCGCTTGCTGGTTATGGAAACGCGCCACGATTTCCTGCGCCAGCGCGACCTTGATGTCACGCGGATTCTGGCCGCCTTCGACTTGCGTCTTGTAAGCGGCGATCTGCGCCAGCGATTTGAACGACAACAACTCGTAATAACGCCACATCATGACATCGGAAATGCTCATCACCTTGGCAAACATGGTGTTGGCCGGCTCCGTGATGCCGATGTAATTGCCCTTGGATTTCGACATCTTCTCGACGCCGTCCAGTCCTTCCAGCAAGGGCATGGTCAGGATGCATTGCTGCTCCTGGCCGTAATCCTTTTGCAATTCACGGCCGACCAGCAGATTGAATTTCTGATCGGTGCCGCCCAATTCCAGATCGGATTCCAGCGCCACCGAATCGTAGCCCTGCATCAGCGGGTACAGCAATTCATGCACCGAGATCGGCGTGCCGACCTTGAAACGCTTGGTGAAATCTTCGCGCTCGAGAATCCGCGCCACCGTATATTTGGCCGACAACTGGATCATGCCGCGTGCGCCAAGCTTATCCGACCACTCCGAGTTGTAGCGGATTTCAGTGCGCTCCGGGTCCAGCACCAGGCTGGCTTGGGCAAAATAGGTCTTGGCGTTTTCCTCGATTTGTTCGCGGGTCAGCGGCGGCCGCGTCACATTGCGTCCGGATGGATCGCCGATCATCGAGGTGAAGTCGCCAATCAGAAAAATCACGTTGTGTCCGAGATCCTGCAGTTGCCGCATCTTGTTCAGCACCACCGTATGGCCGAGGTGCAAATCCGGCGCGGTTGGGTCCAGGCCCAGTTTGATGCGCAATGGCTTGCCGCTTTGCTCGGAACGTTGCAGCTTGCGCGCAAACTCGCTCTCGATCAGCAGTTCGTCGACACCGCGCTTGGTGATCGCCAGCGCCTCTTGGACCCGGTCCGACAGAATCAGTGGGGTGTTTTCAGCAGCAGAAGTAGTAGCGGCAACGGCAGCCTTCGGTGATGCGTTTTGAGAATCGTGAGCCATAAAAATCCAGCGAAAATAAAATCTAAAAGAGTTGCGCTTTCGCGCATATCACTGCGAAAACAAAGGGTTACAGAAATCGTCTGTTACATAAATCGGATTTATCTCGCTAGCGTCTAAGGTATAATCCGTGATCCCTTTTAATCCCGCCGCAAGTCGTTCAATCAAACAACAGCATAAAGAATCGGTAGCAAACGGCAAATTTTAACGTATTGCATGTCTCTCAAAGATAAAATCATCAACTTGCGCTCCAGTATCAAGCCGTTTTTCGCGCAGATACCAACGCGGGTCTATGCTTCTGTTGCCGATTCCACGCCTAAAACCCGTATTGTCTCCGCTTCAGCCGTATTGCTGACCCTGATTGCATTTGGCGCAGCCGGGGTTGCTCCGATGCCAACGGATCCCGACGAAATCTCGGTGAAGGCAATTTCCGCAGAGCTGGAGTTGCCTAGTCTCGGCGAGCAAATCGCAAAACTTGAAGCTCAGCAACAGCTGTATGTTGCTGAAGATAAAATGCGCGCCGGCGATACCTTGGCTACCTTGCTGACACGGCTTGGTGTGGACGACGACGAGGCCAGCAATTTCATCAAATCCGACAGCCGCGCACGCGCCGTGCTGCGGCTCAAGGCCGGTACCGTGGTGCAAGCGCAAACCAGCAATGACGGCGTGCTGCAGATGTTGCGCGCGACGATTATCGACGGCAGTGACGATACCCCCCGCAACCTGCTGATTCAGCGCGATGGCGATAAATTTACTGTTGCCGAAGAAACAGCCACGATCGAACGACGCATCGAAATGCATACCGGCGTGATTCGCTCCTCGCTGTTCGCCGCCACCGATGCTGCAGATATCCCGGATAGCGTGGCCTCGCAAATCGTCGGCATGTTTGGCACCAACATCAATTTTGCCTCCGATCTGAAACGCGGCGATCATTTTAATGTCGCTTATGAAACATTCTGGCAAAACGGCCAGTTCCTGCGCGCCGGACGCATCCTGGCCGGCGAGTTCGTCAATGGCGGCAAGCCGTTCCAGGCAGTGTGGTTTGACGACCCGGGCAGCGACGGCCAGGGCGGCTACTACGGTTTCGACGGCAAATCGCTGAAAAAAGCATTTTTGAAATCGCCGTTGACCTTTACCCGTATTTCTTCCGGCTTTTCGATGCGCGTGCATCCTATCCTGGGCAAATGGAAAAAGCACACCGGAGTCGACTTTGCCGCCGCCACGGGCACGCCTATCCATGCCACGGCTGACGGTGTGATCGACTTTGCCGGCGTCGAAAGCGGTTATGGCAATGTGGTCATCATCAAGCACGATAGTAAGTATTCAACGGTATATGCGCACATGAGCCGCTTTGCACCGACCTCGCGCAAGGGCGGCAAGGTCAGCCAGGGCGACGTCATCGGCTATGTCGGCATGACCGGCTGGGCTACCGGCCCGCATCTGCATTATGAATTCCGGGTGGCTAACGAACCGCGCGACCCGATGTCGGTGGTAGTGCCTACCGCCAGCCCGCTGGCCGGCGCCGAATTGCAGCGCTTCAAGACGGTTGCCGCCGATATCACCCATCGTTTTGCCTTGTTGAGCGGTAGCGAGGCAATTGCCGCGCCTGCGACCAAACTGGCGTCAAAATAGATGTGCAGCAGGCGTCGGTCCTGCTGAATCTTGAATAAACATAGAACCGTTGTCAGGTCGCTAGTAAAATCAGCTGATCTCACAACGGTTTTATTATGCCCACTTCAACTATCCACAGCGGTTTGTTCATCGGCTTGATGTCCGGCACCAGTCTGGACGGCGTCGACGGTGTTATCGCGGCATTTCCCAGCGCTCCGGCGCAACATCCGGTGGCGACCCTGGCGTCGGCTTACATGCCCTTTTCAGCCTCGCTGCGGGCCGAGCTGATGGCGCTGCAAACTGCCGGTCAGAATGAGATCGAGCGTGAAGCGCTGATCGCCAATATCTTGAGTTCGCACTATGCGGCCTGCGTCGAACGCTTGCTGGCGGACGCCGGTTTGCGGCCGGACCAGATCCGCGCTATCGGCGTCCACGGCCAAACCATCCGCCATCGTCCCGAGCTTGGTTTCACACGCCAGGCCAACAACCCGGCGCTGTTGGCCGAATTGACAGGGATCGACGTGATCGCCGATTTTCGCAGCCGCGACATTGCCGCCGGCGGCCAGGGTGCGCCATTGGTGCCGGCGTTTCATCAAGCGGTGTTCGCGAATTCAGCGCAAACCCGGGTGGTGGTGAATATCGGCGGTATCGCCAACATCAGCGTGTTGCATAGCCATGCGACGCCCGGGCAGAGCCGCCGCGACGTCGTCGGTTTCGATACCGGGCCTGGCAATGTATTGATGGATCTGTGGATCAAGCGTCATCATGGCAAGGATTACGATGAAAACGGCATGTGGGCGGCCAGCGGCCAGCCTGCGCCAGCCTTGCTCGACGCCATGCGCGAGGAAGAGTATTTTGCCGCCGCGCCGCCCAAAAGTACCGGACGCGACCTGTTTCACGAAGCCTGGCTGGCACACCACCTGAGCCGACTGCCGCAGCAGCTCACCCCTAGCGATGTACAGGCCACCCTGGCGGTATTGACCGCCACTACGATCGCGGACGCCATCGCACTGCATGCACCGGCGGCGCAAACCGTGTACGTCTGCGGCGGCGGCGCCTATAACCCATATCTGATGCAGCAGCTGGCGCACGCGCTGCAACAACGGCATTTGACGGCAGCGGTGCAATCCACCGAGGCGCTCGGGATTGCCCCCAACCACGTCGAGGCGGTCGCTTTCGCCTGGCTGGCGCTGCGCTTCGACCAGCGCTTACCGGGTAACCTGCCGCTGGTGACAGGGGCGCGAGATTTGCGGATTCTGGGGGCGCTGTATCCAGCTTAGTCCTGCTTAGCCCGCCCGGCGTGTGCCAGTGGAAACCGAAGCAGCAAGCCGCAATGAAAAAAGGACGCCGGGGATTTCTCCCCGGCGTCCTTTTTTAAAGAAGCGCGTGTCAGTTCAGTATCAGTTAAGTCTAATCAGGCAGAGAAAGAAGAACCGCAGCCGCAGGTAGTTGTCGCATTCGGATTCTTGATCACGAATTGCGCACCTTCCAGGTCGTCCTTGTAGTCGATTTCAGCGCCCACCAGATATTGATAACTCATCGAATCGATCAACAATTGCACACCATTCTTGCTCATGGTGGTGTCATCTTCATTGGTGATTTCGTCAAAGGTGAATCCGTACTGGAAACCGGAGCAACCACCGCCCTGCACGAAAACGCGCAATTTGAGGTCTGGATTGCCTTCTTCTTCGATCAGCTGCGCAACCTTGGCGGCGGCGCTATCGGTAAACACGATCGGAGATGCGACTACATCTTGAATTTCAGCGACAGCATTCATTTTTGGCTCCTGCGGGGTACATACAATACTGCATTATAGGCGCTTGCCCGAATTCATGCAGGCGGCGCCTGAAACGGTGGCGGCGGGTTTTGAAAACTCTGAAGATTCAGGCCGATTGCGACATGGCAAGTTTCAATACCGGCTCTGCCGCGTTCAGTTCATGGGTCAGCTTGCCGCTTACCAAAGCACCGCTATGCATTTCCAGCGCTTTGTAATTGACATCACCGGTTATGCGGGCTTTCGGCTGCAATTCAAGCAGTTCCGCGGAATAAACATTGCCACGGATTTCGCCGTTGACCACCAGATGGGCAACCCGCACATCGCCCTCCACCTTGGCGCTCTCGGAAATCACCAAAACGCTGGTTTCACCAGCCTCGGCCAGCACATTGCCTTTCACGTTGCCATCGATGCGGAGACCGCCCTTGAAATGAACATCGCCCTGGATAGTAGTCGATGAACCAATCAAGCTATCGATAGTGCTCTTTGCTTTGCGGTTGAACATGATGTTTCCTTTTTACAAATTAGAGGTTTGCTGCGCACGCATCTGGCCTTTTTCCATGACTTTGGCTTGAATCGCCTTGACCACGGCACCTTCCGGCAAAGTCAGTTGAGCCTCGACCCGCTGGTAGTACTTGAAATCAAGCTGGGAAGCGGCCTTGTCTGCGGCCGTTGCGTTGGCGCCGGGGAAAGTCAGCACAACGCTTTTTCCAGCTATCGTGGCACTCACCAACAGTTGTACATCCCCAACAAAATTAGGCCCTTTACCACCCTGCATGATCAGCATCCGATAGCGCAATTGCGTCGGCGTCAGCAGTTCGGCGGTTAGGCGCTGAATGGTAATACCTTGCTTACCTGTCGCATTCGGCAGCAGACCTTCAAAAAAAGCCAGATCCTCTTTCAGCTTGGCATTTTGGGTTTCCAGTACCTTGATCTGCTGACCCAGCTGTTCTTGCGCCGCCTTCTCGATATTAAGCCGGCTTTCGGCGGCATTGACGGTGCTCGAGAAACGATCCCGTTCAGCCGTCAACGCACTTACTTTCTCATTCAGATCGGCCAGCTGCTGCTTGCTGACTGCAGGGCTATGACCGGTGAAATCACGTCCCAAGTCATATATCCACAGCGCGATCGCGCCGCCAAGTCCCAAAACCAGTACCAGGAAAAGCGCCTTCAATGGCCAGGGGAAATGGCTTTTCACCGTCATTTTCGGCGCCGAAATCGACATGCGCCGGACCCACAACTTATACTTCATCGCGGCCGGCTCCGTCGCTCAATAACATCTGCACACGACACAGCGACCAACCACATCATGGCATTACCGGCACATGCAGCAAACCGGTGGTTTCTTCCAGACCGAACATCAGGTTCATACATTGCACTGCCTGACCGGCCGATCCTTTTACCAGATTGTCTTGCACCACCAGCACCACCAAAGTATCGCCGTTGTCAGGACGATGCAAAGCGATCCGCAACATATTCGAACCGCGAGTGGAGCGGGTTTCCGGATGCGAGCCAAACGGCATGACGTCGACAAACGGCTCATTCTTGTAAGCATCTTCAAACAGCGCCTGCAGCGCCGCATTGTCGATATCTTTAGTCAGACGGGCGTAAATGGTCGAATGCATGCCACGTATCATCGGTACCAGATGCGGCGTAAACAGCAGGCCGACCTTTTTGTCGGTCAATTTACTGAGTTGCTCTACCGTTTCCGGTGAATGCCGGTGGCCGGACACGCCGTAGGCCTTGAAATTGTCGCTGGCTTCCGAGAACAGCATGCCGATTTCGGTCTTGCGGCCGCCACCGGATACACCTGATTTGCAATCGGCGATCAGGTGCGAAGCATCCACCACGTCGGCCTTCAGCAACGGCGCCAGGCCAAGTTGCATGGTGGTTGGATAACAACCTGGATTGCCGACGATGCGCGCATTCTTGATGGCAGCACGATTCAGCTCCGGCAAACCATACACGGCTTCCTTCAGCAGCTCAGGGCAACTGTGCGGCAGCTTGTACCATTTCTCGAACACCGCGGTGTCCTGCAAACGAAAATCAGCAGCCAGATCGATCAGCTTGACGCCGGCTTCCAGCAGCTCTGGCGCTTGTGCCATGGCGACGCCGTGCGGGGTGGCGAAGAACACCACGTCACACTCAGTCAGGCGGGCGTTCTCAGGCGAGGAAAATGCCAGCGCGACGCGGCCGCGCAAAGAGGGGTACATGTCGGCAATCGGCATGCCGTCTTCCTTGCGCGAAGTCACCGCTTGCAATTGTGCATGCGGATGGGTTGCCAGCAAACGCAGCAACTCGACTCCGGTATAACCCGTACCACCCACAATCCCGACTTTGATCATTTTCTTTCCTTGCATGGAGCCGTACATAATCTTCACTTCGGGTTTTCAATCCGGTTTTCAATTCGGCTTTTCAAACCTGATATGAAAATTGCACGATGTTGGTACCCGATATTTTTGGGTAAATTGCCGCCAAGAGCGGGCTATTTTATCAGCCAATGAATCGTTAGGGCTGCTTAACATTCAAATCGAAAATAGCTTGCAACCGCAGGCGCCATAGCGCTTTGCCAATGTTACGTTTTCATAAAGAGACGCAAAAGAGGAGCAACTAAGGAGCCGCAACAAATGACAAAAAGCCGCCAGGCGCGAACCTGGCGGCTTTTCGATATTCTGAAAGCGTAGATTAGCGCTTGGAGAATTGTTTTGCGCGACGTGCCTTGCGCAAACCGACCTTCTTACGTTCAACTTCACGTGCATCACGTGTAACGAAGCCGGCTTTCGACAGCTCCGATTTCAAAGTTGCATCGTAGTCGATCAGAGCACGAGTGATGCCGTGACGAACTGCGCCAGCCTGGCCGGACTCGCCGCCGCCGCTGACATTGACCTTGATGTCGAAAGTTTCGACATGGTTAGTCAGTTCCAGTGGTTGACGAATCACCATCAGGCCGGTTTCGCGCGAAAAATATTCATTCGCTGGCTTGCCGTTGACGATGATTTGGCCGGAGCCGGACTTGATGAAGACGCGAGCCACTGCACTCTTGCGACGGCCGGTTCCGTAATTGTAGTTACCGATCATGTCTATTCCTTAGAGTTCGAGTGCTTTAGGTTGCTGCGCAGTGTGCGGATGGCTGCCATCTGCGTACACTTTGAGCTTCTTGATCATGGCGTAGCCAAGCGGACCCTTAGGCAGCATGCCCTTGACCGCTTTTTCCAGCGCACGACCTGGAAAACGCTGTTGCATTTTCTGGAAATTTGTTTCGTAGATGCCGCCTGGGTAACCGGAGTGACGGAAATATGTCTTGTCGGTTGCCTTGGCGCCAGTGACGCGCAGTTTGCCTGCATTGATGACGACGATGAAATCGCCGGTATCAACGTGTGGAGTAAATTCCGGTTTGTGTTTGCCGCGCAGTCGGAGTGCCACTTCGCTGGCAACACGTCCGAGGACTTTGTCCGTCGCGTCAATCACGAACCAATCACGCTGGACTTCATGGCCCTTAGCGGAAAAAGTTTTCATGTTGACTTCCTAACTAGTTTAATTCGCTCAAATGGTGGTTCCATCGCTACCGGA